>CAZZHS010000011.1:0-20153 GCA_964654275.1 uncultured Syntrophobacteraceae bacterium
GGATAAACGGACGTTGTGACGGATAAACGGATTGGGTAACGGATGAAGGAGTCAGCCATGGTGAAGCGTGTTCTTGTCACCACGGACCTTTCGGAGGCATCCGCCAAGGTCATGGAACAGATGAACTTTCTCGCCTGCCTGGGATCCCGGGAGGCGGTTCTCCTGCACTGCGTCAACGTCCGCGATGTGGGCGCGCTGACAGAGTCTTTGAAAACGGAGCTTCAGAAAGCCCTGGACGAACAGAAGGAAGTGCTGGAGCGTCAGGGTTTCCAGGTGGAAACGGAGCTCGTCCTCGGCCTTCCCTCCAGGGAAATCCACCGCATCGCCGACGAGAAGGACTGCTCCCTCATCGTGGTGGGCTCCCATGGTCGAAACGTGCTCGTCACGGCCGCGCTGCTGGGCGGGGTCGCTTTTGATGTCGTTCAAAGCGCCACCAGGCCTGTTCTGCTCGTGCGGCTCAAGACCGTTCTGGAAGGAGAATGTAAAACCTGCCGGATCGCCTGTGAAAACATGGCCCACCATGTCCTTTACGTGACGGATTTTTCCAGGACCGCGGAACGAGCCTTCGCCTACCTGGAAAAAATCGTGGAAAGCGGCGCCAAGCGCATCACGCTGGGACACGTTCAGGAAAAGCTGAGGGTGGAGGAGCACCTGGAAGATTTCAACCGCATCGACCGGGCGCGCCTGGAAGCACTTCGGGATCGACTGACGGCCAAAGGCGCCGAGGACGTGTCCGTTCACCTTCATTACGGCGACCCCGGGGAGGAAATCGTGCGATGTGCCAGGGACTGCGATGTGTCTCTCATTGTCATGGGAAGCCAGGGAAGGGGATACGCACGGGAGATTCTTCTGGGAAGTGTCTCCAGGGAAGTGGTGCGATCGGCACCTGTGCCCGTGCTCCTGATTCCCGCAGAGCGATTGCCCGAATGATGGACGGTGAGGCTCGAAAAGGAAATTTCCCATGACCCTGAAGACGCCTGAAAACATGGCACGCGCCGTGGTAGAAGCCTGCGCCGATTGCGACATCTGCCGCCACCTCATGGAGGGCACTCCCTGCCTGGTTTTTCCGGAACTCTACCGCCTCTACGACAAGGAGGCGAAAAAAAAGGGGAGCGTCACCCCCGAGGAACTGCGAAACCTGGTGGAGCTGTGCAATTTCTGCGGCTTGTGCCCCTGCCCCGATGTGCGCACCGATCTCATGAAGGCCAAGGGTGCCTTCATCGAGAGGGAAGGGCTCAAACCGACGTTGCGGCTCCTGCAGGATGTGGAGCGTCTTGCCGCCATCTGCGGGACGTTTCCCGCTCTCACCAACGCGCTTTTGAAGAACGACCGTGTGGGACGACTCTTGAAGCGAACAGCGGGCATCCATGTGGAACGCACCATCCCGCCCGTTCCGGAAGAGAATTTTGTTCACTGGGCACAAAGACAGGGACTGCACAGCCGGCGGGAAATTCAGGGGAGAAAGGTGGCTTTCTTTGCGGGATGCACGGGGCAATACCTTTTTCCCGAGGTCCCCAAAGCCGTGGTGGAAGTGTTCCGGCAAAACGACATCGGGGTGTATTGCCCCCCGCAGAGGTGTTGCGGCATGCCGAGCCTGCTGGAGGGGGACCGGGAGTTCACCCTGCAGCTGGCGGCCCACAATCTGAAGCATCTCGCGGAATCGGTGGAGGAGGGCTACGATATTGTCTGCGCCTGTCCCACCTGCGGGTTCATGCTGAAAAGCGTCTTGAGCGAAGGGGCCTGCCATGCGCTGCAAAACCGCCCCGGTTCAGGCGGAGCGGGGAGCGGACGGACCGAAACCGGGACGGCGGCCATGTGCGGGCCGACGGGGCCGGGGGTCTCGTTTCCGAATAAGCCGGTTTTCCAAGGGCTTTTCAAGGATGAAGGGTACTTCTCCTCCCTCGACCCCGAAAGGCGTATCCAGGTCGCCACGCACACCTTCGACCTTGGGGAATACCTTTTGGGACTGCAGCGGAAGGGTGACTTGAACGAAGAGTTTGGGCCTGTGGCAGGCCGCATGGTTTATTACGCTCCCTGTCACCTGAGGGAGCAGAAGATCGGAAGGCCCTGGGTTGAGCTTCTAACCGGGGTACCGGGAATTTCCCTGGAAGTGATCGACAATTCCTTTTACTGCTGCGGCATGGGCGGCATCATGGGGTTCAAAGAGGCATTCCACGAGACATGCCTCCGCATGGGCCACCCGCTGATGGAAACAATCCGGGCGCTGCAACCGGAAAGGCTGTTGACGGACTGTCTCAGCTGCCGCCTCCAGTTCAACCAGGCGACCCCCTATTCGGTGTTCCACCCGGTTGAAATCCTTCGAGAAGCTTACCGAAATCGTCGCAATGGATCCACCGGGAAGACGGGCCGGCTCTAGACGATCACGTAGCGCTTGATGGTGTGGACCACTTCCTCGGGGTCGTCGATGATGCTCACCAGCCGGAGGTCATCGCGCGCAATGAAACCGCGATCCAGAAGTGTGCTCCGAATCCAGTCGACGAGGCCGTTCCAGTAATCGGACCCGACCAGGATGACGGGAAAGGGCTTGATTCGCTTTGTCTGGATCAGCGTCAACGCCTCGAAGACCTCATCGAGGGTCCCGAAACCTCCCGGCATGCCCACATAGGCCTGCGCGTACTTGATGAACATGACCTTGCGCACAAAGAAATACTGAAAGTCGATTTTCAAGTTGGAGTAGGGATTGGCTTCCTGTTCCAGAGGCAGCGTGATGTTCAGGCCGACGGATTTGGCGCCCCCTTCCGCTGCCCCTTTGTTTCCGGCCTCCATGATTCCCGGGCCGCCTCCCGTGATGATGTGGTAGCCGCTTTCGGCCAGCCTGCGGGCAATGACCACCGCCTTTTCGTAGATTTCCTCGCCGGGCCGGACGCGTGCAGAACCAAAAATGGAGACCGCCGGGTACAAATCCGCCAGAGCTTCAAAACCATCCACAAATTCCGCCAGGATTTTGAAGAGGCGCCATGAATCGCTCACGGTCATGGCGTCGAGGACATATTGTTTCTCGGGTATCTCTGATTTCCTTCTGTGCATGGACGCCTCGCAGGGATCAACAGTCATGAAAATCTTTCGCCGCCGGGGTTCCGGCGGTCTGAACTTTCCAGCGCTTCCATACCGCAGGGTGGCGGATAAAATCAAAAGAAAAGGTGCTCTGATCCGAATGGCCCCGCTGGAGCCTCTGAAAGCAGCCGTCGTTTTTCGACTTTTGGTCTCCAGGGAGTTGCCGCGCGGGCTCTGAGTGCTATAAATATCGGCGGAATCCAGAGTCCATTTGAGGACAAATAGATTGAATCGACCTCTCAAATGGGCTATGTAGCCATAGGCAGTTTCGCCGGTCTCATCGGCAATCCGCGCCTTGAAGCCTTGAGAAACCTGGATGAAGATGAGGCAAAATGTCACGCTAAACGGAGGCCGCTCAACATGGAAATGAAGGATTTTGTCAGAATTGCGATGAAGAATGTCGCCAAAAAGGTGGCCGACGGGTCACTGGATAAACAGGAAGAGGGCTACACCGACTCCGAAGAGATGCTGCTCGACTGGATCTGGATTGAACTGAAAGAGGAATCGCCGGACAAGGACACGGTCATTGACATGGACCTCGACGATCTCTACGAAGTCATCGAGAGTTCCGCCGACATGTACGACGATTATCACATCTTGCTGGAATCGCTTCGCCCCGAAGGCAGCTGAAGTTCTCAAGCGCTCTCGGGTCTTGAGGCGCCCTCAACGGGGCGCTTTTTTTTTAACGCTTGCCAGGAGCCCGAATATGAAGCCCTTGACCCTGAATCCAGGTGGAGAGAAGCGCATCCTTCGCGGTCACAAGTGGATATTCAGCAATGAAATCGCAGACCCTCTCAACTACTTCGAACCCGGCGGCTGGGTGGAAGTGTTCTCCCACAAGGGCAGGAACCTGGGCTATGGGTACATCAATCCCCGCTCGCTCATCGCCGTTCGCCTGCTGGCAGGCCCGGGCAGGGAACCGCAGCCGGACTTTATCACCCGCCGCCTGGACGCGGCGAATCAGCGGCGCAGGACGGAGCTCTATCCCGGAGCCCAATGCTACCGTGTGGTCTATGGAGAATCGGACGGGCTGCCTGGTCTGGTCGTGGACCGTTATGGAAGGCTGGTGGTTTATCAGATCACGACCCTCGGCATGTCACGGTTGGAGCCGGAGGTTCAGGCGGCGATTCATGAGGTTCTGAAACCCGAGATTCTGGTCTATCGGAACGATTCGCCGGTGAGGCTCCTGGAGGGATTGCCCCTTTCCAAAGGGCTCGCCCACGGAGAATTCAGGGAAAACCTGAGGGTGGAACTGGATGGACTTCACTACCTGATCAACCCCATTGAGGGTCAGAAAACGGGCATGTACCTGGACCAGCGGGACAACCGACGGATGCTCAAGCCCTTTGTCCAGGACAAGAAGGTCCTGGATCTGTTCTGCTACAATGGCGCCTGGAGCCTGACCGCAGCTGCAGCGGGAGCGGCGGAGGTTCTCGGAATCGATGAATCCAAGGCCGCCATCGAACAGGCCGAGGTCAACGCTCAGGAAAATGGCCTGGCGTCGCAGTGTCGGTTCGAAGCCCGGGAAGTCTTTCAGGCCTTGAAAGAATTGCCCCGGAACTCGTTTGACGTGGTGGTCGTGGATCCTCCCGCCTTTGTCAAAACCAAGAGCGCGCTCCTGGAAGCCAAGAAGGGCTACACCGATTTGAACCGCAGGGCCCTTCTGACTCTCAAGCCGGGCGGCATCCTCGTCTCATGCTCCTGTTCCTTCCACCTGGATGAGGCTTCTTTTCGCGAGGTCCTTCTGAAGGCTTCACAGGCGAGCGGGCGAGAACTGAGGCTGCTGGAGGCCAGGGGTCAGTCCAAAGACCACCCCGTTCTGCTGGCCATGCCCGAGACCCATTATCTCAAATGCTATCTGCTCCAGGTCGTGTGACCCTGGCCGAAAAGGAGCCCCCCCAAATCACCCCGGCTCAGATAAACGGGCGGCTCTCTTCTGTCTTCCGGAAACGCTCCAAACGCGAAGAGCACCCTGCCGCCCCACTCTCTTCCGATGCCGGGGCCCTGCAGGGCTTCAGAGTCTCGGCAGCAGGCTTTCCAGATCCGTGAACTCCGAGATCTGCGGCTCCACATGAAGACTTTCCAGCTTGTTCAATCCATCCACCAGTGCTTTGGCGCTGGCCAGGACGATGTCGGTGTCCACCGCCCGTCCGTCCACCAAACACCCCTGTTCCTCCAGCCGGATGGTGACCTCTCCCTGGGCATCCGTGCCCGAGGTGACGGCATTGACTTCGTAGCGCACCAGCTTGGGAAAGCGTTTGGCCATCTTGCAGATGGTTTTGAAAGCCGCGTCCACCGGGCCATGCCCAAAGCCCGCATCCTGCACGATTTGCCCATCGATCTCCAGCTGCACGGTGGCGTTGGGGACCGAGATGGATCCCGCCATGACATTCAGGTACAGGAGCCGGTAACGTGCCTCTTCGAGAGATGACTTGGAGCCCATCAAAAGTTCCAGGTCGGCGTCAAAAACAAACTCCTTCTTGGCGGCCAGCTCCTGAAAAGCTTCATAGCACTGAGTCAATTGAGGTTCAGTCACCTCGTAGCCCAGTTCGGCAACTTTATTTTTGAATGCTTCAAGACTCGTTTTCGCATCCAACACCTCCCCCACATTCTCGATGCCCAAAAGCCGTGGATCGATGATTTCGCAGGGCGGCTTCTCGATGCGGTCCGCAAGCTGCGGCACCACCGATTCAAAGACGAACACGTTACTGCCCACGATGGGCTTGTGGGGCTGCAGGGCAATTCCGGTCAGGCGGCGAACCAGACGGCAGGTGGGGTAGATTTCATCGAGCTTCACGCCCGTTTCACCATTGAATTGGGTGGGATGGACACACAGAGCCACCACCAGTTCTTCGAGCGGCGCATTGCCGGCCCGCTCCCCGATACCGTTCACGGTGCAATGGACCTGCCGCGCCCCCACCTCGAGGGCCGCCAACGAATTGGCCACCGCGAGACCCAGATCGTTGTGGCAATGGATGCTGAGCCGTCCCTGCGCAGAGGAGCCCGCTTCGTCAAGAAGGAACTGGACCAGCGACTTCACGTCCGAGGGGGTGGCAGCCCCCACCGTGTCGGCCAGATTCACCATCCCGGCTCCAGCTTTGAAAGCCGCCTTCACCATGGCACTCACCTCCCGGCGATCGGCCCTGAAGGCATCCACCAGGGAAAACTCCACGTCTTCTGTGAACTCTCTCGCGCGGGCGATCGCTTTGACCCCCATCTCGACACTCTCTTCAAGGCTCTTCTTGAGGAAGTGCTCCCGGTAGGCTTTGGACACGGGGAGGAATGTGTGCAAACGCGCTCGAGGAGCCTGTTTCAGAACATTCCAGGCGATCTCGAAGTCCCGGGGATTGGTCGCGCGAGCCAGAGCGGAGAAGACAGGTCCCTCAACTTCCTTCACAATTCTTTCGGCGGAAGAAAATTGTTCTTCCGAAGCTGCGGGAAACCCTATGTCCATGACATCCACACCCAAACGTGCAAGCTGTTTCGCAATACGAAGCTTCTCTTCCGGCGACAGAATCGTCCCGGGTGATTTCAATCCGTCTCGAAGGGTGGTGTCAAATATCAAGACTCGCGCCATTGGCTCCTCCTGTGAGATTGGGGAACTGCTGATCCTCTCCTGCGACACTTCCTGCTTGTTGAACGATACTTGCAAGCCCCCATGAGCTTGTCAACCTCTTTCACCGTCTTCGCCGGTGTTTCGCCTTTTCTTCAGGGTACGACGCCCCTCCCGGACAGGGGAGCATAACCTATGGAATAACTCTCTCTTTGCAGGAATCCCGTGTAGGCAAAAGAAAAACCTGCATAGTCCCTGGAGAGGGGAATTTCCCTTGTAAAGGCCACGGGCAATCGGGGAGAGGCGGAGGGAGAAGATGTCGCAAGGGGCAGCGTGTCAACCACCAGCCAGTCTGAATCCAGAAGGAGCAGGACCGCATGAAACTGAACCAGACGGGAATGGTTCTGTGTGGCCGGGGTGAAAGTGACCTTCCCCGAAAGTGTCAGCCGGTCCTCACCCCGTTCACATCGGTAATGGATGTTGAGGTCCAATGTTTTCCAGACCCCGGAGGCACCCGCTGCATCGCACCACGCGATCCGTTCCCAGGGGAGTGACCTGCGACCTTCGTAGGAGAGCAGGAGGGTGCTGCTGCAGCCCACCCCGAGGGTCAGGGCGTAAAAAATGGATGCAGCCGCCAGTATTTTTCGCACGGGATTGATCACAAAGAATGTCATCGAAAGACCTTTTTTCAATTTCATCATGTTCGCTTGCACTCTTCCGCCGCTCCTCCCGTTCAGGATCCAGGTGGTGCCCATGGCGCCCGACCCCTTTGGGGGAGGCAAAATTCCAGGGAAATGGCGAATGATCGGTCGGGAGAAGGCCTGAACACGTTGCTGCCGGTTTCACGATAGGAGCAGACGCAACCCCATTGAGTCGTCGTCGAATCCAGTCAAAGACTTGACGATATTGCACATTCGCTTTTATATTTCTACTCCATGCCTCAGGGTCACGCCTAGCACAAAATAGTTTCGGCCCATCTCCAAGGACGGGACGAGCCCTTCAGGAAAGGAAAATTTCGATGAGCGACACGCCCCGGACTCGGTCAAAAAGACTTGCTGAAGGCCTTCACAGCAGGACCCTGTTGCTTTTGTTCTTTCTGTGCCTGGCGGTCTTTCAGTGGAAACCGGCCGCCATGGCGCTGGAGCCGGTCGCGGAAGAACTGCGCAGAAGCATCGGCGTCCTCCAGCGTTCTCCCTTGTCCATCGTCCGGTGTGAACGGGTCCACTCGGGCAATGATTTGATCGCTTTCTATGAGCATCGCGGTTTCGAACCGCTATGGGTGAATGAGCCTGGCCCCAACGATTTGGGAAACCAGCTGCCGAAGCACTTCGGTCAGGCAGTCGATCATGGACTCAATCCCGAAGATTACCACCTTTCCTGTATGCAGACCATGCTGGACCACGTGATGGAACTGCAGCGCATGCGTCTCCCCATCCCTTCCAGAATGCTTGCCGAGCTGGAGATTCTCATGACCGACGGATTCATGGTCTACGCCTCCCACCTCGCTTCCGGAAAAGTCAACCCGTCCGACCTGTATCCCCAGTGGCTGTCAGAAAAGAACAAGACCGACATCGTCGCAGAGCTGGGCCATCTTGCGATTCACCGGGATTTGAACCGGACATTCAAAAAGTTCGCGCCGCCTCATCCCGAGTACTGGGCGCTCATGGAGGCCGGCAGGAACATGAAAAAGATTGCGGCCGGGGGGGGATGGCCCTCCATCCCGCCGGGTCCCAACCTGCGGCGCGGGGATTCGGATCCGCGCATTGCGTTCCTGCGCGCCCGTCTTCAGGCAACGGGGGAGCTCGCCGAAAAGGAACCTCCCCAGCGGGCAAATTTTTACGATGGAGACCTTTATGCTGCGGTCCGGAGTTTTCAGGGAAGGCATGGGCTGGAGGTGGACGGCGTGGTGGGGCCGCAAACCCTTCACGCACTCAACCGGAGCGCTAACGCCCGTCACCGGCAGATCCTTCTCAACCTGGAAAGATGGCGCTGGCTGCCCCATGAATGGGACGACCGCTACGTGCTCGTGAACACCGCGGCCTTTCACCTGGATGCCTGGAAGCAACACCGGAAGGTTTTGTCCATGAAGGTCATCGTGGGAAAAGACTATCAGAAGACCCCGGTTTTCAGTGAAAAGATGACCTATCTGGAAATCAACCCCTACTGGAATGTTCCCAGGAGCATCGCGGTCAAAGAGTACCTCCCCAAGCTCAGGGCCAATCCTGGATACGCAGCGGCAAACCACTTTGAACTGTTGCAGGGGAGAGGCAGAGAGGCCCGGGTGATCGACCCGTGGAGTGTGGACTGGAGCACGGTGACTCCCGGAAATTTTCGATGGTTCATGCGTCAGACACCGGGGCCCTGGAATGCGTTGGGACGCATCAAATTCATGTTTCCCAATCAGTTCCACGTGTATCTGCACGACACTCCCCAGCGGCACCTCTTTCAAAGGAATCACCGGGCATTCAGCCACGGCTGCATTCGCATTGAAAAGCCCCTCGAGCTCGCGGAGCTCCTGCTGGAAGACATCCCATCCTGGAACCGCGAGCGCATTGAAAGCGTCATCGCATCGGGCAACAGGCGCGTGGTGACGCTGCCCAAACCCTGGATGGTTCACATTTATTACTGGACCGCCTGGGTCGATGAAGAGGACGGACTCCAGTTCCGCACTGATCTCTACGACAAAGACGACGCACTCTGGGCGGCATTGAACTCCTGACCCCGACTCCTGGGAGGGGGCTGGAGAGGTGCACGGCCGGAGGGGAGACATCCCAGCGCACCGTCCCCGGCGTGAGCCGGTGCATCGTGAAAATTCACGACACTGCTCCCTCCTGCAGTATGGAATCAAGCGCTTCCAGGAAGCGGTCCATCTCTTCATCGGTGCCGATGGTCACCCGCACATGATTGGACACGCGTGGCTTGCTGAAATATCTCACCAGAATCCCCCGGGATCGAAGGGTTTCATAGAGCGCCCTGCCCCCGATCCGGCTGTGTTCCATGAGTAAGAAATTGGCCTGGGAGGGAACGATCTCAAACCCCATGGCTCTCAGCTGTGCCACCACCCTCTCACGGGTGGCCATGACGCTTCGCCGGGTCTGCTGGAAATGGTCGTCGTCCTCGACGGCCGCTACGGCGCCGGCCAGGGCCAGCCGCCCCAACGGGTAGGAATTGAATGAATTCTTGGCACGCTCCAGCCCCTCGACCAACGTTTCATGGCCGATGGCAAAACCGACGCGCAGGCCGGCAAGCGACCTGGCCTTGGAAAAGGTCTGGATCACCAGAAGGTTAGGGAACTCCGCCACGAGTGGAATCACCGATTCCCCGCCAAAATCGATGTAGGCTTCGTCCACAGCGACCACCGAATCAGGGTTTTTCTCCAGAAGTGCCCGGATGAGAGCCGGCTCGACACAGTGCCCCGTCAACGCATTGGGATTGGCAAAGATGATGCCGCCGTTGGGGCGGACGTAGTCTCCGGGCCGGACACTGAAATCCTCGGCCAGCGGGACGCGCTGCGCCTCAATGCGGAATAGATCACAGTAAACCTCATAAAAACTGTACGTCACGTCGGGGAAGAGAACGGGCAGCTTCTGCTTGAAAAACGTGATGAAGCTCAGCGCCAGAACCTCGTCGGAGCCGTTTCCCACAAAAACACGTTCCCTCGATGTACCGTGATAGTGGGCGATGGTTCTTTTGAGGGTCTCGCAGTTGGGATCGGGATAGAGCCGAAGGCTTTCGTCCGCGGCGTTTTTGATGGCCGCCAGAGCCCGTGGAGAGGGGGGGTAGGGATTTTCATTGGTGTTGAGCTTGATGTAACGCCTGTCCTGGGGCTGTTCTCCGGGAACATAGGGCTCCAGTTCCCTGATGGTCTGACTCCAGTAGATGCTCATGAGCTTTTTCGATGGTCCTTTCTATTTTCCAGAACAAGAAAATTTTCAAGGTCAGGGGGCGTACGGGGGACATGGGGCGGAGCATGACCTCAGGCAACAATCCCGCCCCGCAACCCACCCGGTTTTCGAAGGTGAGCCGGTCCAGCAGTTCAAGACGTTTTCACCCCGGACGTTTTCCTTCAAGGCAGGAAGAAGCAGGGCTCCGCCGCATCAGGGGGTAAGATAATCCAAAACGCCCGCTTCAGAAAGGCATCGATCCTAAAAATTTCATGACTTTTGATTTTTGAGAAGGAGACTGCGGAGCTTCGCCCCCGATACGGGAGGGCAACAGAGAAAGCCCTGCATGGCCCCGCATTCACAGCGCCGGAGGAATTCAAGCTGCTCCTCCGTCTCCACGCCTTCCGCAATGGAATGGAGTTTCAGGCTCCTCGCCATGGCAATGATGGCGGAGGTGATCGCCATGTCTTCGGAACTGCTGGGAATCTCTTTCACGAAGGACCCGTCGATTTTGAGTATGTCGATGGGGAGACTCTTGAGGTAACCGAGGGAGGATTGGCCGGTGCCGAAGTCGTCTATAGAAAGGGAAATGCCCATGGCTTTCAGTTTTTGCAGCCTGGCAAGGGTCTCGCCGGTGCGCTCCATTGCCAGGGATTCCGGCAACTCCAGTTCGAGCAGCGAGGGATCCAGGCCGACATCTCGCAGGACCTGTTCGAGCATCTCGAGCAGTTTGTCGAATTTAAACTGGCGCGGGGAGATGTTGACGCTCACGCGAAGCGGCCTGTGCCAGAGTCCCTGCCAGGAAAGGCATTCGCGGCAGGCCTCGTACAGCACCCATTCCCCCATGGGGATGATGAGCCCCGTCTCCTCGGCCACGGGGATGAATTCCGCGGGGGGAACGGTTCCCATCTCCGGACTCTGCCACCTCAGGAGAGCTTCCACACCCACGATGTCCCCGCTGGAAATGTCCCACTGAGGCTGATAGCAGAGGAAGAACTCTCCTTTCTCCAGGCCCCGTCGCAGAGCGTTTTCCATGGAGAGTCGATACAGCGCATGATCATGCATCGATTTGGTGAAAAACTGGTAATTGTTGCGGCCCCGATCCTTGGCATGATACATGGCTGTGTCGGCATTCTTGAGAAGTGCGTCCACGTCCTCGCCGTCATGGGGAAAAACCGTGATCCCAATGCTCGCACCGATGAAGACCTCAATCCCTGAGAGCTCGAAGGGCATGGCAAGGGCCTCCAGAATTCGGCCGCCCACCCTTCCCGCATCCTCGGCATGCTTGATGGTGTGGAGCAGAACGGTGAATTCGTCTCCGCCCAGCCGCGCCACGGTGGATGCGCTGCCGGCGACCTGTCCGCGGGTCACGCTGTCGGCCTTTCGCACAGATTGAACGACCCTGTCGGCCACAAACTGCAACAGTCTGTCGCCCATGTCATGACCCAGGGTGTCGTTGATCCGCTTGAAGCAATCCAGATCGATGAACAGGAGGGCACCCAGAGTGTCGGAGCGCCTGACCCGGGCCAATGCCCCCGACAGCTGTTCTTTGAGATACAGGCGGTTGGGCAGCCCGGTGAGGGCATCATGGTGCGCGAGGTAGAGAATCTTTTCTTCGGCAAGCTTACGTTCCGTGATGTCCTGGATGGTGCCCATCACCTTGATGCAGGTCCCGTCTCGCGCGACCACCGCCTCCGCCTGGTTGTGGACCACCCGTTGCGACCCGTCGCTCAGCAGGACCCTGTGGTCCATCGCAAAACCTTTTCCCCCCTTTTGCAAAGCTTCGAGACGATCGAACACGAGACTTCGATCTTCCGGGTGAACACATCTGAAAAACTCTTCATGTGACCTGAAACGATCCTGGCCTTTCAGTCCCTGGATGCGGCTGGCTTCCTGGGAACAAAACAGAAGCCCCGCGCGGACATCCCACTCCCAATTGCCCAGTCTGGCAATCCGCTGCGCTTCCAATAGACGCACACGGCTCTGAGCGAGTTCTCGAGTGATCCTGCCGGCCCGCACCATGTGACGGAGGCGCTGTTCAAGAATGAGCCACTGGATGGGCTTGGTGATGAAATCCGTTGCCCCCACCTCGTAAGCCCTTCGAATGGACTCCAAATCCCCCAGGCCGGTCACCATGACCACCGGGATGTTTTCGCCATCCGGCATCTGCCTGATATGGCTGCACGCCGTGATGCCGTCCATCCTCGGCATGAGCACATCCATGAGCACCACGTCGGGAAGAAAATCCTGAAAGGCGGTCAGGGCCTCAAGTCCATCCTGTGCCTCGTGAACCAGGAAATTTGCCTGCAGAAGCTTTTCCCGCATGACGTGTCTCGTCATGGGATCGTCTTCAACCAGGAGAACTCTTGAAGGCAATTCCGCCGCGAACAGTTCCCCGTCGCACGACAGGAAATCCGGAGGCTGCCGGCTTTCAATGTTCTCAGAAACCCCAACACCCTGCGCCTGAGAAATTTCTCTTTTTTCCAGTACGTCCATGCTCCGGTCACGCAACTTTCAGCAGTTGATCTCAATCCCACAGAGTCCATCGTCCGGACCCTCCCCGGGAATTTCCCCGGCTGTTGCGACGCTTCGCCCCACAGGACTTCCTGAGACGACGGTCACCTTGTTTCTTTCTCGGCAAGTTTACGGCCGGGGGTGAGATAAATTTTTCTGTAGGGCACGTAAGCAGGACCCAGGTAGCTGAGCTCCACGTTGCGAACCCAGGGCTGAAAGAGGCAGTTGAAACTGTTGACATGCTGGGGAATGAGAACGGCCTTGGAGAGGACTTTTCGCTGAATGGTCCGGTACTTTTCCACTCTGCTCATGTAGTCCATTTCGTGTCGGGCTTCCTCCAGCATCCGATCCACCTCGGGATCGCTGAATCCCATCCGGTTCATGGGACTTTTGGAGTGGCACAGAACGTGGAGAAAGTTGTCCGCATCAGGATAATCCGCATACCAGGCGGCATAGAAGAGGGGCACCTTCCTGTCGTTGATCTGAGACACAAAGTGCTTCCAGTCGTCGGCCGTTCTCACCACCAGCTCAATACCGATGGCGGCGAGGCTCGCCCTGTAGGCCGCCAACTCCCTGTGTACACCGGCGTCTTTGGATGCAGTCCAGATTTCCAGTGGCGGGATGGATTGCCCACCGGGATATCCGGCCTCTGCCAGGAGCGCTCTCGCCGCATCCGGGTCATGAGGAAAGACCACGAGGTCCGGGTCATGTCCGGCGATTCCGGGAGGAAGGATTCCATTGGCAGGAAGACTGCCCTTCCCCGTGATCTCGTTGACGATCTTGAGCCTGTCCACTGCCTGGAAAACGGCCTTTCGAACCTTGACATTGTCCAGGGGGGGAATCGTCGCGTTCATTCCCACGTAAACCAGGTTGAGACCGGGTGAGCGAATCCACTGGTAGCGGTTCTTGTGGCTTTCGCCGGCCACGACCTCCTCGTACCTGCTGCGCGGGATGACCGCCTGATCCAGCAGATTGTTCTCGAAGTCCTGGAAGATGAGTTCCCCGGGATCGTTGGGATAGATGCGAAAATGCAGCTCGTCCAGGGCGGGACGTCCTCCGTAGTAGTCTTCGTTGGCATGCAGGACAATGGATCGAGACGGCTCCCAGGTATGGAAGCGAAACGGTCCGGTGCCCACGGGTGCCCTGGAAAAGCCGTCGTCGACAGCCTCCCTGGGAACCACCTTGGCGTTGGCCATGGCGAGAATGGCCAAAAAGGGCGCAAAGGGTTCTTCGAGTTCAATTTGGAGCGTGAGTGGATC
This sequence comes from uncultured Syntrophobacteraceae bacterium, assembly GCA_964654275.1. GTDB lineage: Bacteria > Desulfobacterota > Syntrophobacteria > Syntrophobacterales > Syntrophobacteraceae > SLCH01. The sequence goes on from CAZZHS010000011.1 coordinate 14,286, forward strand.
GAGCGCCTTGAGCCCCTCCACCGCAGCGCTCGTGCCGGCATGATAGGCTTCACCGCCCCGGATGGCGTAAAGCAGCGGAGCGCACGGCGATTGAACGGACGGGGAGAGTATCCGCTGAAGCGAATAGACAAAATCCTCTGCGACCACCTCCCGGCCGTTGTGGAACCTGACGCCTTCCCTGAGATAGAATGTGTAGACGCGGTGGTCTCGGGAGATGATCCAGCGTCTTGCAATGGCGGGGACGATGTTCAAATCCTTGTCGAATTCCACGAGTCCGTCAAACACATTGAGGGCCACGTTGACGGCATAAATATCGCTGATGCGTGCCGGATCGAGGGTGGCGGGTTCGCTGTTCAGGGGAAGTCGATATTCCGTCCGGCGAGAATCTTCCGCCTGGAGCGGCAAGGGGCCTCCCAGGCTTTGCAGGAGAGCGATTCCTGTGCCCCCCAGGATCATCATGAAACGAAACCACCTGCCTGGACTGTTAAAGCGCCGTTTTCTCATAGGGAACCTCACATCTTGTTGAACGATCCGGAAATCCCTTCCCGGTGGAATTTCAATAAACCTTTGCTCCACACTCCCCCGCAGAAGACCACCCGCCAAAACCCTCCTGACGGCAGCATGCTCCGGGAGTGAGGCGCCGCAAAACCCGGTTCGTTGAATCGTCAGGGGCTGAGCAAAACAAAAAAGCGGGCGCAGGCCCGGCCGTGCAGGCTCAACGTTTCTGGCCGGCACATCGCGCACGGAGGTTCGCGAATAGCGCTCTCAGGATCGAAGTCTCAATCCATGGGACCTTTCGACTTCGGATTGCAGGGCCGTGCGGATCTTTCGGTACTCCAGTTCCATGACCGATAGAACGGACAGGGCGCCTTCGGTCGTGTCATTGCGACCCATCTCCTCCAGCCTTTTGCACAGGGCCGCCATGGTCATGGCTCCAAGGCTCGCATTGCTCGACTTGAAGCCATGTGCCAAAAGCCTCAAGGAAGAGGCATCCTGCCGGATCGCCGCATCCTTGAGATTTGCCAGCTGCCTGGGTGCATTTTCGAGGTAAATTCCCACAAGCCGCGCCAGGATGTCTGGGGATCCCCCGGCTTCAAGGCATCGGATCTCCTCCAGGGCGGCGGATTCCAGGACATTTTCCAGCGGGGCGCAACCCGTTTGCCCCCCTGCCGGCAGGTCTGAAGAGGCCGCAGAGGATCCTTCGCGATCTGCCGAGAAATCAGCGGGTGACCTCCCGGGCCCGAGCCGGTTGATCACCATGCTCAAAAGCTGGGCACGGCTGAACGGCTTGCTCAGATAATCATCCATTCCCGCAGCCAGACATTTTTGACGGTCCCCGGCCATGGCATTGGCGGTCAGAGCAATGATAGGGATCCGCCGGGGGCAGGTTCCCCCTGCAGCGGCAGCCCGGCACTGTCGTTCCTCCCGCTCACGGATGGCCCGTGTCGCCTCATATCCGTCCATTTCCGGCATTTGACAGTCCATGAATACGAGATCGATCCCGGGGAAGGCGAGCCTGTCCACGGCCATTCGGCCGTTGTCAGCGGTTTCCACTGTACAGCCGAGACTCTCCAGCATGGCCCTGGCCACCTCCTGATTCACCGAATTGTCCTCGACAAGCAGGACGTTCACCCCGAAAAGATCTTGGACTGCATGGGCTGAAGACTTTTGGGCTTCCGGGGAAAAAGAGCCCTCGACACCAGCTGGCGGGTCCAAGGGTTCAAGGGATGCGAGAAGTTCGCTCCGGGTAATGGGAAGCGAAAGTTGGGCGAGTTCCTGCCCCTCGTAGAGCCGAGGCATCGCTTCCGGAGGCATTTTACCGACCACGATCCACCGTGTGCCCACCCCACCCTTCGTGTCCCCGAACTCCCGGCGCCACTCCGCGCAGATCATCTCCCACGCGGAAGTTCCCAGCAGGACCACCTGATAGGGATCCTCCACGGAACGAGCCTGCAGGATCCTCGTCCAAACCGCCCCCTCCTCAAGGGTCACTTCACACCGAGCGCCCCAGGCGTCCAGGTGGTGGAACAGCACCCGGCTCTGGAGAGACCCGATGCCGCCCACCAAAACTCTCAAGCCTTTCATGCGCGCGAGCAGCTCAGCGGGAACCGGGGGGCAGGCGGTTTCCAGCACGTGGTGCGGCTGGGGAAGATCAAACCAGAAACGCGAACCTCGGCCGACCTTGCTCTCAACGCCTATCCGGCCTCCCATCCTCTCCACCAGCTGTTTGCAGATGGTGAGACCGAGGCCCGTGCCCCCGTATTTCTTGTTGATCTCGCCATCGGCCTGTGAAAACGCATCAAAGATTGATTGGAGCGCTCCCGCTTCAATTCCCACGCCCGTGTCGCACACCTCGAAGCGCACCCAGGCCGTTGGGTCGGCACGATCCGGTGTGAGGCGCTTCACTTCCATCAGGATGTGCCCCTGCTCGGTGAATTTCACGGCGTTTCCCAGCAGGTTCGTGAGGATCTGCTTCAATCTTTTTTCGTCCCCTTCCAGGAAAGGACAGAGATCCTCATGGATGATGCAGCCCAGTTCGATCCCCCTGATGGAAGCCCTCTCCCCGAACATCCTGCACACTTCTTCGACGGTGGGCCTCAAATCGAAGGGAACCTTTTCGAGCTCGAGCTTTCCCGCCTCGACTTTGGAGAGGTCCAGGATATCGTTGATGATTCCGAGCAGGGTGTTTCCAGAAGATTCAATGATTTCAACGTATTTTTTCTGCGTGGCGGACAGGCCCGTGTCAAACAGGAGACCGGCCATGCCCAGCACCCCGTTCATGGGCGTTCGAATTTCGTGACTCATGTGAGCGAGAAACCTGGATTTGGCCAGACTGGCTCCATCCGCCGCTTCCTTGGCATGCCTCAATTCCTCGGCGGTCCGCTGACGCTCCTCGACTTCTCTCAGCAGCTGTTCGTTTTTGCTTTTGAGCTCCGCGGTCCTCATTTCGACGACTTCTGCGAGGTGGACTTGGTATTGATTGAGCTCCTCTTCTATTTTTCTGCGCTCCAGAATCTCACGCTGGAGGCGTTCGTTGGTCCCTTCGAGCTCAAGGATGTAATTCCTGACCGTGTCTTGCATCTGAACGAATTTTGCCCCGAGGTACCCGAGTTCATCGTGGCTCTGAATCTGAACGGGCTGTTCGTATTCCTTCTTGCTCATGGCCTCGACGCTGCGCACCAGCTCGTCGATGGGTCTGCTGATACGTCGTGCAAGCAGGAGGGCAGCCAGGCAGCTGAACAGCAGCCCAATGACCCCAAAAATCAAAAGCGTTTTTCTGGTTTCAAGAATGGCCCCATTCACTCCCGAGAGGGACATTCCCACGACCGCCGCCCCCCATTTTTCGCCTCGAAAAACGATGGGCACGGCGATGTCGCAGATTTCCTCGTGTGGCTCCTTCAGCAACCGGTAGCGGATAGACGTTCCCTCGCCGGCCAGGACCCATTGTCTCGCGTCTTCACCCAGGACCAGGGAAGATTGGAAAGAGGCGCTGCCATCGAAGGCCGCCAGTTCGCCGTTGAAAAGCAAAACGGCGGCGTAGGCCAGACCGTTTTGCTCAACCATGCGGTCGACATTTTGACTCATGCTCACATAGTTGTAGGTCACCAGATAACTGGTGTTGACCGCAGCCAGATTTTCGGCAACGGAAGTCCCCCGCCTCAGGAACTCATCCAGAATGGATTGACGCAGTTTGTGTTCGACCAGCAGGATGACTGCGGACATGAGCAGGCACTGCAAAAGAGCCATGCCCACCATGAACTTTGTCTGCAGGCGCATCCCCACGCCCCGGGCTTTCCGTTTTCGCTCCATGCCTTCACCCGTCCCTCCGGGCCTGGAATTCACCCATAAAATGCCGGCCCCCAATGGTCTCTGCTCAGGCCGCAAAAAGCTTCCCAGAGCCTGACAATCGGGTCGGCAGATCCGTTCCAACAATTCACGAGGGTGTCGCAGCTTTGGCGGATCCTTCGGAAAGACCCGCCGCAGAGCGGTGGTGCGCTGGTCTGAACAATAGCCCTGCGAGCACAGTCACCGGCTTGCCAGACTTTTGACGCACACTGACGGCTCGGATTGCCAGGGGACATCCCTGGCTTCGAGCTCGGTTTTTCAATCGAAAATGCTTGTCCACCCTGGATTCGGCAGCTGACAAGTGCCGTTCTCTTGACGGTCTCGACACCCGGCCGCATGGGCGAGAAAGACGTCGCAAGCTGGATTCCAGCCCGCGGGGCCCCCTCCGACGGCCTGCGGAGCGATTGGGAGCCCGTTCCGCTCCGAGCGGAAATCGAATCGCCGGAAGTCTCGACCGTCCTGATGCCCGAGGCACACCACCTCAAAAAGAGGGGATTCGGCAATCCCTCATCCCCCGCCTGGTTTTGGCGGGAGTCCGGATTTTTGCCGGCAATCCCGCATCCACCTTCTGAACGAGCGGGAATGAAACTTCGGGATCATGGATACCGTTTTGTGCCCCTGCGCGCGGAGTTCAGCATTTTTTTTGCCAAAAATTCAATTATCAGGAAAGAAATGAGTTGGCGACAAGCATTTCACGGGCCAATTCACTCCCCATTTGGCTGGAGGTCAGACCGCCGGAAAGCGCGGCTTCGCTTCCTGCAAGATGGGGAAGCGTGCGGCACGCCGATCAACAGACAAGCTGAGTATCAAATCGTCAGGGAAGGCTTCCCCCAATTTTGAAGAGATACTCCTTCCGGCCAGCGTCAAAACTCTTGGCAAGATGTATGCACATGAGAACACCGACCGGACCTTTCAGAGGTGCGAACAAAGAAAGGGATGCTCACACCAGAACGCCATCGATAACTACCTGACAAGGAGTATTTCCATGAGGCATAAATTCCGTGTCGCAACCGCGTCCGCCATTCCGTTTCTTCTACTGGGTCTCCTCGCAGCTCCGGCCCACATCTTCGCTGGAAAGCAAAACGACTTCTCCTCCAGGGAACGGCAGGAGGTTCTCACAGGTGGCAAAACGATCATCCGATTTCATGACTGGGTCACTCCCGAGGACAAAGCCTCCTTCGAGGGTGAATGGCAAAGTGAGGGGGTCTCGGTGGTCCTGAGCGTGCCCCTGATCAATGGAATGATCATTCGTATGCCGCCAAACATGGAGGTCCAGGAATTGGCCCGAGACCACCGGGTCAAGAGCGCCGAAAGCGACCAGCGTATCGTGCAGCAGGCCATAGCGGTCGACGGCGAAGGTTTCGGTGCCGGCAGCTTCATAACGGCAGTGGACACAAAACCCATGCCCTATGAACGTCCCTGGGGCAATCTGCGCCTTTACGGCCAATTGTACGACCCCCATGCCATACTTGACCGTTTCGACAAAAACCAGGTGCCTTTTCAACTGAAAAAAGCGATCAATCCCGCTCGTCTCAAACAGGTCAAGGTGGCCGTTCTCGACACGGGCATCGATATGAATCATAAAGATCTCAAACAAATGGTCGATGGAGGCTTCGACGCCATCAGCCTCACCCCCGGCATTCCCATGGATGAAAACGGCCACGGGACCCACGTGGCCGGCACCCTCTGCTCCAAATACACCGGAATCATCCCCAGAGAATTTGTGAAGCTCCACATGGTGAAAATACTCGACAAACATGCAGTGGGAGACCTTTCTTCCCTCCTCGCAGGTCTTCAATGGGCCTATGAGAATGAGATGGATGTCATCAACATGAGCGTGGGTTACCGTCAGGACAGCCCCGCCCTGAGACAGGCCGTTCGCGCTGCGCACGAGGCGGGCATCACGATGATTGCCGCTGTTGGGAACCGATCCAATTACGACCTTCCCGGACCTTCCGCCGATGGAGCTTCCGCCGATGGAGCTTCCGCCGATGGAGCTTCCGCCGATGGAGCTTCCGCCGA
>CAZZHS010000011.1:20410-81816 GCA_964654275.1 uncultured Syntrophobacteraceae bacterium
CTTCCGCCGATGGGGCTTCCGCCGATGGGGCTTCCGCCGATGGGGCTTCCGCCGATGGGGCTTCCGCCGACAGTGAAAGTGAAGCACTTCCCCCTTACGCCGTCATGTTTCCGGCCCGCTATGCCGAAGTCATCGCCGTCGGGGCCATAGACTCCTTTGGGAAAAAAGCTCCCTTCTGCAATGAGGACCCTCAGAATGATCCAACGGATTTCCTCGCTCCGGGGAAAAATGTCTTCTCCACCGACGTGGGAGGCGGTTACGGACTCTGCAGCGGGACCAGCATGGCGGTTCCCCACATAACCGCAGCCGTGGTGCTCATGAAGGGACTGAACAGAAGCCTCACGCCCGACCAGATTCGCAATGTGCTGAAGGAAACGTCCATTCTTGACAGTCGGGAGGTAGATCTCGAAGCGGCACTGTCCCTCGCTGAGTACTGAAAAACCGCTCTCTTTCAGATTCATTGAACTGCGTTCACTCGTTTCAACGCCCCCGCATCCCCTGGAGAATCGCGGGGGCTTCTTCTATTTTCAAGTCTCCGCGAAAATGCTCAAAGCTCCCTCAACCGGCATCCAGAATGCAAAGCACCGGGAGTTCCCCCGAACGGATTTCAACCCTGAGCGAGAGGTTACAAATGATTTGCCTTGCCCGGACGGCTCGGCATAGACTCGTGACCGGATCACTGTGCCGAAGGGATTCCAGGTTCCAAGACGCCATGAAACGCTATACAAGGAAGACTTATGCCGGAGACGCAAAAAGGATTCATGCTGGGAAAGGGTGATCGCGAGGTCTGCCTCCTGCCCGGAATGGCCAACCGCCATGGGCTCATCGCCGGCGCGACGGGAACAGGCAAGACCATCACGCTGCGCATCATGCTCGAGCAGTTCAGCCGCATGGGTGTGCCCTCTTTTGTTGCGGACGTGAAAGGGGACCTTTCAGGCCTGTGCATGGAAGGGGAAAAGCACCCCAAGGTGGCGGCACGTGCCAAAGAACTGGAGATGAAAGACTTTCCCTACCAGGGGTATCCGGTTGTTTTCTGGGATGTTTTTGGCGAACAGGGGCATCCGGTCCGCACCACCGTCTCCGAGATGGGCCCCCTGCTCATGGGGCGAATCTTGAATCTCAATGACACGCAAGGCGGACTCCTTCACGCCCTGTTCAAAATGGCCGATGACCATGGACTCCTTCTCCTCGACATGAAGGATTTGAGAGCCCTGCTGCAGTTCGCCGCAGAAAACGCCGCCTCTTTGCGGCCTCGATACGGCAATCTTTCCACCGCGAGTCTGGGAGCCATCCAGCGCAACCTGATCGCTCTCGAGGAACAGGGGGGAGACAGGCTGTTCGGTGAACCTGCACTCGTGCTGGAAGACCTTCTGCAGACGGATGCTTCAGGGAGAGGCGTGATCAACCTTCTGGCAGCGGACCGTCTCATGCAGTCCCCCAGGACATACGCCGCGTTTTTCCTCTGGGTCCTGGCCGAACTCTTTGAACAGCTCCCCGAAGTGGGAGATCCCCCTCAGCCCAGGCTCATGCTTTTTTTGGATGAGGCCCATCTCCTGTTCGACGGCACGCCCAAAATTCTGGTGGAAAAGATTGAACAAGTGGTTCGGCTCATTCGTTCCAAAGGCGTGGGGGTCTTTTTCATCACACAGACGCCCCTGGATCTTCCCCAGTCCATCCTGGGGCAGCTGGGCCATCGGGTGCAGCACGCTCTGAGAGCTTTCACCCCCAAAGACCAGAGGTCGGTGCGCGCCTCCGCCGAAACTTTCCGTCCCAACCCCCGGCTCAAAGTGATGGAGGCCCTGACGGAGCTCGGGGTGGGAGAGGCGCTGGCGTCCGTGCTGGATGAGGGAGGGCGGCCCACCATGGTGGAACGAGTTTGGATACGCCCCCCTGAGAGCCGGCTGGCCCCCCTCACGGCCGAGGAGCGCCGAAAATTCATCAGGTCTTCGATCCTCTTCGGCCACTACGAGCAGTCCGTGGATCGAGAGTCGGCTTACGAGCAACTCATGGCGAAGGCGAATCAGTTTTCGACCGTACCGGCGGGCGCATCATCGCCTTCCGCCCGCCGGCCCCAAGGGAGGGAGACCATCGTGGAAGGCCTGCTGGGCAGTTTCGTCAAGAGCGCGGCGCGGTCTATCGGCACCCAGATGGGTCGACAGATCTTCCGGGGATTGTTGGGCTCCCTGACAGGCGGACCCAAACGTTGACAAGGTGAAGCGTGCGCACCCCCCCGGGAAGCCCCGTCCGGACCCTTGCCTTGAATTTCAAGATCTGCGAAGTTAAGAGCAAATATTGTCAAGCCGATTCGGAAACGCCGATCAGGAAACCGGTCGCACTTCAGAGGGTTGAGCCTGGGGGTTCGAAGAGTTGAGTTCCTATTCAGAGGAGATTCAGACAATGCCCATCTATGAATTTCGATGTCAAGCATGCGGCAGGAAAAACGAATTCATTACGTTTCGCATTTCTGAACCCGTTCCCGAGACGTGCCGGCACTGCGGCAGCGACCTTTTGAACCGCATCCCGTCCCGCGTGCGCGTGCGCCTTTCTGAAGAGACACGCATGGAGAGGCTGGCAGACCCGTCGCGCCTGGGCTCGCTGGACGAAAACGATCCCAAAAGCATGGCCCGATGGATGAAGAAAATGGGCCGGGAAATGGGCGAGGATTTCGAGGGAGACGTGGACGCTCTCGTGGAGGAGGCCATGGAGGAGGAGCATTCGGGAGCTGGATCGGAAGGCGCAGGGCATGCCCAAGAATCGGAAGTTTTCTGATGCTCGGCCCCACAGCGGGGGGCATCCTGCTCCCTGGGTGGACGAATCGATCGTGGCGGAGGGAATGGCAGGCTCTGTTCTTGACGGGTTCCTGGCCGCTCATTTCCATCTGCCCGAAGAAGAGGCCCGGGACTTGGTGGATTTTGGATCCGTTCAGGTCAACGGAAAACAGGAGCGCAATCCCCTGCGAAAGCTTCAAGAGGGAGACCGCATCCGGATTCACTGGCCTTGGGGGGGGACCCGGCGGCACTACGAACTGGATGCCGACCGGGTGATTTACCGCGATGGGAGTCTTCTCGCTTACAACAAGGAACCGGGCATTCCAAGCCAGCAGACTCCCTCCGACGGGTACAACAATCTTTTTGCAGCCGTTCAGCGCTACGTGCGAACCGAACGGGGAGCTTCGAAACCTTGTTCAGAACCTTACGTAGCGCTGCATCACCGTCTGGATCGCGAAACCGGCGGCATCATGATATTCGCCCTCGACCCTTCTGTGAACCGCGCTCTGGGAAAAGCGTTTGAACTTCGAAAGGTCATGAAAGAATATCTCGCCTGGGCTGCAGGAAAACCGCCCAGCCAGGCCTGGACTTCCCGGGAGGACATCGGCCGCAGGGGAGGACGGTACTGCACCGTGCCGCGGGGGGAGGGAAAAGCAGCTGAGACCTTTTTTCAGGTGCTTCACACCGAGAAGGATCGCACGCTGGTCCTGGCGCGCCCCAGGACGGGCCGAACGCATCAGATCAGGCTGCACCTGGCGGCCCTGTCGATGCCCATCGTGGGGGACGCGCTGTATGGAGGGCCGCCCCACTCCCGGCTCCTGCTGCACGCCTGGCGTTTGACCCTGCCCCATCCGCGACTCAATAAAGAACTGTGCCTTGCGACGCCGCTTCCTGACGACTGGCTTCTTCCCGACCTCACAGCCATTCCAGCTGCACCGCACACCGGAAATGCTCCAGTTCCTCCACCTGTGCCCGGGTGACCTCCCCGACCTCGGAAAGGCTCGCCTTGAGCGCCTTCCGTCCCTCTCCCTCCAATTGGCTTCGTTTGAGAATATTCTCGAAATCCAGCTGGGTCATCTCCGCTCGAATCTGGAACTCGCCCAAAAGGCCTTGTGTTGATTCTTTAAGCATTTCATAAAGATATTCCGACTTGAAGCTTTGACCGTACTTTTTGAAGGCCTCGAGGAGCTCGAGTTTCGTTTCAGATTTCACGAGGGCGACCGCCTCGAGGATTGTCTCATTGTGCCGGGGCGGTGATGCTGTGACATCTTCCTGTTTTCCAATGCGAGTTTTGAGTCCCGCAAGGAAGCGGGTCACACGCCCCAAACCGAATTTCACCAGCAGAATCCCGCGGCCCAGGGCATCGCGATCCACAAAGGCGCTGAACGTCGGCGGGCACAAGCGATCCGGGACGGACCAGCGGGTGGAAGGCACCTGGCCTTGGGGGTGGAGTTCGATGTTGAAGCGCGCCATGTCGCGCCGGTAGTCCTCCAGGGCCGCATCGAAAAGTCCCCAAAGGGCATGGGAGGATTCCGTCAATTGATGATGCAGGAAGGACTCCTGTTCTTTGGCCAGCTCGATCACGCGCAGGTTCACTCGTTCCACAAGATAGCGGGCCACCGATTGCCGAAAGTCCGTGTAGAAACGGTAGAGCTGGGGCAAGATCTGGGAGCCGCGGCCCAATTGCCGGGTGTGGTGAGGATCCACGGGAAAACGGTCGACCATGTCCAGCGTTTCACGAACCAGCAACCCCTGATCGGGATCGAAGGTGCTGTCGATTTTCTCGTCCAGTTGGATTCGAACCGATTCCTGCAGCCCCGAAATGGCATTTTCCAATGTGGTGAGAGTGCCTTTCAGAGCCTTCTGCGTGATCGTCAACTGAGAAGACAGGGTCTTCAGGTTGCTCAGCTCCTCATCAAGAAAAGTCCGCCGGGCAAGGACTGCGTCCATGACATTTGCGGCGACCATGCTCAATCGGCTGAGCCTGCTTCCAAGCAGGAGACGAATTCTCTGTCCGGAGATTCTCCCCGTCAGATGGTCATGAAAAGCCGTGTGATGGGCCTCACTGAGCGCGACCAGCCCGCCTTCCTCCTGCCACAGGCGAAAGCGGCGCCCTTCGCGCTCGGCGCACTCGGAACCCAAACGGTTCAAGAGGTGGTAGAGGGCGGAAAAGGCAAAGAGATGGGGATTCGGCAAAACCCAGCTCAGCTCTCCACGCACACGTTCGACGAGGTCGAGCAGATCCTCCCGATGGGGATGTGCATCGAGGTCTACATTGAGCACGAAGGAGGTTTGGGGAACCATGCGCAATGTCTTGATGAAATCCAGGAGCTTGAAGTCTGCTTCTCGAAGACCGGTCCTGCTGTTGATGACGTACAGAATGAAATGGCTGCGCAGGAGGTAACGCTGAAGCAATTCGAGGTGAAGCGGATTGGGGGAATCGCTGCCCTGACAGTCTGCCAGTTCGACCCCCCCACCCAGGGAGGGCAAGGGAGAGTGGAGCTCCAGATCCTGCACATAGACCGCCTGGGATTCCTGTCCCACATAGTCCTGGTGGCGCTGCAGGGACGCATTCTCGAAGGTGAGCCGCCTGGTCTCCTCCCCCACCCGGTCCTGGACCCGGGGGTATCCCTCCAGATAGGCTTTCAGGAGGATGAAGTTGGGGTCGAGCTGTCCGGACCCCTGCTGCCATTCGGTCTGCACCCTCTCCAGGACGCTCTGGAGCACCCTTCGATCCTCCAGCACCCGCATGTCAAGCGGGTGCGGCAGCCCCGCATCCTCCAGTGAAATGGGGAGCAACCGGAGGCTGGAATTGAGCTCTTCATGGATCTGGGACCACGGCTTCAGATCCGCCCACCCCCCCGGAGGCCCATCGGTCCGAACCCGAGTGATGAAGGCCGTGATGATTCCAGCCCCGCGTTTGAGCAGGTCCCGCCCCAGCAGACAATTGATGAGGGTGCTCTTCCCCGACTTCACCGACCCGATCACTGCAACGCGCAGGAGGGATTCCTCAGGGGAGGCTTCCATGGCTTTCAGAGACTGTGTCCAACGACGCAGCGATGCATCATCCAGCGCGTCCAGTTCTCTCAGCCGCTGGATCGTCTCTTCGAGTACCTGCGTGTGTCCATGGATCTTCTGTTTGAATTGGTGGTATGCTTTCATTTTGCGCTGCAAAGTCCGTGTGTTTTCGGTGGGCATGCATGAGATGGAATAATTCGGCGAAGACGAGGACCTCGATGCGCCGGTAAAATCCTCATGGCCGTCGGAACCCCGCAGCCCGCGGGTGCAGGCCGACATCAACCCGTCATCCTGCCTTCGAAATCCCTCAGCCGGCTCAAGCCGCAGGGGGGAAATGCTCTTCGGGCCGGTGAAAAGCCGCTGCAAAAGCCTTCCCCATCGTCGCACCCATGAAAAGAGAAGCCAGGAATCCCTGGGAATGCCGGTGCCTGCGTTTGCCTGAACGGCAGCGCCGGGACGAGCCGGGCTTTCTTGAGGCGACGCTTGCGAGGCAAAGCCCCGATACCCTCTGCCCCCAGCCGCTTGTTGGAGCCCTCAGAGTCCAGCTGATGCAAACTCACAAGAAATTCAATGTTCTGGACAGGAAAGGCAGATAATCACGAACCCGGGGTGGATGTCAATCCTTCCCTCTGCGTTCTGATCCACTGCAGAACACTTTCGTGCGCGTCGGCGTGGAACCATCGGAACTCGGAGTCTCCCCGAAACCACGTGAATTGACGTTTGGCATAGTGTCTCGTTTCTTTCTGGATTTGAGCAACGGCTCGGTCCAGATCCATTTCCCCGGCCAGATGGCGCAGCAGTTGACGATACCCGAGGGATTGCATGGAACTGAGCTCCGGTCCGTATCCAACTTTGAGCAACCCCTTCACCTCATCGAGGAATCCGGCTTCCATCATGGCGTGAACCCGGTCATTGATCCTCCGATACAGGTCCTCCCTTTCGCGAAAGAGAAAGAGTTTCCAGCTGGGATAGAGCAGTTCTCCGAAACGGTGCTGTTCCTGCCAGCGAGACAGCGGGAGTCCGGTGAGACGAAACACCTCCAGAGCCCGTATAATTCGCTGCCGGTCATGGGGGTGAATCCGTTGTGCCGAGACGGGGTCTTGATGCGAGAGTTCCTCGTGCAGTGCAGTGAGGCCCCGTTGCGCGGCCTCCCGCTTCAGCTGTTCCCGCAGTTCGACGTCCGTTGGCGGACCCGGGCAGATCCCACGGGTCAAAACCTTCAGGTAGAGTCCGGTGCCCCCCACCACCAGGGGGATTTTGCCCCGCGCATGCAACGCATCGACGATGGGGCGGGCCAGGTTCAGGTATGTGGCGACATCGAAGGGTTCGTCGGGGTTCACCACATCGAGAAGGTGGTGTCGAACCAGGTTTTGTTCCGCCCGCGTGGGTTTGGCAGTTCCGATGTCCATGTGACGATAGACCTGCATGGAATCGGCATTGATGATTTCTGTGTCCAGTTCGACGGCAATGCGCAGGGAAAGCCGGGTTTTGCCCGCTGCCGTTGGGCCGGCGAGGAGAATGATGGGCAGCTTGGAAGGGATGGGTTTCATGATCAGCATCACCCCGGTGAGTCGTGGTCATTCGAAAACTGGACTGGATGCGGGCAAGGAGATGGGGAAATGGGGTCCCCCATCTTCCCCGGCAGGCATGGAGCGGAAAAGGCCCTGGAATCGGGCGCGAACGAGGTTTGGTTCACCTGCGGTGAAAACGTTGAGCCATCTCTTCCCGGCTGATTTCAAACCAGAGGGGCCTCCCATGAGGACAGGTGGAGGGGAAGGCGGTTCGATCCAGTTCCTCAAGCAGATGTCGGACTTCCTCCAGCGTCATTCTCTGTCCGGCCTTGACCGCATCGTGGCAGGCCGCCGTCCGGGCAATTTGAGCCGGCAGATTCCAGTGCGGGCGGTGCTCTTCCTCATGAGCCGTCTCCAGCAGTTCTCGAATCAGTTCCGCCGGGGAACACCGGCCCACGATGGCCGGCACCGCATGGATTTTGAACGTGTTTCCTCCGAAGGGCTCCAGGTCGAATCCATAGTCCTTGAGTTCTCCCAGCCACCTTCGGAGCAATGGGACTTGCCGTGGAAGCAGTTCCAGGACCACCGAGCGAAGCAGTCGCTGGGAGGGTTCCCGGGAGGTCCCCGCACAGAGCCGGTCATAGATGATCCGTTCATGAGCGGCATGCTGATCGACGACGACCATCCCACGGGCGGATTCCAGCACGATGTAGGCCTGTCCGATCTGGCCCAGGATGCGCATGGCACTGAAATGGGCGACATCCGCGTTCTCGGGCTGGGCTGCAGCGGCGGACGGCAGTTGCCGGGGCTGCTCGCGGAGCATCGGGGGCGATCCACGGGCTCGGGAATTCCCCGGAGACGGCAGAGCCGCCTGATGCAGAAATTCAAGGTTCTTCGCGGGCAGGGCGGGTTCCTGCGGAGAGCACGGGGCGCTGCCGGTATGCGGCGCTTCTCCGGGCCGTCGGCAATCGTCCGGGAGAGGCCGCGTTGCTTCCATGGGAATGGCGGGAGTCACGATGCCTGGATTGCCCCTGAGGGCTTCCCGCAGAGCCAGGCGAACGGCCTCCGTGACTTCGCCGGGGTTTCGGAACCTCACCTCCCGCTTGGTCGGATGCACATTGACATCCACAAGACTGGGCAGAACCTCGAGGTGGAGCAGCACCACGGGAAATTTTCCCCGGGGCAGCAGGGACTCGTAGGCGCTCAGGATAGCTCGGCTCACCAGCCGATCCCAAATGGGACGCCCATTCAGGAACGTGAAGATCGTCTGTCCCGATGAACGCTGCAGCTCCGGGGTACTCAGATGGCCCCGCAGTGTCAAATGGGGCGTGTCCAGAGAAAAGGGTCTCAATCTGCGCACAACCTCCACCCCTAAAATCTGCACCGCCCGCTGCAGGGAGTCCGCCGCAGAAGGGTGCTCTCTCAGCACACGGTCCTGGTGAGCCAGCTGAAAATGAACGGTGGGATGGGCCAGGGCCAGCCGCAGGAACTGATCCTGGATGTGGCCCATCTCCGTGTCGATGGATCGGAGAAATTTTCGGCGGCCCGGCAGGTTGTAGAAGAGATCGCGCACCGTGATCACCGTTCCCACGGGAGCGCCCCTGTCCTGAACTTCACGCAGGGTCCCCGCGTCCACGCGCAGGAAGGTGCCCGAAACTTCCTGCGCGGTGCGTGTCACCATTTCGAAACGGCTCACCGAAGCGATGCTCGGCAGAGCTTCCCCCCTGAAGCCCAGGGATCGAATGGAGTGGAGGTCCTCGATGTTGCGAATCTTGCTGGTCGCATGCCGTTCGAGAGCCATGAGGGCATCGTCGCGTGCCATGCCCGACCCATTGTCCACCACGCGGATCTCCCTGCGTCCGCCCTGCTGCAGGGACACACTGATCTTGGAACTCCCGGCATCGATGCTGTTTTCCAGGAGCTCTTTGACCACTGCGGCGGGGCGTTCGATGACCTCGCCTGCGGCAATCTGGTTGCACAGGACATCGGGGAGGATCAAAATTTTTCCCATATTTTTTCAGCCTTCCCTCACGGCATCGCGAAGGTATTGACAGCAATCAGTTGTTCCAGTATGCAGGTTATCTTGATACAACTCCACCTCAATCCGTGCCCCCCTCGACCCAGAACTCCGGTCCCGCGTGTGGATGGGAAGCCGAACCTGCAGCAGTTATCCCGCGTTCACGCCTCAAGCCTGCAGGAGAGACCTCTCGTAATCGGGGAGGCATTGGGGTGTGGAGCTGTGAGCCATGGATTCCGAGAGTGCAGTCACCATCTTGACAGTTTTGCCTGGAGGAAAAGCTCCGGAAGGTGGAAATCTTTTATGCCTTCGAACCCCTATCAGTCCCTGGTAAGCCTCCTCAGCAACGTCCTCGATGCCTACACCATTGCGTTTTTCATCACCGACCTCAAGACCCGGACGCTCAAACTGGCGGCTGTGCAGTCCCTCAGCCGTTACCTGAACCAGGACCGGCCGCTGCCTCTCGAAGAAAGCGGCATTCTCTCGCAGGTCCAAAAGGTCGGGCAACTGATCCACATGGAGCGGCTCCAGGACGGACCCGCGGACATCGCGGCAACGCTCCCTTTTTATCGCGAGGGAGAATCGCTTATCAAGGGCCTTTTCGCCATCCCTGTGGCGGACGGCGCCGGTGTTTTGTATGTGGACACCAAGTATCAATGGGGATTCAACGACAAGCACAGGAAGCTCATCCATGAAATCGCCGGCGTCCTGGGAGACCTGCTGACAAAGGAAGCCGCTGACGAACAACAAAGAGACGCCGCGAGAATTCTGGATTTCTGCAATCGGGTGAAGCAACCGGCGGGCGATGTGACGGACTTCGAAGAGTACAGCAGAAATTTTGTGGAGGAATGCACGCGGCTCCTGGAGACGGACTATGGGTTTCTGGCGCTTCGGGACCCCGATGACGATCTCTTTCAACTCATTGCGGCCACTTCCAACAGTCCCAAGAATCTGAGCCACCAGCATTTTCTCCTCAAGCAGGGACTTTTGGGCTACGCGTTTCAGACGCAAAAATCGCTTCGCGTGGCGAGGATGAATCCTCACGCGCCCGACCATTTCCTGTTCAGCCCTTCCGAAGGGTTGCCCCATCACGGCACCCTTTGGGCCATCCCCGCCGTTTTGGCCTCGGGACACCAGATCGTGCTGGCCTTTCTATCCCGTGCGGTGATGGATTGGAGCACCGTCTGCCGAGATTCCATTCTCCATACGCTGCAGTTTTATCAGCTGCTGCTCGACAAATTCTTTCTGAAGGAAGAATGCCGACACCTGAGGCAGTATGATTCCGTCACGGGCCTGTACAATCTGACAGCGTTTGAGTCGAGGTTTGACCAGCTGCTGGAAGCTTCCATCCAGCACAGCCTTCCCCTCACCTTCGCCATCATCCAGTTCAACCCCTGGCCCATGCTGCTCTCGGGAGCGACGCCCAAGCAGATCCACCGCCTGCAAAAAGAATTGGCGGGGGGCTTGAGGTCCACTCTTCCCACGGATGTGGTCCTGGGGCAGTTGTGTGAAAACCGCTTCGGCGTCATCCTGCCCGGCCTGACCTCTCAACAGGCCAAGAACAGCCTTTCCCAGCTGGCGGACTTCGGCCAGGACTTTTTTGTCTCCCGGTTGAAAGGAATCCGCATCCGACCTCAATTGGCCTGGGTTTCTTTCCCGCAGGATGGAACGGGCAGCGAGGAACTCTGGCCGCTGGCCTATCACCGTCTCCACGCAGTGACCCGCCCCCGGGCGGAATAAGTATTTCGCCGAGCGCGTCGACTGCTCCAGAGATGACGACTTTCGCGCGACATCGGGGCTTGACGTCAAAGTATGAATTCATCTTTGTTTGATGGTGTATGTCGAGCCGAAGCACCAGATCAGGTTTGAGTCCCGCAGGATCAACTCTCAAGACAAAATTCATTGACCATACCGTGCATTCTCTATAGACTTTGCCGACACTCATTACCACTGACACGGGATGGCAACTCAAAAGGGCCGATTATGTTTGAACGACTGCTGGCGTATTTCTCCAAGGATCTGGCGATGGATCTGGGAACTGCCAATACCCTGATCTATCTTCGCGGCAAGGGAGTGGTGCTCAATGAGCCCTCCGTGGTGGCCATCAACCAGGACACGCATCAGGTGATCGCTGTCGGGCATGAAGCCAGAAACATCATCGGCCGCCATGGTCAGCGCATCGTCACCATTCGTCCGCTCAAAGACGGCGTCATCGCCGATTTTGAAGTCACGAGCGTGATGATCAAGTATTTCCTCACCAAGGTCCTCAAACGCAAGCAGTTCGTCCGTCCCAGGCTGGTGGTCGCTGTGCCCACCGGGATCACTTCCGTGGAGAAACGCGCTGTCATCGAAGCTGCGGAACAGGCTGGGGCCCGACACATTCATCTCGTCGAGGAACCCATGGGCGCAACCATCGGGGCGGGACTTCCAATCGATCAGCCGTATGGCAACATGATTGTGGACATCGGAGGCGGCACCACCGAAGTGGCCGTGATCTCCATGTTCGCCGTCGCGTACAGCGAATCGGTGCGAGTGGCCGGCGACGAAGCCAACGAGGCGATTTTGCGCTACATTCAAAGGGAACGCCAGATGGTGATCAGCGAAGTGGCCGCTGAAAACATCAAGATGAAGATCGGAACCGCGGTGCCCTTGAAAGTGCCCGAGTCCATGGACATCACGGGCAAGGAGATTCTCACGGGCATTCCCCGTACCTTCACGGTCACCGATGAAGAGATACGGGAAGCCATGCGTGAACCCATCATCGCCATTGAAGAAGCGGTCAAACGGGCGTTGGAAAAGACGCCCCCCGATCTGGCGGGCGACATTCATGAGCGGGGGTTCTGGCTTGCGGGAGGCGGCGCGCTCATTCGAGGTCTCGACCAGCGCCTGCACGAAGCCACCAATCTGAAAGTCAACATTGCCGAAGACCCGCTCACAGCGGTTGTTCGCGGGGCCGGGGCGATCATCGAGCAATTGGACCTTTACCGGCAAGTTTTCATCAGCTGAGTGTCCTGAAAAATGCCGTCTTTCTAAAAACACACTCCCTGGGAACGCCGGCTCCCATGGGGCCTTTGCGCCGGGCGGCTCCCGGGATCAGCGCGGGAATCCCTTGAGGACCAGGACCTGAGGCCCAGAGCATTCCTGCGCCTCGGCTCACCCAACTTCAAAGTCCCTCGACCGCCTTCGCATCACGTCTGAACATGCCGCATCCCATCGAGGCTTTGGAGCTCCAACCTCGACTCCGAGGGGAACCGATGGGATGGGTTCCGGATTCTCGATTGCCTCCCGCCGAGAGGGAAACCCCTCTATTTTTCACCCTCCTTTCCGGCTTCGAATCCTTTTGATTTTCCACCGGGGATCACTCTGAGCTGCTCACGCCGCTGTCGATACACCCATTCCCTGAACCAGTCGGTCTGAGCTTTCCGTTCCGCCTGCAGGGTCTCCAGGAAGCTTCTTCTCTTCTCTTCCTGCCGGGCATCCAGGGAACGGACCTCTTCCCGGGCCTTCCTGAGGCGGTGAAATGCAAGCTGTGAAGACCAGAACTTCTGATTGAGCGGGGTGCCGAAGTGGGCTTCCAGCTCCTTTTTCAGCTCTTGCCCCCCATGATCCGTCAGGAACCTTTCCAGATCGAAGGACTCGCCCGCCGGCAGAAAGTAGGGCGAGACCTCCCAACGTCCAATCTCCTCCGAGAGCTTGCTCAGAAGGTCCTTCCATTTAGTTTCCATCGGCCCTGGCTCCTTTCAGGCTCATTCCCCTCTCCCCGGATGGGATCACGCTTTTGACATTGACACCCTCCCGCCTGTTTCCATATTCTAGCTTTGGCGTCTCCAAGAAAACACAACCCACTTCCAAGGAGTTGACATGTATATTGGCTGGCACATGAAGACCAACCTCATCACGGTTTCTCCAGAAACTTCCGTCTTCAAGGCGCGGGAGATGATGGATCAGCACAAAATTTCCCACCTTCCGGTGACCGACGGCCGGGCCCGTCTTCTCGGCATCGTGACCGACCGCAACCTGAAGGAGGCATGGGCATCTCCCGCCACCACCCTGAGTGTGCACGAACTGACGTACGTGCTTCAAAAACTAACGGTCGCCAACATCATGGTCAAAAAGATCATCACCGCCACTCCCGACATGACCATAGAACGTGGCGCGCGCATCATGCATGACCACAAGATTGGGGCGCTGCCGGTGCTCAAAGACGACAAGCTGGTGGGGATCATCACCATCACGGACCTCATGGAGGTCCTCCTGGTGGCTCTGGGCTTGAGCGACGACAGCAAGCGGCTCTCCATCCTGGTCAAAGATCGGATCGGGGTTCTGGCCGAAGTCGGAAAGGCCATGGCCGACGCCGAAATCAACATCCGTTCCGTGATCATCGTCCCCCTGCGGGGCCATGAGGACGTGTGGCAGCTCATGCTGCGGTTCAACCAGAACGCGTTTCACCGAGCGGTCCAGGTGCTTCAGGAAGCCGGCCACCAGGTCATCACCGATTATGTGGAGGACGTCGCTCCTTACCTGGCCGCGCTGAAATGACGCCTGCATCGAAACCCCTTCGCGATCGCATTCGCTCGGGGCCCCTGAAGATTCCGGGGAGATGGAGTGGGCTTCCTTGGCTTTGAACGGTTCTTTCACCGCCCCGCAACCTGCAAAGAGGACGAAAGCCGGATTCTTTCATGGCAGACATCATCGATCTCATCCCGAAATCTGAAATTAAGGACAATCTCATCACGGCACAACCGCTGGAGTTTCGACTGGGGGACTGGCGCACGGGCTACGTCATGATGTGCACCAGGCAAGAGTCCGTCAAGTACGAAGCCCACCGGCAGGAGGCATTCGCCTCGCGCGGCCACCAGCACATCGCTTTCGTCCCCAACCATTTCACCCTGGATGGCGGATCCCATTACACGATTCAGGGGTTGATCCGATACCGCGGGGACGAGTCCCTCATGCGGCGTGTCTATCGGCTCGCCGGCCTCATGGAATGCGTCACCAATGTCTCTTCCCCCATCCTGAGAACCGACCTCCTGAGGCGCGTTTACAAATCGATCCTCGACGAGCGGGAAGCACTCCAGGTCGTATGGCGCGGCAACGTGGTTCATTTCCTCCTCCCCCTGCACCCCGATTTTCGAAATCCCAACCTCTTCCAGCACAACCTGGCAAAGGCGGAGTCGCTGAAGGAACTCTTCACCGCCATAGAAAATGAAACCAATGCCCAATTCGACATCCTGGCCCATCACTATGTTTTCTACCTGCCCGAAAGCCTGACGCTTCACGGGTAGCCTGCGCGACTTCCGGAACGGCGCATTGCGGCGATCCCAGTCGCCGGCTTACGCCGGAGAGGGATACCTCCCGGGCCCTCATCGGCATGGAACCCCGCGGGGTGAGAGCTCGGCGCCGGCATCAGGCGGCACCGCTTCCGCGATTCGATCCTGCTGACTTTCAGGGAAGGAAGGATGAGAAAAAATACCTTCATCGGCATTGACATTGGCGGAACCAATATGCGCGCCGCCGTGGTGGACACCACCGGATCCATCCTGCATCACCTCAAGATCCCAACGGAAATCCTTGAGGGTGCTGAGCAGGCCACCGAAAATCTCCTGGAAATGTGCCGGGCTCTCGTGCAGTGGGCCGAGGACGCCGGGCTCAAGGTGCAGGGCGTGGGCATGGGCGTCGCCGGCAAAATAGATGCTCAGCGGGGCCTGGTGGTCTTTTCTCCCAACCTGCCCGCCATGAACCAGTTCCCTTTGGGTGTGAGACTGCAGGAAGCCCTTGGGATTCCCGTGGTCATGGAAAACGATGCCAATGTGTTCGGCCTGGGAGAAGACTGGGTCGGGTCAGCCAGGGACTGGACCAACTGGGTCGGCCTCACCCTCGGCACGGGCGTCGGAGGCGTGCTCATCCTGGACAGGCGCCTCTGGCAGGGAGATCACCTGGGGTTCGTTTCGGAAATCGGACACCTGATCGTCGACCCTGCAGGTCCCCGATGCGCCTGCGGGTCTAAAGGCTGTCTCGAGGCGCATGCGTCGGGAAGAGCGCTGCTGGAAGGCCTGGAAATCGCTGCCAGACAGGGCAGGCTGGTGACGGGACGACTGTTCGATCTCTGGCAGAAAGACAAGGTCACGGCCGAGACCATCTACCAGTCGGGCGTGGAAGGAGACCCAATTTCTTTGAAGCTTTTCGAACGCATGGGCTGGGCGCTCGGCATCGCCCTTTCCAACATCTTCATGCTGCTCGGCATCCGGAGCGCCCTCATCGGCGGAGGGGTGAGCGCCGGCTGGGATCTGTTCATCGAACCGCTCATGGAGAGCCTGAGGAGCAGCAACAAGTTCCTGGATGCAGACGACGCGGTGGTGAAGAAAAGCCTCCTGGGAGACGATGCCGCCCTCATCGGAGCAGCCCGCCTCGCCTGGAACAACCAATGACCGGGATCAAACGCCCCGGCTGAACTTCACCACGCCGATGCCTCACCGAACTCAGAGCGGCCCGCTCAGGGTCCCGATCGTTTCCATCAGGCCCATGACGGCGTGATCGGCCCGGTCATCCCCCAATTCGCGCCATGGGACGGCCGATGCATTTGTGCAGCACTTCAGGATCCAGGACATGCTTCTCGGGTTTGGACGCGATGGCCTCACGGATTGTCCGGACCAGTTCCGTATCGGAAGCCCGCCGCCGCAGCAGCCCACGCAGGTCGGTCTCCTCGGCGCTGAACAGGCAGGTGCGCAGTTTCCCGTCGGCGGTGAGCCTCAGCCGATTGCAGGAGGGGCAAAAATGATGGCTGATGGGACTGATGATGCCGATTTTTCCCTGCGCACCCTCGAGGCGGAAATACCTGGCCGGTCCGTTGCTGTTTCTGCTTTCGGAGGGCAGGAGGTTTCCCAAACGGGAGATACGCTGGAGGATCTCGTCGGAGGAGATGAATTGTCCGAGGGAAGCGTCCGAAGGAAACGGCATGAACTCGATGAAGCGCACGTGATACGGGTATTTGAGAGTGAGGAGCGCCATGGCTTCGATTTCGTCGTCGTTGATGCCGCGCATGACCACCACATTGAGCTTGATGGGTTGGAACCCGGCTGCCCGTGCCGCTTCGATGCCCCGCCAGACCTGCTCGAATCGGCCGACCCGCGTGATGGAGGAAAATCTTTCGGGTTGAAGCGTGTCCAGGCTGATGTTCACCCGGTCGATTCCGGCGCGGCGCAGGTCGGAGGCATACCGGTCCAGGAGGAGCCCATTGGTGGTCAGGGTAAGACTCGATACTCCGGGCAGTGCCGCGATGTTTTCGCAGAGATAGACCACGTCGCGGCGGACAAGGGGTTCGCCTCCCGTGATCCGAATCTTGGAAATACCCATTTGGACGACGATTTTCGCCAGGCGAAGCGTCTCCTCGTAGCTCAGAACCTCGGAATGACTCAGGCGGGGAATCCCCTCGGCAGGCATGCAGTAGATGCAGCGCAGGTTGCAGCGATCCGTGATGGACAGCCGAAGGTAATCGATGCGGCGGTGATAAGCGTCCTCAGGGGGTGCAACCATTTGGTCTGCTCGACTCAGAGGGTTTTCGGTCTTGGGATCGATCCGTCACCCGCTTAATATCTCCGCTGTTCGTGCTCCCGTCAATGGGCGGGCAGCGAAAAACCTCCGAACTCCCCCTTCACAGAAATCCCAGAAAAATGGCGCTCTTGAACATCCAGAGTCCGCCGGCGAGGATCAGGGCCAGCATCACCGCCGCAGAACCCAGGTCCTTCGCCCGGCCGCTCAGTTCGTGGTGTTCCGTCCCGATGCGGTCCGTGATGGCCTCAATGGCCGAATTGAGCAACTCCACCACCAGCACCAGCAGCAGAGACCCGATGAGAAGCCCCCGTTCCAGGAATCCCTCTCCGATCACGAAGGCGAAGGGCAGCATCAGGGCCGCGAGAACCACTTCCTGTCGGAAGGCCTCTTCGTGGCGCCACGCGGCGGACAATCCCTGGAACGAATAACGGGCGGCTTTGAGGGCACGGGCAACGCCTCGACTCTCCTTCATCTCAGAGACCTCAAAGGGCCGGCAAACCAGAAGGGCGTCTCTTTCAACCCGCCAACCTTCCTATCCTTTTCGGGCAGCAGTCGGCGACCGGAGCTCAACATCATGACGGCACATCCTCCCCATACAACTCCCGCGATGCGCCGGCCTCCGGGTAATCTCCCGGTCGCGGCACGTAGAATTCCATCCGGGGGAATTCCTGCAGATCCTTGGCAATGGCGGCACGAAGGAAAGAATTCACCCAATCGAAGATATCGTGGCGTTTTATGGAACGCCTCATTTTCCTCATCCTCGCTCTTCGCTCTTCAAAATCCATGGTGACGGCACGGTGGATGGCATCCGCCACGCCACGAAGGTCATAGGGATTCACAAGGATGGCACCATGGTTGAGCTGCGCGGCGGCTCCCGCGAACTCGCTCAAAATGAGGACACCGTTGTCTTCCACGCTGCTGGCGCAATATTCCTTGGCCACCAGGTTCATGCCGTCCTTGAGCGGCGTGACGAGGGCAATCTCACAGGTGCGGTAGTAGGCCACGAGTTCATCCCGGGTGAGAGACCCATAAATGTAATGGATGGGCGTCCAGCCGACTTCCGTGAATCGGCCGCTGATTTCCCCCACCAGCCGTTCGATTTCCCGCTTGAGCACCTCGTATTCGCTCACATTTTCCCTGCTCGGCACGACCACCTGGATCAGGGTCACTTTTCTGCGCAGATCGGGGTAGCGTTCCAGGGCGTCGGCAAAGGCCAGCAGGCGGTTGGGGATGCCCTTGGTGTAATCCAGCCGGTCAATGCCCAGGATCAGCTGGCGATCGGGCAGGTTCGCGTGAATGATCCAGGCCTGCTCTTCCGCCTCCCGAGTCACGGCGCGCCCGGCAAACTCCCGAAAATCGATGCTGATGGGAAAGGCCCCCGTGAGGACCTCGCGCTCCGGCCGGGTGATTCTGCACACATGGCCCTGCCCGATCACCTTCACGTCGGGGAAAATGGTCCGGGCGCAATCCAGGAAATTTCGGCGGTCCCTCATGGTTTGGAAACCCACCAGGTCATAATCCAGAAGAGCTTCGAGCACGTCAAAACGCCAGGGCAGTTTCAGGAAGCCGTCGAGTGGAGGAAAAGGAATGTGGAGGAAAAAGCCGGTGCGCCGCTTCGCCCCCAGTCTGCGGATCTCTCGTGCCGCCAGCATGAGCTGATAATCATGCACCCAGACAAAATCCCGGCCCTCCTGTGTGTTCTCCAGGATCGTCCGGGCGAACTTGGCGTTGACTCTCTGATAGACTTCCCAGTAGCTGGGATCGAAATTGCACCGGGACGGCAGGTCATGAAAGAGGGGCCAGAGGATTTCATTGGAAAAACCGAAGTAGTATTTGTCGATCTCTTCGGGAGTGAGGTCCACGGGCCTGAGAGTATATCCCGTTTCTTCGGAACCCTGTGCCAGCAGCTCCTCGAGTTCCTGCGACTCGAGCGGCTTCTTGAAGCTCGCGCCCAGCCAGCCGATCCACACACCGCCACGACCCTTGAGCACGGGACTCAGCGCAGTGACCAGGCCCCCGGACCCGGGACTGATCTTCCAGCCCGCTTCCGTCTCGTCCAGCACGACGGCCAGACGATTGGACACCACCACCAGTCGGTCTTCATGCATGACTCCCCCTTTCAGTGGCTTTTACGCGGCAGTTGCCCGAGGCATCCCGCGAGGAATCGGCGAACTTCCAGGCAATCCCTGAGAAAGCCTCGCGCCGCAGTGGGGGCGGAAGGGTCCCCTACCCTGATGCCGACTCCCCGGTGGCGAATCAGCCGAAAGACGTCCTCATCGGTTTCGTCATCCCCCACGTAAACCACCAGGGCGTCGGGGGGCTGTTCCACCATGATGTCCCGGAAAGCATCGCCCTTCTGGCGCCCCAGGGAGCGAATCTCCACCCCACCGTTGAATCGCCGGACCTCCAGATGATGCGCCGGGGCCAGGGACCGCCATTGCCGATCCGTCTCTTCCTCCACTTCGCGGGCAGTTTCGGCCGGCAGACCTCTCGTGTGCAAAGCCAGACTGGCCACCTTGCCCTCCAGTCTTCCCAAGGATCTCGATTTCAGAATCAGGGAGCGGGCCGTCTTCAGCCCCTCCAGTTGCAAAGCAGTGGGCCGGGTCACCCGCAGCGTCCCGTCCCGGTCTTTTCTTTCATAACCGTGTCCGCCGATCATGGTGATATCGAGGTTCCCCAGCAGGTGGGCGACTTCCGCCACCGGCCGGCCTGAAACGATCACCACTTCCGTGTTCGGCGCATCGCGGAGAGCCTCGACGGCCTCCGAGATTCCCGGAAGAGGGGCGGCCTGCATGGGGTCTACGTGAAAGGGGGCCAGCGTCCCGTCGTAGTCGAGGCCCAGCAGACGATGTCCCGAGTCGCTCCAGCGGGCCCAGAAATCGGGGACCCCCTGCACCGGCACCAGATCGAGGTCTTGACGCACCCGCATCACAGATCGATCCTGTCTCGAGTCTCATGAGCGATGGCGTTCATGAGGGTCAAATAATCCCGCATGTGGCGTGTTACGAGAAAATTGTTCTTGACGAAGCCCCGGGCCTTTTGCCCCATTTCCTCCAGGTGATCCCTGTTTTTCAGAAGGTAGCGGATGCGAAGGGCCGCACCCTCCGGGGTGTTCACCAGAAAACCCGTGTGGTGATTGACGACCTGCAGGCGGATGCCTCCGGTGTCTCCACCGATGACGGGCTTGCCCTTCCACATGGCTTCGGTCACCGTCAGGCCGAAACCTTCACGGGTGGACTTCTGAAGGACGATGGCCGAGGCCCTCTGCAGGGCGTTGATCTCCCGATGTGCATCGGGCGGCAGGAGCAGGACGTGGATGTTGGGATCATCTCCAGCTTCGGCGCGCACCTCCTTGAGGACCTCCTCACCTTCCGGGTCGTCCGCGGCGCCGCCCCCTGCCAGCACCAGCTGCAGCGGAATGTATTCCCGCACCAGGCGGTAGGCTCGCACCACACCGATGGGATCCTTGAACCGATCAAAGCGGGAAACCTGCGTGATGAGCGGGATGTCGGGGTTCAAACCATAGCGGTCAAACACCGCGTTCACTTCTCCGGGGTAAAGCTCCCGGTTTTTCTGGCTCAACGGGTCGATGCTGGGCGGGATGAGGTACATGGGGTGCGAGAGGGGCTGCGCAAACTGGGAAAGCGACCAGATGCTTGCGTCGTAACCCTCCACGTGCTTGCGCAAATAGCGCCAGACGGGCCGGAAAGGATGGCTCAGGTCGATGTGGCAGCGCCACACCCAACGGCCGCGCCGCTCAGGGAAAAGACCCAGCAGGGGCGCCGGTTGAGGGTCATGGATGAAGACGAAATCCGCATCCTGCAGCAGGTCCCGCATGCGCTCCGCATTCTCCCGGTTGGTTACTTCGTAGGCCTCGAGGAGGTTCTCGGAGATGGTGGCCGGGTTTCCCTGGAGACTGTTGTGAAACATCTTGGTGCACTGGTAAAATTCCTGCTCCCCCGTGATGATCTCCCAACGGGCATTCAAACCAAGCTCCCGTTTGAAGGGGATCAGCCAGCTCAAAATTTCCGCCACGCCACCCCCTTCCCGGGTGGAGTTGACGTGCACCACCTTCATGCCCTCCACGCGCACTGCGAGCTGGCGCAGTTGATCGATGACGTCGTCCCCGACGATTTTGGCATATTGGTTCAGCAAACTGCTCATGGCCTTCACCTTTCCCAGTCAAATTTCTTGAGGACGTCCTCGAGTTCCTCGCGCAGATCCGCGAGCGTGGTGAAATAGGGGTCGATGCTGTTCAAGGCGTCCACCAACTTTCCGTAGGTGTCTCCGAAGCTCAGCAGCCATTCGCAAAAATCACTGCGTCCCCGTTCGGTTCTGCGGCGGGCATCGATCATGTGGTAAAAAACACTGCCCAGGGACAATCGGGGGACGATCGCCTGCAATTCGCGGGGTTCATGGAGCCGATGCCCCGTATCGAACACCACGATCTGGGATCGTTCGAAATGAAAGCGCTGCCCCGTCTTGGCCCACGGGACATATTCGCTTTCATCAAGTCTTTCCTCGATGACGTCCAGGATTTCACGCCTCAGGTCTTCTATGTCCTTGAATTCCGTCGGATCGATCAGGGCCAGCCGCTCGGCCAGGTGGGGATCGTGAAGGCTTCGCCAAGCCCAGGCCGCGAAATCATTCTGATATTCGGGCTCGTCAAAGGTCGGCCTGAGCATCCCCCCCCAGAAATGGTAATAGATCGATCCCGCGGGGACACTTCGTATCCGGTCTGCAAGTTCCCTCAAATTCTGAGCCTCTATGCCCGTGGCCAGGGCGATGAGGGCGCAGTCTTTCACTGCAAAGGGATCCGCCATAATCTCTCTCCTGCCGGTTTCCCGGATGCATGGAAGCCGGAGCGCTGCAGGGGATCTTTTTCGAACCGGGTTTCGGCTTCACGTGCCTCGGCCCCGGCAGAACCCGCTCCACGTCCAGGACATGTTTTTATCCACATCGCACTTGAAACGTGAGAACGCCTCAGCCGCAAACAGGGCGGGCTGCTCGTGGGCACAATTTGTCCCCGACCCGCCCGGCAACAAATCACAGGTCGAAAAGCCTCTCCCGCATGAACAGCAGTGAATGACCCGGGGCCTGGTTGCCGTCGGCCCGACGCCGTGTTTAGGGAAGTCACGATGGGGGAGAGGGATTCACTCGAGCTGTGAGCCTGCAATCACCGGAGCGATGGGATGCACCGCCTTGGTGGGCGGCACCTGTTCTACACAGACAATAAGACACAAACTGAGGCGCTGTCAAATCGCGGTCCTCGACGTGCGTCGCCGGGGTGTCAGTTTATGATTTGAAATCATAGACTTACAGGTTCATCACTGCGCCCGCCTCACCGGCCTGCCGGCTGGGGTGTTTTCACGGGCTTTTTGACCCACTTCTCATGATACCATCTCGCCAGACTTGGAGCTTTTTGAAAGAAGATCACTCCCACGAAAGCCGTCACGAGGATGTAGACCCCGCTGAAAACGCGAAGTTGGGGAATGGCCAGGCTCGCAATCACCGCCGAGAACTCCCCTCGATGAACCAGAGAAAAACCCGCGCGGCTGGCCACTTTCTTGCTCAGGCCGAAGAGCCGCCCGCCGATGTAGCCGCACAGGACCTTTCCCGCCACGGCCCAGGCAACGAGAAGCACCATGAGCAGAATCATGGGCACCCCCTGCCCGAAAGAGATGGTGGTCCCGAACCAGAAGAAGAAGAAAGGAAGGGTCACATCCCTGATGGGCAAAATGAGGTGCTCCACTTCGGAGGACTTCCCTGTTTCCGAGAGCATTACCCCCGCAAGAAAGGCTCCGAGGATTTCGGACAACCCCAGAGCGAATGCCACCCCCGCGTATCCCAGGGCAATGCCCGCCGTGAGAAGCGGCATGAAGTCTTTTTCCATGTGCCGCGTGACGAAGGACGTCAAACGGCGGAAACCGTAGTGGCCCATGAGAACGGCGCCAAGCATGAGCATGATGATTTTTGCCAGGAGGAAGAACACAAACCCGACGGTCATCTCCTCACCGGACTGGGCTCCTGCGATGAGCGAAACCAGGATGGGAGCCACCAGGTCCTCAAAAATGAGAAGGGCGAGAATGAACTCCGTTTCCGGGTTGGCCAGTCTTTTTTGCTCCTCCAGCATCTTGGCGGAAATGGAGGAACTGGTGGCATAGGCCACCGATCCCAGGACCAGGGCACTCATGATATCCAGACCAAAAAAGAGGCTGAGGGCCGCGGCCCCTCCCAGGTTGAACGCCACATCCAGGAGGCCGGCAGGCCAGATTTTCCTGGAAATCTCGACCATGCGGGCCAGAGGAAATTCCAGCCCCAGAACGAAGAAGAGGAGGACGATGCCGATCTCTCCCGCCAGGTGAACCGAATGGTTTTCCGGGAAGAGGACCGAGACCCCGATGCCGAGGACTATATAGACCAGCACGGAGGGCAGACGCATTTTCTGTGAGGTGAAACTCACAAAGAAAAAGGTGCAGAGGATCATGCCGGCCAGGAGCAAAAAGGGCAGATTGGACATGTGACCCGTTCCTTGAAAGTGGGTGTCCGGTCAAAGCAGGGCTAGTCCATTTTTAACCGGCACATGGAATCCAGGCTCTTGGTTTGTTCACGAGTCCCGATGCACATGAGCAGGTCTCCGGGCTGGATCACCTCATGGATATCGGGGCTGCCGATCACGCGGTCCCCCCTCTGGATGGCGATGATCGTGGACCCGGTGTGGGTTCGAATCTGAGACTCGAGGATCGATTTGCCCGCCAGACAGCTTCCCTCCTCCACTTTCAGCCAGTCCAGCCGAATGCTTTTGAGAAGAAGCTCCATCCGGTCGTCGGTCACGGGCTGATAATCCACTCCCAGCAGGATGGTGCCGAATTGCCGCGCTTCCTCGTCGGCAAGCTGAAAGGAAAAGTTGGGTTCATCCTCATCCACGTCATGGAAATAATAGACTTCGCGGTGCCCATGGTGGTGAATGATGACGACGATCCGCCTGCCTTCTGCGGTTGCGAAGGAATAACTCTTGCCGATGCCGGGCAATTCCGTGGTCTTCACCTTCATGCGTTGTTTCTCCTTGCCGTCGACCTGGGACACACTCAGTTCAAAAGCATTTCCTCGTTCCTGGGAGTTGGCAACCATGGCCCGCTATGATCAGCCGCCAAACCTGACCGGCCCGGAGTCCCGCCGACCGAAACGAGTGGGTTGACATTTCACTAGTAGCATAGCGCAAGAAGGGATGACTACCAGAAAGCGCTTCGGGCAAAAGGCTGCGGGTGCCGGGTCTGAAGAGACCTCCCGGCGCAAAATCTGAGGGGGACCCCATGCAAGAACGCTTTCTATTCTTTGAGATTTCAGATAGAAAGTAATGAAAGGTCATGCCATCCTCAGGAAGCATGCTGCAGGAAGCGGCGGATTTCTTTGCACCCGTTTACTGGTGACGATCGTAAGAAAGCAGGGACTTTTCGCCCCAAAGGAGGTGAGAGATGATCAATCTTCAAAGCGTCATGGTTCCCATCGACTTCTCGGAGAATTCCAGAAAAGCCGCGCGTTACGGCGTGGAAATTGCCCGGGATCGGAAGGCCAAACTCTATCTGCTCCACGTGATCAATCAGCGCCTCATTGACACCGTGCAGGAATTGAGTCTCAAGGGTTACAAGGGGGATTTCCTGGAAGCCATACGGAACATGCTGCAGGCCAGGGAGGCCGATCTGAGGGATTTCGTTCCCGAAGGTTCCCTGGAGGGCATGGAGGTGGAGTATTGCATCCGTAAGGGAAAACCCGGCGATGAGATCCTTCGCTTCGCCGCTGAAAATGAACTGCAACTGATCGTCATCGGAACGCAGGGGCGATCCGCCATCAAGGAGGCGCTGATGGGAAGCGCCGCCCGCACGGTGGTCAACCGCGCCAAGTGCCCGGTTCTGGTGGTGCATCCCGACGAACGTGATTTTATCGAGTGAGTTCGCTTTCTCGGGCGAACACTCTCGAATCGCGGGGAAGCAGTCGGGGTGGGAAGCGTTCTTTGCCGCACATGGTTTTACGGTGCGACTACTTTGCAATAATGTTCACATCGGCTTGACAAGGACCCTGAACGCAAATTAAGAGGATTCATTGCCTTGGAGCCAGGATGGAGAAAGAGTTCCGGTTCCAATCCGGCCCTGAGGTATTTGGGGTCCGGGGAGAAATCCCGGGACGCTCCTGCTGAGGCGTCGAAGCGCGACAGCGAATTTTCAGCCCAGCTGCGCGGGGATGAGTCAGCACTGCCCTTGCAATGGCCGAAAGCCCGGCACGGGTTCAAAGTGCCGTGAGTCATGCAACCCAACCTCATAGCCAGGAGGAATGGACGATGAAAAAAAAGTTGTTTTTAGTCATCACCATGAGTGCATTGCTGGTCGCCATGGGCCTCGCGCCGGCCCCGTCAATGGCCAAGACCGAGTTTGTCTCCATCGGTGGCGGTCCTACAGGGGGAACCTTCAACTATTTCGCCAATGCCATTTCGCTTTATGTGCCCAAAGTCGCTCCCAACATCCGCATGTCCTCGGAAGGCTCCGGGGGCTCCGTTGAAAATGTCCGTCGTGTCAACACCGGAGACTTCGATTTTGGGATTTCCTACGCCGTGGACATCAAGCTCGGTTCCGAAGGAAAGCTTCCGGAAGACACCCGGGTTTACGACAAGGTGCGCTGCATCGGCTATCTGTATGGTGCGCCGGCCCAGCTGGTGGTGAGAGCGGACGGAGGCTTGAAGTCCGTTAAGGATCTGGAAGGAAAGCGGGTCGCTCTGGGCAGTGCAGGATCGGGCGCGGCCACCTCAGCGGAACGATTCTTCCGCCATCTAGGCGTCTGGGACAACATCAGACGTGAGTTTCTCGGGTATTCCGCCGCAGCAGCGGCTTTCAAGGACGGCAAGATCGATGCGTTCTGGGTGCTCGTGGGCTATCCCAATGCGTCCATCATCGAAGCCTCCACCCAGATCGGCATCAACCTCATGAACCTGGACAAGGACGCCAGGGAAAGCGGTTTCTATGATGCCTTCGCCTACGCCCCCACGGTGATCCCCGCCAACACCTATGCCGGTCAGACGGAAGACACTCATACCTTCGAAGACGGCACCATGCTGATCACTCGCGCCGATGTGTCCGAAGAAGTGGTCTACAACATCACCAAGGCCATCTGGTCCGAAGAGGGCCTCACCAACCTGCGCCAGGCCCACAAAGCAGCGGTTGAGACCTCCATGGAGAACAATTTCAAAAACTCTTCCCGGCCCCTTCACAAGGGAGCTTATAAATTCTGGGTGGAACAGGGCCTTGAAGTTCCCGATCACCTCAAACCCATCGACTAGGCCTTTCTTTCCAACCTGATTTTCCACAGACCACGGCGGAGGGCCTGCGTTCCCTCCGCCGTCAAGAGGATCGTTATGGTCCAGGATCGCCGTCGAAACACCGAGCTCTCGGATGAAGAACTGGCTTTGAAGGCTGCGGCCGACCGGGAAAAGCTTGCGGAAATCATCAAGCGTGATGCCAAGGCCGGACGGCAGATCACAGGCTTCTGGTTTTACCTCACGTCTTTCCTCGGCATCTTGATGGTGCTGTTCTATCTGTACAATTCCGGGTGGAAACCCGTTGCGTCCCAATACCACCGCGGCATTTACGTCCTCATCACCTACGTGCTGGTCTTTCTCACCTACCCCATGTGGCGGGGCTCCCCAACCCACCGCCCATCCATTGTCGACATGGCGCTCGCGGCCATCGCCGCCTACGTGGTGGGCTACTGGGTTCTGCAATTCGAAGCCCTGAACTACCGCATGGGCATGGAAACCCGGACGGATTTCTACGTCAGCCTGGTGGGCATCCTCATCTCCCTGGAAGTGTGCCGCCGAGTGCTGGGGCTCTCCCTCACCCTCGTGGGCATCGCCTTCATGGGCTATTGTTATTTCGGCCCCTACATGCCCGATGTCATCGCCCACCGGGGGTTCACCATCGAACGCATCGTGAACCACATTTACCTGAAGGAAGAAGGCGTCTTCGGCATCATGGCCGACGTTTTGGTCACCTACGTCATCCTTTTCATTTTCTTCGGAGCATTCCTCAAGAAATCTGGCGCCGGGAAGTTTTTCCTCGATTTGCCCCTGGCCATGGTGGGCAAGTCCACGGGCGGGCCCGCCAAGGTAGCCGTGGTCGCCTCAGGCTTTTTTGGTTCCGTTTCCGGCAGCGCCATCGCCAACACCGTTTCCACGGGAGCCTTCACCATCCCCCTCATGAAAAGGGCCGGCTTCAAACCCCACGTGGCGGGAGCCATCGAACCCGCCGCCTCCACCGGCGGCATGTTCATGCCCCCCATCATGGGCGCCGGAGGCTTCCTCATGGCGGAGATGACCCAAACGCCGTATGTGGAAATCATGAAGATGGCCATCTTTCCCGCGGTCATATATTTCCTGGCCGTGTTCGTCATGGTTCATTTCGAAGCCAAGCGCCACGGACTGGTAGGGTCGGGCGACGGCCAGAAACTCCCCAGTGCATTGGAAATCCTGAAAAAAGAGTGGTTCATGTCCCTGCCCCTGGTCATCATCGTGGTGATGATGCTCATGGGTTATTCTCCGGGCTTTGCCGCCGTGCTGGCCACTCTCTCCTGCATCGCCGTGAGCTGGCTCACCACCGAGTATCGCATGGGTCCCCGGGAAATCATCGACGCCATGCTGGAGGGAGCGCGCAACACCCTGGTCATCGGGGCCACCGTGGGCGTCATCGGCATCATTGTGGGCGTCATTTCCCTCACCGGCATCGGGCTTCGTTTCTCGGACATCATCTTCAGCCTTTCGGGCGGGAATCTCCCCCTGGCCATCCTGCTCATCGGCATCGCCGCGCTTCTGCTCGGGATGGGGGTCCCCGTCACCGCGGCATACCTCATCATCGCCGTTTTGGCCGTTCCGGCCATGAGTGCCATGCTCTCCCACCACCATTTCGGCATGAGCTACGGGGAACTGGAGCTGTCCATGCCCTACGCCGCCACGTGGACGCTGCTCGCTTCCCACATGGTGGTGTACTGGTTCAGTCAGACTTCCAACATCTCACCGCCCGTGTGCGTGGCGGCCTATGCCGCTGCGGCCATTGCCGGGTCGGACCCCTGGAAGACGGGCTGGACCGCATTCAACTTCTCCAAGATGATTTTCCTCGGTCCTTTTCTCTTCGCCTACTCCCCCGCGTTTCTCCTGTCGGGCACCGGCCTCGAAATTTTTACGGCCTACACCACCATCCTGCTGGGAACCATCATTTTTTCTGCTTTATCCATGGGGTATTTCCTCTGTCCCACCAATATCCTCGAGTGGTGCGTGGGCGCTCTGGGAACCGTGCTGCTCCTGTTCCCTCACATCGTCTACGAGGTGATCGGCCTCAACGTTCCCCACCTCGTCGTGGACCTGGCTGCCGTGGGGCTCTTCGTGGTCGTCTATCTGCTCCAGAAATTCCGCATCAAGCAGAATCCAAAGCTTCTGCTCCCCCTCAAGGAGCGCAAATAGAAAAGAAGGGGCTGCATCGGATCCCGATGCAGCCCCTTCCGGCTTTCAAACTCAAATCGCCCGCCGTCCCCCCCCTTCCGGCGCCTGTCCTTTAAAGGCCGAGCCACCCCCGGAGGCGCTCCGACAGCAGGGTGTAGCGGCGCTGCATTTTGTCGTTTTTGAGGGCAATGGCCAGAGCTTTCTTCGTGCCCACCAGGACGACCAGCTTCCGGGCCCGGGTGATGGCCGTGTAAAGCAGATTCCTCTGGAGCATCATGTAATGCTGAGTGAGCAGAGGAAAAATCACTGCAGGGTATTCACTTCCCTGGGCCTTGTGCACCGTCACGGCATAAGCGAGGACCAGTTCGTCCAGCTCCGAGAAATCGTAGGCAACGCTGCGGCCGTCGACCTCCACCAGGATTTCCTGGTTTTCCCTATCGATCTTGACAATCCGCCCCATGTCGCCGTTGAAAACGTCCTTGTCATAATTGTTGCGGATCTGCATGACCTTGTCGTGAAGCTTGAAGAGCCGTCCCCCGCGTTCCACCGAGAGAACGGCCTTGTTGAGAACTTCCTGCAGCACGCTGTTCAGACGCTGCGCACCGACTGCGCCACGGTGCATGGGGCTCAGCACCTGGATGTCCTCCACAGGATCCAATCCAAAACGTGCAGGGATGCGCTCCACGCAAAGCTTCACAATGACCCGTGCCGCCTCTTCCGGGTCTTGCTTTTCGATGTGGTAAAAATCCTGCAAAGCATCGCCATCCTTCGGCAGCCAAGGAAACTCCCCCCGACGCACGAGGTGCGCGTTCATCACGATTCGGCTCTCCCGGGCCTGGCGGAAGATTTCCGTGAGCCGCACGACCGGCACCTCCCCCGATTGGATGATGTCTTTGAGCACATTCCCCGGCCCCACGGAGGGGAGCTGGTCCACGTCCCCCACCAGAATGAGCGTGGCGTGCCCGGGTACAGCTTTCAAAAGGTGATGAGCCAGCAGGATGTCAAGCATGGAGGTCTCATCAACGATGACGAGATCCGCATGAAGCGGCTTCTGCTCATTGCGTTGAAAGCCGCCGGCCTGAGGACTGAATTCCAGCAGCCGGTGAATGGTCGAAGCGGAATGACGGGTGGCTTCACCGAGCCGCTTGGCCGCACGGCCCGTGGGCGCCGCCAGAGAGGCGTGCGCGCCCAGTTCACGATACACGGCAAGAATCGCCCTGATGAGCGTCGTCTTGCCCGTTCCCGGCCCCCCCGTGATCACCAGCACCTTCTCCGTGAGCGACCTTCGCACCGCTTCTTCCTGCAGCGGTGCCAGTGTCAGCGGAAGCTTTCCCCTGACGCGTTCCAGGGCCTCTTCCACATCGGGAAGGTTCCGAAGGGGCGAAAACATTTGAAGAGCACGCAGCTTGCGCGCCACCTGGGCTTCGGCCACGTCATACCCCTTGAGGTAGATGGCCTCGTCATCTCCCCACTGGCCGCGGCTTTCCTCCGGAACCCTTTGCGAGACGAGTCGTGCGTCGCCGAGCAGCCGGGTCAGCGCCCCTTCCAGGACAGGGGCCGACATGTTCAGCAGTTCCAGGGACTTATCCAAGAGCCGGGAACGGGGGACGCAGGAATGCCCTTCTTCTGTGGACTTCTGGAGGACATAAAGGATTCCCGCCTCGGCACGCAGGGGTGAATCTTTGGAAAACCCAAGATTTTCGGCAATCTTGTCCGCCGTGATGAAGCCGATCCCAAACACATCCATGGCGAGGCGGTAAGGGTTTTCCTGGACGATGCCCAGAGAAGCCTTGCCGTAGTGCTTGAAAATCCTTGTGGCATAAGAGGCGCTCACGTTGTGGCTTCTCAGGAAAACCATGAGCTCTCGAATGTCTTTCTGGTCAGCCCAGGCCTTTTCAATCCGCTCCAGACGAAATTCCCCGATCCCCTCCACCTCCAGCAGGCGCCTTGGAAACTTGTCAATGATTTCAAGGGTTTCTTCCCCGAACCGGTCCACCACGCGTTTTGCCATGACGGGACCGATGCCCTTGATCAAGCCCGACCCCAGGTATTTACGAATGCCTTCCACGGTGGCAGGAACCAGGGCCTGGTAGCGTTCCACGCGGAACTGCTCTCCAAATTTGGGGTGCACGGACCACGACCCGTCCATGAGGAGGACCTCACCGGGTGTGACCGACACAAAATTCCCAACAACCGGGACAAGATCTCTGCGCCCGGGAATCTTGACCTTGATCACGCTGTAGCCGCTCTCTTCGCTGGCAAAGGTGACCCGTTCGACTTGAGCTTGAATCCTTTCCATGTTTCCAGTCCGTCAGAGTTTCATGCCGTGGGCATCGTGGGCTGAGTTCAGGACTTTACCATCATTTCCCAAAAGTTGGGCAAGCATTATCTTTTTGACAATGAAGGGCCTCGTGATAATATCCCGGACAGTGAGGGGTGCCATGCCCAATGGACGAACCCTTTTGACGCACAAACCTTCAAAGGTCCCGGGCCAATTCATCTCGTTCGAACCGCAAGGGTTCTACCGCCATCGGCCAGGGATGAGCCGTGCTGAAATCTTTCTGCGGTCTCTGCCG
This sequence comes from uncultured Syntrophobacteraceae bacterium, assembly GCA_964654275.1. GTDB lineage: Bacteria > Desulfobacterota > Syntrophobacteria > Syntrophobacterales > Syntrophobacteraceae > SLCH01. The sequence goes on from CAZZHS010000011.1 coordinate 51,331, forward strand.
GCAGCGGCGCTTGTCATCGGAAGCCCGAGACCGTGGGCATGTAAAGATGGGGGAGTCACCGAAAAGGGGCGCGTGATCGCATCGAGAAAATCCGTGTCGACGTGAAAGGAACCCGCATGTCCTTGTACATCAAGACGGAAGACTACCGAGATCAGGGAATCACCAAGTATTCAGACCTGGACCTGATCAGAAAGGTGGTGCAGCAGGAGCTCAACATGGAACGGGTTTTTGTCTCTTTCGTGAACAATAATGAGTTCATCCGGGTGGATTTTTTGAAACCGAGGCCGACCCGCCGGTCCCGACGACGTTCTCACCACCGCAAAAGCCTGGAAAAAACCCAGCAGGTACAATAGAAAAAGGCGCCCTCAGGCGCCTTAACTTATCCTTTCGCCCTGTCCCGGCGTGTGCCGGGGAGGAGTCCCCAAGCGCAGCCTAAAGCCGCGGGAGTCGGAAATTCCCCCGAGGTCTTCGATTGCCTCCAACAGCTTTGCTTGGCGGGATCCTCAACCTGTCACATTTCGGGAACCATTTCTCGAAGCTGTGCGTAGGAAAACACAGGCCCATCCAGGCAAACATACTTGGTCCCCATGTTGCACCGCCCACAGATCCCCACGCCACATTTCATGCGTTTCTCGAGGGTGGAGATGATCTGCTCATCCTCGAACCCGAGCTCTTTGAGCCCAAAGAGCACAAACTTGATCATGATGGGGGGGCCACAGACGATGACGACCTTGTTGCCGGCACTGGGGGCCTCCTCCTTGAGTACAGTGGGCACAAACCCTACCCGCTCCTGCCACCCGGGGTGTTCCGTATCCACCGTGAGCACGAGGTTGGCCCCTCCCGATCTCCACTCGTCGAATTCGTAGGTGTAGCAAAGATCCTGGGGCGATCTGGCACCATAAATCACCGAGATTTCGCCATAATCGTCCCGGTTGTCCAGCATGTAGAGCAGCAGGGTCCTCAAGGGAGCCATGCCGATGCCCCCGCCCACGAACAGAATGTCTTTCCCCTTCATGTCCTCATGAGGAAATCCGTTTCCCAGGGGGGCGCGTACGCCGATCTGATCCCCCACATTGAGCTGGTGGATGCGTTGAGTGACTTCGCCCACGCGCATGACACTGAACTGGAGATAGTCCATGCGAGTGGGGGGCGAGTTGATCACGAAGGTGGATTCTCCCACCCCAAAGACCGAGAGCTGCCCCACCTGGCCGGCAATGAAGCGGAAATTTTTCATTTTCTCCGGATCATCCAGGACCACCCTCAGCGTGCAGATGTTGTGGGTTTCGCGGATGATCTCCCGGACGGTCGCCAACTCGGGAAGATAGGGATTATGCGCGTGCATGGGCACTCTCCTTCAGATTCTCCACCACTTTGCGAATGTCGATGGACACAGGACAGCTCCGAATACATCGCCCGCAACCGCAGCACGCGATCATGCCCTTATACTTTTCCGGGAAGTAGCTGAACTTGTGACCCACGCGGTTTCGATAGCGCTCCAGTTTGCTCGGGCGTGGATTGTGGCCGCTCGCCTCCTGGGTGTACCCCGCGAACATGCAGGAATCCCAGGAGCGCATGCGCTCCCCTTTCAAATGGCGCATCTCATCGGTGATGGTGAAACAATAGCAGGTGGGGCAGACGTAAGTGCAGACGCCACATCCCAGGCACTGATGCACCATGGATTTCCAGTACCCCATGTCCTCGAACCGGTCCTTGAGGCCTTGCACCGCTGCGGAAGGGTCCAGACGGCCCACGTGATCACCGGCCGCTTCTTCCTGGACTTTCAGGGCAGCCGCTTCCTGGGCCTCGCCGGCGCTTTCCCCCAGCAGGGAGAGGTACTCGCTGCCGCGCTCGTTCAGTCCTTCCACCACGTAGCCTCCCTCCACGGGAGTGATCCACAGGTCGCTGCCTTCGTTGTCCGCGGGGCCGCTTCCCACGGAGGAGCAAAAGCAGGCGTCGTCGGCCTCCCGGCACACCAGAACGGCGAAGAGAGTCTTCTTGCGCCAATCGCTGTAGTAATTGTCCACAAAGGGCCCCTGCGAAAAAACGCGGTCAAAAGTGAAAAATCCTCGAACGTCGCAGGGGCGTGCGCCGAAAATCATGACCGGTCCCGGCTCCGGGGGTTCCTCGAGTTTGATTTTCGAATGGGCGGGGTCTTCGGGCGATTTGACATATTCAAAGGTCATCAATGTCTGGGTTTGCGGAAAGATCACCCGCTTGGGCGGGACCGTGCTCTGCCGGTCCAGGACGGGCTTCATTCCCGGAGAAAAGGGCCGAAACTCGATGCCCCACTGATCGGGTCCCTGAGAAACGGGAACCCAAACCGGGATCTTCTCACTCAACCGCTCCAGGCTCTGAGACAATTTGTCCTGAGGGATAAACACCTTGCCACTCATTGCTTCATCCTCACTCACGTCATTCTTACAGGCCGGCGCACGGGGAATACACCAGGATGACTCCCGGGCCGCGCCATTCTTTGCCATGGAAACGGTCCTGTCACAGCTCGTGCTCACCGGGATTGAAGGTCAACAGCGGCGGAACGAGCCCGGGGTCGAGACCCGCCTCGTAGGCCAGCAGTTCTCGGACGACCTGGTTGAGTTTTTCCTTCATGAGGGTCACGGGAATCTCCATGGGGCAGACCCGCTCACACTCGCCGCATTCGGTACACCGGCCCGCCAGGTGGAGACTGTGGATCATGTGAAACATGAACTTTTCCGAGGTGCCCATCCGCTGCGTGAGCCACCGGGGATCCCGCGTCTCCACGATGCAGCGATCCTGGCAGACACAGAGCGGGCAGGCATTGCGGCAGGCATAGCAGCGGATGCAACGGTCCAGTTCGGTGCGCCAGAAGGAAAGGCGATCCTCGAGGGGCTTTTGATCCATCTCGTTCACCAGCGCGTAGGCGCCGTCGCCCTGCGCACGGGGATTCACCTTCTCCCCCACCAGCACATCGTGAACAACCGGATTGGGATGAGCGCACCTCAGGCACCGGCGCGCCAGAGATTCCTCCCACGGCAGACTGTGAACGCCGCGGGCATCCTCCACTTTGAGCTCGGAGCCCTCCCGGCGCACGGAAACGACACCCCTGACGCGAAGCTTTTTCAGGACCCTTCGCCAGTCAACGGTTCCCTCGCAGGGGATGCCGAAAATGTAAAGCCGGTCACGGTCGAGAAACTTCTCCTGCTGGAGAGCCACCAGGGAACGGCTGTCGCATCCCTTCACACAGATCCCCACTTTCCTGGACCCGTCCCGGGGAATGAGGGGAGGATTCTTGACCAGGTAACCGCTCAGATTGTGAACACACAGCGGCCCCCACATCAATCGATGGACATCCTCCGGCGTTTTCACCCAGGCAGGGGTCGCGTGGAGCCCGTCGAATCCCGGCTCCCACCCCAGGACGCCGTCCAGTTCAGGGAGAACGGCCGTTACCAGATCGTGCAATCGTTTTGTTTGTGCTTCAAACACGGTCCAACCCAACCTTTCAGACATGCGTGAGTTTCTCTCAACCCCGCAGTCGCTGCGCGCTTTTGGGCCGCCGCCCGGCGCCTGGATCGACTCGCGGGTTGAGACAGCCGCTCAGCCTCCATTCACTCCGGGATTCGGCCCCAGTTGATGGATCAATTCCGAAAATTCCGTGACGGTTTGCTGCCACAACTGCCCCTCGGAAGCCGACACCCAGGTGTAGTGAAAACGGCGGGAGTCGATGCCCATGAAGGGCAGGAAATTCTTGAAAACCTCCAGCCTTCTCCTGGCAAACAGATTTCCCACGGCATAGTGGCAGTCCTTGGGATGGCATCCCGACACCAGCACGCCGTCGATGCCGTAGATGAGAGACTTGGCGGCAAACAGGGGGTCCATGCGGCCCGTGCAGGGAATGCGCACGATGCGAAGATTCGTGGGCTGCTTGAAGCGGCACACGCCGGCCGTGTCCGCCCCGCCGTACGAACACCAGTTGCAGAGAAAACCTATGATCTTTATCTCGTGTGCTTCAGTGAGCACGGAACTCGCTTCAGCCATCAGGCTCCTTCCTTCCGGCACCTTGCGGGTGCCCATCGCCCAGATTCGATCCAATTCAGAGCCGCGTGTCCCGGGTCGGTCCCATCCCGGCCCCTCAGGCGCACAGCTCGTTCAGTTCCGCAAGGATTTGGTTGTCCGTGGCATGGAGGAGCTGAATGGCTTTGCACGGACAGGTGGCGTTGCAAAGACCGCAGCCCTGGCAGACACTGGCCAGCACCTCCGCCTTTCGGTCGCCGCCGCGCAGCTCCTTCCATTGGATAGCGCCATAGGGGCAGACCTGGATGCATTTCCCGCAGCTGATGCAGGCCCGTTCATTGACCAGCGCCACCTGAGGATTGGTCTCGATGGTGTCGCGCGCAAACAGTGCCTGAACCTTGGCCGCCGCGGCGCTCCCCTGCGCCACCGAGGCAGGGATGTCCTTGGGCCCCTGGCAGACGCCCGCCAGGTAAACACCCGCCGTGTTGGTCTCCACCGGGCGCAGCTTGGGGTGACTCTCCATGTAGAACCCATACTGGTCGTAGGAGATGCGCAGTTTTTCCGCCAGCTCGCGGGCTCCCGCCGACGATTCCACCCCCGTGGCCAGGACGACCAGATCGGCCTCAACCTCCACCTGGACCCCCAGCAGCGTGTCAGCCCCCTGCACCACCATGCGGTCTCCCCGCGGATAGATCTTCCCCACCCGTCCCCGGATGTATTGGACTCCGTACTCTTCCTGGGCACGCCGCACAAATTCGTCGTAATTCTTGCCGGGAGAGCGGATGTCCATGTAAAAAACATAGCTGTTGCTCTCGGGGAGGTGATCCTTGGTCAGGATGGCCTGCTTGGCAATGTACATGCAACAGACCCCCGAGCAGTAGGGGCGGTTCACCGACGCGTCGCGGGATCCCACGCAGGCGACGAACACGATGTCTTTGGGTTCCTTCCCATCGGAAGGTCTTTTGATGTGCCCTCCGTAGGGCCCCGAAGCGCTGAGGATGCGTTCGTACTGGAGTCCGGAGATGACGTCCGGGTAGCGCCCGCCCCCGTATTCCCCGTAAACGGAGGGATCGAAGAGGTCATAGCCTGTGGCCACGATGATGGCCCCCACATCCTCCGTGAGGATCTCGTCTTCCATCTCGTAATGAACGGCGTCCACGGGGCAGATTTTCTTGCAGACCCCGCACTTCCCCTTGGTGAAATGGAGGCAGTATTCCCGACGGATGGCGGCTTTCTTGGGGATGGCCTGAGGAAAGGGGATGTTGATGGCCCGGGCGTTTCCCAGCTGTTCGTTGAACGCATCCGGCACCTTCCGGGAGGGGCACTTTTCGACGCAGGCCCCGCACCCGGTGCACGCCGTCCAGTCCACATAGGTCGCTTTCCTGCGGATGTCCACCTTGAAATTGCCCACGTAGCCGGAGATGTTTTCCACCTCGCTGTTGGCCAAAAGGGTGATGTTTTCCTTCTGAGACACGTCGACCATTTTGGGGCCGAGGATACAGGAAGAACAATCCACGGTGGGGAACGTCTTGTCGAGCTGGGCCATTTTGCCGCCGATGGAGGTCTTGCGCTCCACGAGCACCACATCGAGCCCTCCCTCGGCGCAGTCCAGCGCGGCCTGGATGCCCGCCACGCCGCCGCCGATCACCAGCACCTTCTTGTGGATGGGCACCTTGGAAGAAAACAGGGGCTGGTTGAACCGCAGCTTGGCCACCGCCATTTCCACCAGGTCACCCGCTTTGCGGGTGTTGGCCGCCTTGTCCAGACCGATCCAGGAAACATGTTCCCGAATGTTGGCCATTTCGAACATGTAACGGTTCAGTCCCGCTTTTTCCACCGCACGCCGGAAGGTGGGTTCGTGCATGCGCGGGGAGCACGCAGCCACCACCACGCCCTGCAGGTCGTGATCCGCGATGGCCTGCTGAATTTCTTTCTGCCCCGGTTCGGAGCAGGTGTACATGTAACTGGTGGCATAAACCACATCGGGAAGCATCAGAGCCCGCTGAGCCACAGCCTCAGTGTCCACCGTGCTGGCGATGTTGGTCCCACACTGACAGACAAACACACCGATACGCATTGTCTTATCCTCAACTGAACTGCGACGACCGACCTACCGGGACCGCTGGGCACCCCCGCCCCGCCGAAAACCCGGGTGGTTCAAACCGTCATGCTTCATTGCATCTTAAGAAATTCAAAAGGCCGCAAAAGGTTTCCCTGCCTGGAGACCCCAAAGGGTCTAGGGTGCTTCGGCGGCTTCCCGGCTCCGCTGTTCCAGCAGAACTCCCGCGTCCACGAAGAGCTTGTGCAGTCCGAGCTTTTTGGGATCGATGCCGAGGGCGAGTCCGACGATTTGTGTGATGTAGACCACTGGAATGTCGAACTTTCTTTTCCACTGGCGGTTCAACTGGCCCTGGCGCAGGTCCAGATTCTGCTGACAGAGCGGACAGGCCACCGCGACCGCTTCGGCGCCCACCTGAAGGGCCATGTCCAGGATGCGACCACTCAATTTCCCCACGATTTCGTTGCGCGTCACTCCGTAGGTGGCACCACAGCACTCCGTCTTGTAGGGAAAATCGGGCACGGTCGCCCCCACCGCCTCCATGAGCCGATCCATGGAAACCGGGTTTTCGGGATCGTCAAACTGGGCGAAGTGCGCGGGCCGGGAGAGGAGACAGCCGTAGTAGGGCACAATGGCATGATCCGTGAGAGGACGCACCACCTGCTTGCGGATGGCCTCCGGACCCACCTCTTCATACAGCAACTGGAGCACGGAGACAGCCTTCACCCGCCCGTCGAACGGCATGCCGAGGACCTCCAGGAATTCCTCCCGAAGCGTCTCGTTGTGGTAGACCTCCAGGGATCCTTTGAGGGATTTGAGACAACCCGGACAGGGGGTCATGACGAGGTCCGCGCCGCCGTCCTGCGCAATGGCGAGATTTCGTGCCGAGAGAGCGGCCGACAGGACCGGGTCGAGTGAATGGGCCGGAGTGGATCCACAGCAGTTCCAGTCGGGAATTTCCACCAGCTCAATGCCCAGGGCGGCACACACTTCGCGCGTGGAACTGTCGAATTCGTGAGCCAGACCTTCCAGGGAACAACCTTGATAATACGCCACACGTCGATTCATGGACATCTCTTCATTCTGAACGGAACAGTTCGCCCACTTCCCTAGCCCTGCTTCTTTTTCATGTGCTTCTCGAAGCGTTCGAAGATCTCGGCCACTTCTTTACGACCCTTGATCCTGGAGGGCAGGAAGTGCAGTTTTCCCTTTTTCAAAACCTGCGGAGCCAGATCCATGTCTCCGAAAGGCCTTTTGGATTTCAAATTGAAAACGGGCAGAAGTCCCGTTTCAAAGACCCGCCCGAACATTTTCACCGACTTGAGGAACTCGTCGTAGAACATCTGGACATCTTTGAGGGAGACCACGTTCTCGTCGCGGGACATGACGCGAAGAGCCTCCATGACCCGGGCCACTTCAATGTTGCAGGGGCACCGGGTGGTGCAGGCCTGGCAGGCGGCACAGAGCCAGACCGAACGCGATTTGAGGACGATGTCCTTCTGGCCCAGCTGGATGAGCCTCATGATCTGGTTCACCGGGTAGTCGTAGACATAGGTGTAGTTGCAACTGGCGCTGCAGTTGCCGCACTGGTAGCATTTGCTGACTTCCTGCTCGCTCGCCTCTTCCACCCGCTTGATGAAGTCGGAGTCACAGGTTTTCTGGATGGCTAGGGTATGGACACGTTCCATGATTTCCTTCCCGACACTGGCAGTGACAACTCTGTTTCCTGGCTGGACGTTTCAGGCAACCGCCCCGATCGTTTTACGGCATCCCTGCTTGAATCAACACGGAGTTTCCATCTTTCAGCCGACTTCTCTCGCCGGACTCACGCGGGCAAAACTTTTCCCCTCCGGAGGGGGTCCCCTGGGGTCATGGAATCCCGCCTGGGCGGGAGTGGTTGGGGGCACGGCAGGAGTCCTTCGGCCGATTGAGCCCCCTTGGAAGGGGATGAAACATGCCCTTCTGATTTTTACGTGACTTATGTATCAACTTTCACAATTTTTTTCAAGTGCAACGCCCCACGGTGTTAGCAAAAAATTCTAGTGCTTTTCCAATTACTTAGATAATACCCGCGACTGTTTTTCAAGTCGGTGCTATTCATTCACCCATTCCCCTGAAAAAATCAAGAACTCCGTCGCAAATTTCGGCACCCCATCCACATTTCACGGAGATCCGCCTCCCCCGGCCCCTCCGGCCAGCCGGAGCGTAAAGGTCGTCCCCCGGCCGGGGAGACTTTGAACCTCGATGTCACCGCCATGAGCCTGCACAATTTTATGCGCATTGGCAAGCCCCAGCCCCACACCCCGAGGCTTGGTGGTGAAGTACGGATCGAACACATGGGGCAGATCCTCCTCGCTGATACCCACCCCGGTGTCCGCCACGCGCAGAAGGACATGCTCTCCCTCGGAAAGGGCCTGCACCCTGAGCACTCCCCCCTCTTCCATGGCCTGCAGGCTGTTGAGGAACAGATTGAGCAGAACCTGGGCAAAACGATCCGGATCGACATTCAGGACCAGGTCTTCCGGCTCCACCACAGACTCGATGCGCACGTTTTGCTGCAGGGCATCGGGCTCGACGAGCTGCAGGACGCGCTGCAGGAGCTCCCTGCAGGCACAGGGGGATCTCTGCAAATCCGCGGGACCGGCAAAGTCCAGCAGTTCACTCACGACCCGATTGATGCGGTCCACTTCCTGAGCCAGCACATGAGCCAGCTGGCGCCCCTGTTCGTCTGCGTGCAGGCGTGCCTCCAGGATGGTGGCAAACCCCTTGATGGAACTCAAGGGGTTGCGGATTTCATGGGCCACTCCCGCCGCAAGGCGCCCCAGAGCCGCAAGCCGTTCACTGCGCCTCAACTGGTCTTCCAGGTGCTTGATGTTGGAAGTGTCCGAGAGCAAATACACATATCCCGTTCCTCTGCCGCCGGCATCCCTCACCACGGATGCGCTGACCAGGAGGGGAACGGAACGCGTCGGCCCCAGGGAATGGAGGACCTCCTGCTCCAAGACCGTTCCCCTGTGGCGAAGCTCCCCTCCCAGGGGAAGGAGGCAGGGTAGGTCGTCCAGGGTGAGGAAGTCTTCCCGGGGACCGTCGAGAATCTTTTCAGCCGCGGGGTTGATCTGCTCAATTCGCCCCTGCAGGTCGGTGGTCACCACCCCCACCGGCATCTGACTCACAAGGGTCGACGCAAAAGCCTGCACTTCCATCAACGACTGCCGGGCCACGCGGTAATTCTGGGCCCACAGGAGGGCCACAAAAGCTGCTCCACCCGCCAGGAGCAGGATCAGGAGGAGCAGCGCCGTCTGCTGGAGATCCTGTACCCTCGCGTTTTCAAAGGGCATGGGGTCTAGGCCGACCAGCAGGTAGAGTTTCCCCTGAGTCTCCCAGGCCGTCATGCCGCCGCCCCTCCCCCGCCCGTGCTGGGCCCCATGCCAGGGACGATACATCTTGATGACCTCGAAGGCATCCGGGTCACCCTCAACAAATCCATGGACGATCTCTCCCTCACGGGGCAAAGAACGCACCAGAGTCTGCCCCACCAGCGCCGGGTCGCTGTGTGCGAGCACCCGGCCGCCCTCATCGATGAGGACCACGTGGAGCACCTCGGGCTGACGGGCTGTTTCCTCCATGAGCAGCTGCAGCTGTCCTTTTCCCCAGCCCATCCCCATCATTCCAGTGCGGCTGCTCGCCTCCATGGAATGAAGGAGCACCCGCCCTTCCGAGAGCAGCGAACGCTCCATGAATTCCTTCTCCCTGTGGAAGTTGGAATAGGCGATGACCAGGAGGATGACCGCCAAAATGAGCACCGCGGCCAGGATCATCCAGGAAGAAAGCCAGGACCAGGGCCGGGATGTGCTCCCTTTCGCTCGATGCGCCATGAGTCTCCTTCGGGTCTCAGGGAAAATGGCCGGCGTCCTGAATTCGACATCCGCACGTCCCATCGGGCGGCTCATCTCCGGGACGCCCCTTGTGAGCCACGGCAGCCGGGAGGGTGGATCGATCCGGACATCCGTCATTTTGGATACTTTTTTCGCGCACACCCACTGCTTCTCCCCTTCTCTGGATAATTTTTATCCATGAAAAGGTGCCCTCCCTTCCGCCAGGGCCCGGAAGCATGATGTTTCGATAGAGTTTTTCAATTTAAAGTCAAACACTTAAACAAAAAACAGATCCCGTTGGCACACTTTCTGCCCAAGATAAGGGACCGAAGGATGATGCAGCGCCCGGCGCGTCCGGTCTTGTGATGGGGCGAGACGGGCCTCCGTGGCAAACCACAGCTCCCATTTTCCCGCCCACGAGAGGGACGTGAAATGAACCGATGTCCACGGTGCGATTCTCCCTTCGCCAGGGAAACAAAACCTCGCACCCTCTCTCGCAACCTGCAGGGGGGGCAAACGTCACACAGAAACAATCACACAGAAACAAGGAGATGAACCCATGAAAAAAAAGATGATGGTTGTTTTCGGCATTTTCGCCATGTTCATCACGTTGCACCTGGTCCCGGCCGCGGCTCAGCAGAGCACGCAGTCGGCCGAGCAGGCACGGGAATGGGTCTGCCCGAGAACGGGTGAGACCGTCAGGGCAGGTCAGGGGAGTTGCTGCGGGCAGCAGGTGAGGCACCGAGGAGGCCGACAGGGGAAAATGGGAAATCCCGGTTGGGGACGGGCCCAGATGGGCGGATTCCCCGCTTCCGAAAAACCCGCCGGGGCCGTGCAGTAGCAACTCGCCCGGTCCGTCCTTCCCGCGGGCTGATGTCTCCAATCCAGACCCTGGGAGACACGCCGGAGTCCCAGCCGCCAGGGGGGAGGAACGGACCGGGAATCACCGATTTCGCAGACCGCACCGCCCACGACGGCGGCCCTTCTCCTTCCCTGCCTCCCGGCGACCTCCCCCCGATCCGTTGGACGGCATTGGGCTCTCATCCGAGGACCGCCCTGCTGTGCATGAAAATCCGGGCGAGATCCGCCTCTTGACTTTTGCCCGGGCCCGCTTCTCGTGTTATGCTCCACACGTCATGGGGAGCACGCCCGCAAAACGGCCCGTTCGTCATTTCCTGGAAGCCGTTCTTTCAAGCCGGACCGGTTCGAGGCTGCACCCGAATTCCCTGGAAATCAGTGTTCTCTAAATACGCCGTTCCCTTCACCGTTCGTCAAGGAGAGAGAATTCATGAACATGGATCGAGCGATTTTCGACATGAACGCCAGTGTGGAAGCGACCTCCCTTTACATTCTCCTGTGTGCCCTGAGCGACGAGGGAAATGCGGTCACCTTGAAAATGGCCCGGCAGCGTTGGAACAGTTCCGAGGAAGACCTCTTCAAGGGGGCTTCCGAACTGATCGGACTCGGGGTGCTCCATGCCCCCGAGCGTCTCGCGGAGGACAGCCCCCTTCTCATCAACTCGAGGGATCTCTGGAAACGTTCCTAGTACAGCCGGGCAGAAATGATTGCCCGGATCGCCTGGCTTCCAGGCTTCAGCCTGGAAACCAGCAAGTGCTTTAGGACTTGCGCCCGGAAGTACTAGCCGAGAAAACCCTTCACCCTGCGTTTGCGGGCCGTTTCGGCATTCAGATACTCCTCCGTGAGCTCCAGGTAGTGTTCCACGCTGCCCTTGTGGAGGGCCTTCTGCGCCGGGGAGACTTCCTTGTGCACCCGGGCGGGTGAACCCATGACGATTGAGTTGGGGGGCGCTTCAAAGCCCGGAGGCAGAACCGATCCCGCCGCAATGACACATCCGTCACCGATTTTGCACCCGTCGAGAATGATGGCGCCCATTCCGATGAGACAATCATTGCCCACCGTGCTGCCGTGCAGAACCACGGCGTGGCCCACGGTCACCCTGTCCCCCACTTCGAGCGGGAATTTTTCCCCCGTCACGTGAAGGGTGCAGTTGTCTTGAATGTTGGTCTCCGAGCCGATGCGAACGTAATGCACATCGCCCCTCACCACGGTGTTGAACCAGACGCTGCTGCGGTCTCCCAGAACCACATCGCCGATCACCCAGGCACCCGGTGCGATGTACACTCCCTCGCCCAGTTTTGGGTAGATACCCCTGTAGGGAAGAACATTTTCCATCTTCAACTTTTCCTTTCCGTCATCGGGCCGATCAGACGGCGCGCAACTGCTCCGGCCGACCTGCAGGCCCGGTATCTCTCGGGCTCAGCGCCGAGCCAGCCCGAGGGTCTCCGCAATTCTTCCTGCCGCATAGTCCACAAACACCCGGAACTCTTCCGGTTCGAGTCTCCTTGTCTGGCTGGGCGTGGGAATCTCCCCGGGGGGCGCGATCGTGATGGGAGCATTCCGGTACTCCTCTCTGGGGATGACCTCGAACTCGGGCTCGAATGAGTTGTTGAAATATTTTTCCTGGAACATGGAAAACTTCAGGGCGTGAGCCGTCGCATCGAGGACTCCCACTGTGCCTGCATCCACCCGACCCTCCTGAACGGCCTTGCGAAACCCGGCAAGGCACTCACCCCCCTGGGTGCAGGCGATGTGACCGTTGCGGTTGGCCAGAATCATGGAGTCCATGATCTCCTGTTCGCTCACCTGGACCACCTGAACCGACGCTTCACCGGCAAGGCCCCGGTATTTTTCCACGAGGTTCACGACGCGGGGCATGGAGACCGGGTTCCCGATCATGGCGGCCTGAGCGGTGCTGGACCGGACGGTCACCGGAGTGAATCGCCTTTTTTCCGGATTGGGTTCCAGGTAGTAGAGATAGACGGGATTCGCGTGGTCCGACTGCACGCCCAGAACCTTCGGCAGGGCTTCGATGATTCCCAGGTCCAGGAGCTTGAGAAAGCCCTGCAGGACGGCCGTGATGTTTCCGGCGTTGCCGATGGGAACCGCCACCATGAGCCGCTTCACATCGTAGTCGAACATCTGGGCAATTTCATAGCTGTAGGATTCCTGACCGAGAATCCGCCAGGCGTTTTTGGAGTTCATGAGCGCCACCGCATAGTTCTCGGAGAGGTGCTCCACGATTTTCATGCAGTCGTCAAATACTCCAGGGATTTCAATGACTTTGGCACCGCTTCCCAGCGGTTGCCCCAGCTGCTGCGGGGTCACCTTGCCCTGAGGCAGCAGCACGGCGGACGTCACGCCCCCTACGAAATAAGAGGCGTAGAGAGCCGCAGCGGCGGAAGTATCTCCTGTGGAGGCACAGATGGCCAGCACGTCCGTCAAGCCGTGGTCTCGAATGAGGTGGTTCAGGTAGCTGAAGGCACTGGCCATGCCCCGGTCTTTGAAGGAGGCACTGGGGTTCTGCCCGTCGTTCTTGAAATAAAAGGGACGCCCCACCCATTGGGCCAGGCGATCGTTGGCGGCCACCACGGGCGTGTGCCCCTCGCCCAGGTACACGATGGACTCCAGCGGAATGACCGAACCGATCAGTTCATGAAAACGATAAATGCCACGCAGCCGGGGTTGCGTCAGCATGCTGCGATGATCGAAAACTTTTCTCCAGACTTCACCCGGTAAAGTTTTGAGACGATCCCATTCTTCGTCTTTGATGAGCAGTACACTCTTGCAGGAAGGACACGTGTATAGTAACTTTTCGATACTGTGGAGCGCACCACACCCCAGGCATTCATAGACATAGCGACCCTGGGGTGCAGGAATGAGATGACGCTGGATGTCTCGAGGGAAGTCATTTGTTCTCATGCGTGAAAGCTCCTCAAGCAAACTGAAAAAAAAGAAGCGAACCTCGGGAGGAACCCCGGGCCGGACCCATGGACCCATCCTCAGGGTGGCACGGGTTGCCCGCCAGGATCCTGCACCCTGCGCGTTGTTCATGAGACATGCGCGGGATCGGGGTGAAAGGCCCTCCAATCACTGGCGCTTTCTTGATGGTTGCACAACGCAATATGGAGTATTAGGGACAGAAGATCAACCTTGTAACGGTGGATTTTCATGCGGCGAACGGGGGAAAAACACCGGAGACCTGTTGCACAAAACACACAATTCGGGGGCGAGAGTGTGGCTTTTTTGCAACGACTCCTTAGGTCAGCTGGAGGGTCGGACCTGATTTTCCAAGGGGTTTGAAGGGTCAAGGTCTCCATGGGGACTGCTTATCCGGGGATTTCGCCCGGCACGGAGGTTTTTGGAAATTTTGGCATGCCCAATGCTTGTGCGCTGTGGTCGAGGAGGAAAAGGGGCGTGAAATATGAATATGGAATGCAGCACACGATCGCTCGTGAAGTGTGGTGCAGTGGAGTATGTCTTCACTCCGGGGCGAGGGTCACTCTGAGGTTTTGCCCTGCGCCACCCTATCACGGGGTCAGGTTTCGTCGGGTCGACGTGGCGGGACATCCCGTGGTCGAGGCCCACTATCACAATGTCGTCAACACGCAGCTCGCCACCACTCTGGGAACCGACGGCGTGACCATCTCCACCGTCGAGCACCTCATGGCCGCGCTCTACGGCCTGAACATCGACAATGTGCTCATCGACATCGATGGCCCCGAAGTGCCCATTTTCGACGGCAGTTCCGGACCCTTCCTGACGCTTCTGGAAGAGGGCGGACTTCGGCAGCAAGGGGTTGCGCGGCAATGTCTTCGCATCGAAAGGCCTTTCGTCTACCGAGACAAAGACGCGTTCATCAAGGTCACTCCTTCCGACGAGCTTCAGGTCAGCTACACCATTGAATTTCCTCATAAGCTCGTGGGAACCCAGCGGCTGTCCTGGCGCTTCAGTCCCGGGGACTTCGGGCGGAAAATTGCGCGGGCCCGCACCTTCGGCTTCTTGAAAGACGTGCAGAAACTCCAGAGTATGGGGCTCGCTCTGGGGGGGTCCCTCGAAAACGCCCTCGTTTTCGATGACTACCGGGTGCTCAATCAAGGGGGATTTCGTTACGCGGATGAGTGCGTGCGGCACAAGGTCCTTGATTTCCTCGGCGACCTCGCTCTCATGGGAATGCCCATGATCGGTCACTTCAAAGCCTACAAAGCCGGTCACGCGCTTCACAATCGCTTTCTGAAAAGCCTCATGGTCAAGCCGGGTTTTTATTCGGTCTGCGTGCCCGTGTCACTGCCGGGGACACTATTCCCCTCCCCGACCCTTCCCCACTTTCTCAACGGAATGCAGCCGGCTCTCAAACAGCTTTGACCTTTTTGGAAACCATCCATCACCCGTCATCCGCTTGTTGAGGCGCCTTCCCAGGGCGCCTCATTATTTCAACGCCCGGACGCTCTTCCACACGGGAAACAGAGACCGTCCCCCCCTCGAGCGTGCCCGCGCCGACAGAGCCCCTCACCGGCACAAATCCCTTGAGGAACGTTCGAGCCTTCGCTACAATTCCGCAACCTAACCAGTCCTTTCAATGATCACAAGAGAGCCATGGCACTCATTTCGCGCAGCGCCATCCTGTTTCTGAGCTATTTTGCGTGGATTCTCATGGATCCTGCGGTATCTCTCGGCGCGACCAGGGCGAGCATTGTGGACCTCGAGCTTTCGAACCAGCATGGGATACTGGCAATCGGGTTCACCATCGACAACTGCTTCACTCCCAAGATGGAAGAAGCCATCCTGAGCGGGGTTCCAACCACCTTCCGCATCCGGGTCATCCTGGAAAACCGTCGGTGGATCTTTTTCAAGTCCAGCAAACTGGATGTCACGCTCAACCGGACCATCAAGTATGAAGGGCTCAAACGGGAGTTCCGCGTCCTGCTGCCCGAAACGACCCAGATCGTTCACACCACCCCCAGCTTTTCGGAGGCAAAGGACTTGATGAGCCGGGTCGTGGATCTTCCGGTCATTCCCATGTGGAGGCTCGAGGAAGACAAGGAATACACCCTTGGCGTAAAAGCCGAATTGTCCAAAGTCGATCTCCCCCTGTTTTTCAGGTACATTCTGTTTTTCGTTTCTCTGTGGGATTTCGAGACAGACTGGCACAAAACCCGTGTCTCCCTTGGCAGCTTCTCCAGCGCCGGCGATCCCCCATGAATGTCGAAGACCTGCCCACAAACACTAAAAGGCGCAGACGAGAGCGGTGGATCGTTCTCGCCGTGTTTGTGCTCGTCCTCATGTTCGGCTTCCTGGAGGGCTGGTTCTTCACCATGCAGTCCGAACTTCCCATGGCCGGGAACCTCCTGCTTTTCGCCCTCATCAATGTGAACGTCCTCCTGCTCCTGCTGCTCGTCTACCTGGTTCTCCGGAACATCGTCAAACTCATCTTCGAACGCAAACGAAACATTCTGGGACACAGGCTGAGGACCCGCCTGATCCTTGCCTTTGTGGGGCTCACCCTCATTCCGACCATCCCCCTGTTCTGGCTCGCCACCCAGTTCATTTTTTCCAGCCTGGATCACTGGTTCAGCCACCAGGTCGAGCATTCCCTGGAGCAATCGGTCGCCCTCTCCCGAGACTACCTGGAACAGGTGGGAGAGGACCTCACGCTGGACGCCCGCGTATTGCACCAGGAACTGCTGCAGGCGGAGAACCCCGAGGAGTTTTTCCCGGCCAGGGGCACACCGGCGGATCCCCAGGTCCTTCAAAGGCATCACGTCGATGCCATCCTGCTCATCGACCGCGAAAGGAATCTCCTCTCCCGGGCGATCACACCCAGGATCACCGAGGACGACATTGAGGAGATCCTTCAGCTCAACGGAAATCCCACTCCGCAAGATGGAACCGTCCGCGCCCTGACCCTGAAAAACAACCGGGAAAGCCTGATTGTGAGCATGCAGTACGTCCCTTCGCCCGGGCAGAACCCTCAACTGAGCGGGACACTCTACGTGGTCCGGCTTCTGCCCGCGGCCATTTCCGAGAGGCTTTCCACCATCTCTTCGGGATACGAGGATTACCTGCAGCTGAAACTCCTCCACAATCCTCTCAAGCGAAGCAACTTCATCGCCTTTTGCATCATCACGCTGCTCGTCATTTTCGCCGCGGTGTGGTTCGGCTTTTTCCTGGCCAAGGGCATCACCCATCCCATCCAGTCCCTGGTTTGGGCCACCCGGAGCATTGCCGAGGGCAACCTGGATGTGGAACTGAAATCGGATCGCCGGGATGAAATCGGGATGCTCCTGCACTCCTTCAACAAAATGGTCCGGGACCTGCGTGAGAGCCGCTCCCAGCTGGACCAGGCTTACCTGCAGCTGCAGACCAATCACACGGAACTGGAAGAACGGCGACGCCACATGGAAATCATCCTCAAGAACGTGGCGGCGGGAGTGGTCAGTGTCGATGCCCGCGGGCTCATCGTGACCATGAACAAATCCGCCGAGGCCCTTTTCGGCCTCACGGCCGACCAGACCCGGGATCAGCCCTACGAGGTCTTTCTGGAGCCTCAACACCTCGAGATCGTTCAATCCTTCATTCGGTCGCACAAATCCCATCGGCACCCCTACCTGGAGCAGCAGGTTCACACGGTCGTGGGCAACCGGCCGGCGGTGCTGCAAATCAAGGCTTCCCTGCTCTATGACGACAAGAACCGCTACATCGGGACGGTGGTGGTCCTGGACGATTTGACCGACCTGGAAAGGGCCCAGCGCATGGCCGCCTGGCGGGAAGTGGCCCGGCGCATCGCCCACGAGATCAAAAACCCCCTCACCCCCATCCGCCTCTGTGCGCAAAGACTCAGCCGGCGCTACCAGGAAGAGATCGGGGCCGAGGATCCCGTGTTCGGGGAATGCACCGGGACGATCATCGAACAGGTGGACCGCATGAAATACCTGGTCGATGAATTCTCCAAGTTTGCGCGCATGCCCCGCATGCAACTGACCTCCTGCGATCTGGGCACCCTGGTGAACGAAAGTCTCACCCTCTACCGGCACAGCCATCCCCACATCCAATTCAGTGTGACAAGCCAGGGAGAGCTCCCGCTCCTCAGACTGGATCGAGACCAGATCATGCAAGCCATCATCAACCTTCTCGAAAACGCCATCCACGCCATCGGCACGGAAAACGGGACCGTCAAGTTCCTGATCGGGTACGACGCCCGGCGGAAAACGGTGATCCTGGAGTGTGCGGATTCCGGCAGCGGGCTGTCGCATCAGGACAAGCTGCGCATGTTCGAACCCTATTACTCCGGCAAGGAAAGAGGCACAGGGCTGGGGCTTGCCATCGTTGCGACCATCGTCGAAGATCATCAGGGGTTCGTGAGAGTGCGGGACAACGAGCCGCGCGGCACGGTGATCGTCATCGAACTCCCCGAGCAGTCGGAAACCTCAAGTCTCGCCGGTGTGGGTTTTCCCCTCCCTTCCAGGGATTCCGGTGGGAATGCGAGCTGAAATTTCTCGAGGACACTCATGAAACGAAAAATTCTCATCGTGGATGACGAATGGAGCATCCTGCAGTCTTTGAGGGGCATCCTGGAGGACGAAGGATATGCCGTGGAAATTGTCACCTCGGGAGAGAAAGCCCTCGAGGAATTGCGCCGGGATCCCCCGGAACTCATTCTCCTGGATGTCTGGATGCCGGGCATGGACGGCCTGGCCGTTCTGAAGGAGATCAAGAAGATTTCTCCCCAAGTGCCTGTGATCATCATTTCAGGGCACGGCAACATCGAAACGGCGGTCAGAGCCACCAAAATGGGCGCCCTCGACTTTGTGGAAAAGCCCATCGCCTTCGAACGGCTGCTCGTTTCGATCCAGAATGGATTGGAATTCCAGCGTCTTGAAGAAGAAAACCGCTTGTGGCGCCAGAAGGCCCACCGCAAGAGTCACCTCACGGGCAAGAGCCCTGCCATGGAGTCGCTTCGAGCTCAAATCCAGAGAGCGGCGCCCACCAACGCCACCGTGCTCATCACCGGGGAAAACGGCACGGGCAAAGAACTCGTCGCCCATCTCCTCCACCAGAACAGCCTGCGAAGCCGGCGGCCCATGATCGAAGTGAACTGCGCGGCCATTCCCGAAGAACTCATCGAGAGCGAGCTTTTCGGACACGAGAAGGGAGCCTTCACCGGAGCCCTGGAAAAGAAACGGGGCAAATTCGACAGCGCCAACGGCGGGACGCTCTTCCTCGACGAGATTGGAGACATGAGCCTGAGGACCCAGGCCAAGGTCCTGCGCATCATCCAGGAACAAACGTTCGAACGGGTTGGGGGGAGCCGTCCCATCCAGGTGGACACGCGCATCGTCGCCGCCACAAATAAAAGCCTCCTCCTGGAGATCGAAGCGGGAAGATTCCGGCAGGACCTCTACTATCGGCTCAATGTCATCCCCATTCATGTGCCCCCCCTCCGGGACCGGCTGCAGGACATCCCTTTGCTGGTGGAGGATTTCCTGAATGAAACGGCCATGGAGAGCACCATGGGACGGAAGCGCATCGAACCGGGAGTCCTGGAGCTTCTGCAGCAGTATTCGTGGCCGGGAAACGTGCGTGAGCTGAGAAATTTCGTGGAACGGCTGATCATCATGACTCCCGGAGAGAGCATCGGCCCCGACGACCTCCCCCGGGATTTCCTCAACCAGGTCGGTGAATGCAGGGTGCATCAAGACTACTTCAGCTACGCCACCCTCCGGGAAGCGCGGTGCGCTTTCGAAAGGGACTATCTGAATCACAAGCTGGACACCTTCAAACACAATGTCTCCCTGACGGCCGCCCACATCGGCGTCGAACGAAGCCACCTCTACCGCAAGATGAAGGCACTCGGCATCGGGGACGCCCACGGAGATTCCGCGGCAGCCAACGGGCGGGAAAATCACACGGCCTGAGGCGGCTCAGGAACGGGTGGATTCGATGAATCGACAAAGGAGATGAAAGCACCTTGACACACCCGGGCGATGGTGCTATTTAACCGTGTCACGATGTCGGGACGTGGCGCAGACTGGTTAGCGCGCTTGCTTGGGGTGCAAGAGGACGGAGGTTCAAATCCTCTCGTCCCGACCATCGAAGACAGACCTCATCACCCCAAAAGCATCGAAGCCACCCGGCCCCGTCGGGTGGCTTTTTTCATGCGGAAGCGGGCACAGCCTCACGGCACTGCCCGCCGCTGTGGAGGCACTGCCGTGCAGGTCGGATGCACCACTGACGACGGCCGCGAAGCGATCCTGAAAGTGCTCCCGGATCAAAACGGGACACCCCAGATCTATTTGTTCCTGGACGACGGCTCTCCGGGCAAAGGCCACGGGCAACTGTGTCATGGGTGGGGAGTTCGCAAAACAAAAAGCGGCCTGAAAGAGGGGGTGCTCGTGAGCGGCGGGGTTGTCGGCATCCCCAGGAAGGCGTGGATGCAGGCCCTTCACGAGCGCGAAGATCTCCGTGACCGTCAGAACCTGCCCCATCTTCACCTGGTGCGGGTTTATTCCCGCGGCGAGAAGCTCACCCTGGACGGGTACGCATTGAGCGCCCGCGTGGACAAGGCCACCTGGAAAAAGATCGCTCCTTTCATGGAAGAAGTGGACAGCACCGTCAATGATGAGATCCTGGAAGGGGACCATTTCATCGGGTGGATGGTGAAACCGGGCCTGGAGAGAAAGGTCGAGGAAATCCTGGGGGTGAGGCAGGAGAAGACCCTCGAAACCAGGAACCTCCTCCCCGCGCCGGTGGTGAAGCGCTCACCGTCGTGAGCTCCCTTTGCGCCGCTCCATGCCGAATCCCTGCCTCGTCGCCGATCTGTCCCGTCTGCTCGATGCCGCCCCGGAATTCGAGTGGTTGCAGCCGTTCCCGATTTCCTGTCCGGGGGCGCGTACAATGCACGCGACCGGGGCAGCTGTTTTCCGCGAAGAATTCCAAGCACAGCTTCTCAGTATAAGGTGTCCGTTTCGACACGCGTGATTCCGGCGGTCTTTGAGCGGGCATCCGGTTCTGTTTCGTGGATTCCGGCTGGGAGACGGCATAAACAACGACTCGAGTGACGGCCACTCTAAGGTGTTGAGTCGTAGTGTCCTGCGGATTTCATGAGATTTTCCAGAGCCTCCTCGACCACCTCCCGGATCTCTTCGTCGTTTTCGGCTTCCAGGAGCCTTTTCAACCTGGGGATCCACCTTGCGTCCCCCAGGGCACCGATGAGATAGACGAGGTCCCCCTGCGTGGAGACATCTTGGCGGTCGAACGCTTCCCACAGATCCTCCAGAACCCTTCGAACCTTATCCACGTTCCACTCAGCCAGTTCTTCCATCACCACCAGGGCCCCGAGGCGAACGCTCCACTCCCGGTCCGTAACGAGCGGGACAAAGCCGGGAAACACCTCGCCACGATTCATGATCATCGTCGTGAGGACACCGGCCTGCCCTTCCTTGAGCATGCGCCGGCAGGCGTCGACCGAGAGCATCAGAGGGTCGGCCTCCTCGAGCAGCTCCAGGATTTGCGGAAGTCGAACCGGTCCCGTGAGACGGTACCGGCCGGCCAGGATCAGTGTGGGCACCGCCTGGATTTTCAGCTCCCGGGCCGTTTCGGGAAAGAGGGTGCAGTCGATGACCGTGAGGTGGCAGCCTCTCGAAAAATGCACCAGGGGAATGAGTTCTCTCAAAACGGCCGGACAGTGCGGACAATGGGTGCCGATGCACGCATGGACCTCCTCCCCGCCGGGCAGAGCTTCGATGCGGCTTTTTTGCACCGCATCCACGCGGGGCTCCTCGCCGCCCAGGGCGAGCAGGATCTGCAGGAACGGCTCCAGCTCCGTTCCTTCCGGCACTGAGTGGAAATGCCAGCGATTCCCCAGGGTGAGTCGGGGTCTTTCTGCTGCCTCGGACGGCGTGACGACGAGCTGAAGCTGAGGCAGCTCTTCAGCCAGCCGACGTGCAAAAGACTCCAGCAGTGCCGTTCTTGCATCCCGGGTCGCCGAAAGCTCCGCGTGAATCGGCTGTTTCAGCCGCCCGGCCACCTTCCCCAACCGCTCCCATTCATTGTCTCGCATAGCAACATCAACGGTCCGGGCCGTGAAACACCCGGGCGCCCGTTCCCCCTTCCCAGGTCATGAAATCACGGCCGCAAACCCGAAAACCACTGTGCTGCCGCTCTCCTTGCCTTCCTCATCCAGAAAGCCCCAGCAGACTGACGGCCTTGTTGTAGACCTCATCAGGGTCCAGAGGCTTCATCATGGATTCGTCCGCACCCACTTCTTTCACGCGGCGATTCTCCTCCTCCTGGCCCGGCGTCGTCAGCATCACGATGCGGACATCCTTCAGGTCGTCCTGTTTCTTGACCGCGCTGCAGACTTCGAGGCCGTTCATCTTGGGCATGAGCACATCCATGAAAACCAGGTCCGGCTTCTTTTGCCGGATGGCCTCCATGGCCTCCATGCCGTTGCCGGCAAAAAGCAGTTCCACCCCCTGGTCGTCCAGCTCCACAAGCGTTTCCTCCAGTTCTTCCCTCACCTGCGGCTCGTCATCCACAATCAGGATCTTCGGCATGGACTCCCTCCTTCCCCG
The DNA here is from genome assembly GCA_964654275.1 of uncultured Syntrophobacteraceae bacterium. GTDB lineage: Bacteria > Desulfobacterota > Syntrophobacteria > Syntrophobacterales > Syntrophobacteraceae > SLCH01. Next base: position 73,686 of record CAZZHS010000011.1, read on the forward strand.
CCGCACCGGCAGCGGTTCATCCCATCTTCATCACGCGCCAGGTCTATTTCAGGGACCACAGCTTCGGGTCCCCAAGTCTCAAAAGGGCTCCGTTCCAAAGTGCTTCACCGGGAAGCACCCCTGTCGCCCGTCATCCCCGCCGCACCGCGCAGCGGGAGACCAATATTGCCTTCAAGATCGAGCCGATCTGAATTCCACCAACCGATTTTCTCCCCGTGCGGGATCAACTGCAACGCATCATTACATTCAAGGCTCGGAAAACGAAGGCATCCCGTATGGAAATCGCGTCACCGGGGTGTGGGACGGGCCAGGATCACTTCATAAAACAGATAGCCGCCCATCAGAAGAAAGACCCCGTCGCGGATCAAATACCAGGCAGTGGCGGGATCGCCTTCCATGCTGGTGGAGAAGCAGCCGCAGTGGACATCCAGCCCCCGGGCCACGTTGAACACCAGGGCCCCCGAGAAAGCGACCAGCAGGGTCTGGGCGAGAAAGACCGCACCCGGAAGAAAAAGCCCCGCCACCAGAAGGACTCCCAGCACGAGCTCCAGCCAGGGCAGAACGATGGCTGCGAGATGGATCAGGGAATCGGGAAGAATCTGATAGTTGTGCACCAGCCCGGCAAAAGCGGCGGGATTCATGATCTTGTCGACGCTCGCCGTGATAAAGATTCCTCCCAGGACGAGACGTACCCAGAAGGTGAGGGGTCTGCGGAGTGCAACACGGGGGATCATCGATCGTTCCTGCATGGGTGCAAGTCCTTGGGCATCCTGAAACTTTTCATGCAAAAAGCCTCATGAGAGGCAGCCGTCGAGGCATACCGACGGAGTCATCCGTCTTGGAAAAAAGCCGGCCTGGGGGCTTAGGGGGAGCGGCGCAGCGGCACCCGTCTCCACGGGAAGCCCGCTCTCCTGCCAGACCGTCCACCCATTGACCAGAACCCACACATTGCCGATGCCTCTCTCGATCAGCGCAAAAGCCATGTCTTTGCTCAAGCTGCAGCCTTCTCCATCGCAGTAGGCGATGAAGTTTGTGTCGGGCGGAAAGTGGCCCAGTGCCTCTACAAAACGCTCCTCCAGTTCCTCCAGGGGCAGGTTGAGCGCGCCCGGGATGTGACCCTTCTCGTAGAGATCGCGGGACCGCACATCCAGGAACACGGCGGTTTGAGTGAAAAAGCGCATTTCGGCGTCTTCCAGAGAAATGACGAGACTGTCGCCCGAATCCAGCCTCAACTGAGCTTCAGGAGACCAGTCCCCCACAAGGGGCAGGCTTCCGGGCCGGAAATGATTGACGGACAACCCGAGAAACACGGCCAGAGCGAGTATCAGGCAGCTCTGTTGAATGATTCGGATCCACACGCTCTTTTCAACGGGCACGAACGTCACGCGACGGGTTCCTCCAGCATTTGGTTCCATATCCTGTTCGAGTGAGAAAAGATTAAAAATGGCCTCGACCGCATGGCGCTTTCAGCTGGGTTTTGCCAAAAACGGCTGGAATGATTGCGCCCTGCGGAGCTGCGTTTCGATTGCGCTGCTCCCGTGTCATCGATCCGTAGAGGGACGCCGATCGCACGGATGCTTATGATTGGGGGGAGAAGCAAGCAAGCCCTGTACGACAGACCCACACTGAAAGGAGCGACCATGGCAAAGGACAGTTCCGGGAAAAGCGAGGCAAAGGCCTCCAGGGGCGTCGTCAAGGCGCTCATCCTGCTCATTTTCATCTTCTTCTCCATCTACCTGGTGCGTTTTTCTCCGGCCAGGGACTTCTTCACGCCCCAGACCCTCAGTGCCTTCCTGGAATCCGCGGGATTCCTGGCGCCCCTCGCCTTCATGCTCATCTATGCCCTGGGGGTGTGTCTCTTTGTCCCCGGCACGCTGCTCACGGCCGTGGGGGCCGCCATTTTCGGCCCCTACTGGGGATTTGTCTGGGTCTGGATCGGGGCCATGCTCGGCGCCACCGGGGCCTTTCTCATCGGCCGAACCCTCGGGAGAGACTTTGCCGCATCGCTCATCGGCGACAAGCTCAAGAAGCATGACGACGCCATCGAGCGCAACGGCTTCGCAACCGTCCTGTACCTTCGACTGGTCTATTTCCCCTTCACTCCCATGAACTTCGGCATGGGCATCACGAAGGTCCGCTTCTGGGATTACTTTTTCGGCACCGCTCTCGGCATCATCGTGGGGACCTTCGTGTTCACCTTTTTCATCGGCACTCTCAGGGAGATCTGGGTTTCGGGGCAATGGGGTCAGCTCTTTTCCCTGAAGGTCCTGTTTGCCCTGGCTCTCTTCGGTTTTTCCCTCTTCATCCCCAGGCTGTTGAAAAAGTTGAGAGGAGAAGCTTGAACATCCTGCCCGTTCCTCAAGACTCGGGGATCCTGATCGCTGCGCTTCCAAGACTTCCGGCATGGGGGCGCCTGAAAATGAGACCGATCCTTCCTGGCCGCAGATCACGACAGGTCAAGGGTTAAAGGGGCCAGAACCAAAGAATGAGCGGGACGGACACCAGCAGCACCAGCAAAGAGAGGGGCAGCCCCAGGTGCCAGTAGTCCCCGAACCGGTAGCCCCCGGGCCCCATGACCAGCGTGTTGGACTGGTGGCCGATGGGGGTCAGAAAAGGAGAGGAAGCCCCCACGGCGATGGCCATGAGGAACGGATCCACCGAAACCCCCAGGGCCAGAGCGGTGCTCACCGCAATGGGCGCCATGAGGACAGCCGCCGCCGCATTGTTGATCAAATTGGACAGAAGCATGGACGTCAACAGGATCAGCACGAGAATCCAGGCGGGAGAAAGCTGCCCCGAGAGCCTGAAGAGCTGGGAAGCGATCAGCGCCGCTCCCCCCGTGCTCTCCATGGCGATGCCGATGGGAAACATGGCCCCGAGAAGGATGATGATGGGCCAGTCGATGCTTTCATAGGCCTCATTGAGGGAAATGATTCCCGACATGACCAGGATCATGGCGGCTGCGACCAGAGAGGCCTGGATGGGGAGGAGTCCCAGGGTGGAAACCACCACCGCCGAGACGAATACCCCCAAGGAAAGGAGGGCCCCTTTGAAAGGTCTCAGGCGGATGGCCCGCTCCGCAAGCGGAAAGCACCCCAGGGTCGGCAAAGCCTCCCTGAGGGAATCCACAGGCCCCTGAAGGAGCAGTATGTCGCCCGATTTGAAACGGACATCTTTCAGGCGAGTCCTCAGGCGCGATCCCTGCCTGGCCACCGCCAGCAGGTTTACCCCGTGGCGCCAGCGCAGGTTGATGTCCCGCACCGTCTTTCCGATCATGGGCGATTTCAGCTGGACGACCGCTTCCAGAAATCCCATTTCTTCCGCCCGGATGAGGGCTTCGCATGCTTTCTCCTCATCCAGTCCTTCCAGGTCCTCGCCCTTGTTCAAGGCCACCGAAGTCAGGATATCCAGGCAGTGGTCCTTGCTGCCCACCAGTTCCAGCCTGGCAGTGTCCATCAGGGTCTTCAAATCTTCCGAATCGGCTTCCACGATGAGGATATCGCCCGGCCTGAGAATTTCAAAGCTGGAGGGCACGGCAAAACGCTTCTCGCCCCGCACCAGTCCTAGGATGACCACATCGCTTTCTGTCAAGTACTCCAGGTCCCGCATGGTTTTGCCCACCACTTTGGAGTTTTCCGGCACCCGCACTTCGGAGAGGTAGGCATCGATCTGGAAGAGTTCCTCCGCGGAGGCCTGTCCCTTGCGTTCCGGGATGAGCCTGCGGCTCACCAGGATCATGAGAAGCGAGCCCGCTGCGGCCACCCCCAGTCCCACGGGGGCAAAATCGAACATGCCGAAGGGAGCCACTCCGTTTTGCTCTCTGAAGGAAGCCACGATCAGGTTGGGCGGAGTTCCGATGAGGGTGACGAGCCCCCCCAGGAGGGACCCAAAAGCCAGGGGCATGAGAAAAAGAGACGGGGAAAGGTTGTTCTTTCTGGCGAGGCGGATGGCCACGGGCATGAACAGAGCCAGCGCGCCCACGTTGTTCATGAATCCCGACGCCAGCACGACCAAAGCCGTGAGAAGCGCGAGCATAAGGGTCGGCCGCCCCTTGGAAATGGACAGAAGCCGGGCCAGTTGGTCGACGATGCCCGCATTGGTCAACGCCTGGCTGATGACGAGGACGGCAGCCACGGTGATCACCGCGGGATGGCCAAAACCGAGGAAGGCTTTGTCGCCCGGCACGATCCCGGCCACCACGACCACCAGCAGGGCCATGACGGCCACCAGATCGTACCTCCACCTCCCATGGACAAACAAAACCAGGGCCAGAACGAGCGTCGCGAAGACGATGATTTGATCCGTGGTCATGTGCTCACCTTTCAGGACTTATCCGCGGATAACCTGGAGCTTGGGCAACCGAACTCTCCGCCTTCCCCATGACCTTCAATGCAGGGAGCGCTCCAGGCTATTTGGCCGAGAATCCTCAGTTCAACTCAACACGCTGCAGTGTCCACCACTCGACTCGTCATCGCGGAGGTCTCTCGGCCGGAATCCCCGGAAAAGAAACGGGTGCCGTCTGGAAACCTGCCGGCGCCACGGGTGTCGAACCGGATGACTTGCGCTGCGGAAATTTACTCAGGGAAGGATGAGCAGCAGAAAGACGAATCCGAACAACCCGACGGTTTCCACGATGCCCATGGCCATGATCATGAAGACGAGACCCTTGCCGTCTCCTTCGGAGATGGCCCGGCAGGCCCCGGCGCCGATGAGCCCCTGCACCCAGGCGCTGCAAAACTCGGCCAGGGCACCCGCAATCCCGATGCCGAGCAGTGTTCCCGCATGCGGCCCCGTGAGCGGGTCTCCTCCCGTCACCAGGGGCGCAAGTCCCACCAGCGCCAGAATGAACCCATAGATGGTCTGCGAAAGGGGCATTCCGATGAGAATGATGTAAGAAAAACTCAGCGGCTTTCCCGCCCTCGCTTCCCTGGCCCAGGCTCCCGTGGCGGCCCGCGCCGTGGCCCCGATGCCCAGGGCACTCCCCGCCGTAGCGCCCGCCAGGACCAGCCCCAGGGACATCTGTCCCAGAAATTCCATGATCATCATGAGCTTTATTCCCCCCTTTTCGCCTCATCCGCCCAGGAAAACGGCCGGTAGGCATACCCGCTCCATTGTACGCCCGTCGCATTGGAAAATTCCAGCATGTTGAGCCTCACGCCATGAGCGAAAACCGCCACGGCGGCCAGCGCCATGTTGAGAGCGTGCCCGAACACAAGGACCGGAAGGGCGGCGAACCATCCCGCCGCTCCCGCCAGCTGGCCCCCCAGCAGGTTGAAGGCCCCCGCGATGTAGGTGCTCGCCAGGCCCACCGCAAACAGACGCAGGTAACTCATGGTATCGCCGAAGGTGCTCAACAGGGGGAGCAGGGAGGAGGCGAGTCCGATTCCGAATCGTTTCAACACGTTTCCCCCGGGTTGGGCGAAAAAGGCGATCACCACAAATCCCCCCCCCATAACCCACCAGACGGCGGAGGGCAGCCGATCCAAACCCACAAAGAGGAGATACCGGATCAAAACCAGCACATCCACAATCACCACCATCCAGCCCAGCTCCGCCAGGGCCCGCTGGTCGGGGAACAGCTCCAGGAGACGCCGCAGGCGGGCCGCCAGAAGGTGCAGGCACCCAAGAACCAGCGACACCTGGATGAGAAGCCACCGCATGCCGGCGGGGTCCTCGCGCCAGAGGGGGGCGAGCCGGATCATGGCTTTGGCTGTTTGCGCCGGGAAGCTCTCGCTTCTCCACAACGCAGGGTAATCGGGGAAGGTTCCCTTGGGGCCGTCCACCGTGAAACCTCCCTTCACGGCCAGGATTTCCGGCGTGATGCCGAAATAATTGGCCGTCAGAACGCCCCACACCAGGGAGGTTACGCCAAACACCACCAGGAGCTGCACGCGATGTTTTCCCATGGCGCGGGCCAGCCTGCCATGGAAAATAAGACCCCCGAGGGTCAGGAGAAAGCCGTAGCCGGCGTCGCTCACCAGCAGGGCCGCAAAAATGGGCAGGGCCACCATGAAAAAGGGGGAGAGGTCCGTCTCGCGATATCCCGGTAGGGTCCCCAGCATGTCGAAGAGCCCCTTCATGGGCAGGGCCCAGGAGGGGTATCGGATGAGCGTGGGAGGCGTTTCATCCTCCGGCACGGGCAGAATGCGCAGCCCCGCCGTGATCCCTTCCCGGGCCAGCGTCGCGGGCAGATTCCCGGCCGTTTCTTCAGGCACCCACCCCTGCACGGCAAAAAGCTCCCCCCGCATCAGGCCGCTCTTTTGTGCCGTGACCATTTCAAGCCGCTTAGCAAGCCGCCTGCGTTCCTCCTCCAGAGTGCCCGTCGATTGCGCAAGCACGGAAAGCTCCCGGAGGGCCTTGCGGATATTTTCATGAATTTGGGCGGCTTCGGCCAGCAGGGAGGGACGATCCCGGGGGGGGAAATCCACCGGCTCGGCCCATGGCGGAGGGGTCCAGCGATCCAGCCGGTCGATCACCGCCACCAGGATTTGCTGTTTCTCCAGAGAGGCCGCCACGTGAAGGCAATCGACCCGGACTTCCTTCAGAAAACGTCGCGGTATCCGAAAGAATCGAAGTTCAATTCCCGCCTCCCCCAGGTCTTCCAGCTGCTTCAGGGTAACATCCCCCCAGAGCGCCAATTCCCGGACCTGACGCTCCAAATCTTCCAGCCGGGCTTTCCACTCGGTGACGGCAGACCAGAGACGCAGGGTTTCCTTCACCGCATCCCCGGGGACTTCGGCGGCACCCTCTTCGTCGGAACGCAGGGGAGCCAGGATGTTCAGGGCCCGATCCAGTTCCTCCAGGTCCTGGAGAATTTCGGGATCCGGCCCGGCCGAGCCGGGATCCACGGGCTTGAGATGCAGGAGGCCCAGTCGTCCCAGAGCCTCCAGGAACCGCTTCCTCTCCCCGGCACGCACCACGAGCTGTACCAGCACCATGTCGACGATCATACCGGCTCGCTTCCTTCCGTGCCCCGGCGCTCCGATTTTTCCAGCTTCGCCTTGGCCAACTTGGCCCGGGCGACCGCCGCGGTCATGGCATCCCCCAGGGCGATGCGAATGCGCCGGATGTTTCCCTCGGCTTCAGGGATGATCACTTTTTCGAAGAGATTGACCCGCTGGGTCACCTTGTTCAGCTCGGCCCGAAGCAGTTCCTCCCTGGAGACCAGGATCTTGAGCCGGGCAAACTGTGTGCTGCGGGTGCGAAAATCCTTGACGGCACGGTCCACCCAGGGCGGCGTGCCGAAAAGGCTGTAGTCCGCCTCGGGAAACGAGATGGACTCAAACTCGGGCACCTTCACCCCGGCCAGGTTGCGGGTCTGAGTCGTCACGGTTTCAGGTTCGGACAGCGCACCCACGTTGACCCCGGACAGATCCCCGAGGACCGGCCGATAGGCGTCGATTTTCTCTTCCGTCTCCCGCAGCCTTCGCTCCATGGCCTCGCGCTCTTTTTCCGCCTCCATGACCTTCATCTGGAGCTGCTGCTGCTTGAGCTTAAGGGTGGGCAGGTAGAGCTCAAACCGTTGGAGAGCGCTCCGCTGGTGTTTGAGCTCCGCCCAGGTGAATTTGATTTTCTTTCGTGGTTTCGGCATGGATCGCAGGTTTCCCCGTTGGAAACAATCGAGTGTCACCATCAAGAATGGGGCGAGGGCTCAAGTTCTACGATGTCAAATAAGGCGTTGCAGCCCAAATCCCCCCGTGTCGCCCCAAATAAGGCCGACCCGGATCTCGCGAGATGACCGATAAGAAACAACCGCTCTTCAAGGAATAACAGGGAGCCACAACCCCACCATACCTCCGTTCGCCCCAAGTGAAGCAAGCCCCGCTCCAGCGCGGCAAGTTGACCGAAAAGAAACAGCCCTTTTTAAAGGGTTTTGGAGTCCCACAGCCCTGCAGACCTCCGTTCGCCCTGAGGCCTGTCCTGAGGTATCGAGGGGTATCGAAGGGCGGCATCGCGGCCGGATTACCGGCTGTTTCTTGAGAGCGAAGCAAGCCCTGCCTTTGGCATGGCAAGCTGACCGAAAAGAAACAGTCATTTGTTAGTGATTTTAGGAGCTAAAACCTCTCCAAACCTCCGTTCGCCCTGAGGTATCGAAGGGCGGCATGAAGTGCAAAGACATCTGCTTTTCGAG
>CAZZHS010000012.1:0-69742 GCA_964654275.1 uncultured Syntrophobacteraceae bacterium
TGAGGGAGGGGCTGTTCATCGCCAAGAATATTGTCACAGCTCGAAAGTATTAAGCAATTGCTGTTAGCGTAGTTGTGGCCCTGATGGCTTTTCGCCTGATCGCCTGGCCGTCTTTCGAGCTCAAAAACAGATGGGGCTGGCGCCGAGGCACACCTGCGAAAATTTTCTTGCGAAGTGGGGCCGGGAATGGCCCATGCGGAGATGAAAGAGGCGGGGGGCGGCCTTCACCTGGTGAGGTTGCCCATTCTTCCTTGCGACATACTGAACTCCGTCGATTTCCTTGAAGTCGGAGTCCTGTATCCCTATGGTGGCACCGAATATGTTTGAAGTTGCCGGAATGATGCTATCGGCCAGGGGCAGATGTTTTTAACACTGGTTTTCGCAGCAAGGATCGCGATCTCGGGCGTGAGATCCACCACCAGTCCCTGCTGCATGAGTGCAGCCGATTGCAGGGCGGCGGTTTCGCCTCGTTGACGGAAAACCACCTTGAAGACTTCGTAAATCGTGATGGTCGGTACCATAAGATCGGCTGTTTCCTCAAGGGGGCGGCAAAAGAAATCGGCATTGGGACCATCAGCGAAATACTCGAGCCATCCGGAAGAATCGACTTTGTTCATATTCTATCGGGTTCCCTCTCGACGCCGGTGTCAATTCCTTTGAGAAACCCCTTCATATCTGAGATTTTTCGGAGGGGAATGATCTCGATCCTGTTGTCGTAGGCAATCATTTGAACTCGTTGCCCGGGCGTTAGCTTGAGGGCATCCCGAAGCTTCTTGGGAATAAAAATCTGAAATTTTGGGGATATTTTCGCCGCTTCCATACGAATACTCCATCGATATCAGTTTCGCAGGATCTTAGCTTCCGGCACAGAAATCGACAAGGATTCTCTCTGTGCCTTCATCGCCCGGGGAATGTGCCACAGGGCTTTCTCCGAAATATCGAACGGGACCTGCAAATGTGCCCACCCCCCTTTCAGGGCAAGGGAGTGTCTCCTATGTCTGCTGACGAAAAAGTCCTGGGGTTGACCGGTTCGTTTGATTGAACGGCCCGCAAATCTTCTTCCCTGCAGCGCACTGAGTTGCGGCGGATTTCGGCGATCAGCCCTTCCGGTGTGTACCCGGGCGCTTTCTCGATCGCTGCCCGGATGGACCGTCCCCAGCGGCAGGATGTGACTGAGGATGGTGAGGAGATCGATGGCATCGGCCGGCATTTGGCGCCCGGCAGCCGTCATGACTTTGCTGGGCGCGATGTCGACGGGATGCAATACATGGGGGCAGCTCACAAAAACGGAAATTATCGTACGCCAAGGTTTGTGGGAATAATCCGGTGATCTCCCCAACATGAATGTTCCTGAAGAATTGTCGCCTTGAGCTGGGATAGGCCGTCTCTCTGATTGGTGCATCGTCGTTATTCCGAGTGAGCCTCGGAGAGTGATTTATGGTATGAGAAGATGTGGCTTTTTCATTTGAAGCAAACCCGGAGGGCGATCAGTCGGTTGGCGATGGAGCCTTTCGATCGCTTTGCCCATAGGTTTGCGACCTTTATTCCCTGAACCTCGTACCCATCGGCATCAAGGGCCGGCGGTCCATTTTCAACCAAGGAGACAACGCGGGAGCATGGAAATGAATCAGGAGAAAGTGTGGCGTGAGATTGCCGCTCTGTCCCCGGAGGCTCAGCAGGAAGTTCTGGATTTCATCCAGTTTCTTCGAAAACGCTACAAGCAAACGCGTCCGAAAGGGCATCGTCCGAAAACTCAGCTGGCTGAGGAGGCGTTCGTCGGCATCTGGCGTGACAGACAGGATATGGAAGACAGCAGCGACTGGGTTCGAGGGGTCCGCAAACGCGAATGGGGGTGTTGATGAAAGGGCTCGTCATCATTGACACCGACATCTTGATCGATGTCGCCCGCGATGTGAGCGAAGCAACCGGCTGCCTGCGCGAGATCGAGCACAATGCAATCCCGGCCGTGAGCGTTGTGACACAGATGGAGCTCTTGATCGGCTGTCGGAATAAAAAGGAGCTGAACGCCCTTGATTGCTTCCTTTCCCGGTTCACCATCTTGAACATCAGCGAAGCCATCTCAGAAAGGGCCGTTGGCCTGGTCAGGAGCTACCGTCTGAGCCACGGCATTCTCATTGCTGACGCGCTCATCGCGGCAACGGCCCCCCATCATGATCGGCCACTGATTTCAAAGAATCAGCGCGATTATCGTTTCATCGAAGAACTCGTCCTCCTCGGTTATCCAAATCCCGTCTGGGCCTGAACCGGCAGCCGCGGTCATTCCCATGCCTGAACAACCATACCTTGAAATATGAAAAAGCCGACTGGAAGAATCCGGTCCAGGCTTTCATGAGCCATTGTCTCGATGAACTTCTCAACGGGCTTTGCATGGACAAGCTCCCGGACCCCACATCAGCCCTCTTCACCCGGAAATCCCATCTCCCTGGACAGATGGTTCAGGCCCTCATCCGCAAAAGGTACGGGCTTGCTGGAGCAGACACACTGCCGATGCCCCGATTGCGGAAAAACGCCCAAAACCCGCGGCATGCACAAACAGCGGGTGGAAACGCTTGCAGGCTGCTTCGGGCACATTTCCGCATGGTTTTCCAGCATCCATCACTCCAATTGCTCTTAGAGTGTCCGGTGAATTCCGGCCCGCTCCAGCTCATTTATCGACGACTCCCAGGTGCCCATAACGCCGATGCACCCGGTTAAAGCTCATCGCATAGCCTGTCAACAGCCGCCTCATGGCGGTGGCGATCGGGACGGATCCTCTCCTCAATAACAATTGGAAATCATTGGTCATCAAAGAGCATGCAAAACAAGCCGTCCGGGTATCGGACGGGATATGGCCGAATCGTTCGAGGAAATCATCGCGGTCGAGGTCATCAAGAATATCTTTCTCCGAACGATCCCCTCTGAAATGATGGGGTGCAGAGCGTCAAGGGCGCCTACACGGGCTTCTCGTGGCATATCATTCTGTTATCGCACCGGTTTTGAATTTGAATCGAATATCCGACAGACGTTCCTAAAATTTCCCGGTCTTTTCAGAAATGGCGGCTTGGTCGGGCCGATTTCCGTCGACCCATGGTGCATTTTTAGCCGGCGACAGCAATCGAAAGCGATTTGGCCCGCAGGCAGGAACCCGGTGCTGCCCCACTGTGGGGGGGAAGCCACCGACCGAGGCGCATTGCTTGCGATAGCCTCGTGGCGGTCCTGCTGATCTGTGCAAGGCCTTTGAAGTGCAACCTTCCGTTAATGCTGCGGGTCCCGATCTTCCTTTCAAATTTCGTCACGATCCGAGCAGATAAAAAAGAGCCCAAATTTCATTCCGAAATAAGTAACGGCTATTACAATTTTGATTTGACTTTTACAAGATTTTTATTGTATCAACCACAATAAATCACTTCGTGGCAATTCGGCCCGCTCGGACGCCGCACGTCTCTGAGAGCTCGGTGGGTTGGCTTAGTCCCCAGGGGGTGCGGTCGACATGAGTTTGTTATGGACGGATAAACATTCACTCGAGGAGGTCATCATGAACACGGCACAAGAACCGGCACCGCCGGATGATGGGCAGGCATGGCATGCCCTTGCGGCGGAACAGGTCATGGAGATGACCCAATCTTCTCCCGGCGGCCTGACGGCGGCGGATGCCCGTGCCAGGCTCGAACAGTACGGCCCGAACAAGATGCGGGAAGAAAAGCGCCCTTCCCTCCTGCGGATGTATTTCGATCATATCCGCGCCCCCATGCTGCTGATGCTTCTCGGTGTCGGCGTGCTCTATCTGATCGTGGGCGATTATTTGGATGCGGGTATCGTGTTTGGCATCGTCCTGATCATCGCGACCATTGAAATCGTGAACGAAATTCGTTCGGACAAAGCCATCGCCGCGCTCAAGCGCCTGGCCGAGCCCAATGCCGTTGTGCGTCGCGAGGACCTCACGGTGGACGTCCCGGTGGAGGAGGTCGTGCCGGGGGACATCCTCGTTCTTGAGGCAGGGCGAAAAATCGCGGCCGATGCCAGGCTGATCAAGAGCCACAGCCTGCTTCTGGATGAGTCGGCCCTGACCGGTGAAGCCGTGGGCAGCGACAAGAACGCTGCGGCCATCCTGTCTGCCGACGCACCTCTGGCCGAACGTGTGAACATGGTCATGGCCGGCACGACCGTGCTGCGGGGACGTGGCCTGGGGGTCGTCGTGGCCACGGGAGCGAACTCCGAGATCGGCCGTGTGGCGGAGTTGACCGGCATCGACGAGGAGGAGCCGACACAGCTGCAGGCAGCATTGACCAAGGTCGCCAAATGGATGGTCTGGGTGGCGCTGGTGCTTTGCGTGACCATTCCCGCGCTGGGATGGTTCATTGGCGGGCAGAATCCTCTTGAGATGTTCCTGACCGGTCTGGCCCTGTTTTTTGCCAGCGTTCCCGAGGAACTCCCGGTGATCATCGCCGTCATCCTGGCCTTCGGGTCCTACCGGTTGTCCCGGCAGAAAACCATTGTCCGCAGACAGCGGACCGTGGAAACCCTGGGCGCCTTGTCCGCCGTGGCCACGGACAAGACCGGCACGCTCACCGAAAACCGCCTGACGCTGAGCAAAATTTGGCCCGCGGCACAACGTTCGGACGTGCTGCAAGCGGCGGTCCTGTGCAGCGACGCCGCATGGAACGAGGGTTCGGTCTTCGGCGACCCGCTGGACGCCGGCCTGCTCAGGGCGGCCGTGCAGGACGGGATGGATGTGGAGGACCTGCGGGCGGCTCACGAACTCCTGGATGAATTCAGTTTCGACAGCATCCGCAAGCGCATGTCCGTAACCACCGCAGAAGGTGACCAATTCCTGGTCTGGTGCAAGGGGGCGCCGGAGTCGATTCTGGAAAGATGCCGGTTCATCATTAAGGAAAACGGTCAAGAGCCGCTCAGTGACGCCGGTTGCAAAGAGATCCTGGATGCTGTGGCGAATTTTTCCGCTCAGGGTCTTCGGGTTCTGGCCTTTGCCCGGAAAACGACCCCCCAAAGGCCCGCGGGCCCCGAAGAAGCCGAGCAGGAGCTGTGTTTCCTCGGGCTTGCCATGATGATTGACCCCCTGCGTCCGGAAGCGGCGGAGGCCATTGCCCGCTGCCGGGCCGCCGGCATTCGTCCGATCCTGATCACCGGCGACCATCCCCTCAATGCCCGCGCCGTGGCACGACGAATCGGGTTTGGGAATAACGCCCCGATTATGACGGGCGTGGAACTGGACCGTCTTTCCGAGTCCCAGTGGGAGGAGACGGTGTCCCGGGTCAGCATGTACGCCAGGGTCTCCCCCGAACATAAGCTCCGGCTGGTGCAGGCCTTGAAGCGGCAAGGAGCTTGTGTCGCGGTGACCGGTGACGGCATCAACGACGCTCCCGCCCTGTCCTCGGCGGACATCGGCATCGCCATGGGAGCCACGGGCACGGACGTGGCCCGCGGCGCCGCGGACATGGTCCTGGCGGACGACAATTTCGCCAGCGTGCCTCAGGCCGTGGAGCAGGGACGCACCCTCTTCGACAACCTGACCAAGGGTGTTCGGTATTATCTGGCCTGCAAGGTGGCCCTGACCACGTCCGTGCTGCTCCCGACGCTTTTGGGGGCTCCCCTGCCGTTTGTGGTCGCCCAGATCCTGCTGATGGAACTGGTGATGGACCTGGCGGCTTCCGCCGGTTTTCTCGGAGAAAAAGCCGAAGGCGATGTGATGAAGCGCCCTCCGAGGGACCGCAACCGGCCCTTCCTGAACCGCGGCCTCATCGGCTCCATCCTTCTTTCGGCCGTCGGCCTGTTTGCGGCCATTTCCATCGCCTATCTCCTGACCTGGTATCAGACGGGCGACGCAGCCAGGGCGCGCACCATGGCCTTCATCACCTGGATGGCCGGCCACGTGGGCATGGCCTTCAACGCCAGGTCGCAACGGATTCCGCTGCTCAAGCAGGGTTTTTTCTCCAACAAGGTGCTCAATTTCTGGGGCCTTGGCGTGGCGTTGCTGCTTCTGATCGTGGGAACGACGCCCTTTGCCGAGACGATCACCCGTACCGTGCCGCTCACGGCGGCTGACTGGGCGTTGGCCATGGGATTGGCCATCGTCGGCGCCTTCTGGCTCGAACCGCTCAAGTGGCTGGTTTGGCTGCGCCGTCGATAACAGCCTTCGGGGATGGGTGCGGTCGCCCATCCCCTTCACCACTGAAGAACAGGGAGCACCAAAACAAAACGAATCACCCGCACAGCACTTTTCGGCGGATACGAGGGAGTGGATGATCGGCGCCGGCAGTTCATCGTGGACGTGATTCGCGATGAACTGCCGCGGCTTGGCCGGCCCGTACAGGAAAGGTTTCTCGCGAATTGAACGTCAGGATGCTAGCGGGATAGATACAAAGTAATCCACCTCAGAATCGGATTCCTCTCTTCTTAGGCTTCTTCGCAACGGTTCTCTCAAATTTTCAGGGATGTTCGCTTCTACCGCGTAGGTCAGCCGCACCAGTCGGTCAGCGGATCTCGAGGGCTTTTCGTGCCCGTTTTCCCATCGAGAAACCGTAACGCGATCCATACCCAGCAACTGGGCAAACTCATTGATCTTCACGGCAAGATTCTTCCGAAGGAATCTGATTTCTGCACCAGAGAGGGGCATTGGCTTGAGAAGGATGCTTTCACAGATAGATTTCATCAGTTCCGCAGAGCGAGGGATCGACACGATCTTTTCACCGCAATCGCTGCACGACCAGATGTCCACATTGATCAAGTGGACATTATCCAGTCCACTTTCGCGGAAGTGATGGTGGCCTCTGGTGAATGACATCTTCTCGCTGCCACATGAAGGGCATTTTTCAACGCGGTTCAAAATCGTCCCCTCCGAAAATGGTGACAACCAGCACAGCCCTAAAACTCAGAATCACCGTGACCGCAATGGCTGAGTCGCCATCAATGGTGGTTCCCTCCACTTTATATTTCTGCTGGTCGTACCTTTCATCATATTCCGGCAACTCTTTGATTTCCCCTGTGAGCAAGACGGACAGCAAATCTTGAAAATCGATGTTTCGCTCCCTCATTCTCATTCGACAATGAACCGTGGTTTGAACATCACCCAACCTGACGATTTCATGAATGAGCTTCACCGCTTCCGAGAGGTCTTGAGGATGGACCAAAATCATAAATCCTTACAAGGTTCAGGGTCAAGGCAAAACGTAACAAAGTGTTACGTTTTTTCTTTTCTATAATCCGTCTTTCCGCACACAGACAAAATCACCTCACGTGCCAGCTCCCGTCACGAGGGGCTCAACCGTTCATGCCCAGAGAGACTATGTGCACACACAAAACAGACTTGCACATCCTCTGGCTCTAAGCGCGTTCTGCAATCTTCTTCCTCACGAACACCCGCTCCAGCCGAAGCTTGTGCAAGGCATGCACCCACCCTATCAATAAAAACCTGAAAGTACACCAGTTCTGGGGATTGAAACGTGTCCCCCCCCCGCTACTTCTTCGGGGAGGTGAAGGAGGTGCCTGCCGCGGCATGTTCCCGCTCCCCTCCAGCCATTTCCCAGGGTCCTCATTCGGCTTTGCCGGGAACTCAAAGCGTTATCCCCTGCGACAAGCCGGAAAAGATTCCTCCTGAAGCTAATTCACCGTTTCCCGGTGCAGGCCGGTTTTCCTGCCAATCGCCCGGAACCTCATGCCCTTTCGATGCAATATGAGGTTCATGAGTTTCTCCACCCTGATCATGGCACCACTTCCTTCTGCACGAAGAGGGTATCTGCTTTTCAACTCCAAGGTGGTACACTTTTCATTTCCATTTTTGGTACATTTTTACATTCACATTGACTGCGTGCGATCTTTCCGGTTTGTTGAGCGGGGAGCAAAGATCGTCAACGGGACCGACGGCGCCCGGCATACCGGAGAGAGTGGATCTTCGCGTTGAGGTGCTCTCAAAAAGAAGGGAGAACTCATGTCTGAAACAGCAGGAAACCACGCCGTATATGAGGATCTGTACAGCATTCCGGAAAATATGACCGGCGAGATCATCCAGGGTGAGCTCTTTGTTACTCCGCGGCCTTCGCGCCGACATACGGAAACGGCCTCATCAATATTGATCGAGATAGGACCGCCGTACCGCTTTGGTCGCGGTGGACCCGGTGGGTGGATTATCCTCATGGAACCGGAAATAGGACTTGCTGAAAACATTCTGGTTCCCGATTTGGCCGGATGGCACCGGGATAGGTATCCCGTTGAGGAGCCTCACAACTGGATTTCCGTGCCGCCGGATTGGGTGTGTGAGATTCTATCGCCAAGTACCGCTCGTCTGGACAAGGTCAAGAAGATGCCGGTTTATGCTCAACAAGGAGTACCTTACCTCTGGTTGGTGGACCCGGTTGCTAAAACCCTCGATGTTTTCGAGTTGCAGAACGGCAGATGGGTCCTGTGGGGATGCTATGTAGAGGACGACAAGGTTCGGGCGGTGCCCTTTGCGGAAGTGGAAATCGACCTGGGGGGATTGTGGAATCTCTCCCACTCCGGCTAGTCAAAAGCGGGCCAAGACCCGTGGCGTGCTTTTTTTTATGTTTCGTGATCAGACCCTGGAGATGTTCCGATGCATCAGGCATGCATTTCAAGACCCTGGTCCCAGGCAGCATCGGTTACGATGAAGAGAAAGCCGATGCCAGGCTGCAGGTGAGCATTGACGACATCCACTGGATAGATCTGTCCATCACGCAATAGGCTTCTCGACTCATCCGCCCTCCCGCAGCGGGAGGGCAGAGCGTCTTCAAGGTATGCCCCATCTGAAAGGCGAGACTTTTTCGGCGTCGGTCCAAATGCCTGGCAAGATTTCATCCCCCCGCTCCATCCAGCATCGCAGCCTCAAGAGACAACGAGGCATCCGGCAGTTTCCTTCATGTAATGGCTCACGCGGCGAGCAAGTCGAACAGGATGTCAGGGTTGCCGGCGAATGCGGCCGGGATATCCCAAAACTCATCCTCAGCATTGAGAGACAAACTCGGCATAGGGCCTCCAGATGCCTGACGGCCTGGGTGAGGAGAATTCACGGGCCGCTTGCACCGGTGGTCAGGGAAGGTCGGCTGAAAGCAGTGAAAAGGGGAGAGGTCGAGCGTCTCATCCAATCCATCGTCCGGACTATCGATGAGATCCCCGGGAAAAACATCGTAACGCTCGTGCCTGAACAAAGCGATCTCGTGGTCTTCGATGTCTCTGAAGACGGTTTTTGGGGCACTGAAAGAGACGAGCCGAAAGGCGTCGGCGTGAAGGGGTTGAAGCACCGCTGTGAAACGCTCAGGCTCACAGCGGCGAGAGGGTCACGGTGCATTGCTGTTTCATCAAAGGCCCTCCGAACTTCAAGGAGGGGAAATACGGGGTCAAAAGACTGCTGAGAGAATCCGGAAAACGCCTTCCTCTCCGTAGAGCGAACGAAGGGGAATGCCCGCCGCCTGGATTTTTTCCCAAAGTTCCCGGCGATTTTCATCACAGGCTGAAACCTGAACCTCCTGGAGAAAAATCGCCTTGAAACTCGGGAGCAATTCGAACACCCGCGTGAACAAAGTCAAACAGACCATGAGTTCGCGCTACAGCTTTCCCAGTATCTTTTCGACAGGTCGCCTTTCCGGCACATATTCATGGGGAATCTTCCCCTCATTCCATTCCCTGGAAACATACAGGTTACAGTAACAGCTCCCGTACTCCTTGACGTCAGGTTCTCGATAGACACACGGACAGATGATGTCCCGGTCCCACTCGCGGTCATTGGAGGCCAAACGGCAGGGACAGCACATGTAACCGTATCGATCCTTGTTGAGCAGAAGACCCTCGAGCAGTTCAAACACCCTCTTCTTATCCGCATTGAAAAAATAGCCCTTGGGCTCCTGCACTTTTTTCAGCATCTCATAGAGTTGCTCGACATTGTTCATAGGTTGAGCGCCTCCTTGATTTCGTCCTGCCTGAATCCGACAATGATCTTGTCCCCGATGATGATGGTCGGAAAAGAGCAGGCCGGATTGATTTCCTTGATCTCCTCAATCATCTTTTTGCGTTCTTCTCCTTCCAATTTGTCCACATCGATGCATTCGTAACCCACACCGCAGCTGTTCAGATAATCCTTGGTGTGCCTGCAGTGAATACAGGTGCTCAGAGCGTACAACTTCACATCACACTGGGACATTTCTCGTCTCCTTCTCTCAAGTTGATAATGGCGTACTGCTGTGACGAGCCACGCTGCAACTCGCGCCCGGTTCCCCCGGCAGTGCCCGTTCCAACTGGCTCTGCACCGGAGATTGTTTCTCAAAAGCGCCGCTCCAGCTCGATTTCCTCGAAATCCTGATGATTGGAAATGCCGAATCGCGTCAAAACAAAATCGTATTTCACCGGATCTTCCGGCGCCATCCGCCCAAAAGCACGCGTGACCTCCACGGCCGTGCGCATATCGGCCTGCTTTCGCTCCGTCAGGCCCATTCTGAGCGCAATCCGGTGCATGTGGGTGTCGAGCGGCACAATGAGCTTACTTGCGGGAATGCTTTCCCAGACACCCGGATCCACCGCATCGTGGCGCACCATCCAGCGCAAATAGAGCTGGAGGCGTTTGCAGGCGCTTCCCCTTTCCGGAACAGGGAGCAACATGCAGCCCCCAAAGGACATTTCCTCGGAAAGTTCCCCCGACATCCGGGTGAGCGCGGGAAGCACGCTGGTGTGGCTCCGCCTGAAATGCTTGCGGAAGCAGGATTCCAGGGAACCGTGCCGTTTCAAAACCCTTCGAATTCCCTCCAGGAGACCGGCAAGCTGCTCTCCCGTGGTGAAACGGTGCCTGAAGTCCCCCAGACGGTTTTGAAACAGGCCTAGGGAGCCGTTGCGGATGAACTCATGGGGACAGGGCCCCATGATGTCGAGAACTTTGGACACGCTCCTGAGAATCTGCTTCACCCGCCCATAGGCCAGGGCTGAAGCGATGAAACCCACCACTTCCCTGTCGCGGGCCCCCTCATAGCGATACACAAATTCGAGAGGGTCAGGATGAATGTATTTTCGCCGGTTGAAACGCCGGTAGATTTCTTCCAGCAAGACCGAGTCGATCCCCACAAACGGTACTCCCCCCTGAGCAGGGTCAGTTTCACCGAATCGCGAGACAGGAGGGCTTGACCTTCGATGAAACATTCTTTTTTTTGAGCCTCTCGCAAAAGTATTTCCGTTCATGGTTCGATAGCTCTCAAGAAACAGCCGGTAATCTGGCCACCCTGCCGCCCTTCGATACCTCAGGGCGAACGTAGCTTTTGTCGGTTTGTGGTCCTCCAGAATCTTGTAAGAAACGACTGTTTCTTGTCGGTCACCTTGCCGCGCTAAAGCGGGGCTTAATTCGCTCTCAAGAAACTGCTTTCTCTTGGTACTCCATGCCGCCCTTCGATACCTCAGGGCGAACGTGGGTTTTGTCGGTTTGTGGTTCTCCAGAATCTTGTAAGAAACGACTGTTTCTTGTCGATCAACTTGCCATGCCCAAGGCAGGGCTTACTTCGCTCACCACGAACGGAGAACCAGCCCCTCATAGTCAATGATGCTCGTTTGCCCTGTGGCCTGTCCTGAGGTAGCGAAGGGTATCGAAGGGCAGAACGGAGTTTTGCAAAAGGCTCTCTCATATCCCTTTTACACAGCCCGCATTCATGGCTAAAGATCAAGGATGGAGGGTCGGGGATTTCGACCATGTTCTCCAGACGCGTGTCGCGCCGGATTCACGCGGAGGTTTCGGGCAAGGCACAGACTGCTTCCGTTCCTTTCCTGACTTCCACATAGTGGGCCGCGGCCAAAGCCGCCGTGCAGCCATCCCCCGCCGCAATGACAATTTGGCGGGCATACTTTTCCCTGAGATCTCCAACGACATAGATGCCTGGAATCGCGGTTTCACACTTTTCGTCGGTGACCACGTAGCCATCTGCATTCATCTTGATCCCTTGAGGCACCAGCGTGTTGTTGGGTTCAAAGCCCACAAAAATGAACACGCCGTCAACGGCAAGGTCTTGTACAGCCTTGGTTTGAACATTTTGAAGCGTGACGGCAGAGACCCCATCCGCATCGGCCTTGATTTCCAGCGGGATCGTGTTCCAGAGTATCTCGATCTTGCACTCATTCATGGCGCGCTGCTGGAGGATTCGACTGGCCCTGAGGGCATCCCGGCGGTGCACGAGATAAACCTTCTCGGTGATTTTAGAGAGATAAAGTGCCTCCTCCACTGCTGTGTCTCCGCCTCCGATGACCACGACCGTTTTGCCCCGGAAAAAAAATCCGTCACACGTGGCACAATAGGAGACCCCTTTGCCGTAGTACTCTTTCTCTCCGGGTATCGCCAGCTTGCGGGGACTCCCTCCCGTTGCGAGAACCACCGCATGCGCCCTGAGCACTCTTCCGCTTGCCAGGTGGACACTGTGGTGCTCCAGTCCGGGATCGACCCGCATCACAACCTCCTGAAGGATTTCCAACCCGTAGGAAGCTGCATGTTGAAAAAACTTGCTGGAAAGCTCAAATCCACTGATTTCCTCGAAACCGGGGTAATTTTCCACACTGTCGGAAATGGCCACCTGCCCGCCCGGAACCCCTTTTTCTATGAGCACCGTCTTCAAGGCCGCTCTCATGGCATAGAGACCCGCGGTCAGCCCTGCAGGACCGCCTCCGATGATGACAAGATCATAAAGCCTTTCCTCTGACACTCACCTCTCCTTTCTTACCGGCAACCCCGAACGGACTCCCCCAAGGAACTGCCGCCACGGCCTTCCATGCACAGACCCTGACCGAACGGCCCAACCATTCGGCTTTCCAGGGATGCGGGATTGCAATCGTTTTCCGTTTTCCTGCGTATTCGTTCAGAACGCACCCCGAAAAAAGAACTCGGAACGTGGGAAAGCGCCTGTCGTCGCCAAGTTTTGTGCCTTCATTTAGATGAATGTTTGAATCAAAAGTCAAGGTAAAACCCCTGGCCGTCGACGGCCACCCTCCCCTCGAAATTTGCGCGCCCCGGAAAAATATTGACGCTCCTGAACGGTCTGCCGTATTTTTATCCGTCCGCTTCTCAGCGTGCCGCAACTCCCTTCTTTTGCCCGGTTTTGGTCCTTTCTGTCATGGGTCGCATCATGTTTCCGAAACTTCAAGGACGGAGGCACACATCAAAGTTTTCCGCACGGACGAAGGATATCACCGTTCGAACCCCGTCCATTACAAAGCTCGCGGCGGCAATTGGCTTGAGGCTCGGGTCCGACGCCTGCTGCTGGAAACCTGGCAGCTGTCCCCGACCGCAGTACAAAAGCACCCCCTCTACCCTCTTTACGTTTTCCTGGGAACCCTGTATGGCCGGATTTCCGGCCTCAATCAGAAACGCCTTCTGGCTCGGTCCGGAGTTCTGCCCCGGCCCGTGATCAGCATCGGAAACCTGGTGGCGGGGGGAACGGGCAAAACCCCCATGGTTTTATGGATCCACGGCTTTTTGAAGAAACAGGGGCTCCATCCGGTTGTGCTCAGCAGGGGGTATGGAGGAAGAACCGGCCGCGGATCGCTCTTCGTGGACACCCGACCGGAAGGGGCCTCCATTTACGGAGACGAACCCGTCCTGATGGCCCGCAAAGGCCTGAACGTCCGGGTCGGCCGAAACCGGCTTCTATCGGGCATGAAGGCCCTTGAGGCGAGTGCGCCGGATCTTTTTCTCCTTGACGACGGGTTTCAGCACGTCCAACTCCACAGAGATCTGGACCTGGTGCTCCTGGATGCGGAGCGTCCCCTGGGCAACGGACTCCTACTGCCGTTCGGCCCATTGCGGGAGCCCCCGGAAAATCTTCACCGCGCGGATGCGTTCGTCCTCACAAGGGCGGTCTCCGGCAGTGCGGAGCGAGCGACCCGGGATTTTCTCTCCCGGAGGCACCCTTCCAAGCCCATCTTCGCCTGCAGGCATCGCATCACGGGATTTCGCAGAGGTCTCTGCGGGAGAGAGATTCCCCTGAGAGAGCTGCAAAACGGCCCGGTGGCGGCCTTTTCGGGACTGGCAAATCCCCGGGGCTTCTTCGAATCCCTGAAGGAACTCGGGATTGAACCCCGAAGCTGCTTTGCCTTTCCTGATCACCACAAGTACGAAACCTCCGAACTCAGGATGATCCTGGAGACCGCTCAAAAGGCCTCAGCGAGATACATCCTCACCACGGAAAAGGATTTCGTGCGAGTGCCCTGCCCCTTCCCATTCGATTTGGTCACCGCGCAGCTGGACATCGAGTTTGACCAGGACCGGCGGCCCTTCGAAGAGTTCCTGCAGCAGCGCCTCGCCAGGATGTTTGCCCAAGAGCGTTTGCACCGGCCCGATGGGCGGTCGGCACCCACGTCTCCACCCTGCGACCGCTTCAGCGGAGGCCGGCGCCAACGCCTCTGAGATGGGACGTGGTCCCTGGACCCCGCAGCCGGTTGGATTTCGCCGGCACTGCCGGGAACAAACCCTCAACCGCTCACTGGTTCCCAGGCTGGAGCCTGGGAACCAGCAGATCCGGGCAATCACTTCCGCCTGGCTGTACCAGGCTTGGGACTTCTTTTTTTGCCTGATTCATGATTAATTTCGGTTGCGGGGTCGGGGCTGTCGGGAAAGATATGGGCGCACTGCAACGCCAAGCTTTTCTTGACCCGCAGAAAGTACCCGCCACTTGGGAGACCCGAACTGAAGACCCTTATACTCAGGAGTCCGATTTGATGTTTTCTGTCAGGGAGAAATATAAGATCATTCTGGATGCGGAACGCAATTTCGCCTACACGGTGGCAAGGAGTGTCCTGGACAAGCCCAAGATTTCGGTGTGGATCATTCTGATCCCCGTTCTTTTTCTTTTTTATGCTCATAAAATTCAGCAATACAAGAAAGGGATTCATGATTTTGCAGCGGGTCTTCTCAAGTCCAAGACCGCAGCGCTGAACATCGCCCTTCAGAACGTCGCTCCGGACCCGTCCTCCGAAAAGTCAAGCGACGCCTATTGGGACACCTTTCCCGCAGATTCCGAAAAGACGCGTCTTGTGCGTGCCAAACACAAGGCCGAGCTGGAGGTGCTCATCGATCATTACTCCCGTCTGCTGCAAAGTCCGGGTTCCGATCACGAAAGCCTGCTGCGCAACAGCTACGGGCATGGCGGCGAATACCGAAGGTTCCTGAACCGGCTCATGCGGGTCGAAGAAGAACTTCACCAAGCCGTTTTGGACGCTTATCACCCCACGGATGAGGCGGCTAAAATCGTGCGACGCATGGAGGCGATTGCGGAAAAACTGAGACTGGACCAGTTGGAGGCGGTTTTCGGCTAGTCCGCACGGGCGGAAACGACCGGCCGGATCAGCCGGCTTTCGAGCCCCGGCCTGGGAAAGAGGAAGCGGGCAGGGAATTGCGCTTGGTTGAACTAGGGAGGGAGGCGCCTGCGAAGTTTGATGCAACCGCTGCACAGTTGCGGCACGCGACCGGAGGCATGTTCCTCTCGAAAAGCGGCATAGCATGCGGAGCGCCACACAACCGGAACCAGGGTTTCGTTCACATTGCCGAAAACGTGTCGCCCGGGGGGCCGTTCTTCTCCCCCGCAAAAAGAGGCAGCACCCGCAGAGGGAATGTTGGTGTAAACGCAGGGAGATACAGCACCGTCCGCGGAGATGAAAAAGGCCCGCTGGATGTTTTCCGGGCACGAGTCTTCATTGCCGGGCGTCTCCAGTAGCGGCGCATGGATTTCCAGCCCCTTTCGAGCCCCTTCGACTTTGATCCAATCCAGAAGTCTCGCCGCTTCCTTCCGTTCCCCCGGATCCATCAAAGCCAGCGATTCGCGTGCAAGCTCCCGAGACGGCAAGAAATCCAGACCGCTGATGACCACCTGCTGCACCCCGAGGGGCGCGAGCAGGTTCGGAAGACTCTCCAATTGATCCAGTCCCGAACGCAGCAGCATGTAGGCCACGTGCAGCGCCGGCGCGGTTTTCCTTTGCGCCTCTCGGACCTCGTGAACGCGGCGGATGGCCTCCACGACCCTTTCCAGACGTGTCCCGGAACGAATGCGGTCGTTATAGGCTCCCGTGGTTCCCACGAGGGAAAAGGCCAGGATGTCGAGACCCGACTGCACAAGCTCCTGAGCCATGGAATCGTCCACGAGCATGCCGTTGGTGGTCGATCCAACGCGGCATCCGGCTTTCCTGGCCAGTGCAAGCATGGTCATGAAGTGGGGGTGGAGTAGAGGTTCCCCCCAACCCTGAAGGTATGCCAGCCTGGTTTTGGTCAGGACGGGAAGGATGCGTCGAAAGGTGTCCGGAGACATGCTCCGATCCTGCCATTGGTGCCGATAAACGGTACGGGGGCAGTAAAGGCAGGCGGCATTGCAGCGTGAGGTGACCTCAATTTGAATCCAGTCCTTGGGTTCGAACAAGACGTGATGTTCGAACCACGCCCGAATTGAAGCGATCCTGGCGTTTAGAGCAGCGGAAGAACGCAGCATGAAAGGGCACCCCAGTTCGTTGACTGACTCAATCTTTTTCATCTCCAGACACGAAAGCCGCCCCGATGAGAATCCGGGTGACTTCGAGACGACGGGTCACGGGTGTTCACCCGTTCCGGGAGGCCGTTTCACGCCATTGACCGTGTTGTTGACGTACATCACTGCGTAGGCCGTTTCTTCCGACTGCGTGTAGAAATAGGCCCCCGCGTCCACACCCGAAGCGACGATGACATCCATGACGGGTTTCACCACAGGGAGCCGCTGCCCCTGGGGGAGGACCACGTAGACCAGAAGCCAGAAAATCCCCAGGCAGAGCCCAAAACGGAGCCATCGGCCCAAAGCCTGAGATCCGCTCGAGGACCTGGGTTTCCCTTCATCCAAATGTTTAACTGTGCTTGTTTCCCTCTCTGTTTCCACCTCTGTGCTCGCTCTCCCCTCATGGCTCCCCATGAGGATCTATGACCACCTGGAGCGCATCCGGCGGGCCTCTCCTCACAACCATCGTGAGAAGAGGCCACAGGATTCGGTACAGCCGGGCGCCAGTCCTTAACCAATTGCCCGTTCCCAGGCTGGAGCCTGGGAACCGGACGATCTGAGCGAACATTTCCGCCCGAGCGTGTGACAACAATAAATTATCCTACTCCATGAGACCTGCCGTGACACCGGGAAACACCAGGAAAAACATCACGTAGGCCATGAGCAGGGTCAATGCGAGATTCAGGCTCTGGCCGCACACATAGAGGATGGCCGGCTTGCCGCCCTTGAAATGATGGGCCATTTCCCTGAAGTTGGAAGAGAGACCGATGCTGGCGAAGGCGAGAATGAAGAACCATTCCCGCAGCGGTCGGCTGAAACCGCGAAGAACGCCCTGATCGATCATCACGTCTCCTGCGCTGCCCATCGCCTGAATGATGGCGGAAAAGACAATGGACGCCGCGATGAAACCGAGCACGAACTTGGGAAAACGATACCAGATCTCCATCTTGCTGACCTGCTGACCCGGTGCGCATTCCACTCGTGCACACCAGTAAACCGCCACACCGAACGCGATCACTCCGATCATGATGTTCTGAATCATCTTGATGGTGGCGGCCACAAACATGCCCACCTCGCCCAGAAAGGCCCCCGCCGCCACCACGGCGCCCGTGGAGTCGATGGTCCCGCCGATCCATGCCCCACCCAGCACGGGATGCATGCCCACCGAAACAATGAAGGTGGGCAGGGCGATCATCATGATGGCCGTGAAGAGCATGGACAAGCCGATGGCGATGGTCAACTCCTCCTTCTTGGCCCGGCAGGCCGCCGCCGTGGCAATGGCCGCGGAGACGCCGCAAACGGACATGTCCGCGGACACGGTGATGTTGAGGGTCTTGGATTCCATCTTGAGCACTTTTTGCCCGAAGATATAGGTCAGGATGAGGACCGTGGGGGTGACCACCCAGGCCACGAAGATGCCCGGAATACCGATGGCGACAATCTGTCCGAAAAGGATTTCCGCGCCGAGCAGCACCAGCCCGGTTTTGATGAAGTACTCGGTCTGCAGCGCCGTTCTGGCAAAACTTGGAGTACCGATGGTGTTGCTGATGAGCATGCCGCCGAGAATCGCCCAGATGATGGAGCCGAATCCATACTCGGAGAGTGTTGTCTGAGCTCCTATGATTTCAGCCACCACCGCCAGCAGGAAGACGAACCAGAAACCTTTCATGAACTGCAAAACGCTGAAGCCCATGAAAGGGATGCCGATGGAGAAGAAGAGCATGAAAAGGATCATAAGCCCAAACAAATAGGGAATTCTGTTGTAGCCTTTGGCCGTGGCCGCCGTCTTGGCTTTGCTTTCTGCGCTTCTGGCCTTGCGCCATTCGGCGATGGCTGCTTCTGCCTGCTGATTCAGCTCCTGGTTCTGAAAGGGAGCGATGGCTTCCTGCGGTGGCGCTGCCGCAGCCTCAGTTTCCCCGCTCACCGCTGCACCCTCAGCCGGTGCGGCAGCTTCACCCGGCATTGCCTCGCCCTCGGGGGCCGCGGCAGGTTCAGGCGGCTGAACGCCCGAGCGAAATGCCGCAAGCTGCGCGGCCTCTGCTTTGGCCAGTGCCGCCTTGGTCTTTTCCTGTGCGGCAGCAAAAGCGGCCTCCGCCTTCTCCCTTTTCCGAGCGGCCTCGGTTTCACTCATGTACACCGATTCCAACGGATTGGTGGTCCATTTTCCCGGTGTCGCCAACCAGGTGGAGATGGTTTTCCCATAGGGCTCATTGCGCGCCCGCAGCCCGGATTTGGTGTCGTTGGCCTTGTGCCATTCGATGGTCTGGAAGGGGGCTTTTGCGGCTTCGGCTGCCATGGTGGCTTCCGCCTTGGCCAGTTTTTCATGCATGTCCGCTGGGGGCCTGGGGAGATAAATGAGCAGTCCGACACTGAGAATGATTGCTCCAAGCCAGATGGCCCACCAATCTTCTTTTTTCCACAATTCCGACCACTCCCATTTTCCGCGATCGACTACAATTTCTGAGGATTCTTTCTCTTGTGCCATTTCTTCCTCCCATCGTTGTGATTGATTGGTCCTCAAGTCCATCCTGAAAAGTCTGTTGGAGACCCAACTCCGAAAAAGGCACTCGGCTCACGGTTTCCCTGCACGCTGCACCACAAACGCTTGCCTCGACGCCGGCGCCTTCAGCCTGCACCGCCCCGTGGGTAAGGCCCGTATGAGAAAATGCTCCGAGAGGCGGCTGATGGCGCTGCGTACAGCTCCACGCTATGAGGTGTCCATTTCGGCACCCGTCATGCCGGCTGAAAGACTGCCGGAATGAAGACTCGACCGGTGGACACTCCATTGAGTTGAGTTGTCCTGAGCATTCCCTGGAAGGCTGCCTTATCAAGATGGGGGCCAAAGCTTCGGGTGCAAAGGAGTTTGTGAAAATAGCGACGTTTAATTTGTGAAAACAGAGATTTGGCAGGATTCGCCTGCGCGGTTCTCAGCGCGGGAACCAGGGAAAAATGCCGCCCCAGGGCAGCAGGTGCTGCTCCAGGGCGGCATCTGTCCCATGTGAAAGGCGGGTCGTGCCCAGGACCAAGGAGGAGTGAGAATGAATTTCAGGGGAGGGCGGAGAGAGACTCTTTTTTTTTCGTCTCACCGAATGCTAAACTGACACGTCTTCACAATGAACAATCATCTGGAATGCTCATTCCAGCAGGTCCCGCCGGGACAGGCCATGGGTTATGTTCCACGCAGCCGTGCGGAAATCACTGGACCTTTTCAGACATTGTCCTCGGAGAGACAACCCCCATGAGATCGAAACGGGAGGACTCCCGTCCCTCCACAACAAAATCCATGAGTCTCCAATCCCGGTTTCTGTTGGGAACCGGGATCATACTCCTGGTGCTCTGCTGCATCAGTGCCTACGCCACCTACCGACACGAGAAGCGGAAGCTGGAGGAATGGGCCTACACCAAATCCCAGCTGGTGATGGTCGCCGTGGAGGCATCCCAAAACTATGTGCGGGAGGTCCTGCGTCCCAAGATGTTCGACCTCCTGGGGCAGGAAGCTTTCGTGCTCGAGGCCATGTCCACCTCCTACGTCAGCCGTCAATTCATGGAGCGCTTTCGCGATGCACTCCCGGAGTATGAATACCGGAGGGTCGCGGTCAACGCCCGCAATCCGCTCTACGAAGCCAATGCGGTGGAAAAGGACATGATCGACTTCTTCGCGCACCACACCGAACTGGAGGACTGGCAGGGTCTGGTGAAGGAAGATCGGGGGGCCTATTACAAGAGAGTCCGGCCGGTCTATTTTTCTCAATCCTGCCTGCATTGCCATGGTGATCCCGCACAATCACCCAGGGCCCTGCTGGAAGTCTACGGGCCCGACCGGGGTTTTGGCCGCAAAGCCGGGGAACTGGGGGGCCTCATCACCGTCGGGATTCCCGTCGACCAGGCCATGGTGGAGATCAAAGAGAGAGCCACTTCAACTTTCCTGCTCGTGTTTCTGGCGCTCTCCATCTTTTATCTGGCCCTTATCTTCTTTTTTCATCAGGTGGTGGTGATCAATCTGCATTCCATTCTCAACATTTTCAAGGAAAAAGCCGGAGAAGATCAGGACCAACCCTCTCCGGTTCAGCAGGACAACCGTCCCGGGGACGAAATCGAGGAGCTCACGCTGGCTGCCGAAACCATGGCGGACCATTTGAGGGAGACTCGTGAAAAACTGAGGCAGTACGCTCAGGACCTGGAAAAGAAGGTGGCACGGCGAACGGCGGCTCTCCAGGAGTCCGAGGAACGTCTCAAGAACAAGGTCCGGGAAAGGAACCTGGAGTTGCAGACTTTGAACACCATCGCCGAACTGAACACCCGATCCACCGAGCTTTCCGAAATCCTCCCCCGAGTCCTGGATCAGACCCTCAGGATGATCCCCGCGCGAGGCGGCGGCATTTATCTCCTTCAGGGATCCCGGAACGGTCTCGTGCTCCAGTACGAAAAGGATTCCCGCAACCTGGCCCCCGCCATGCCTTTTGAGGAGCATATTTGTCCGCAAATTCTCGCCGGAGAGGTGTCGACCCTCCATGAGGCCATCCAGCAGGCCTCTTGTGGAAAGATGAATTTCCTCTCAACCGGCGGCTCTTCCAACTGTCTGAACATTCCTTTGTCCTGCCGGGGAAAAGTTCTGGGAGTCATGACCTTCACGGATGTGAATCTGCTCGAGATATCGCCCGAGCTCAATGACCTGCTGGTGTCCATCGGCAGGCAAGTGGGCATCACCATCGAAAGCTTCAACAACCTGCAGGAGGTGCTGCACAGCAAAGAACTCCTGCAGTCCGTGTTTGACGGCATCACGGACCAGGTGGTTCTCCTGGACAGGGACTATCGCATCCGAATGGTCAACAAGGCCTATCTGGAACGCTACGACGTCGCGCTCCAGGAAATCGAGAATCGCCACTGCCATGAAATCCACGGCTCGGGTGCGGGGCCCTGTCGCCGGTGCGAACTGGAAAAGGTCTGCAGGCAGGGCAAACCCGTCAGCCAGGAGGTGACCTGTCCCTCGGGAGAAGTCTTTCTCGTCCACTTCTACCCTGTCTTGGACGGGCAGGGGCAGGTGGAAAGCGTCATTCGATACGCACGTGAAATTTCCGACCAGAAACGGGTGGAACAGCGGATTCAGCAGACAGAAAAACTCGTGGCCCTGGGTCAGCTCGCAGCGGGTGTGGCTCACGAGATCAACAATCCCCTGGGGGTCATCCTCTGCTACGTGGATCTGCTCAAACGTCAGCTGACCGAGCTTCCCCGCGGTCTGGAGGATCTGGCCACCATCGAAAAGCAGGCCTTGAACTGCAAGCGTATCGTCTCGGACCTGTTAAAATTTTCTCGGTCCCAGGAAAGTCCCAAGCTTCCCGTATCGGTGAACCGCGCCCTGGAAGATGTCTTGAAGATGCTGGAGCCGCATTTCCGCAAGCACGGCGTGCGTGTGAGCCTCGAGCTCGAGGACCACCTGCCTTTTGTGCCTCTGGATCTGGAGCGCGTGAAACAGGTGTTTCTCAATCTGCTCATGAACGCCTGCCAGGCAGTGGCCCCCCAGGGACAAATTCGAATATCGAGCGCGCATCATGCGGCGGAGGGAGTGGTGGAGCTCACCTTCTGGGACAATGGGCACGGCATCTCGCCAAGTCTCCAGGACAAGGTCTTCGACCCCTTTTTCACCACCAAGAAAACGGGCGAAGGCACCGGTCTGGGCCTCTCCGTGAGTTACGGCATCATCCAGGAACATGGAGGGGAAATCCTCGTGGAAAGCGAACCAGGCCAGTGGACACGGTTCACCGTTCGACTTCCTGTTCAGAAACCTTTTCCTATGGAAGACCATGCTGCCACAACAACTGCTCATCATTGACGATGAACCGGACATTCTGGAAGGGCTGAAGCGTCTCCTCGGCTATGAAATGCCCGACGTGGAGGTGACCGTGTCCTCCAGTGCCGTGGAGGCGCTGGAACTGCTCAAACAAAAGCGCTTCGACCTGGTTCTCGTGGACATTCGCATGCCGGAGATGGACGGCCTGGAGTTTCTCTCCACTTTGAAAGAAAAAGACAGCTGGACCTCGGTCATCATGATGACCGCTTACGGCAGCATTGAAACGGCGGTGGACGCCATCAAGAGGGGCGCATACGATTTCATCACCAAACCCTTCGAAATTCCCGATCTCCTGCGTTTGCTGCGCAAGGGGCTTGAACGCAGCGAGCTGGTGAGAGAAAACCTCCACCTGCGCAAGTGCGTCCAGGAAAAAACGGCTTTCGAGAATTTCGTGGGAGAGTCACCCCCTCTCAAGCGACTCTTTGACGCCATCCAAGCGCTGGCGCACACGGACTACACCGTCCTGATCCGGGGTGAAAGCGGCACAGGAAAAGAACTGGTGGCCCGGGCCATCCACAGTCTCAGCAAGCGCCAGAGCCGC
Organism: uncultured Syntrophobacteraceae bacterium; assembly: GCA_964654275.1. Lineage (GTDB taxonomy): Bacteria > Desulfobacterota > Syntrophobacteria > Syntrophobacterales > Syntrophobacteraceae > SLCH01. The sequence continues at coordinate 22,892 of CAZZHS010000012.1, forward strand.
CCTTTTGTGGCCGTGAACTGCCCGGCCATCCCGGAACACCTGCTCGAAAGCGAGCTCTTCGGACATCGCAGGGGAGCCTTTACGGGGGCAGACCGGGATCACGAGGGACTCTTTGAGGAGGCTCACGGATCGAGCCTGCTTCTGGATGAAATCGGGGACATCCCGGTTTCCGTCCAGACGAAGCTGCTCCGCGTGCTCCAGGAGCAGGAAATTCGGCCCCTGGGGAGTCAAAAAACGAAGAAGGTGGACGTGCGGATTTTGGCCACCACCAACCAGGACCTGGAGGCAAAAATTCGGGATCGCAGCTTCCGCGAGGACCTTTATTACCGCCTCAACGTGGTGACCTTGAGGACGCCCGGCCTCAGTGAGATCCGGGAGGACATTCCCCTCCTGGTGGACCATTTTGCCCGGAAAGTGTGCGCGGAACTGAATCTCAGCCCCGTCAGGCGCTTTTCCCCGGAAGCCCTGGAGATGCTCCTGACGCGACCCTGGCCCGGCAATGTGCGGGAACTGCAGAACGTGGTGCGCCGCATGGTCATATTTGCCCCCGAATGCGAAATCAGAGACACGGACATCCGAAGGGTGGAGGATCGGTTCCAGGCGGCGGTGAAAATTGAGAAAGATTATCGGGATGAACCCTTCGAATCCTACGTGGAGGCCCGGGACAGGTTGCTCGCCCGGTTCACTCAGTCCTACATCTCCGACCTGCTGCATCACACCGGAGGCAACGTGACACGTGCCGCTGAAATCGCGGGGCTGAACCGCGCCTCCATCCAGAAGATCATGCGTCGCATGGGATTGCGCTCGGAAGAATTCAAAACGTGAGGGAAACGAGGGTGCTCAGCCCTGTGTTCTGAAGGTGCCCGGTCCGGGAAAAACACCGGTTGGTGCAGCGCGGCGGAAGTCTCCGCCCGCTTTCGCGATTTAGCGATGCATTCCGACGCCGGAGGATGGGAACGAGGGAGGATGCATTCCGGTCAGGTGCTGCGCATGGAATTCCGCTCAGTTGCGCTAGGGACGGGGATCGGATGCCGCCTCGGAGGCCTTGACGGCACACGCGGCCTCGATCAGTTCCAGCAACTGATCGATGTCGCAGGGTTTGAGCACGAATTCAAACGCACCCAGCCGCATGCCTTCTATCGAAGAGTCCATGGAGGCATGGCCCGTGAGCAGAATGACCTGGGTGTGGGGGCGAATTTTCTTGAGCGCTGTCAGGGTTTCCAGGCCATCCATGCCCGGCATTTTCACGTCCAGGACCACCACATCGTAATCGCGCTCCTTCAGCTCGGCAATGGCTTCCATGCCGCTGCTCACCGCCGTGACGTCCTGGCCCCGCTCTCCCAGTCGCTTACTCAGAGTGACTCGAAACCGCGCTTCATCATCCACCAAGAGAATATTCCTTCGCTCCATGGGCACTCCTGTCTCCCCAGAGGGTGATCAGCCGTGCGTCATCTCCCATCAAATCAATGACGCCCAATGACAACGTTGCATGTCAAAGTATAGAGTTCTGTCGAGGTTCTTCGATGTTTTTCGGACGATCATCACTGGTCCCCTCCGCGCGAGCTCAGACTGAGGGCTCTCTCCTTTTGGGCTCCAGGGGGAGGCGAACGGTGAAGGTCGTGCCCTTCCCCACCTCGCTTTCCACAAATATCTTGCCGCCGAGCTTCTCGATGATTCCATGGCAGATGGACAATCCCAGCCCCGTGCCCTTGCCTGGAGCTTTGGTGGTGAAAAAGGGATCAAAGATCTTGTGGATATTCTCCTCAGGAATGCCCATGCCTGTGTCCGAAAACTTGATGAGAACCGTTTGATCGTCCTTCTTCTGGGTTTCCACGGTGATGCGCCCATCCTTTTTGACGGCGTCCATGGCATTGTTCACGAGGTTCAGAAACACCTGGCGAAGCTGGGAAGCGTCACTGTGGACCTGAGGCAGATCCTCCGCCAATTTGCGTTCAAGAACGATATTGTTGAGGGTGGCCTCTTTTTCACGCATGGAGAGGACCTCGTTGACCAGCTTGTTGAGGTCGATGTCCTTGATGGTGGAATCCATTTTGCGCGCAAAACTGAGCAATTTGTGAGTGATTTCCCGGCAGCGTCCTGCCTGAACCGTGATCTCTCGAAGGCTGTCCTGAATTTCATCGAGGTCTTTCAGGTCCTTGAGATGCTCACGCTTGAGGATATCCTGAATCCAGCCGGCCTCTTCACCGATCACTGCCAGAGGATTGTTGATCTCGTGGGCGATGCCGGCCGAAAGCTGTCCGATGGAGGCCAGTTTTTGGGAATGAATGAGCTGCTCGTCCATCTGGCTTCGTTCGTTCTCCACCTGCGTGACCTTGTCCAGCAACGACCGCGTGTTGAAAAACGTCATCCCCGCCACGAACAGAATGCCCATCACCGCCATGAACATGGCCTGGTCGCGAACCTCGTAGAGCTCATGGAAAACATCGTCCACATCCTGCTCGATCACGAGGAGCCACTCGTTGTCCTTCATCCAGGTCTTGGCACGGAACACCTTTCGGGCGTTTTCCTGTGTCTGCCAGAACCGGACTCCCTCGAAATGGCTCAGGTCGATGTGTTCGGGAAGAGCCCTGTCCAGGAGTCGATGTCCCATGCGCGAACGGGTTTGATAATACCCGTCGGCACTGACAATGTAGGCATTCCCTGTGCGGCCGAATCGGACGTATTCGACCAGCTCACCGAATTTCACCGCATTGACCGTGGCTCGAAGAACCCATGCGTCGGCCCCGGTCCCCTGCCTCACAGCGATGATGAAATGAGGCACCTGGCGGTAGCCCAGAAAAACGTTGCTGATGTAAATCCCTTTGGTCATGACCTCCCTGAACCACGGCGCGTCACTGTAGTCCTTGTCCATCAGGTCGTAGGGTCCCACGTAGGCAAGGTGGCGGCCGTCGGCACCGATGACCCCCAAATCTTCGAAAGCGTAATCGTAACCCTGTTCGAGGAGACTGTACACCCTCTGCAGCATGCTCCTCTCCTTCAGGGAATCCAGAGGCTCCAGGAGCGCCACCATGCGAATGGCCGAGGTGATTTCCTGCAGGAACTTTTCGATGGAGGCCTGATGGCGCATGACCAGCGTCACCAGGCGCCCGGTGGCCATCTCACTGACGACACTGCGGTAATGATAATAAATGGTGCCGCCGATGAGGCTCAAGGAAATGATCCCCGCCAGGCACAGGGATATCAGGATGTGCCTGCGCAACCACCTGTACGGATTCATGTGTGCGTATTCCACCATGCCTCCTGCCGCCGCTGTTGCTTTTCAAGGGTTGAGCGAGGTCGTGAACCAGGGAAAAGGGAGACAGGGGTGAAGGGGTGAGGACTGCACCCACGGGCAGATCCTCGCTCCTCCATGCCCTGTCCTCGGGGAGAATCCGGCGCAATTGCCTAGAAACGGATGCTCTTCTGCATGCGATCCAGTTGACTTCGTCTTTCGGCTTCCTCGAGCCGCTTGTCCCTCGCGGCCTTGACCTCGAAAGCGCCCTGGACCTTTTCCATGAGGATCTCGATCTCGCAGGGTTTCATGAGATAATCATAGGCTCCGAGTCTCATCCCCTCGATGGCCGTGTCGATGGTACCGTGACCGGTCAGGAGAATGACCTCCACGAGAGGTTTGAGCTTTTTGATCTCCCCCAGCGTTTCAATGCCGTCCATGCCCGGCATCTTGATGTCGAGGACGATCACGTCGTAAGGCTCCTTCTTGAGTTCTTCCAGGGCCTCCATGCCGCTCCCCACCGAATCCACATCCAGTCCTTTTTCCTTCAGTCTTTTGGCCAATGTGGTTCGGAAACGTTCTTCGTCATCCACCAAAAGCAGTTTCGGACTCTTTTCTTCTGCCGACATACCTTCCTCCTTCCGGACCTGGGGGGCAACCCCTCCCGGCCATCTGTTTGAGGTAAACAAACTTTCCCGGATGAAGACGCTCCATCTTAACGAATCAATACGAGCCGGCAAGCACTCCAAATGTTCTCTTGATCGCCCTTGCTTCTCATCGAGTTCGTCTGTCAGATGCCTTCTCTCCAAGAGCAGGCGCACTATGAAACCCTCCACCATAGCAGGCGTGAGGCCTCACGTTCGGTAAAGCAGGAGATCACTGGGACGGCGACACATACCGGGTCGTGGGACCCCGGCCCACCTTCACCAACAGACCTCGATCCACCAAGTCTTCAATGTCGTAACTGGCTGTTCTTTTGGAAACGCTGTTGCCGAGCAGCATCTGATAATCTTTGCGGGTGATCTCGCCTTTCTTCAGCACATGCACATAGGCGGCAAGCTGGCGTGGGTTCAAGTCCGAAGGAAGCTCCGCCATGCGCTGGGCACCCTCCTGCCCTCCTGCCACCCTCCCCTGTCCGTTGGAATCAGCCTCGCCGGCCCCTCCCGATAAAGGTGCAGGAGACGGCACGAGAAAGGGCTGGAAAACCGTCGAAGGGGTGCACATATCCTCCGCCTCCACATTCAGTTGCTCCGCCTGGATGATCCTTCCTTCCGCCATGACGCCCGCAGTGATGATCACATTCTTGAGCTCGCGGATGTTGCCCGGCCAATGGTAGCCCATGAGTTTTTCCAAGGCTCCTCGTGAAATGGTGAGCCCCTGACGGCCCGCCATCTTCTGGGCCTCCTTCAGATAGTAAGTGGCGAGAGCCGGGATGTTTTCCCGCTGATCCCTGAGAGCGGGCGTATTGATCGTGATCACCTTCAGTCGGTAGTAAAGATCCTCTCGAAACTCGCGTTCCTCGATAAGCGCCCGCAGGTCCGCATTGGTGGCCGTGATCAGGCGCACATCCACGTCAATTTCCTTGTCGCTGCCAAGGGGTTTCACCTTGCGCATGGCGATGGCCCGAAGGAGTGCCTGCTGGACCCGTGGCGACGCCGACTGGATTTCATCCAGAAAAAGCGTGCCGCCGTGCGCCTCCAGGAATGCCCCTTTTCGATCCCCCTTGCCGTCGGTGAAAGCGCCTTTGACGTGTCCAAAGAGTGTGTCGAGAAGGAGATTTTCATCCAGCTCCCCACAGTTGATGGACGTGAAAGGGCGCCCGGAGCGGCGCGAGAGCCGGTGAATGGCCTCGGCTGCCAGCTGCTTGCCGGTTCCCGTCTCCCCGACGATGAGCACATCCACATCCACCTGAGCGGCTTTGAGAATGTCGTTCTTGAGCTGCTCCATGAGGGGCCCGGAACCGATGAACTCGGGAAAGAGGTCCTCTTTTTCAACCTGGGGCAGCACTGCCTCCCCCAGGGCAGCAGGTTCCTTCAGAGCCACAGACTCGATGGCCTGATCTCTCACCCGAATTTCCTCCACTTGATCATTGATGGTGAGGATCATGGCGTTGATGGCATCCTGGAGGACCTCCGCTTCATACCCTCCCCCCTTTACATGGATCTCGTGAAGCGTTCCCTCGGACCGCAGGCCTTTCACGGCGCGGGCCATTTCCAGTAAAGGCCTCGTTGCGCTCCTGGCCACCAGAATGATGACCACGGTCAGCGCAAGACCGGCCAGAAGCACAATGATGAGCATCACGTCCAGGTGCCGATACCCGGCAACCTCAGTGAGCTTGCTGCGGTCGATAAAGGCTACGCCCCCCACCACCTCGGCAGGTTTGTCCGCGCCGGGGGAAAACTTCACCGGAGCGTAGGCCAGGAAATAATCCTTGACCATCTCGGATTCCACGCGACGGTCCTTTTCTCGAAGCAGTCCCTTTTCGCCCTTTCGCACCTCCTCCAGCATCTTCCAGTATCGCCTTTCCCCCGCCACCGGTCGAAAAGCCCCCGGCAGCCCGGGGCGTCCCAGCGTGCCCTGCTTGTCCGCTCGAACGTCCATGGTCGACAGTTCTGCCAGCGGCTGCTTCACGGACTCGGATTCAAACAGGATCCATCCATCAGGATCAAAAAAATAGAAATAACGCCGCAGAGTGGGGTTTCTTGGAAAGGCGAACACCGGTGACTCTTCGGAGTTGTAGAGGGATAGAATGTTTCGCAGCTTGCGGCCGTCCACCCCCACGTAGACGTACCCGAGCCGTTCTCCACGTTCCGAATAATACGGTGTGACCATGCGAAAGACCTTGACGGAGATGCGATTGTTGCGGTTGGTCGCAGTGGGAAAGGGGTATTCCACCTCCTTCACCGCCGACAGCCACACTTCGCCACGCTCGAGATGACTCACGCTTCCATAAGACAACGCGGGACTCGGTCGTATCTCGCTCACTTCGGCACCCGAGATCTGCACGATCTGATCATCGGACGCAACAAAAACGATATGCTCCCCCGTCTGTTTGGTGATGTAGCCGAACTCGGTGTATCCGACCCCTCCCGTCTGGCGCATGTCCTCCAGGTAGCGACGCATGCCCTCCGCAGACAGGGGCTGGCGAGCTGCGCGGAGCAGTTCGCGCCGGCAATTCGCGTAGAACTCCTCCACGGCGTGTGCCGTGGTGGTGGCATTCAACCGGGAGATTCGCTCCAGGGCGACCATGATGAACTCCGTGGAAACCCTGTAGGTGGCGTATCCGGCCGCAATGACGATCAGAATCGCAGCAGGCACCAGCGCCAGCAGGAGTCGCACGCGCAGGCTGCTCCTTCGCACCCACCCCACCGGTTGAAATATCCTGGGAAACCACACGTCCTGGTCAAACAAACTCATGCCGGCCTCCTCATGCGGCTTCCTCACGGAAATGTGCCGCATGAAAAGAATTCTCAATGGGCAGGTCGACCGTGAAAGCCGCACCACGGGGTCCGACCCCGTGCCGTCGATTCGTCTCCCTTCAGGAGAACTGCAACACAAACCTTTGCGAGATACTCTTCCGCATCTGATCTCGACCGACTTCTCAATTGATATTTCAGAAAGATGTTAGATTCTACCATAACCGGCCTTCACTTTTGTACCATCTGGGAAAAAAGTCAACCCGACCGCATCGGCGCTGCTCCTCAGAGCGGATCCCGATGCCGGATCCACAGGCACCCTTCATCGTGCACCCGGGTGCCTGATGCAAATATCAGCCCCTTTGCCCCCCGGTTCGAATCCCAGGGCGCCCCATGCAGCCGGCCCCGGGAGGCTTCACGGCGGCTGCATGAGACCCGGAAGAAACGCTCCTCTCTCAGTTGAATCCAATGAGCGGCCAGTAGATCAGCACGCAGAGGACCGAGAGCACGAGCAGGCACAGACACCAGGGGATGGCCACCTTGGAAAATTCCACCTGGCTGAAATAGCCGGTGCTGTAGGCAATGATGGTCGGCGGACATCCGATGACCAACATGATGAAGGAGGTGGTGATGGGCGCCAGCAGGGCCACGGACTGAACCGTCATGCCCATCATTTCCGCCAGCGGCAGTGTGATGGGAAGCGTCAGCGCCACAGCGGCGGAGTTGCTCATCATGCTGGAGAGGAACGAACCGAAAAAGCCCATGCCGAAATAGGTCACGAAGGCATGCTGTCCTTCGAGCAGGGGCAAAAACTGCTCGGCCAGCCACTTGCCGGCTCCCGATTTGAGCATCGCATCGCCCAGAGAGACACCGGCGCCGAAAACGATCCAGGATTCCCACGGGAACTTGTCACAGATGGTTTTAAAGGATATCCACTTGGGCGCGCAGAACCCGAAGAGGGCGATGGCGGCCACAACACTCACGTGCCAGCCCGTCAAATCCGTAAAGGTCCAAAGGATGAAGGCTGCAGTAAAAATGGCGGTGACCCCCTTTTCTGCTGCGTTCATGGGAGGAAGCTTTTCCATTTTTGCCTCGGCGGGAAGTTCCTTTTCCTTGGGCCGGAACATCAGGTAGCACACCACCCAGGTCGCCACCGCGGTGAAAATGGAGAGAGGAAACTGAATGATCATGTATTGCAGGAATCCGATGTTCACGGCCACCCCGGTGTGCTCCAGGGTGTACTTGGCCAGGATTTCCACTGCCAGAGGATTGCGGCCGCCGCCGAGGAGGGTGCCGAACCCTCCCGCGGAAGCCGCCAACGGGATGAGGATGATGAAAAATTTACTTAAATTGTTGCTTTTCCTGGCCGTGATGCCCATGGCATGGAAAACGGGCAGAATGGCGAAGATCATGATGATGGTCACAGTGGCGTCATGGAAAATGGTCGCCAGCATGGTCGAACTGATCGCCACGAAAAAGCTCAGTTTCTTTACGTTGGTCCCGGCCACTCTGAGGATGACCGCGAGCATGCGTTTGGCAAGGCCCACCTCGTTGAGCACCACGCCGAACATGATGATCATGAGCACGAACATGACCGCTGGACTGGCAAAGGGCTGCCAGGCATCCGAGGCTTTTGCCGTGATCTTGAAAAGGATGAGTCCCGCACCGGCGAGAAGGGCGGTGATGCCGATGGGAACCGCCTCACTGACCCACAGAAAGATCACGGGCACGATCATGGCGAGAAAGCGGTGCCCCGCGGGCGGAAGAGTCTCGGGAGTCGGCAGGGCGTAGATCCCCAAACCAATTGCCAGGGCGATCAGACATTTGATCAGGATCGATTTCCCCGATTGTTCAGGCCTGTCGGATTCTTCCTCCACACTAACCAGCTGATCCGGCGTCCGGCCGATTTGGTCCGATTCTTTCAATTCTTGTGCACTCATGCGAACCTCCCTCGTTTGGTGATAAGAGTTTCTGATAACCCGTCGAAAACCAAATGGAAGCGATCCAGTCTTTTACAGGCGGCAAACGTCCCGGATGCGGCGGATGATCTCACGCCAGATGTCAGAAAACCGAAGCAAACCGATGAGTTTTTCCCCTTCCTTCACAAACAGTGAATCGTGTCGGTACAGAACGAACTTATGAAATGCCTCGTTCAAGTTGTCCTCCGCCTGCACGATCTGGGTCGAAGAAGGAGGAACCAGAAAGCTTTTGATGCGGACGTCCTGCGCTTTCATGCAAAGGTCTTTGAGAGGTTCGCTCCAAAGAATCGCCTGTCCCTTCATGGATTCGATGACGTACTCAAACCCGCTCACAAAAGAACTGGTGCGTTTGTCGATCACCTTGTCGTAATTGGGTTCCAGGCCCCTCACTACATCGATCGGAGACAATTTGCCGATGACCTGGTTTTCGCTGTTGCAAACAAGAACTATGCGTTGCTCCCGCTTGCCGCTCATGAATTCCTCATTGGCCTTCTCCAGAGCCATCACAGCTCCTGCAAACGTCGTTGTGTCCAAAATCATGGGGAACTTATTGATGGGCACCATGAAATCTCTGACTTTTTCGTCCATATCCCGACTCTCCTTTCCCGTGTGCCTTTTCCCTGTCTGTTTTCGCTATTATCGACCAGTCTCCACCACCATTCATGTCGATTCCAATCGGAGCGATGCTGCCGCTCTTGTCCTTGCCACTCGCAACGGCACGCCTTCAACACGCATGCCGGAGAATTTCCCGCAACCTGCAGTCGACGTCCAGGTTATTGGTTTCACTTATTATTTATTTTGTTAAGTCCTTCACAAACCTGAAAAATTTCCTGCAATATCGTGCATCGCTCCTGAAAGCTTGCAAACTGTTGCAGGAAAGCTGCATGAAAATGCACGAATTTTTTGTCTTTGAGCCGAATTCGTGCACGACAATCCGTTCTGGCTCAGGGCGCAGCTTTCTAAATTTCGTCTCGCGAGAGCGTCTTGGGTGCGAATTTCAGGAAAAAGAGTTTTTCCAATGGACTCTCCATAAGATGGCAAATATTCAATAAGTGTTCTGTCTTTTGTGATTCACCCAGTCGCTCCAACGCTTCTGCACGCTATTGCACTTTTAGCCCAAAGATGGTGCCAAAGCTCCTGAGTCGGACACGGCAGGGATCGTCGTCCGTTTCCGCAGGGAATGAAGCCGTTTCCAACGTCACAGAAAACGCCAGCAAATTTCTTTTCGGCTGCCAGTGCGTAAAGAGCTTCAGGTTCGCGGTGACTGCGACGCAGATTTGAGAACATGGGAAAAGCTTTCCTGCCCATTATTCAGTTTGTTGCCGGATGCGATTGGTTTCTCGCAAATCCGAAACCCGGCCCAGCGAAACGTGAGATTTTGAACAATCTTTTTCCACACCATTACAAAGGGTTATTTCATTCTGCACCCGATTGCTCGATGCATTTCGGCACAATCGTTGTACTGCACAAGGGCACGATCATGCGCTTGAGCAAAGCTCCTGAGAGAACCGCCAGGGTGTGCGCAGCAGTCAAGCCTCGGACCATGGCGGGTCCCCCATTTGCCGCGGACGCCGAAAGCGCTTCTCATCAGGAAGCCCGGTCGACTCCGCACCACCGGCTATTTATTGACGATTCGATCTTTGCAACGGACAGCGAAGGAGACGCTTTATGGAAGAGAAGGTCAGAGACTTCATGGTGCCTGTGAAAAAGTTCCCCATGATCCCGGATTCCGCGACGTTCGCTGGAGCCATACTCGCTCTCGAAAAGGCTCAGGAGGACTTTCTGGCAGGCAGGCGTGAAACGAAGATCCTTCTTGTCTACGACCAGGACAAAAAGGTTGTGGGCAAACTCTCACCCATCGATGTGGTTCGTGGTCTCGAGCCCAACTACGAAAAACTCATCGACGAGTCCACCCACTCGTATGTCAGAAATTTTGATTACGTGATCAAGGCCATGCGCGAAAAAGCGATCCTCTGGAGCAAGCCCCTCGATGATTTGTGCGCCAAGGCAAAAGACGTGAGGGTCAAAGATTTCCTTCGTCGCCCTTCCGCTTCCCAGATTGTCCAGGCTGACGATACACTGAATCTTGCCTTTCATCATTTCGTCATCGCGAAGCACGACTCGCTCTTTGTCCTTGAACAGCAAAAACTGGTGGGCATGCTTCGATTCAGCGATGTCTACAAGGAGATCATCCGCCGCATGAAAGATGTTTGCCGGATCTGAGGGAGGTCTCAGGTGCGGGATATGCTGGGCGGCATTGATTTTATCAGAGACTGAAACTTCAGACACTGAAGAGGGGAGAATTCAAACGTGACCGACACCAAAACTAAAGAATACGAGGACTTTCGGGAGGATGTGGTGGACCGCCTGGAAATATCCGAGCATGGAGACGAGAGTCCACCACAATCAGGCAAATCTATTCTCATCAAATCTTTCATCGCCGTGGCCCTGGGGCTCATCGTGGCGTTTCTTCCCACGCCCGAGAAACTCACCCCCGAAGGCCAACGTCTGCTGGCCCTTTTGACCACCGTGCTGATCCTTTGGGTCACGGAGGCCATCCCCATCGGCGTGACAGCCCTTTGCGTGGGCGGCGGGATGATCATGTTCAACATCGTGGGACGCGGAGACGCCTGGGAGCCCTACGCAAACCCTGCGGTCATGTTCGTGCTCATGATCATCATGTTCGGCGTGGTGCTCAACGAGGTGGGACTCGCCCGGAGGCTCATGTACTATCTGTTGAAGTTTGCGGGAACAGGGGTCAAGCGCCTGAGCTTCATTCTGGCCATTGGGTGCACCATGATGGCCACCGTCTTCCACGATGCGACGGTCACCGTCATCATGTGCTTCGCCTTCGTGCCCGTGTTCATTTCCATGGGCATCACACCTCAGAAGAGCAACAACCTGACCAAGTTCTTCATCATGCTCATTCCCCTCGCCTCCTCCGCAGGGGGCTTCGGAACCCTGCTCGGTGGTGGACGAAATCCGCTGGCGCTGGAAATTCTTTACCGATTCTCCGAGGGAAAAACGACCATCGGTTTTTTTGAATACATCGTGATTCAGTTCCCCATCACCATCCTCACGGCCCTCGCCACATGGGCCATTCTGTTCGCGATTTTTCGCCCCAAGGAAAAGGAATTGCCGGGTGTAAGCCTGGAATACCCGGGCCCCATGTCCACAGCGGAACGGGGGGTGCTCATCGTTTTCCTCCTGGCGTTCGTGCTGTGGTTTGCAGGGGATTTCACGGGGTGGCATGTGAGTGTCGTCGCCGTCATGGCCATGGTGGGATTTTGCGCTCCAGGATGGATCAGCTTCAAAACGATCTGTGACAAATTTCCCTGGGAGTCCTGGATCGTCTTCGGCGCGGGAGTCTCTCTGGGTTTGGCCATGCTCAAAACGGGCGCCGGTGAATTCCTGGCCCACTCGCTGCTGCCCGCTCTGGAGGGAAGAAGCTCCTTCGTCGTATTCTACGGCTTCGGATTCTTCGGCTCCTTCCTGTCCAGTCTCATGAGCAATTCGGCCGCCGTTGCTCTCACCCTTCCCATCACCCTCCCCATGGCGGACATGATGGGGCTCTCGGCCAAGAACGTCGCGCTGCTCGCCCCCATGACCACTTCCTTCATCATGCTGGTCATCGGGTGCCCGCCGACCATCATTGCCTACAGCACCGGGTATTTCAACCAGGTCGAATTCATCAAGGTCGCGGTTCCCTGGTGCCTCTGCTTGCTGCTGGTCGCCACCCTCAGTGTGCTCTTTTACTGGCCGCTGATCGGTTTCATCTGAAAAGAAAAAGAAGTGTGGCACGAGGAGAGGCCGCCCGGAGGGATTTCAGGACCGCTCCGAGGCGCTTCTCCTCAGGATCTTTTGCCAACCGAAGTCTTTTCGAAGGAGTGACGAATGCGAAAGAAGTCTTTTCAGGAAAGAGATCCGGCTTTCATCAGGCCCTTGCAGACCGCAAGACCCCTATCCGAACTCAAGCCCCTGCACAACCTTCCGAGAGGAAAGAACACCTGGAATCCTGCCATCCTGAGAGAGTGGTGGTTCTGGCCGAGCAGCGTGCTGTTCCTCATCGCTTTGTATCATCTCTACCCGCTGTTCTGGAATGCGATCTCGCCCTGAGGGCTTCAAAGGACAGGAAGCCGCGTCTTCCAGGTCGCGCGGGCCAAGAGGCCGACCCATGGCCGTTTAATGGGAGCCGGCCGGGCTCCCGAAATTGCCCGGCCGCCTGCAAAACTCACGGGGCAGGCGCCCCGTGGTTCAGGTGTCCGGCGTCCTTTGGGGAACGCAGCCTGAAGGATCGAAGCGGGAATCCGGGAGAGTTGCTGCCCCTCCGGATTCCCATCGGGAAGGTATGGGGAGGGCGGCTCATAAGGAAAATCGAATTTCGTGAGAACGCCGCCGGGAGTCTCTCACGGACGCATCACGCACGCCGCAGGGTGATTTCTTTGAGCTGAGCCTCGATGATCTTCTCTTCGTGCTTTCGCTTCTTGCTTGCAGCCTCCGACACCTTGGTGACCAGAATGTCGATGTCGCAGGGCTTCATGAGGTAGTCGAAGGCCCCCAGCTTCATGCCCTCGATGGCGGTCTCCACCGTGGCATGCCCCGTGAGCATGATGACTTCCTTGAGTGGGTGGAGCTGCTTGATTTCTGTGAGCGTTTCGATGCCGTCTTTTCCAGGCATCTTCACATCCAGGATGACCACTTCGATGCCCGGATGTTCCTTGAGACGCGCCAGGGCTTCATCACCGCTGTGAGCCGACACGATGCTCAGGCCGCGCTTGACGAGCCTTTTGGTCATGGTCTCCACAAATGCCGTTTCATCATCTACGAGCAGTACCGATGCCGACGCCATGAATTCTTCTCCTTGTTCGATGGTCTTTTGATCATTGCAGGACTTCGAAGCAACCCATATCGTTCCGCCCCGAACGCACTTCGTCAGGGCATGCTGAACTCCTGGAGGTCCCCAGTGGATTCGGAAGCTCGACTCAGCGGCAGCAGGATCCGGAACCGGGCACCTTTGCCCGGCGCACTCTCCACCTCAATGTTGCCGCCCATCTTTTTGATGATCCCGTAGCAGATGGAGAGCCCCAGCCCGGTCCCCTTGCCCACCGGTTTGGTGGTGAAAAACGGATCGAAAACACGACCCAGATGAGCCAGCTCAATTCCCGGGCCCGTGTCACGAATGGTAATGGCCACTTGCCCCCGATCCATCCCTGTTGAAATTTCAATCAATCCCCCCTTGCGGTCCATGGCGTCAAGAGCGTTGTGGATGATGTTCAAAAACACCTGCTGCATTTCGGTCATGGACAATTCCAGGTAGGGAAGGTCCGGTTCAAACACGGTACGAATCTCCACGTTGTCGTATTTGGCTCTCTGGGCGCAAAGCTGGACCACTTCCTCGATGAGTTCGTTGATCTGGACCATCTCCATGCGGGAATCGGTCTTTCGCGCGAAACTCAGCAGCTTGTGGCTGATTTCACGGCAGCGCCGTCCCTGGGTCTGGATCTGCTTCAGAGCTCGTTTGAATTCCTTGAGGTTTTCCTCGTCGCCGATCCCCTCTTCCAGCAGGTCCTCAATCCACCCCGCCTCCGTCACCATGATCGCCACAGGATTGTTGATCTCGTGGGCTATGCCCGCGGCGAGCTCGCCGATGGTCGCAAGCTTACCTGTTTCGATGATCTGTTGATTCACCATTTCCTTTTGAAAATCATCCGCCGCAGGCTGTCTGCGCAATCGAATTCCGAGCACGAATGTCACCGCGGCCATGAGGCAGGCACCCAGAGCGATGATCCAGATGCCGCCGGGGCCGGCGCGACTCCAGGCTTCGAAGGCCTCATCGAAGTCCTGCTGCAGGACAAAGAACCAATCGCTCCCACTCATTGCGGCGGCCGCCAGGACCAAATCTTTCCCGGAACCAGGATCCTTTTCCAGGGTCACGACCCACTCGTGCCTTCGGTCTTCTCCACGCAGTCCCGCGCGTTGCGACGAATTCACGTGGGTCTCCAGGGTTGATCCCTGCCCGGCAGGTTCCGTTCCATGGAAAAGGATTTCCAGGTAGCGCTGAGGTGCCACCAGGAGTGCGTCCTGCGAAGAGCGAGAAAGAAACCGGCCCGTTGCGTCCAGGATGAAGACTTGCCCGGTTTGGCCCATGCGAAAACTCTCCGCTGAAACGGGGGATGCGCTGAGGTCGATGACGGCCCGCAACAGCGACGGGTAGCCGTGTTTTCGGGTTTTCACGACGGCGATGAATCCGGAGTCACCCTCAGAACCGGGAAAGAGCCGGCCTGCGAGGTCAGGACTCAGGAGAGCTTTGCGATTCCTTTGCTCCTCACCGGGATGGAAGTCCGCCTTCTCAGGGATCCCCGCTTGCGCCAGCTGCTTTCCATCTGCACCAATCCAGGTCAGGTGGACGAAAACCGGCCCATAAGTCTGCTGCAAACCCAGCAACGCATCACGGAGCAAAAGATCCGAGACCTCCGGCCGTTCAGAGAGCGCCTGCGCAAGGTATCGGAGGTTGTCCAATCTTTCATTTAGGTAAGTTTCCATCAGGATTCTGCTCTGAACAACCCATGCCCCCAATTGCTTCCCCATTGCCTCCCGGGCAAGCCTTTCCGTGCGCTGCAGCAGCAGCCACCCCAAAAGGGACGAGCCGATCAGAACCGCGGCGACCAGTGTTCCCAGAACCGCATTCAAGCCCAGGGCTCGGAAACCCGACTCTTTCTCCTTCTCTGCACTCATGATGGTCTTTCTGCGCGAATGGTGACGAGTGTCGAGGTGACCTCCTCAAAACGCTCTTCCATGGTTCGAAACCGGCTCCAGGGTTTGAAGGTCTTCGCCCTGGAACCAGGCAGCGCGGAGTGCAGGCAGCCGTTTTGAGATCACACTCAAATTCCATACTCGTGAAAGGCTTCGCTTGCAAACCCAAAAAACATCCGGACGGGCAAAAACTGCATGTTAAAAAGCGGGTTGTGTCCTTACAGCGGAAGAGTGAACGTTTCTCAATTCATTCCGGCGGCACGGCAAGGGGGTTGATAGACGTAAGCAGAAGGTTGTGAAAGAGGCGACTTTGCTCCGGTTCGGAGCAAAGATTTTCAAAAGCAGCCGCAAGGCGCACACCTCTCAGATCTCAAACCCGGAGTTGCAATGATCTGGAATCGTGCTTGCACGGTTTGCTTCAACATGGGAGCATTTCTTTATTACCATACTCTGCGGACGAATGTCGATGATCAGCATGAGGAAACGCCGGCTCTCCATGTTTGCAATGATTTTCGGCGGTCGCGGGGTTCCGGCAGCAGTCGAATCCCGTGGTCCAAGTTTGCGAGGCCGCAGTGACGGTGACGGAGTGCTCGATGCATGATCTTGGTGAATGCGGTCGTTTTTTTCTCTTCCATCAACCGAAAGGACCCTTGGAGGCTGCTGAGCGGCTTTTCGGGGAAAAGAAGCTGTGCTGCGGGTTTTTTCCGGTCCGTCCTGTGTCTTTTGCAGGTTCACAGACACATTCAGGATCAAGTTGGTATGCTATTTGTTTAGGGGTTTTCCGGATTAAGATCGGAATTTTACGCTTGACAGGTGCACGAAGGAACTGTAGAAAAATTTCACAAACATCCATCGGGTCCGATTCGCCTCACGAGACATACGCTCTGGACCCCTTTATCAATCCTCAGGGATACAAGCGGCTGAGAAAATGTCCATGAACGAGCAAACATGCGCCATCGAACCCACCGCGCCTCCCCGGAGCAGCTATCGGGGCATCGTATTTCAGGCCATCCTCCTGATGGCAGTCTGGTTGATCCTGAGCGGCCATTATGATTTTCTTCACATTCTCTACGGTGTGATCTCCGTGGCCCTCGTGGTCTGGATCAACTACCGCCTCCACCCCCTGCCTCTTGCCAACTGTGAAGCCTGCGGCACCACGCGCATCATCATTCCCAGGCTCATCATCTATCTCTTCTGGCTGCAGTGGCAAATCATCAAGTCCGGGGTTTATGTGGCCTACGTGGTTCTCGATCCGCGGATGCCCATCCAACCGACCCTGGTCCGCTTCGACTGCCTTTTGCCCAACGTGCTGGCCCGCGTCGTGTTCGGCAATTCCATCACCCTGACTCCGGGGACCATCACGGCCAACATACAGGGCGACCATTTCACCGTTCACGCCCTGACCAAAGACACCGCCGACGATCTGCTCACCGGCGAGATGAGCGCCAGGGTCGCCCGGCTCTACACCAACGAGTACAACCCTGAACGCATGTGCTTCAACATCCAACGTACCGATTCCGGGAGCAAAAGTTAGATGGACACTTTTTTCCTCTACATGGCTCTGACCTTGGGAATCATCCTCCTGATTCCTTTTTATCGGGTTTACAAGGGGCCGACACTGTTCGACCGTCTGCTGGGAGTCGCCGCAGTGGGCAGCAAGACCATCACGCTGGTGCTGCTTTTCGGGCTGATCTATGGCCGTCTGGACATGTTCATCGATATATCCCTCGGTTATGCCATTCTGAACTTTGTGGGCGTGATCGCCATGACCAAATACTTCAAAAAGAGCGCATCGGATTATTGAACATGGAAACTCTCAATCTTCTGCAGGAGATCGCGGCGGTACTGCTCATCATGGGCGGAGTTTTCTTCATGCTGGTGGGGAGCATCGGCATCAACCGCATGCCGGACTTTTACTGCCGGGCCCACGCCGCAGGGAAAGTGGACACGCTGGGCATCATGATGTTCCTGGGCGGCATGCTGGTGCATGAGGGGCTTTCTCTGAACAGTGCCAAATTATTGCTGGTCATAGTTTTTGTGGCGGTGACCAGTCCTGTGGCGACCCACGCGCTGGTTCGGCGGGCTATCCTCTCCGGCCTCAAGATCTGGAAGCGGAAAGACAACAAGGACAAGGCGGATTATGCACTGGCTGATTGAGTTCACACTGTTTCTGGTCATGACCGTGGCGGCGCTGGTGGCTCTGGGGATCCGCAACCTCCTCGCAGCGGTGGTGACGCTCAACATTTTCAGCTTCATGAGCGCCTCCATCATGGTTTCCCTCGGGGCCATCGATGTGGCCTTCACCGAGGCCGTGGTGGGAGCGGGTGCGGTCGGCGTTTTCAACATCGTGGCCATCCTACTCACCTCAAGAAAGAGCCTGGATTGAAAGCACTTCAAATTTTCCTGCTGCTGGTGTTTGCGGCCCTGATGACGGTGGCCGCGGTGAACCTTCCTCCCCGGGGCGACCTGATGGCTCCCGCACAGCGTACGGTCAGTGAGGCCGGGGGAATCGTCGCCGGGGCCTATTACATCCAAAACGCTTATCACGACGCCAAGACCCCCAACATGGTGACGGTCATCCTGGCTGACTACCGCGGTTTCGACACACTGGGCGAAACGGTGGTCGTCTTTGCCGGTGGCATCGCGTGCTTTTTCATCCTGCGGAGAAAAAGATCATGACGGACATCAAGGGCGATGCTTGTCACATCGAGGGGATGAAGAGCCAGACGGACAGTCCCATCATCCATGTGTCCGTTCGCGGGCTTGTCCCCGTGATTCAGATCATCGGGCTCTACGTGTTCTTCCACGGTCACTACAGTCCCGGAGGCGGGTTCCAGGGCGGTGTGCTCCTGGCAGGCAGTTTTCTTCTCCTGCGCATGACCCTGGGCACGACCATCAGCCAGATCGCCATGCCCAACCGGTTGACCCTCACGCTGAGTGCCATCGGGGCGCTCATTTTCGGAGGGACGGGGCTGGCGGCTCTCCTTGCCGGAGGCAATTTTCTGGATTACGGCCAGCTTCCGATTCCCTGGTTGGAACCGGCCTACCTCCGAAATTACGGCATCCTTTTCATCGAGTTGGGCGTGACGCTCACTGTTATGGCAACGTTGGTCTCCATTTACGACGACCTTCTTGGGGAGTGACCATGATCGCGTTCATCGAAGGTTACTATGCCTATCTCTTCCTCATCGGGCTTTTCACCATCGGCCTCTACGGCATGATGATGAAGCGCAACCTCATGAAGAAGATCATCGGCATGTCCATCATCCAGTCTGCGACGATTTTGTTCTGGATCGTCAGCGCCTACAAGGAAAACGCCGGCGTCACCGTGCTGGATGAGTCTCTGGGACTGGACAATCCCGATCTGTACCTGAACCCCCTGCCCCATACCCTCATGCTCACGGCCATCGTGGTGGCCGTCGTGACCCTGGGCGTCTCCTTTGCCCTGATCATCTCCATCTATCGCCGGTATCAAACTTTGGATGAACCGCTCTTGCTGGAACGGATGCAATGAATACATCTCAGATACCCGTCCTCATTCCCGTCACGTTTCTCCTCACAGCACTGCTCGTGCCTCTGCTCGGACTTCTGGCGAAGCGACTGGCCTACTGGGCGGCCCTTGCGGCCACGGCCCTGGTCTGTTTCTTTTCGCTGACGGGACTCCAGCACGTCCTTTCGACGGGCAAGATGAGCTACCACCTGGCAGGGTGGATGCCGCCCATCGGCATCGAGTTCGTCATGGACCCGATCTCCGGCTTCATGTGCGTGGTGATCACGGGCATCACCCTGCTGGTCCTCATTTATTCGGGCAGCAGTGTGGAGCATGAGACCCCGGACAAGGTCGTCCCTTTCTACACGCTGACCATGCTCCTCATGGCCGGATTGTGCGGGATGGTCATCACCGGCGACATGTTCAACCTGTACGTTTTCCTGGAGATCGCCGCCCTTTCGGGTTATGCGCTGCTCGCCATCGGTGATCAGCGCGCGCCGTTCTCGGCGTTTCGCTACCTCACAATCGGCACCGTGGGGGCGTGCTTTTATCTGCTTGGGCTTGCCTTCATTTTCATTTCCACCGGCACCCTTAACATGGCGGACATTTCCCGCATGCTGCCCCTGGTGGGCAACAACAATGCGGTGACCATCGGCCTGGTGCTTATCCTCATGGGCTCTGCGATCAAGATGGGCCTCTTCCCCATGCACGCATGGCTGCCCGACGCCTACACCAACGCCTCGTCATCGGCCACGGCGCTCATTGCCCCCGTCGGCACCAAAGTGGCGGCCTACATCCTCATTCGAGTGTTCATCATCGCCGATTTTCCCAACTTCATCGAAGTCCTGAACTGGATCGCAGCCGTGGGGATCATCGCCGGCTCCATCCTCGCCATCGCTCAGACCAACATCAAACGCATGCTCGCCTACTCCTCGGTGGCCAACATCGGTTACATCGCTCTGGGTTTTTCCCTGGCCAATCCGCTCGCCTTCACGGGCGCCATGCTTCACATTCTCAACCACGCCCTCATGAAAGCCGTACTCTTTCTCGCCGCAGGCGGGGTGTTTTGGAAGATGGGCACCCTCAACATCACGCAGCTCCGCGGCCTGCCCAAAAAGATGCCCTTCACGGCCGCGGCATTCGTCATTGCCGTGCTTTCCATGGTGGGCATTCCCCCCACGGGCGGTTTTTTCAGCAAAATCTACCTCATTTTCGGCGCCATAGAGGCCAAGACCTGGTTCTTTGTAGCGGTCATCCTGATCAGCACCCTGCTCAATTTCGTCTATTTTTTCAGGGTGGTCGAGTTTTCGTTCTTCAAGCCGTACCGCGCCAAATACACTCAGGATGAAAACGAATATGAAGAGATCAAGATGGACGAGATGAAGGCCGGCATGCTCATTCCCACCCTCGTCCTCTGCGCGTGCATTTTCCTCGTGGGTTTTTTCAACGGGGACATCGTGGAGAAAGTCATCAGGTTGGCCATGCCGGCCGGTTTCTGAAACCAGCAACGCAAATGCTTGAAAAGGGTAACGTCTCGTGGAAATTCAGTTCGCCTGGCTGTGTTTGATCTTCCCCCTGATCGGCGTCCTCCTGACCCCGGTGTTTGCCCGCATAGGGCCGACAGCGCGGGATTATGGTCCGGTGTTTTTTTCTTTTCTCACCGCATTCTCGGCGCTGATGCTCGTCCCTTCTCTCTTTTCGCCCTCCAAGCTTCCCCTGGAGGCTGTTCATGTCTGGCTCGACACGCCCATCAATGTCAGCTTCGGCATCCTTCTGGATCCTCTGAGCATTGTGGTCGCCAACGTGGTCGCCGTGATCAGTTTTTTCATCATGGTCTACTGCATCGGTTACATGAAAGGCGATCCCTCCGTCATGCGCTTCTGGATGCTCATGAATGCCTTCATCGGCAGCATGCTGCTTCTGGTTTTGGCCAACAACCTCCTGTTCATCTTCATCGGCTGGAAACTCGTGGGGGTCTGCAGCTACGGACTCATCGGCTATTACTACCGTGACGAGAAGAAGTACTGGATCGGCGGCCCTGAGCCCTTCCCATTCGATTCTCCCTCCTCCTGCGGTCTCAAAGCCCTGGTGGTGACCGGCGTGGGCGACATGTTCATGTTGGGCGGGATCCTCATCATGTACTACTATGCGGGGACCCTCAACGTCATGGAGCTCTACCAGACGGCGCCACAGTGGGTTCCCAAGATGGCCGCGGTCCCGGGGCTCATCACGCTGGTGAGCATCCTGCTCATTGCCGGTCCCGCTGGAAAATCGGCCCAGTTCCCGTTCCAGGAGTGGCTCCCCGAGGCCATGGCCGGTCCCGGGCCCGTCTCCGCTCTGATCCACGCGGCAACGATGGTCAAAAGTGGTGTGTTTCTGGTGGCCCGGTTCATCCCTATTTTTTACTACGGCTATTGGGTGGCTGGAAGTCAGGAAGCCATGGCGTTTTTTCTGATCGTGGCCTGGGTGGGAGCCATCACGGCCTTTCTGGCTGCAAGCCAGGGGATTGTGGCACTGGAGTTGAAAAAAGCACTGGCGTATTCGACAGTCAGCCAGATCGGCTACATGATGCTCGCTCTCGGCGTGAGCGGATTCAGCCAGGGATTGCTGGTCGGCGGGTACTCCGCCGGGATTTTCCACCTCATGAGCCATGCCATGTTCAAGGCCTGCCTCTTTCTGTGCGCCGGTACCGTCATTCACACGGCACACTCCATCTACATTCATGAGATGGGGGCGTTGCGCAAATACATGCCCTACACATGGCTCTTTATGATGCTGGCGGCCCTCTCCCTCATGGGAGTTCCGCCTCTGCCCGGTTTCTGGAGCAAGGACGCTGTTCTGCTCACCTGTCTCGAATCGGGGCATTATCTCTTATTCGCCGTGGCGGTGGCTGCGGTGATCTGCACGTCCTTTTACACCATGCGCTTCATGGGAATGATTTTCCATGGCCGGCCGAGCGAGCACATTCGCAAACAGGAGGCACATCACGCCCACCTTGGGGAAGGCTACCCCCCGCAGACTTTCGCCTGCGGCGTCCTGGCTCTGGGCATCCTCCTGCTGGGGGCTTTCGGCATCGCCGCAGAGCACAAGCTGCACGATCTTTTCGGTGCCAACCTGACCTCGACCCTCCTGCTCCCCACCGTGGAGCACGAGCCTTTGTTTCCACATTTTCTCGTGCCGCTGATTTCCGTGGTCTGCGTGTTCCTGGGAGCCTTTCCCGCCTACATGTTCTACGTATCGGGAAGATGGGACGTGAACCGTCTCTTTGAGAAATCCAACCTTCTCAAACTGTTTCACGTCTTCCTGTGGGAGCGGTGGTTCATTAATAAAGTCTTTTATATCATGGCCTTCGTTAAAGGATTTGTGTGGCTCGCCGACTTCACCGCGCGGGTCCTCGAAGAAACGATGGATTCCCTTGCTCATCGCAGGATGCCCCGGCTGATCACTCGGGGAGGCAACTCCCTCCTGGAGTTCATCCGCTGCGATGCCAAGGATCTGACAAACAACATCGTCTATGTGCTTACCGTAACCGTTCTCTTCATCATCGTCTCTCTATGGTGGATCCAATGACCAATTCCATCCTCCTTCAGATCGTCTTTATCCCGGCCCTGGCGTCTCTCATTATTTTTCTGGCCAGGTACCAGCTTGCCAAGATGGCCGGATGGGTCGCTTCCGCCAGCCTGGTCTACAGCACCCTGCTGATTATCGCAGCCGGCGTGAAAATCTACCAGGGGACACCGCAAATTCAGGAAGAGTATCTGCTCATTGCCCCCAATATCAAACTCGGGCTGATGGCCGACGGTCTGAGTGTCTGCGTGGCATTGATTTCCAACATCCTGTGCCTGGTTCTCTCTGTGTTTTCGATTCGTTACATCGATCATCGCATCGAGATCATCTATCCCGGTGTCGATGCACGCAGGGACGTGAGCTACTACACGCGGTTCTATTATCTTTTCCTCTACTTTCCGGTCGGCTTCATGGGGGTGTCCTTTGCAACCAACCTCATCGCCATGTATTTCTTCCTGGAAGTTCTGACCATCACCCTTTACTTTCTCATGGCCTATTTCGGGTACATCGAGCGGGTCAAGATCGCCATGATGTGCCTGCTGTGGGGAATCTTTTCCGCGGTCTTCTTCCTTGCCGGTTCGTTGCTGATTTATTCTCAGACGGGCAGTTTCAACATCGCTGACATCCCGACTCTGGCCGGGAACCCGATGACATTCTGGATCATCACCGTGTTCCTGGTTGGGCTTTTCGCCAAGCTCGCGGTCTTTCCGTTCCATGTCTGGATGCCATGGGTTCACGCCGAGCATCCCACCTGCATCGCGGGTCTTTTGGCCGTCTATGCCAACATCGCCGCCTACATCATCGTGCGCGCCCTGATCCTTCCCCTGTATGCGGACTTTCAAGTCTTTGGGCCGCCCATCATGATCCTGGCTCTCATCACCATGATCTACGGCTCCCTGCTCACCATGGCCCAGACGGACATCAAGCGGGTCGCAGCGTGCTCAACCATCAGCCAGATTGCTTATTCCATGCTCGGCCTCGGCGCTTTGACTGCCGTGAGCATCGAAGGCGGGATGTTCTTCTTTCTCAGTCACATCATGGGCAAAACGATCTTCTTTTCCACATGCGGCATCGTGGTCTACGTGACGCACATTCGCAACATCGACAACCTGGGTGGCCTCGCCTACCGGATGCCCCTCACCTCCCTGCTGTTCATCTCAGGGGCCATGATGCTCTCCGGGTTTCCGCCCTTCAGCAGTTTCGCGGCCGAGTGGATCATGTTCACCGGCATCTTTGAGCGCGGCGCCACGGACAGGCTGGCCCTGGTCGTCGGCATCATCGGGATCGCCGCCATCATGCTGACGGTGGCCTATACGTTCCTCGCCGCGAAGAAGATTTTCTACGGTCCCCTTCCGGAAAAACTCGACGACGATTCCATCACGGATCCCCCCTGGAGCATGTCCGTGCCTTTGATCCTGCTGATCTTGCTGTCCATGGTGATGGGATTGTACCCCAAGGTGATCATGGACCTCATGCAGCCGGTCATCAGTGGCACGCTTCCCGTCATGTGACGGGGGCAGCGCCTAATCGAGCCTTGAGCGCGGGGCTGCAGGCCTGCGGCATGCCTTTTCGCCGGGGGTGCGCGTCGCGCGGCCCATCACATCACGATTTCACATCGCAGCAGGCAATCTAAACAGAAAAAGCCGGGAAATTCCCGGCTTTTGATTCATTGGATCTGGAGATGCCCGAACTTCGGGCTATGACCCTAGAGTCTTTTCACTCTGGTGGCCTGAGGTCCCTTGGGACCTTTTTCGACTTCAAAGGAGACCTTTTCACCTTCACTGAGGGATTTGAAACCTTGACCTTCGATGGCGGAGAAATGAACAAACACTTCCTGTCCATCATCAGCTTGTATGAAGCCAAAACCCTTCTTGTCATTGAACCATTTGACTCGACCTTCCGCCATTTTTCCAATTCCTTTCGTTCACGGTGTTTGAGATCACTCTTGGGCACGTTACTTTGAAGCTCACTCGGAACAGCCCCGTACACAGCGGAAGACCGATTTCCCGATAACTCAAAGTACCGATCACCTTAAATTAGTGCGATTATAATCTTGAAACAATAAAATGCAACAAGAAAACAAATGAGCGTTCTTATCAAGAAGACAAAAATGAATGATCTTCGCTCGAACGGATAAGCTCGCGGTCTACGGATGATTTTCACTGGGACTGTCACGGGGTATTCGTCTGGGACCGGCTCTCACCCTTCGATCACTCCCATTCCTGCGCATGGGTGCACATCCGGGTCAGAAACATCCGCAGCCGGGCGACTGTTGGCGGGGGACTCAGGCATGAGGGATACATCAGGCTTTTGCGAAGAGGGATTGCCCGTTGGAAGCCGCTGCCCTTTGGAGGAGCATCCTGAGCGAAGCTCCGGGATGAGGGGATGGGGCAGGAAGACGAAAGAACGCAAGAGGCCGTTCTTTGTCGCCCGAACAAACGGAAACGGCCCGGAAAAGGCTCCAGGCCGTGGGTTTAACTGGTAGTCCCAACGGGACTCGAACCCGTGTCTCTGGCGTGAGAGGCCAGTATCCTAGACCGCTAGACGATGGGACCAGAAAATGGCTGGGGGACTAGGATTCGAACCTAGGTAGGCAGATCCAGAGTCTGCAGTCCTGCCGCTGGACGATCCCCCAAAAGGTCCAGTGAAAATAAAGGAAATCGTTTACCGTGTCAAGGACAAACATGACCCGTGTCTCCCGGGACAGCTTGTTAAGGGGACTTTTTTCCCTTATAATCAGGTCCGCAGAGGTGGGACGTTTCCTGCGGATTGAAGCTTTTTCCCGTACCGGACCGGCTTCATCCATCAGCGACCCGGTTTTGCTCTGCGAGCTGCAAAGACACGGTGCCACCGGGGGTGGCGCCCTTATCCCGGGACTTCAAACTGCTGAGAGGCAAACGAGGGGCAATTGTGACCCTGTCTTCGGATGCGGCAGCCGGCCGCACAGGCATGCAAATGTCACACATCAAAGGACGCGACCGGCAAACCTTCGACATGGATGCCTACAAGGATCGAGTCGCACGCTACATTGATCCGTTCAAGGAAGAGAACCGCATCTTTTTCGAAGCCCTCGACTTTGCGCATGAACTTCACCAGGGGCAGATCCGAAAATCCGGAGCCCCCTACATCAGCCATCCCTGCAGTGTTGTGGAGATTCTGGTTCGTGAACTGGGGTTTCGGGACCCGATCCTCCTGTCGGCAGCGCTTCTCCACGATGTGGTGGAGGATGTCCCCTCCATCAAACTCCACGATATCGCCGAACGGTTCGGCCCTGCCGTGGCGGAGCTCGTGGACGGATGCACCAAGCTGGCCCGCTCCCATCTGGACCGCGCGAGCCTGAAAGATCTCACTCACAGCAAGATCTTTCTGACGGCCAGCCGACGTCTGGGGGTGCTCATCATCAAACTCTCAGATCGCCTCCACAACCTGCGCACCCTCCATTTCCTTCCCATGTCCAAAAGGCAGCGCATCGCCCAGGAAACCCTCGAAGTCTATGCTCCCATTGCCGGGCGATTCAACATGTTCTCGCTCAAACGCGAGCTTTATCATCTGGCTTTGTCCTTTCTCTACCCCCGAAAGAGCAAGAAAATCCTCCAGCAGATCAAGGAAGCCCGCAATTCCGTTCAAGTCATCGAGATCGAGCAGAAACTCCAGGCGGCCTTTGAAAAAGCGGGATACCGGGTGACCATACGGGCGCGCCCCAAAGGTCTCGGCAGCTATTACGACCCACTCAAGCGGACCCTCGACCCCGATTTTCCCGAAAATTACGTGGATTTTGCCGTCATTCTGGACACTCAGGACGTGGTCGCCTGCTACAGCGCCCTGGGCGTGGTCTGCACCACCTTTCCGCCCATCCCCAGGACGATTCGGGATTTCATCGCCAACCCCAAAAGCAACGGGTACCAAAGCCTTCACGTTCGGATCCATGTGAAAGGGCAGAATTTTCTTGTGAAGATTCGGACCCCCGAAATGGACTACTGGGCAGCGTACGGCATCTTAGGAGAGTGGGACTCACAGAATCCCATGACCGATGAGCACTGGCAGGAGGTGAGTGAACTCCTCCGCACCATTGGAGAATACGGGGGAGCAGGAGTTCAGAGGAAAGCCCTCATCAAGCTGTCCGCCGCAGAGGAGATTTTTGTCTATTCGCCCCTTGGCGACATCTATTTCCTGCCCAAGGACAGCATCGTTCTCGATTTCGCTTACAAAATCCATTCAGACCTTGGCGATCACTGCGAAGGAGCCATGGTCAACAATGAATGGGCCGATCCCATGCAAACGCTCAAGGACGGGGACACCGTTGAAATCATGACTTCCACCGAACCCGTAGATGTGGATCCCGACCTGGAGACTCTGTGCAAAACACCCAAAGCCAGAACCGCCATCAACAGGCAGCTCCAAAAGAAGCGATCACATCACGCTTTGGATTTGGGTCGACAGATCCTCTCTCAGGCGCTGGGCCGCTGCGGCTTGTCCCTCGATGTCCTCCACGGAGAAAATGCCAGGCTCATGCTGGAGCTGCTCAATGTGAAGGACCTCTCCGACCTCCTCATTCGCATTGGACAGGACATCCTGAGCCCTGAACTCATTCTCTATTACCTGGCAAGCCCCGCTCAGGAGCGAGAAAAATCTCAAAAAACGCCGGAATCCAGAGTTCAGGAAAAGCACCGCCATCACATCTCCATCCAGGCTCTGGATCGGGCCATCCACAAATTTGCCCGCTGCTGCGACCCTTTTCCCGGTCAGGACCATCTGGTGGCCACTCTCAGCGAGCGCGGCATCACGCTGCACCGCGACAGCTGCTCGGACATTCGAGAAAGGTATTCACTGGAACCCCAACAACTGTTCGACGTCATTTGGGACAAATCGACGACCTGGCCTCACATCATGGAGTTTCACATCCAGGTGAGACAGGAAACCCTGAGCTCTCTTTTGCCCCGTTTATCGAGCGTTTCCAATTTCCTTGAGATTTCGAGGATGGAATCCTTCCGTGGAAGACACGACCAGCCCCACGCGAACATAATCGTGAACTTGAGAAGCTACGAAGAGGCGGCTCAGCTCTTCTCCGTCCTGCCGAAGGGCCGGATCACCGTGGAGCATTATGCCCGCAAGGCGGAGATTAAAGCGGATCTTCGGCAAAGTGCTGAGGCTTCCGATGGATAACGCCCAAGCCGTACCAACCGGCAGGAAGGTTGATCACGCCCATCAGTGAATGGATTTGTTATGGCGCAGGCTGGTGCAGAGCTTCTCGGCGAGGGTGTGCAATTTTTCCTTCTTCACTCCCGCGATTTCCGTCAACAGAAATTGAATCCAGATGCCGCACAGGAAACTCAGCAGGCTTTCATCGCTCACGAAGACTTCGTCCCGCAGCGACTCGTCCTCGATGGCCTCTGATGCCATGTTCAGAATGCCGAGACGCAGTTCACCCTCTCCCAGGCACTGAATGGCTCGTTTGTAGAGCTTTTCCATGTCTTGAGCGTTGGAGATGATGTGGACAGCTCTGTCACATGCCTGAATGAGATTCAGCTTTACCCCCGACACCGCCCTTTCCTCCTTCCTGTCGCCGACACATGTGTCTTGCCTTTTGAATAAATTGGATTATTTTGGTGGATGAAATTTCGCACCGGGTGTAGAAACAACTCACATTCGGCCTGCTGTGGCGAATCAGTTCCAGCTGATTTTAAGCATTCCTCAGGCGTTGTGCCAAATAAAATTTCCACCCCCGGCACCGTTTGAGAGAATGCGCTCACAACTTCAATGAGAAAGGGTTTTGAATGAATCGGGTACAACCGAAGTATTCATTTTGGAAGCTTTGCAAAGTTTTGACCGTGATCATGATCATGATGGCGCTCATCCACACAACTTCCCCGGCTTCCTTCAGTGCTTTCGGCACGGCGGGGCCACCTTCATTTGCCGACCTGGCTGAAGAGGTCAAGCACGTCGTGGTCAACATCTCCACCACCCAAGTGGTGCGTGAGTCTCCCATGCAGCCCTTTTTGGCCCCCAACTCCCCCTTTCGTGAATTTTTTGGAGACGAATTCTTCAGGCGTTTCTTTGGCGGGGAAATGCCTCAGGGTCAGAGTCGGTCGACTGCTTTGGGTTCCGGTTTGATCATTGACGGCGAGGGGCTGATCATCACCAACAATCACGTGGTTGAAAGGGCCGACGAAATACGCGTCAAGATTGAAAAGGGCAAGGAATACGAGGCCAAGGTCGTGGGCCGCGACCCCAAGACCGATCTGGCTCTGATCCAGGTTAAGCCCGACGCGGATTTTCCCAAGCCGGCCGTGCTCGGCAATTCAAACACCTTGCGAGTGGGAGACTGGGTGATGGCGGTGGGCAATCCTTTCGGTCTGGGCCATACGGTCACTGCCGGGATCGTCAGCGCCACGGGCCGCGTGATCGGCGCCGGCCCCTATGACGATTTCATCCAGACGGATGCAGCCATCAATCCCGGCAACAGCGGCGGTCCTCTGTTCAACATGAACGGCGAGGTGATCGGCATCAACACGGCGATCGTGGCCCAGGGCCAGGGGATCGGCTTTGCCATCCCCGTCAATGTGGCCAATGACCTCATTCCTCAACTGAGAGCAGGAAGAGTGGTACGCGGCTGGCTTGGCGTCATGATCCAGGACATCACGCCCGAACTGGCCGAGTCTTTCGGCATCAAGGAATCAAAAGGGGTGATCATCTCGGACATCGTCCCCGACGGTCCTGCCGAAAAGTCAAATCTGAGGCGGGGTGACGTGGTCTTGAACTTTGAAGGAAAGGCTGTCGAGAACGCTCATGGGCTCTCACGCATGGTGGCCGCGACTCCTCCCAACACCAGTGTGAACATCGAGGTGCTCCGTGACGGCAGCAAGAAAACAATCAAAGTCACGCTGGGCACCATGCCCGACGAGGCCGAAGAGTCGGCTCCTGTGCAGGAGGAGGCGGCATGGGGACTGAGTGTTCAGAATATCACACCGGAAATGGTTCAGCGATTTGGGTGGGACCAGAAGGAAACCGGCGTTGTCATCACGAGTGTGGCTCCGGGCAGCCCTGCGGGAGAGGCTCGGCTTCGGCCCGGTGACCTCATCAAGGAGGTCAACCGTCAAAAGATTCAAAACATGCGTGACTACAACCAATCGGTCCAGAAACCCAAGGCGGGTGACACGCTGCTCCTTCTGGTCAAACGCGGCAAAAACACCTTCTATGTGGCTTTGAAGGCGCCTGCCGAGCAGCAATAGGGGTTTCTCGAAACGAAAAGTCCCGAATACAGCGGTGGTGGTGCTGGTGGGGGACACCCCCCCACCAGATCATTCAAAAATCCGCGAGGAGATCATCGGGTCCCATGAACACGTTTTTTTTGGACACTGCGCCCCCCGAGCATGTGCGGCGCGAAAAGGAGAAGGCCAGGAGCCTGCGCAAATCGCAATGGTGGCAGAAGCAGTTAACGAAAGGTGTCTGCCACTACTGCCAAAAAAAGACCCCTCCCGGCGAACTCACCATGGATCACGTGGTTCCCCTCATTCGCTATGGGCGCAGCCAAAAGGGAAACCTGGTTCCTGCCTGCAAGTCCTGCAATGATAAAAAAAAGTACTTGCTGCCCATCGAATGGGAAGACTATTTGAGTGAGTTTCCCACGCCGGGAGAAAAATAAGACACCCATCGCCAATGATTGCCAGAGGTTGACGGAATGAAAGATTGCAAGTCGTGCGAGTTGGTGATCTACTGCTTTACAGATCCGAGCACGTGGGTTTTTCGCACCAAGCAGGAGATGGATGAAAAACAGTCGGAAATCTCCC
This sequence comes from uncultured Syntrophobacteraceae bacterium, assembly GCA_964654275.1. Classification (GTDB taxonomy): domain Bacteria; phylum Desulfobacterota; class Syntrophobacteria; order Syntrophobacterales; family Syntrophobacteraceae; genus SLCH01. The sequence continues at coordinate 53,116 of CAZZHS010000012.1, forward strand.
GATGCCCGATCTACCAGAGAAACACTGGTTGCACTCGGCCCTGTCCTTCGGGAAATGCAACTTCAACCCTTCAGCGTTGAAAGCCGGGAGTGCAAACCTCCGGGGGTATCTGTATTCCGGTCCGATGCTCCCGTGCGTCCCCAAACGGGACCCCTCCAAAGAGATAAGCAGCGCAATTTTCAGAATGGACGCCGTGTTTCGAAGTCCAAATCACGTGAACATGTTGATCTTACACTGGCGAGCATGCTTCAAATAATCCTCGGCCGTCTGTACCTCCACTCCCTCGATGAAGTCACTCAGTTCCAGTCCCATCATGTCCATGGTCATGCGGCATGCAACAAACTTGACCCCTTCCAGTTGTGCCATTTCCATCAGTTCCGCCAGCGAAGGGATATGAGCTCCCTCGATCTGTTTCTTCATCATCCGCGTGGCCACCTGGGCCATTCCCGGGAGGGCTCCCAATGGACCGGGGGGAATGAACAGGCACTTCTCTGCACCGTTTTTCCGGATCAAATCGATTCCCATGAACGTGTAAAACACGGTGGCTTCCATCCCCAGCCGCTTGGCATTGATGGCCAGCACGAGAGCCGGGTAACCCCCGTCGAGAGTCCCCCGGCTGCAGATGAAGGTGCACATTTCCTTTTCCAGATTTGGTTCCTGTGTGCGGGTCTCTTGATTTTCAGCAGCGTCTGACATCTGATCCCTCTCTCTATCGCCCAACCCGTCCGAAATCGGGGGGCTTGCGGCAAAATCCACAACCCTTGAGATCTCCCATCCCACAAATTGCGATACTCTGCCTCGACAAAAACTCTCTCCACGAGGATTTGCCTCACTCCTGCCGTGAACCCCCTAAAAATCTCACCCGGTCATGGCAAAAGCGTCGAGCACCCAGTTTTTCAAGATCTCAGGATACCGGGGGTCCATGATCTTCACCCTGATGTGTCCGCCCGGTTCTTTCAGCAACTGGATCTGGCCGAGCGCCAGCCAGTTGATGCACTGGGCATAAACATCATGCTCCAGTTCCAGCCCCCGCTTTCGAATGGCATTCACATCGTCCTCGGGCCAGATGGGATAGACGGCCTGGGCAAGAATCGGTCCCGTATCCTCCCCTTCGTCGGCAAAATGCACCGTGATGCCGCCCCACCGCACCCCATAACGAAAAGTGTCCTCGTAGCCGTGCTGACCGGGAAACGCCGGCAGCAGAGCCGGGTGGATGTTGAGCACCCTCCAGTCCCCACCCCGGTTGTAGTGCCTCAGAAAGTAGGGACTGAGAAGCCTCATAAATCCCGCAAGAATGATGTAATCCGGCTGGTAAGGGTCGATCCGGCGGATGATTTCCTGCTCGGCCAGGACCAGGCCTGCAAGACGCTGCAGTCTTTTCGAAGCATCGGAGATTCGGAGGATCTTCTGAATCTTGTCCAACTCCTCCAGATCGACAGGAAGTCCTGCCCCAGCCCATTCCCTGCGACCCTGTTCCATGTGAACGGCATAGTCGATGATGTGGGTGGGCACCTGGGCACGTTCGGCTCTCGCGAGTCCCAAGGCTCCGGGCCTGTCGCTTGCCACCACCACCACTTCGGCGTTGAGTTTCCCGCTCAACGACTTGTCCAGGAGAGCCTGAAGGTTGGTCCCGCCCCCCGACAGTAGAACGGCCAGCCGTAATTTCTTCGTCATCGAGCTATCCTCAATTTTAACGGCTCACGCATGCCCGTTCTCCCGTTGGTAAAGCACGGAACGGCAGAGCCGCGCGGCCGGTGTCCTTCGACCGGAGTCTTATGCAAAGTGGCTCACCGCATTGCGGAAAAGGCGGATTCCCTGGCCCTCCGGGGGAAGAGACTGCCCGCTTCGCCGCAGTTTTTCCCTGATGTAGGTCCAGTCGGGATGGTTGGAGGCGTGGTTGTAGGCCTCGGGATGGGGCATCAATCCGGCCACGCGGCCGGTGGGATCGCAAATGCCGGCGATGTCTCCCAGTGAACCGTTGGGGTTGAAGGGAAACTGCCCATTGGCCCGCTTTCCGTCAGGCGTCGCGTAGGTGAAGATGACCTGATTTGCCTGGATCAAACGGTCCAGGGTGTCCGAGTCGGCGAAAAATTTTCCCTCTCCATGGCGAACCGGCAGTTCCATGGAATCCAGGCCCCGAGTGAAAACGCAGGGGGAATCAGGGTTCGGGAGGAGTCTCACCCACTGATCTCGAAACTGCCCGCAATCGTTGCCGATGAGCGCCACTTCGCGCTGGAAGCTTCCCGGCTTGAACCCCGGCAGGACCCCCAGGTTCACCAGAACTTGAAAGCCGTTGCAGATGCCGAGCACCAGCCCACCCGCATCGATAAATCCCTGGATTTCGTCCTGCAGCCGATGCTTCATTCTCATGGCCATGACCACGCCGGCGCCATGATCGTCCCCCCAGGAGAAGCCACCGCCCACAACAAAGATTTGAAAGTCGCGGAGCCTGGACCCTTCCTTGATGAGACCATTCAGATGAAGCCGCTCCACGTGGGCCCCTGCGATTTGGAGGGCATAGGCCGTTTCCCGGTCACAGTTCAAACCAAAACCCGTTAAGACGAGAGCTCGCACAGCGCTCATTTCCAACTCCTGAAGCTCAATGGATGGCAGTCCCGGCAGCCGGCGCCTTTTGGACGGTCAGGGACGGATTCTTGAAACGCATCCAGCGTGTGGTGACACCTCTTTTTCCCATTGCACGCTCGCCCCGCTCCACAACGCTTCTCCAGCACAGGAAATGTGGAGACCGCTCTTCAAATATTGCCGTTTGCATCAGGCGTGACCCCGTTTCCAGGAATCCTTGAGGGAGAACACCGACTCGTCCACCAGGATCGAACCATCTTGAGCTCGAATCACCAAACTGGGTCTTTCGGTGACCTCACCGACTCTTCCGAGGGGCATTCCCGTGAACAATTCCTCGAACTCTCTCTGGTTGGCTGGTGCCACGGTCACCAGAAACCTTCCAGGCGATTCGCTGAAAAGCACCCTGTCGTCACGCAACTGACCGAAAACCCTCTCCGTCCTACACAGTGGACTGAAAGATTCCTCACCTTCGTTCTCCCGGAAGATTCTTTTCCCTTGCGGCACTTGACCGAGATCGAGCGTCATTCCCAGTTCTCCGGCAAATGCGACCATGGCTGCGTGGACGGCAAGTCCCCCCCGATAGATGCCGTGGCAGGATGCCGTCAACCGCCTGGCCATGGCAATTTCCAGCACTTTGTAGAGGCGCAGGTTCTCCTCCACATCCACTTTGGGAACCTGGAGCCCTACATACCCCATGGCATCGTAATATTCGGATCCCCCCAGTTCATCTGCGGTGAATCCGAGAACATAGACGAGGTCTCCGGGCATCTTGGCCTCCAGGCTCTGGCACGATTCCAGGTCCTCGACGATCCCCGTCGCCGTGAACTGCATGGTGGGGAGCCCCGAAATCTTGTGCCGTTCGCCAAACTCTCCGGGGAGGTGTCCGTCGACGTACATGCTGTCTTTACCGGAAAGGAGAGGAATCCCGCAGGAGAGGCAGAGGTCTTTGAGCGCCCAGTTCGCGCGGACCAGCTGAGCAGCCTTCATTTTGCCGTCAGGATTCTGGAGCGCATCGTACTGAATGGTGGGCCAGCAGAAATTGTCGACGCCCCCAACCTCATCGAGTTTTGCTCCGACGGCAAGCAGGCGTCTCAAGGCTTCATCGATGGTCACGGCCACCATGTGGTAGCTGTCGATTTCAGAGTAGGCGGGGTTTAAAGCCTGCGCCACAGCCAGTCCCCTGGAACTCTCGAGCACCGGTCTCAGAACCGCGGCATCTGCGGGAACATCGCGTCCGCGCCCTGTTAGAGGCTTGATGACGCTGGTCCCCTGCACCTCGTGATCGTATTGCCGTTGAATCCACTCTTTGGAGCACACGTTGGGACGGCCCAGCATCCGGTGCAGCAATGCGCGGTAATCAGTCGGTTCCGAGAGAACGGGTTCAAAAAGACCCCGCATCTCGGGAGGCATCCAGTGAGCTTCGAATTCCCACTGAGGGAAATCCTCCGCAAAGAAACTCAAATCCAGGTAGGCGCAGGTCTTGCCCTCATAGGTCAGGTGCAGTTTCCCTGTGCCTTCATACCGGCCGATGACCGTGCTCTCCACCTCGTGCAGCCGGGAGAGTTCCATGAACCGATCGAGGTGCTCGGGGCGAACCGCGACCGTCATACGCTCCTGGGATTCCGAAACCCAGATTTCCCAGACATCGAGACCTTCGTATTTGAGAGGGACTTTTTCCAGCTCCACCCACGCCCCGCCGGCGAAGGTACACGATTCGCCGACGGACGAAGAGAGGCCGCCGCCGCCGTTGTCCGTGATGAAGGTGATGAGCCCCTCGTCCCGAGCCTCCAGCAGGAAGTCGTGCATCTTCTTCTGTGTGTAGGGGTCGCCGATCTGCACGTGTCCCGCCGGCGTGTGTTCCGAATAGCTTTCACTGGATGCGGTGACTCCATGAATCCCGTCCTTTCCGACCCGCCCTCCGCTCATGATGATGAGATCTCCAGGGCGACACTGTTTTTTTTCGGTGGGTTCACCGAGCACCTTTTGTGGCATGATTCCGAGGGCGGCCACAAACACGAGGCATTTCCCGAGAAATGACGGATGGTGGAACAGGTTGCCGAAAGGTGTGGGCACGCCGTGTTTGTTGCCGCCGTCCCGCACCCCCTCCACCACACCGTCGAGCAGGCGACGGGGATGCAGATGGGGTTTGAGTTTTCCGGCATAATCCTTTGGCCCCACGCAGTATCCGTAGAGTCCGGCGATGAGGCGGGATCCCTTGCCGGTCCCCATGATGTCGCGATAGATCCCTACAATCCCGGTCAAGGCCCCACCGTAGGCCTCCATGTTGGACGGACTGTTGTGCGTCTCGCCCGTGATGGAGTAGTTGTGCTGGTGATCGAAGCGGGCCACGCCTGCATTGTCCCAGAGCACGGAGACTACCCAGTCTTTTTGACGTTGCAGTGTGAGTGTGGGGGCTTGGATGCAGGCCTTGAACAGATTGTCCACGACCGTGGACCGCCCTGTCCGGAGGTCCGTGTAATGAAATTTGCCCCGGAAGGTGTTGTGGTTGCAATGATCGCTTCGCGCCTGCGAGATGGCTTCCAGCTCCACGTCGGTGGGCAGGGAGAGGCCCACCTCGGCCCGGCTTTCCAGCACCTCGGGTCGATGAAAGTAGTCCCGGATGACGGGGATGTCCTGAGGATTCAGCGCCAGGTTTCTGGCGAGGCTCAACTCCATCAGGGCCTCGTCGGAGGGGATGGGAATTTCCTCCACCGAAGGCGTGTGTTCGAGCACGACCCGGGGAATGACGAGGCCGACCCCTTCCTTCCCATCCCACTCGGAGGCCGAAAAGATCCGCCATTGCTGAATGATGTCGTTGGCCAGCAGTTCACGGGCAATGGTCTCCACGTGCTCGCGATCGAGGGCGTTTCCCGTGAGGAGGTAGAGGCGGGACGTGTAGGCCGCTTCTCCCGGAGCGGCAGGGCGTCTCAGAAGATCTGCAACGGCCTCCATGGCGACACTCCCGGCCGTATCGCGCACTCCAGGCCTGTAGCCGACCCAAATGGCCCAGTGAAAATGATCGGCCAGGGGCTCATAGGAGGACACCTGAGTGACGGGATTGGTGAACAGCTCCACCCGCACCCGTTCCAGCTCTGCCGCGGACAGGGCGGTGTCGAGTGTCAGAATGTGGATCACGCGGATCTGCTCCACCTTCCAGCCAAAATAGTCTTCGATCTTGCTGCGGAGACTGGCTCCCTCGGGATCGAACAAATGCCGCTTCAACGTGATTTCAAGCCGTGCCGCCATAAGCAGATTCACCTCACATGGCCAACAGTTTTACCGCGATGGCGATGAGGATGATGCTCCCCGCCATCTCCATACGACGGCCGAATTGCTGTGTCAGTCGATTCCCCAACTTCATGGCGAACCAGGTCATGGCACTGGCCACCACCCCGATGCAGAGTGCAGAAAAGAACAGATCCTGCCCGATGATTCCGAAGCTGATGCCCACTCCCAGCGCATCCATGGAGGTGGCCAGGGACAGCATGACCAGGCTCATCCCCCGTGTCGGATCGGGACAGCTCTCGGTCTCTTGTTCCTCTTCCGGGCGAAAGCTTTCATACCCCATCTTGGCGCCGATAAAAAAGAGAAGACCCGCGGCAATCCAGGGTCCCCACTGGAGGGCAATGCCGCTGAGGTTGCTTCCCAGAAACCAGCCCAGGAGGGGCATGAGGAACTGAAAAAGCCCAAAGTGGAAGGAGAGACGGAAGATCTGCCGCGGGGAACAGAACCGGGTGCCCACGCCGAGACCAACGGCAAACGCGTCACAGCCGAGGGCAATGGCCACCAGGAGCGTTTCCAGAACAGTCACTGCTTTTTGTTCCTCGACGATTCCGCGGAGAGACGCAGGAGGGATGCGTCCTGCGGGTACGATGTCCTTTCAGGATCAGGAGACCGGGCCCCGCCGGCAGGAACAGCGTTCCTGAGCAATGCCGTGAATCCTCCCGCCGCGTACCCTCTATTCATAGTAGCACCGGTAAGGGCTTCGAGCAGAACCGTATTGATCGGCCGCCTCGGCGAGCAGACGCTCCTGATCCGGATCCGGACTCACGAATCTGACACCCATTCCCCGGGGAGAGACCGAATCCGCATGCCCGTGGATGTTGGTCCACACGACCTCCCCCTCCAGCTTCAGGATGTCTTTCACACCGGGAATGCGGAGCTGAAGCCGGATCCTGGTCTTGATCGGCACAGGTTGGGAGCAAAGGATCAAAATCCCCTTCTCACTGAAATGATAGGAAGTCCCCTTGTGGGCACGGTTTCCCCACAAATAGGAAATCTCACAGGGCGGCCGTGCAGAACTGCCTGCCCCCTCGGGCGAACCAGTGTCACGGGAACTCATAGACCCTCGACTATCTCAGAGTTGCGTGGAACTTCGAGAGCACCCTGGCCACCAACGCTGAATGGATCCGGTTGACCTCCTCGTCCGTCAGACTGCGGTCGGGTGCCCGGTACACGAGCCGATAGGCCACACTTTTTTTACCTTCGCCAAGTTGCGAGCTCTTGTAAATATCAAAAATGTCGATCTGCTCTATGAGCGGCTCCCGCATTTCCGCGATGAAGTCAAGGGGCTCTCGGGCCGGCACACTTTCATCCAGAACCAGTGCCATGTCTCTGGCAATGGAGGGAAATCTCGGAAGGGGAACAAACAGGGATCTTTCCCTCCTCGCATCGAACAGGCGGTCGAAATCCAGTTCAAAAACGAAGATCGGCCTCTTAAAATCAAAAGCTTCCGCCACGCGGGGGTGCAACCGTCCCAGGGCACCGACCTTGTCATTGCCGCAGCGAATCACCGCGGACTCCCACGGGTGCAGATAGGGAGGCAGATCCTCCGACGCAAACCGCAGATCTACCAGATTGAACGGTTCCAACACGATTTCCGCTGCACCCTTCACATCGGCAAAGTCCACCTCTTCGTCGTCTCCATAAAGGAGATGAGGATTACGCCTGCCCGCCATGAGCCCCGCCACATGATGGGGTTCATGGGGGAGCACCTCACCGGCCCGCGGCAGAAAAACTTTGCTGAGCTCGAAAATCCTGAGGTTTTCATTGCGATGCCCCAAGTTATGAAGTGCAGATTGAATCAACCCCGGGATCAGCGTGGTTCGCATCACTCCCTGGTCCTCACTGAGAGGATTCTTCACAACGATGGGATTCAGTCGCGGATCTTCCTGTGAAAAACCCAATTTTCGGAGGGAATCGAGAGAAATGAACGCATAGTTGATGACCTCGAAAAACCCCGCGGCCTGCAGCGTGCTCCGGGTTTCCTGTCGCGCCCGCATGTGGGGGTCGAGCTCGGCTCCCATCAGTTCCACTCTGGGATAGGTGACAGGCACGCGATCGTACCCCACGAGACGTGCCACTTCCTCCATGAGATCCACTTCGCGGGTGATGTCCGAACGAAAGGAGGGGGGCACCACCTTGAGCACCTCGTCGTTCTCCCGCTCGATCTTCATCTCGATGCGGCTCAAAACATCTATTATTTCGGAACTGTTGAGCGTTGTCCCGAGAAACGCATTGGTCCGAGCCACACGAAGCCTGATTTCAGGCACCGTGACGGGATTGGGATAGACGTCGATGCGGCCTCGGGCAATGGTGCCGCCCCCGAGTTCCGCCATGAGCTGTGCCGCTCGATCCAGCGCGCGGATCACCCCTTCGGGATCCACACCCCGTTCGAATCGATAACTGGACTCGGATCGAAGCCCGATCTTCTTGCCGGTCCGACGAATGCTCAAGGGCTGGAAGTATGCACTCTCGATGAGGACGTGCCGGGTGGTTTCGGTGATTTCCGAGTCCAGTCCGCCCATGATCCCAGCGATGGCCACGGGTCCCTCCCCATCGCAGATGAGCAGTGTATCGTCGTGAAGGGTTCTCTCATTGCCGTCCAGGGTTCTGAACCGCTCGCCCTCCTCTGCTCTTCGCACGACAATGCGTTTTTGACGGACCTTCTCGTAATCAAAGGCATGAAGGGGCTGCCCCAGTTCCATGAGGATGAAATTGGTCACGTCGACGATGGCGTTGATCGAGCGCAGCCCGACTGCTTCAATTTTTTTTCGAAGCCATTGGGGGGAAGGACCGACCTGGATGTTCTGCACCACCCGAGCCGCGTACCTGGGGCATCCCACCGCATCGTCGATGGTCACCGAGGCCAGGGTGGAAACGTCCGGACCGGTTTCCTCAAGGTCCACCACCGGGTAGTTGACCCTTGCAGCGCAGATTGCCGCAACCTCCCGTGCAATGCCCACGATCGAGAGGCAGTCCCCCCGGTTGGGCGTGATGCTCACTTCGATGATGGTGTCATCCAGTTCGAGAGCCTGACCCAGTGGGACCCCGGGGCGGAGATCCTGCGGCAGCACCCAGATGCCGCCGGCATCATCTCCCAGAGCGAGTTCGCTTTGAGAGCAAATCATTCCCTGGGACAGCTGGCCTCGAATCTTTGTTTCCTGCAGGATGACGCCGCCGGCCAACTGCGCACCAACGAGGGCCAACGGGACGTTCTGACCCGCCTCCACGTTGGGAGCACCGCAGACCACCGGAAGCAGGCGCGTCCCGTCACTGACCTGACAGAGCTTCAAACGGTCGGCGGCAGGATGGGGAGCCACCGTTTCCACGCGACCGACGATGACATTCTTCAAGAAGGGATGCAGTTCCCTGACCCCCTCCACCTCGAGTCCCACCATGGTGAGACGGTGGACGAGCTCATCCAGGGACAAAGAGACATTCACATACTCTCGTAGCCAGTTCAAACTGATGATCATGATGTAATCCCTCGTCTCCCCCTCTCACCGGACTCGCGGACGTGAGCGAGGTGGAATCTTGTCTTTCCTGAAAAAGCGTCTCGAAAGCATCGCCCCATGCGGGACGCGCGGTGTCCAATTCGGGTCATCGGCTCTCGGCGCCGAAAGGAAACCCGGGAGGTAGAGGCCTGCGTGGTGATGAGGCCCCCTCTCCGGCGGGGATGAAGCTCACACCAGGCGCATCGGAAAGTTTGTGGCACGGTGCTGCGAGGGGGGGGAGGCACAGGGAGTGGCACGGTTGGGATTGTATCCTGCGGGCGACGGAAGAGGAGCAGGGCCTGATGCGGAAACTGTTCCTGAGTGACGGAAAAGGCCGTTTGCAGAACCCCTGCCCCAGCAGAACCGGAACCTGCTCCCTGAGCTCCGCCGGCTCAAAACTGCCGCAGGAATCGAAGGTCGTTCTCGTAGAACAAACGGAGGTCGTCGATTCCAAACTTCAGCATGGCGATGCGTTCGATTCCCATTCCGAAGGCGAAGCCCGTGACGGTCTCCGGGTCATAGCCCACCATTTTGAACACCTCCGGGTCCACCATGCCTGAACCCAGGATTTCCAGCCATCCGGTTTGGGAGCAGACGCGGCACCCTCCCCCTTTACACATGACACACTGAATGTCCACTTCCGCACTGGGTTCCGTGAAGGGGAAAAAACTCGGACGAAACCGCAACCCGATGCCAGGGCCGAACATTTGACGGACAAACACCGTCAGAATCCCCTTCAGGTCGCCAAAGGAGATATTTTCACCCACCATCAGCCCTTCCACCTGGTGAAACATGGGCGTGTGGGTGACGTCCGAATCGCAACGGTAGGTGCGGCCGGGGGCAATGATGCGGATGGGGGGACGCCGTTTCTCCATCACGCGCACCTGAATGGGCGACGTGTGGGTGCGCAGGACCACATCCTCGGAGATGTAGAATGTGTCCTGCATGTCCCGGGCAGGGTGATCCTTGGGAATGTTGAGTGCTTCAAAGTTGTAGTAATCGAGTTCGACTTCCGGACCTTCGACCGTTTCAAACCCCAACCAGTTGAAGATCCTGGCGATCTCCAGCGCTGTCCGGGTGATGGGGTGCAGATGTCCCTGCAGCGGTCTGCGTCCGGGGATGGTGACGTCAAACTCCCGCCGCTGGTCCAGAAGCCGGTCCTTCCCCTGCTCTACGGCTGCAGCCAGGAGATTTTCGAGCTCCTCCTTGGCTTCATTGAGCAACTGGCCCAGCCGCGGACGATCTTCAGAGGAAACTTTCCCCAGCTGTTTGAACAACTGGGCCAGTTCACCTTTTCGTCCCAGATAGCGGACCCGGAGCTGGTCAAGCTCCTTCAGGTCCTGCCCGCATTGGTCGATGTCCTGCGACGCCGACTCGATCAACTTCCTGATGGCTGCTTCCATCTCTCGCCTTATGCCGCTTCTTTGGCAATCTGTGCAAGTTTGGCAAACGCCTGAGGATCTGAAACGGCCAGCCCGGCAAGCACCTTGCGGTCCATATCGATGTTGGCCTTCTTGAGACCGTTCATGAACCGGGAATAACTGAGATCATGCTGGCGGGCTGCCGCATTGATCCGGATGATCCACAGATTTCTGAAAGAGCGTTTTTTGGCTTTTCGGTCCCTGTAAGCAAACTTGAGAGCGCGTTCCACGGTCTCCGTTGCGGTCCGCAGCAGCTTGCCGCGCCCCCCCCGATAGCCCTTGGCCATCTTCAGGACCTTCTTGCGGCGCTCCCGCGACTTGACTGAACTTTTTACTCTAGGCATGGACGTATACTCCTGTCTCCACTCATCTCACAGAGGTCTCTCTATAGATAGGGCATCATGCGGCTCAGGGATTTCATGTTCGCACTGTCCACCAGGGTGGTTTGCCGCAGGCGACGGGTCCGCTTCGAAGGCTTCTTGGTCAGGATGTGGCTTTTGTTGGCCCGGGCGCGCATGAACTTGCCGCTACCCGTTTTCTTGAACCGTTTGGCCGCCGCCCTGTTCGTTTTGATCTTAGGCATTCGCTCCTCCGTATGTCCAACATTGAAAACCGCACATGTTCCGGGGACACCACCCTTGCCAGGGCGCAGGACACCCCTGCCGTTTACGGAACCCCACCGGGTTCCGCCGGCTCAAAAGCAAACACATTTCCGGTGGTCACACCCAGCCTCGGACGGGATGGGATTTTTGTCGACTCCGATCCAGGTCCTGGAACGTTTTCGTTCGCCAACCCGGGTCGAAAGAGGCAATTTATTGGGCTTGAGGGAGAGTGTCAAGCACTTTTTCCTGAGCCATCAGGACTTGGGGGCCAGCACCATGACCATGTTGCGACCCTCCATCTTGGCGGGCTGTTCGACGACCGCGTCGTCCTTCAACTCCTCCATGAAACGTTCGAGGATTTTGGTGCCCTGTTCCGTGTAGGCAATTTCACGCCCCCGAAAGACGACAACGATTTTTGCTTTGTCCTTGTCGCCCAGAAACCGCTTCACATGCCGTACTTTCACCAGGATGTCATGCTCATCGGTCTTGGGACGGACCTTGACCTCCTTGACCTGGATCACGGTCTGCTTTTTCTTGCCTTCCTGACTGCGTTTGCTTTGCTGGTACTTGAATTTGCCGTAATCCATGATCTTGCAGACCGGCGGATCTGCGTTGGGAGCCACCTCAACCAGGTCCAGCTCTTCCTGCGAGGCCAGTTCAAGGGCCTTTTTCAATGTCAAGATCCCCAGCTGAGAACCGTCTTGTCCGATCACACGAACCTCTGGAGCTCTAATTCTATCATTGACATTTGCTTGCTTATCCAGGACAAAATCCTCCTTTCTCTAATGTTTGGATCGAAAAAAATCCCCTAGGAAATTCCCAACCCCACACGTCCCTTGCTGGCTTCGAGACATTCCCTTTCCACCAGTGAAGCGAATTCCGCCGGGGTCATGAGCTCCAGTTGAACTCCGTCGCGTCGCCGCGGAGCGATTCCACCCGCACTCACCTCACGGTCTCCGATCACGAGCATGTAGGGGACTTTTTGCAACTGAGCCTCGCGAATCTTATAACCCAATTTTTCGTTCCGATCATCAAGTTCTACACGCAGCCCAAGTCCACGCAGCTCTTCCCGGACCCTCCCCGCAAATTCCGCCTGCGCATCCGTGACGGTCACGATGGTCGCCTGCACCGGGGAGAGCCACACGGGAAAGGCGCCGGCATAGTGCTCGATGAGTACGCCGATGAAACGCTCCACGGCGCCAAGGATCACCCGATGCACCATCACGGGACGATGGCGTCCTCCATCCGCACCGATGTAGGTCAAATCGAACCGCTCGGGAAGAGTAAAATCGCATTGAATGGTCGCGCACTGCCATCGCCGGTCGAGCGCGTCCTTGAGTTTGACATCGATCTTGGGTCCGTAGAAGGCACCATCTCCCTCACAGATGCCGTAGGCGATGCCCTTCTCGTCAAGTGCCCCCTTGAGCGCGCTCGTCGCCCTCTCCCAATCCTCATCGGTTCCAATGGATTTTTCGGGTCGCGTGCTGATTTCCATTTCATAATCAAACCCAAAAATTCCCATCACTTCAATGACAAAGTCAATGATGCTCTGGATCTCCTGATGGAGTTGTTCGGGCATGCACAGAATGTGCGCATCATCCTGTGTGAATTGCCTCACCCGCAGCAATCCATGCAAAACCCCCGACTTTTCGTGACGATGAACGGTCCCCAGTTCGAAATACCTCAGGGGAAGATCCCGGTAGCTTCGAATCCTGGATTTGTAGATGAGCATGTGAGCCAGGCAGTTCATGGGCTTCACGCCATAGGACTGCTCATCGATTTCCGTGAAGTACATATTCTCCCGATAGTTGTCGAAATGCCCCGAGCGTTTCCACAGGTCCGTTTTCAACAGAGTGGGTCCCAGGACCAGCTGGTAGCCGCGCCGAAGATGTTCGCGTTTTTCAAAGGATTCGAGAATGTGCCGCAGGAGCGCGCCCTTGGGGTGGTAAATGGGCATGCCCGCCCCCACCTCGTCGCTGAAGCTGAAGAGATCCAGATCCTTGCCCAGCCTTCGGTGATCGCGTTTTTGAGCCTCTTCCAGGAACTTGAGGTACTGTTTGAGCCGGTCCCGATCCGGGAACGCCGTGCCATAGATGCGCTGGAGCATGGGCCGCTTCTCGTCACCTCGCCAATAGGCCCCGGCGACACTCAGCAGCTTGAAGGCTTTCACATAGCCCGTATCGGGAATGTGAGGTCCCCGGCACAAGTCCAGAAAATCCCCCTGCTGGTAGCACGAGATGGTCTCATCGGCCAGCTCTTCGAGCAGCTCCACCTTGAAATGCTCATTTCTTTCCCTGAAGTAACGGAGGGCCTCCTCACGGGAGATCTCCCTGCGTTTGACGTCCAGGCGAGCGGAAATGATCTCCTTCATCTTCGCTTCGATTTTTTGGAGATCTTCCTGAGTGAACGGCTCGTTCACTTGAAAGTCATAGTAGAATCCATTTTCAATGGCAGGCCCGATGGCAAACCTGGCGTCGGGATAGAGCATTTTCACGGCCTGGGCCATGAGATGGGAAGTGCTGTGCCTCAGGATCTCCAACCCCTTTTCAGACTCGATGGACACTCCCTCGAGGGTTCCACTCTCTTCGAGAGTTCTTTTGAGGTCCACCAGCTCGCCGTTCAACCTGGCGGCAATCCAGGTGCCTCTGCCCTTGTCTTCAGCCCTGAGTGCCTCCTGAACCGTCACCCCTCTGGGGAAAGAAGCCTTGTGTCCGTCTTGATAGATCACCTCAATCTGTTCAGCATTCATACCTGTGTCCTGATGTCCTCCCCTGAAAATGAAGAGGATTGGGTGTGAGAGCTCTGGTAGCGTTTGAACGAAAAAAGGCACCCTGTCCTCAAGAGGAAAGGTGCCCCGTGGATGTCTGCATTACAATGGCGTGTTCTTGGGGTTGGACAGCTTCTTCGCAGCCAAATGTTTCATCGAACTAATGGAGCCTTTCATCGGCTCTGCACGACACGCATCCCCCTCCCACGATGACGGAGTCGGTGCACACCTGGTAGGCACGGGCGGTATCGAACCGCCGACCTCTACCGTGTCAAGGTAGCGCTCTCCCACTGAGCTACGCGCCTACAAAAAAGATGGTCTCCCTATAGCGCTTTACCGAAACTCTGTCAAGCAAAATAGAGGCGACCGATGCGGATGAAATGAACCTAGGAGCCATTGAATCGCACCACCTGGGATTCGAAGGTTCTGATGCCGATGGCGATGTAGTGCGCGCCGCTGGCCACACAAAATATGGCGGTGCTCGTGAAAAGCACAGTAGGGACCCAGGAGGGAAGAGGGAAAATCGATGCCCCTATGACCGCAAGCACCGTCGAGAGCTGCAGCAGCGTCGTCATCTTACTGAGGAACACCGGTTTGATCTTCACCTTGACGGTAAAAAAGGTCAAGGTGGCGAGGCCCAGGACGATCATCACGTCCCGGCTCACGGCAACGATGACCAGCCACCCCGGAATCAGGTCCAGGTGCCCCAGAACGAGAAAGGAGGTCACCAGCAGGAGCTTGTCCGCCAGGGGATCCAAATAGGCTCCAAGCTGAGATTTCTGGTTGAAGACACGTGCAATGAGACCGTCGAGCCCGTCTGTGACACCCGCGATGAAAAACACGATCAGCGCCGCAGTCATTCGATCACCCAGCAGGAGCCACATGAGAAGGGGAATCAGAAGAATCCTGAAGAGGGTCAAAATGTTCGGAATGGTCATTGTGCCTTTTCGACCTCCGCCTCCTCTTTTGGAATTTCCGACCCCGGCAGCGAGTCCTCATGCACGGGGATCGGCTCAAAACCGACCCGAACCCGGCTCTCTGCACCCTGCAGCCTTTCAACCCTCAACAGGAGATCGTTCGACATGGCGGTGCCGTCCATCCCCTGCAAGAATTCGGCATTCACGCCCGTCACGCGAACGACGGCCTCCCCGTGTCCCAATTCCAGGCTCTGGATCACAAAATCAGGAGCCTTTTCCCGAAGCAGCTTTTCCAGATCCAACCACTGGGCAAAAGCATTTGAGGAAACCACGTGAACCTCCGTGACGCCCCTCTCCAAGGGAGACTCATCGACGCGGATCTCGGTCTTTTCAGCCGGAGCCTCCGGCGCGGCGACTCTCCCGACCTCCTGGAAAAGGGAGTCCAGTTTCGGCACGGCTTCAGAAGCCATACGCAGGGCCCCCTCTTCCATGGTGAAGGCTTCCAGGTTCACCACCTCCCGGACCTCTCCCCGCAGCCTACCGGAGGGAACCTCGAACACCCGCAGGTGGGATTCAATTCTTCTCTCGCCCTCGGGCGACCGGAGGAGAGTGACACGGCCAAGAACCATGCTCAAGACTTCCATGCGCCGTGCCGCTTCAAGCGCCGCATCGGAATCGATCACCCCCGATTCCGTTTGCGCAAAACCAGTGGGGTCGGGGAACACGATCCGCCAGGAAAAGTCATCCGACTCCTGCAGGATACTCTGCGACAACAAGGCGCTGAGGTCGTTGGGGCCCTGGGGGAGTCGATAGCCGTCGTCCCAATTTTCAGGCACGACCCAGAGCACATCGCGGGCAGCCGTCTGTCCCGCAGCCGCTTCGGAAGCAGCAGGCAGTGGGCCTCCTTGAGTGATTTCAACCGGGAGAGCCGGAGATTCTTCGGGGATACTCTCCAATTGCGCGGGGGACGCCCCGGGTGTCTCCAACTCCGACTCCCGTCGCTTCGATGCCCCTTCCTCCAGAAAGCCCAGGCGAACGAAATCCCCCCTCAGGAGATCCAGGGAGACCCCAACCATCCCGGTGACCTTGAACAAGCCCCCTTCCGAAGGCATTTCCGAAAAAATCTGGTATGTCTGAACATACTTTTCAGGACGCCCCAGGATTTCCGCATACATCTCGTCGAACCTCGCCCCCATCTCAGAAGGGGAAATGAAGGCTCCCGCCGCCTGAGTGACAGCCTGGACCTGCATGTTGAAGATGGCATCCCGGCGGCTCGAGGCACGATCGGTCTCGTTGGCGACGGCCTGTCCCTGGGCGAAGTAGGAACCGACCCCGTCACGACCGCCGATGGCGCCCGAAGACGTGTCGGGCAAAATAACGAAAACCAGGAGCACCAACGCAGACAGGATGGAGTTGAGAGCGGGCCTCCCCCATGACAGAGGGTTCACTCTCTGCAATCCGTCAACCTTCAAACACATGGTGATGTCGCTCCAGCCAGAGTTCCGGATTTCGCATCATTCCCGGCAGGACGCTCGGGATCACTTTTCATCGGACAAGCATA
>CAZZHS010000012.1:69842-77928 GCA_964654275.1 uncultured Syntrophobacteraceae bacterium
CAGGACGCTCGGGATCACTTTTCATCGGACAAGCATATCTGGTATCATAGTCGCCAATGAAACAAAAGGAGAATCATGCAGGAAGAATGTCCCAAAAATTGCACCCAATACCGTGCGATCATCGACCCCCGACAGATCCATTATCTGCGGTTCATTCTGGAGGCTTACGAGGGACTGGCCCTGGTTTCCACGCTGGATCAAAAGCTTGGTCTTGTCCTGCTGAGCATCGCCCCCGGGTGCGAGGAAGACGTGCTTTCCATTCTTCAATCGGAGTCGGCCTCGCTGGGCTTCCGCCCTCTGACAATCCAGCAGAACCCTGAACACGCTTCGTGTTAAGGGCCGCCTCCCGGGAAGAACCTCTTGCCCTCGAGGGTCAAATTGGCTATGCATCCGCGTGGCTTCACCGCCATCAGGATAACGGTCCCCGCCTCCCATGGGGCCCGGATTTTTTGACGCTCCAGATGTCTCGAACACCCCTGTGTGAGTCACTCATGAGCAAGAAACTTTTCGACAGCCACGAAATGCCGCCGCCCAGAGGGCCCCGGGCCGAACAGGTCCGGTGTTTTGAACCGGGCGAGGTGGTCGCCCCGGAAGGGGTCGCCTCCATGGGTTTTGCGGTGGTCCTCGAAGGCACGGTCGGCATCATCAGGAGGGGGCGCACCGTCAGGATGCTTCACCCCCAGGACCACCTGGGACTGGAGAGCACCCTCCTGAAGCAGCGGCTGCCTTACACAGCCAAGGCGTTCAGTGCCTGCAGGATTGTCTTCTATGAACAGGACGTTCTGGAAAACTTCATGGAAGAGAGTCCGCGCATGATCCGCTCCGTTCTCACGTCGGCCATCAGGCAGCTTGATGAAACCAGTGAGAATGTCCTGACGGCCCGGGAGCCCTTAGTGATGGACGGGGTCCGGCTGGCTTTTTTCAGTGACCGGGACGTCGTTTACCGAGAGCAAGAGCGAGGCACTCGCTTCTACCGTCTCGTCTCCACCCAGGGGGGCTTGAGCCTGTCCACTGGTGGCCGCGAGCATCACGTGATTTCGGAACCCGGCACCCTCATCGGGGAGTTGAGTGCCCTCCTGGAACTGCCGCGCGAACACACGCTGACCAGCATGGGGGCAACCGCTCTGGAGGTCTTTGACCGGGCCGAACTTGAATCCATCGTGCGAGACCATCCGGATGTGGCGCTCCACGTCCTGCAAAGGATCCTTTTGCACTGTTCCAAACGAGTCGAGGTCTGACACCCGCTCCTATTACAAATTGAAAGCCATGATGGAATCAGCCCCCCATAAAAACGAGAACGGAAAATTCTTTTACCTTCACACCTTCGGCTGCCAGATGAATGAGTACGATTCGCTTCGAGTACGAGGTCTGCTGTGCGCCCGCGGATACACACCCACTGAAAACATGCACGGGGCCGATGTGATCTTCATCAACACCTGCTCTGTGAGAGAAAAAGCCGAGCAAAAAGTGCACTCGCTCGTGGGCAGACTTCGCAAGCTCAAGAATCGAAACCCCTCTCTCAAGATCATTGTGGCAGGGTGCCTGGCCCAGCAACTGGGTGATCAGCTGATCGAAAAATTTGAGCATCTCGACCTGGTGATCGGCACTCGGGGAATCGGGTCCGTGGGAGGGTTGCTGGATCAGCTCGAACTGGACCCCCATCCCAAAGTTCATCGGCCCGATGAAGACACTTCGGACACGCTTCCCGTCTACGATGCCCCCGCTTCTCTTCCCTCCGGGGTGACCGCGCCCCTCACCATCATGCAGGGCTGCGACAATTTCTGCACGTACTGCATTGTCCCCTATGTCCGAGGGAGGGAGCAAAGCAGGCCCGGCCGGGACATCCTCTCCGAAATCCGCACCCTGGAAGAATCCGGCGTGCGCGAGGTCCTCCTTCTGGGACAAAATGTCAATTCTTACGGGAGAGGACTCGAAGAAAAATGCTCCTTTGTTGATCTCCTCCGGCGCATTCAGGAGCAAACCGGCCTGCTCCGCCTGCGCTTCACCACGTCACACCCCAAGGACTTGAACCGCGAACTCATGGAAGCTTTCGTGCAGCTTCCCATGCTCTGCAAGAACCTGCATCTCCCATTTCAATCGGGCTCGGACGCTGTGCTGCGGAGAATGAACCGAAAGTACACCGCGGCGGACTATCTCAGGAAAATCGAGGAACTGAGAAACATCTGCCCGGACATGGGACTCTCGTCGGATGTCATGGTGGGCTTTCCCGGCGAAACAGAGCAGGACTTTAAAGACACGCTGCGTCTCATAGAGACGGTGCAATTTGACAATCTGTTCTCCTTCCGTTATTCCGATCGACCCTTCACCCAGTCGGCCCAATATGCCGACAAGATCCCGGAGGCGATCAAAGCCGAGCGGTTGGCAGAGCTGCAAGCCCTGCAGGCACAGATCACACTCGCCAAGAATCTTCAGGAGGTGGGAAAAAACCGGGCAGTCCTGGTGGAGGGGGCGAGCCGAAACGGCCAGGGACAAATGACAGGACGAACAGAGCAGAACCGGGTCGTCAATTTTGCCGGTTCACCCGACAGGGTGGGAGCACTCATCCCGGTGCAGATTCAGGAAGCTTTTTCTCACTCCCTGCGAGGGAGGGAAGTCTCGTGAGGCACCAAGAATGGTTCCTCCCCGGCAATGCGAAACTGGTTTCAGGGCTTCGAGCCGCTTCTCCGGGAAACGAAACCCGAACGTTCTTTCCAACTGAAACCACCAGGGTCTTCAGACTGAAACCCGTTTGATTCTTCTGCGGGAAATTGTAAGATGTACGCCGTCGAGGCATGTCGCCAAAAGGTCAGGGCGTCTTTTCAAGGAGAAGATATGTTCAAGGAAATGAAAGTGTCCGGTCTGGTCATGGATCCAAAGACAAACACTCCCATCCTGGTGCTCAAGGACCTGCTCAGCGACACGTCCCTGCCCATCTGGATCGGGCTGCTCGAAGCCACGGCCATTGCCACCGAACTGGAGAAAATCCAATTTCCCCGCCCCATGACCCACGACCTCATTCGAAACTGTTTTCAATTGCTCGAGGTCAAGGTGGAGCGCATCGAAGTGTGCGACCTTCGGGACAACACCTACTACGCCCACATTTATCTCCGAAGCAGCAACGGCGTGAACCGCGTGGACGCCCGTCCCAGTGACGCCATCGCCATTGCGCTGCGCACCGACGCACCCATCTTTGTGAGTGAGGAGGTCTTGAGCAAGTATCAGCAATCGGATGAATCGAGCAAACCGGTCTTCGATCGCCGCAACCAGGACGACTGGTCCGAAATGCTTGAGAAGCTGGACCCGAAGGAATTCAGCAAGTACAAAATGTGATGGGAAAAACTTCATGAAATGGAGCACCGAGGGGCTGAGCCGATTCATCGATGTGGCCCGGGGAAAAGCCCCGGCCGATTTGTGCCTGCGAAACTGCCGCCTGGTCCATGTCCTCTCGGGAACGGTCGAAACAGCCGATGTGGCAGTGTATCGCGGACTGGTGGCGGGGTGGGGAAACTATACGGCCAAGGAAGAGATCGATGCTCACGGTTTTTACCTCTGCCCCGGTTTCATCGATGCTCATCTGCATGTGGAAAGCACGCTTCTCACTCCCGGCAGCTTCAGTGCCGCCGTTTTGCCCTGGGGGACGACAGCCGTCGTGGCCGATCCCCATGAAATCGCCAATGTCCAGGGTTTGGAGGGCATCCGGTATTTTCTCGAGGCCGGGGAAAATCTCCCTCTTGACCTCTTCATCAATTTGCCCAGCTGTGTCCCCGCCACACACCTGGAAACATCCGGTGCAGCCTTGAGAGCCGCCGATCTCCACAACCTGCTGCCGCACCCTCGCGTCGTCGGGTTGGCCGAGATGATGAATTTTCCCGGTGTGCTCCTTCACCTGCCCGACATCATGGACAAGCTCGTTCTTTTTCAAAACCAGCACCTGGATGGCCATGCACCCGGATTGAGCGGCCTGGAGCTCAATGCCTACGTCGGGGCGGGCATCCAGTCGGATCACGAGTGCACCACCCTTGAGGAGGCCAGAGAAAAATTGCAAAAGGGCCTGGCCATCATGATCCGGGAAGGCAGCCAGTCCAAAGATCTTGCAGCGCTGCTCCCACTGGTGGACGATCACACCTGGCCCCAGTGCCTGTTTGTGAGCGACGATCGCCACCCGGACGACCTGCTGCGCGACGGGCACATGAATGTGATTGTCAACCGGGCCATGGCTCTGGGTATGGAGCCCATCCGGGCCCTCAGCCTGGCCACCCTGACTCCCGCCAGAAATCTGGCACTGGCTCGCCGCGGGGCCATTTTGCCCGGATACATGGCAGATTTTTCCCTGAGTCCGACCCTTTCCCCCTGGAACCCTCGGCGAGTTTTCAAAGGGGGTGTCGAGGTGGCCCGCGACGGCCACCTGACGGGCACTCTTGAATCGTGGCCGGTCCCCTCCCCCCCTCCCAGTCCCATGAATGTGGGGCTCATTTCGGAGGCCGCCCTGTCCGTGAACGTCGAGAGGGGTCAGCTCCTGGTGATCGGCGTGCAGGAGGCAACCCTCCTGACCCGCAGGCTGCTGCTGCCCCCACGGGTCGAGGGTGGGAAGGTGGTTTCCGATCCCGACCGTGACGTGCTCAAGATGGCCGTCTTCAACCGCTATGCGCCTCAGGACTCACCCGCCGTCGGTTTCGTGCAGGGTCTCGGGCTCAAGCGGGGCGCCATGGCCACCACCGTCGCCCACGATTCTCACAACCTGCTGGTCGCGGGCGTCTCTGATGCGGACATCTGCGCGGTGGCCGACGCCTTAAAAAGTGCAGGGGGAGGAATGGCCCTGGGGACTGCGGAAGGACCCATGGAGGTGTTGCCCTTGCCCGTTGCGGGCCTCATGAGCGACGAACCCATCGAGCGAGTGGTGGATTCCCTGGAAAAATTGAAAGGCTTGGCTCGGTCCTGGGGTTCCACCCTCCACAATCCGTTCATGGCGCTCTCTTTTCTCGCTCTGCCCGTCATCCCGGAACTGAGGCTCACAGACAAGGGGCTCGTGGATGTGAACACTTTTTCATTCACGTCCCTCTTCCATTGATGCTTTTCAATGCGGTCGCACAAGGTTTTCCATTTATTAATTCCAAAAAATCCTTTAGTTTCATGATTCAGCGCTCGCTTCACAACGGTCTGAAGTTAGACCCGGCGGAGCGGGGCCCATCACGGGGGCCCTTCAGTGCAACACTATCTCATGAATTCAACTCTTCCCCGTCCCTTTCCCGCTGATCGCCGCTCCTGATGCTGCCTTCGAGGTGTCTTCGCCGGGTCATCGTATGAAACAATCGGGGGCGCCCCCCTGACAGTCCCTCACAATCAAACAGGAGGTTTTCATGAGTTCCGTATCCTGCAGTTCCGTGGACGATGTGGTCAACCTGGCCATCGAAAAGGAAGAGAAGGCCATGGAGTTTTATCAGAAGTGTGCAGCCAAGGCCAAAAACCCCGGCATCAAGCGATTCTTTCTCGAGATGTATGAGGAGGAGGTGCGTCATCGAGACCTGCTGAAAGGCCTGGACCCGACGAGCCTCACCGGCATCCAGATCGACAAGGTCCAGGACCTGCGCATCAGTGAATACCTGACGGATGTGCAGTTCACTGAGGATCTCACTTACCAGGAGGCCCTCACCCTCGCCATGAAAAAGGAGGAGAAGGCCCATGCGTTCTATGCAGCCTGGAAGGACAGGTGCATGCATGAGCGGACGGGCAAGCTGTTCGAAATGTTGGCCGTGGAGGAATTGAAACACAAGAAACAAATCGAAACCATGTACGATGAGGACATTCTGGCCTGGGATTAGTTATCGGCCGAGAAGAATCCCGGTTGTCGTGTCCTGAAGCCGCCGCACCACTGCACCCTCGCAGGCATTGGTCCGCAGGCTGAATTTCCCTTCGCGACTCCCGCGTTTGAAACAGGTCGCGAAGGGAAAGCCGATGGATATTGCAGGCTGGCGGCAGGTGGTTCAGTCAGAGTACCACGGAGAAGAAGAGCGCCGGAGAGGGGCGCGGGGTTGGGGAGGACACGTCCTTTTGCGCTGCAGCACGATGAGGTGTCCTGCGGTTTTTCCTCGCGCTCTTCCCTGACGGCTCCTCAATCCCCCAGATTGCCCCGCGGCATGGGTTTTGACGCGGTTCTCCCCTCTGCCGCCAGGGAAGGGCGGCCCGACAAATCAAAGGCCGCGAGTGATGAAGGCGCTTTTCTCTTCATTGCGTCTCAGGAGAACGTAGAAGGCCCCGGCTCCGCCGTCGCAGCATCGGGCCGAGGCAAAGGCCAGGATCAGCCTTTTGAGAGGTGACTGCGTCAGCCAACGCACGACCCCGTGCTTGAGCACGGGGATTTTATCCCGAGAGTTCAACCCCCGCCCCGAAACGATGAGCACACACCGCAATCCTCTTGCAAAAGACTCCTGCACGAACTGAATGACCACCTGTCGGGCCTCCTTGCGCGTGCAGCCGTGAAGGTCCGTGTGATCCTGGTAGCTGAATTCCCCTCGACGCAGTTTGGTGAGAACATCCGGCGGCAGGCCCACAACGGCGCCGTCGGTGTACTCATCGGAGAGAGTCAGCTCGAACGCCACCTCCCCGCACACGAGCCCCGTAAGGTGGGCATGCACCTCCATTTCTTCCTGCGCCAGGAACCTGACCGGATTTTGCGCGGGAGAGGGTGGGGGGATCCGGTCCCTCCTGCTGACAGGCAGGGGAATGACATCGGACATGTGCTGGAAAAACAGCTGCTCTTCATTCTCCTGGGGGGCAAAGGTTCCGGCCACTGAAACCTGGCCATGTTTTTGATTGCATTTGGCGCGTGAAATGTCCTTCCAATATTGATCTAGACCTTTAAAGGGGGTATAGAAAGCCTGCACGGAGGGCTTGCCGCGGGATGGACGGCGGGTGGGAGTGAGGGGTCTTTTCTTGTTGAATCCCATGATGCGGCCTCTCTTTCCAGGACTATGTAACACAGAGGAGGGATCGAGGAAACCATTTGATGAAGCCCGTCATCGTCATAGAAACAGCAGCGGACCTGGAAGCATTGACCCGCAAGCTCCTTTCCCAGAACCAGGTTGCTGTGGATACGGAATCCAACGGTTTTTACGCCTATTTCGAACGGGTGTGCCTCATTCAACTCTCGACCCGGGAAGAGGATTACATCGTCGATCCCCTGAAGATCGCGGATCTCAGCCCCTTGCGCCACGTGTTTGAAGACGGCCGTGTGGAAAAGGTTTTCCACGCTGCCTCCAATGACATCCTGGGACTCAAGAGAGATTTCCAGCTGAGTGTGACAAATCTTTTCGACACCTCCATTGCGGCCCAGATCCTTGGCTCCAGGCAGTTGGGCCTCGCCACCCTTCTGGAACAATCTTTCGGGGTTCAGCTCAGCAAAAAATTGCAGCGCCACGATTGGGGAAATCGGCCGCTGAGCCAGAAAGAACTGGATTACGCCCGGCTGGACACCCATTTTTTGATTCCGCTTCGAGACCTGTTCGCTTCGGAACTGGAGATGCGCGAACTCATGGAGGCCGCACGCCAATCTTTCCAGAAGGTGTGTGAACAGGAAATCCACGACAGGCCATTTCGGCCCGGGGACTACCTGCACATCAAAGGCGCCCAGTCCCTCGACAGCCAGGGAAAGCGTGTTCTCAGAGCCCTCTACATCCATCGCGAACACGAGGCTAAAAAGCGCGACCGCGCACCTTTTCGAATCCTATCCAATGAAGCCATGCTGCGGCTGGCCCTGCAACGCCCCAAGAATCTCCAGGATTTGAAGACGGTCAAGGGAATCCCCAAGAATTACCTCAATGGCAACAACGCTCAGCTGCTTTTGCACCTCATCAGCAAGAACGAAAAACCTGCAAAACACTGACCGAGGCGATCCAGGAACCGACAAGGCCCCTGGGAGGCCATCCGCTGCAGCGGTCTGCGCTCAGACCATCGGCCGCGGAAGACCCCTGATCGAACAGAATCAGCCACCAAATAGTTTTGAGCCGCCCATTTAATATCCCACAAACATTTTATCAAAGGAAACGCATGAATCGGCCCCTCGTTCTCAAAGACAGCTTCAAACACCATC
>CAZZHS010000012.1:78028-80852 GCA_964654275.1 uncultured Syntrophobacteraceae bacterium
CAAAGGAAACGCATGAATCGGCCCCTCGTTCTCAAAGACAGCTTCAAACACCATCGTCACGATCAGGACAAGGTGCGCTCTCCTGAAGAGACCATCACGTGGGTGAGAGACCGGCTGGCGCACTGCCGCATGAACATTCTGGCCAGAACCCAGCGCATCGACACGGGACGCCTTGGCATTCCTGTTTACATCAGCTTGTGTGGGGAGGACGCCACCCGGTTCACGGGCACCAAGAAACAGATGGGAAAAGGCGCGTCCCCCGTGCAGTCGGAAGCCAGTGCGCTGATGGAACTCATGGAACGGTTCAGCTTCTTCTCGTTCATCCACGAAACACCTTTTCCCTGGAAAACCTACGCTGAGGTCGCGCACGAAGCCGTATCCGTCGGGGCCCTTCTGGAATCCCTCCACGACACCGTCTCTTCCCCCGGCCAGTGCGAAGCCTTCCTTCGCCAGTGCCCCCTGCGGTGGGTCAAGGGGCGAAATCTCACGCGCCAGCGGGACGAATGGATCCCCATCGACTGGTTTTATCTCATCAACGAATACAATGGGCCCGCCTCGGGCAACACTTTGGAGGAGGCCATCCTCCAGAGTCTGTGCGAAGTGGTGGAGCGTCACGTGGGAACCCTCATCAGCAACGACTGTCTGGAGACCCCTGCCATTGACCTCGCCTCCGTCCGGGACCCCGTCGCCATCGAACTCCTGGAAAAATTCCGCAGGAACGGCATCGAGGTCTTCGCGCGGGACTTTTCTCTCAACACGGGCATTCCCACCGTGGGCACCCTCGCCTACGACCCGGCCAGCTTTCCCCACAAGAGCGAAATTGTCTTCACGGCGGGCACCACCTCCAACCCCGAAAAATCCCTGTGCCGGGCGCTCACGGAAATCGCACAGCTGGCCGGGGATTTCGAGAGCCAAACCTCCTACAAGCCCACCCTGCCCAAGTACACTTCGTTGCGGGAGGCCCGGTACCTCATGGAAAATCACCACGTGACCTCCATCGAATCTTTGCCGAACCTGGATCACGACAACATGCGTGTCGAAATCGAACGCTGTGTCCACGCGCTGCAGCAGGCCGGCCTGGAGGTGTACGTCCTGGATGTGACCCACCCTGAATTGCAAATTCCCGCCGTGTACTCCATCATACCGGGAGCCCACTTTCTGGACCGCACCCGGGACACGGATTTCGCGCAACATGCTGCCCGCACTCTGCTGAGGGCCGCACCTCCCGAGATCCTGGGACCGCAGTTGAGGCGTTTGTTGGAGCTTTTCGGGCCGCGGTATGATCTCACCTTCTTCCTGGCCCACAGTCTGGAACTCGAAGGGCGTGCCGGGGAGGCCCTGGAACTTTTTGAAAAAGCCCTGCAGCAGGATCCGGAAAGGCGGGAGGTCGCAAGCATCCATGTGCACATCGCATCCTGCAGGAAGGATCTGGAGCACTTCGAAGGGGCTCTGGAGGCGCTGGGGGAGGCCGAGAAACACAACCGGGAGCTCAAAGAGATCTTCAACCTGAAGGGTTACTGCCTCTATCGGCTCAAGCGGCACGAGGAGGCGATCTCGGCCTTTGAACGCGCCATCGAGCTCGATCCGGGCTCGGGCATCGATTATGCCAACATCGGCTCCAATCTGAGAGAACTCGGTCATTACGAGGAGGCGATCCGCCTCTATCAGATGGCCCTGGACCTGGATCCGGACATTGATTTTGCCAGGGACAACATCAGGAACCTGCAGCAGAGGCTGGGTCAATCGGCTTGATCGTTGGGCAAGTCGGAGGGCTTACTGGATTGCCCGGCCGACCGGGTGCTCGGAGGTGGACTGTTGAATGAGGGTGATTTCAATCCAGGGCTTCATCATTTGCCCTGCTCTCTGCGCTTTGCAGTGCGAACGCGATAAAGGCGCTCCGTGAAGCCGCCTTCTTTTTCAAAATCATCTGCCAACCGCTTGATCTGTCGGTCGAGGAGCGAACAGGCAACTGCCACCAGCACCAGCGCGGCGTTGGCAGAAAGCTCGGGGTAGATTCTGGTGGACAAAGGGGGCGTTGTGGACACGGTGGACAATTCAAAGCTTCGTCCCTCTCGTCTACCCAGCCGCCAATGTCCACTTTCCTTTGCCACTTCCATCACCCACCCAGCAACCTCGTCGGCGGTTTGACACCGGCGGTCAATCAACGCCTTTCGCAATGGATTCTCCCGCTCCCATTGCGCCAGCCCCCGTTGGCGCAAGAAATCCTCGTAGTCGAGCCTCAACTCCTCCAGACTGGCCCGCGCCACCTGAGTGAGTTTGATCTCCATTTTCTTTGACGTAGCGGATGCCTGTGATCCCTCGGCAATATTCTGCACACCCGAGCGCGCCGCCTGCACCATTTGATCGTGGGTTCGGCTGCGCTTGTCGATGTATTTGTCGCAGAACCGCACCGTCAGATCGTAGACCAGTTGCGCCACCTGAAAGCTCTTGAGCTTTCGATAGCCGCCGTGCTTGGAAATCACGTCGGACACAATTTCTCCCTTTTTCATTTCGTCCATACAGTCCACCTCGTCCCTTCACGCCGA
Source organism: uncultured Syntrophobacteraceae bacterium (assembly GCA_964654275.1). Taxonomy (GTDB): domain Bacteria; phylum Desulfobacterota; class Syntrophobacteria; order Syntrophobacterales; family Syntrophobacteraceae; genus SLCH01. The sequence continues at coordinate 80,575 of CAZZHS010000012.1, forward strand.
AGACCACAAGCTCCAGGGCGAAGATCGCCAAGATGGTTTATGATGGTGAATCTTTAGAGAGCAAAATACCGGCCATGGGCATGCTGCAGAGCAACCAGGCCATCACGGGAGGAAAATACTCGTCGCTTGCGCAGCTGGAATTCGCTCCCAAGGTGCCCGAAAGAGGTCCGGCGGATGGGGCGAAGAGTTCGGAGGGTCTTCAGGGGAAAAGGGGGTCGGGTGTGACAAGTCTCCCGAAACAGGACTGAAGGAGCTCAAGGTCCTGAAAGAAAAAACAG
>CAZZHS010000013.1:0-61237 GCA_964654275.1 uncultured Syntrophobacteraceae bacterium
TTCACAGAAGGCAGGGAATTCAAGTTAATAAGTTAAGGGCGTCCCCATTTTTCCCGCAGGAAATTGCCGCTTTCGAGGGCGAATAGACACCGTAGACCCTGCAAGATTTCTCGTTCCCATGTCATCGAATGCCAAGAACCTGTTTGTGTCACACCCTTTTCTCATGTGCCTGCCGGCATGCAGCAGAGAGAATCGTCAAATCCGGGATTCTCAGGATTGGCAAAAAACGTTTCAAGGTCTGTGCGATTTAATTCCAATAAAAAATGTAGCAGTTATTACAAATTCGTGTTGACTCTTTTCGACTATATTATGTATCTTCCATTTCATAAGTCAGGTTGCGAAATAGAAAGCTGGAAGGATACGGAGCTCAAGAAAAACAGTTTGTTGATTGCAGGAGTGGGGTTCTCGGGGTTGTTTATCGGCTGGAACATCGGCTCCTACTCCACGGGAGCGACGATGGGCATGGCCTATGGATCGGGGGTGATCAGGAGTCCACTCACGGCAAGGGTTTTTTGAAGGAAATCCTCTGGGGGAACGTGTCTCAACGGGTGGTTGAGGTGAGCGAGAAGCCGGTTTTAGTGGTGAAGTGAAGGGCCGGCCGCCCCCGGGTCAATCAGCGGCATCCAACCAACGGATCAAGGAGAGAGCAAAATGAAAGTCATGAGTTACAATACGCGGTTTGGCGGATTCGAAGGAGGCTCCAACGCCCGATACCTCAAGATCATCGAAGTGATCAGGTCGATCAAGCCGGATGTTCTGCTTATCCAGGAGGCCAAAGATTTTCACTTGAACGGCTATGGCCGAATGTTCGCCATGGAGAGGGACATCGACATGCGGGGCTTCCTGGGCTTTTCACCCCACACGGGCCAGCACACCGCCGTCTTCACCGGAAAAGGCTATCAACCGGTCACGTTTGATCAGGATTCGGCCCATTTCCATCACGCGTCGGCCATCCTGAGCGTAAACGCCCCTGAATTTCCCAAACCCTTAACGTTCATCAGTGCCCACCTCTGCCCTTTCGGCGGAAAGGTCCGTTTGTCCGAGGCCTGTTACTTGGCGAGTTTTGCCGATGCCGAACAGTTTGTTCTGGTTGGCGGGGACTTCAATTCGGTAGCACCCGATGATCCCGAACCGGCCTGGGACACCCTGCCGCTCCATTTCAAGGCCCGCTACGTCGAGCCCGAGACGGGAAAGGGCGACCGCAAAACCTTGCAGGCCTTGTACCAGGCTGGTTTCGTCGATGTTGCGGGGATTTTCGACAAGACCCACCAAAACACCGTGCCCACTGCGAGCTTTACCCAGGTCGAGTTCGTGCCTTTCAGGTCCGATTACCTGCTGGTCACGCCTGCCCTGGCCAAATATGCCAAATCCTACGAGGTCGTAAAGACCGGCGCCACGGATTTGGCATCGGATCACTATCCCATCCTGGCTGAGTTTCAGGGGTGATCGACATGGCGGGTGAGCTCCGTGAGAAGGCGCTCGTTGTGTAAGCTGCTGATCAATGGGTGCATCATCAGGTTCTTCCCATACACTGCCGCGGGTCCTTCGGAGCAGGCAGGCTCTTTGCCGCTGTTCCATTGTGACTCCCATGATCAGAAAGGAGATAACACCATGGAAATTTCACTGATGGGCGCGTTGATTACTTTTCAGGTCACTTTCACCGAATTTTTCATCGCCGCCACGGTCTTTGTCGCGATCGGCATGAGGTATGGCTGGCGCAGCGCCATGCTTGGCTGCATCCTCGGCTTTGCCGGCATTGCCGTTGTAGCGGTTGTCCTCAAAGAAACACTGCAATACCTCACTTTCACTGCATTGGATTACATCTCAGCGGTTCTGCTCCTCAGTTTTGGGGCGTACCTCTTCTATGAATTCTTCACTGCGCACAAGAAAGGGGAAGGGGTGCAAACCATCGACCGAAACATTGAGAACGAGTCCAAATTTCACTTGAAGGGTGTGACAGTGTGCGCCTGGGGTGTTTTTGCCGAAGGGCTCGAGGTCCTTGTGGTCTGGTTGGCGATCGCGCTTCGTCAATGTTACCCGACCGCCAGTGCCGGGGTAGGGATCGGCTTGTTTGTTGTGGTCGCGGCGGGGCTGCTCTTTGGCAGGTTCCGGGTTTTCGAGCGCGTTCCACCCAAATATCTCGACTGTGCCGCCAGTATCATGGTCACGCTCTATGGACTGTATTTTCTCAAAGAAGCGGTAGAAGCTTCATTGGCTTGAGAGCGAATGCCGTTCCTCATTTGGGCGGATGATTCGCGGCAGGCATCCGATCATGCCGGCCGTTCATGAGGTGGGTGTCGAACGGCCGGTATGCCATCATGAGCTCGTTTGGTGTCTTCAACAGCAAAACCATTCAAAGGAGCGGCCAAGCCTATGAAATGGATATTCTTCTCCTACAGTCTGCCTGCCGATCCGTCCAGGGCGAGAGTCTACATCTGGAGACAGTTGAAGAAGCTCGGGGCCGTCAATCACCAGTCGGTTTGGGTTGTCCCGCACTCGAAAGACCGCGTCGAGGCGCTCAAGAGCCTCACCGAAGAGATCGAAAAGTACAAGGGCACGGCTCTTCTCTTGGGGGGCAACGTCCTGGTCGAAAGTCAAAATGAGGAGATCGTTGAAGCCTTCATCGGTTCGAGAAATGAGGAATACAGGGAAGTCATCGAGCAATGCGAAGCTTTCCTCAAGGAAATCGAGTACGAGGTGGAACGGCACAATTTCAGTTTTGCCGAAGTCGAGGAGAATGAGGAAGAGCTCGAGAAGCTGAAGCAGTGGTTGAGGAAAGTCGAGCGCAGAGACCCCTTGAAAGCTCCGCTGCGCAAGGAAGCGCACGAAAGGATCAAGCAGAGCAAGAGGGTATTCGAGGATTTTGCCCGAAGAGTCTATGAGCATCAGAAATCGTGCGAGGCGCTTCCCTTGGGCGGAGAAGACGGCGGGAATCTTACCGGGGATACCGCCCCTGGAGCCGGATGACCTGACACATGCCGAACTCTCGAACATGAAAGCAAAGGCAGGCAAATGAATACGGTTTTGATTCTCGGAATGGTGAGCTTTTTCACCGATATCAGCAGCGAGATGGTCTATCCGCTTCTTTCTCTCTATCTTACAATCACCCTTGGGGCGACTCCGGCGATTGTAGGCATCATAGAAGGCATTGCGGAAAGCCTTGCCAGTCTGCTCAAAACCTATTCGGGCTATATTTCCGACAAGATCCGGAAGCGAAAACCCCTGACGATCATGGGCTACGGTGCGGCGACCGTCGGAAAATTCCTGCTCTATCTTTCCTCTTCGTGGGGGTGGGTGCTGGCGGCACGTGTTGTGGACCGGTTCGGAAAAGGGGTGAGAACGGCTCCAAGAGACGCCCTCATTGCCGAGGCCTCCGACGAGAATCGCCTTGGCCATTCCTTCGGGCTGCACAGGACTCTCGACACCCTGGGAGCCATCGTCGGCATCCTCATCGCCTACTACCTTTTCACGACCGTTCATAGCGGATACACAAAGATCTTTCTTTTCTCCATGATTCCGGGCGTCATCGGAATTCTTCTCCTCTTTGGCGTGAAGGACAAGAAGGCCAAAAAGGGAGCTCCAAAAGCGTATCCTCTCGCGGGGTGGCGAACCCTCAGTCCGCGCCTCAAGGCCTTCTTTGCCGTGGCATTTCTTTTTACTCTCGGAAACTCATCCAACCAGTTTCTGCTCCTTCGGGCGAATAACCTTGGATTCAGTGCGGCGGACGTCATTTTGACCTACCTTGTGTGCAACATGGTCCATGCCGTGAGCGCCTATCCTGCGGGCAGGCTTTCGGACGCCATCGGCAGGCGGACCCTGCTCGTATTGGGGTATCTTTTCTACGGCCTGGTCTACCTGGGTTTTTCCTTTGCAACAAAAGTGGTGCACGTATGGCTCCTTTTCGGCGTGTACGGGCTCTACAACGGCTTGACGGAGGGAGTGGAAAAGGCGCTGGTTGCCGAGCTCTGTCCCGGTGAGAGCCGGGCCACGATGCTTGGAATCCATGCAACCCTGGTGGGGATCGGGCTGCTTCCGGCATCGGTGGTTGGAGGCTTCCTGTGGAAGGTGATCGGTCCCGAGGCGCCTTTCTACTTCGGTGGTGTGGTTGGCATCCTGGCATCTCTGGGCATGTTTCTTGTCGTTCCAAAGCTTACGCCCGATGCATGCACTCTGAATAGTGCCGCACGCGAGGCCCATGGAAGCAGCAGGGCAAAAGATCATGACCTTGGATGAAAACATCCTGGCAGCACTGAAAGACCTGACTGCAGGTGAATGGAGGGATCTTTCCGTCCTCCTCTCACCCCGGGAAGGGCAGCCCGATTCGCTTTCCAGGCATATCACCATTCCCATCCCGGTGGTCTGCAACGACCATGAAAGTCCCATCTCTTCCTGCCGGGCCATAAGGCATGTGCCGGCGGTCGCGCTGAAACTCGGCCGGAAGCGCAGGGGTCCCATCAAGTGTCCCTCGGGGTCGAGCCGCCGCAAAGAATTCCTTCTGCCGGCGGTAAAGGACCGTGGGATGAAGAGCATGTTGATCGCAAAGGTCAGAGACCGGAACCCTTCCAACCAGGTGAGGTGGCGCTTCAGGATGGCAACCTTTTCCTTGGGGCTGTAATTCGTGCGTTTCCTGCTCATCGATTCTCCCCGTTGTCAGCAGTTGACGCATGCGAAGGAAAATTCCGATTACGTCTGAAGCTTAAAAAAACCCATAAGGCAAAATCGATTGTGCTCCCTGCAAGTCGGTTCAGCGAACTTGTTTTCGTCTTGAACGGACACTAGAATGGTTAAGAATTATCCATCTGCACACGGACGAAACTCTGGGAAAGAACCGTCGATGAAATGGCGGAACTTCAAGGAAGGGATGCAGGTGATTTCGATTGATACGAGGGAGGACCGGAAATGAATAAGGAAGCTTTGACCCGGCACGAGATTTACAGCAAATTGATCGGGTTCTCCGAGAAGGATTTGTATGCCATTGTCAGCTTCATCGATTTCATGAGGTATAAAAGTCAGCTTGAAACCAAGAAACTGCTCAGATTAGAGGGGATCTTGAAAGGATACGATATCGACTTCACCGAGCTCAAGCAGTTCAGAGCGCAGACATGGCGGCACCTGGAGCAGGAACTCGATAATGGATAGTTTTGTGACCGACACCCAGGCACTGGTCAAGTTCATGATGGGCAAGAAAGTCATCAACGATAAAGCTCATCAAGCTTTTCGGGCTGCCGACAAGGGAGAAGCCGTAATTATCATTCCAGCGATCGTTATGATGGAAATGCTCTATCTGTTCGAAAAACACCGCATCAAAATCAGTTTGTTGCAGGCCGACGACCTTTTGAAGAGCCGAAACTACCAGTTTGAACCATTGAGCCTGGAGATCCTCAGGACTGCCTCGCAAATCGACGGCATCCCCGAACTGCACGACCGTCTGATTGCCGCCACCGCCCGTTATCTGGATTTGCCGTTGATCACCAATGATCCGGTCATTCGGGAGTCCCGGTTTGTCACTGCCTTGGAGTGACCGTCAAAAAGCACTAATATTCCCTGCACTTCAGTATCCATCTCCCACGGAAAACAGACCTTCCTTCTTCGATCATGCGACCTCGAACCGTGCACGAGTGCCTGGCCATAAAAATCTCCTCCAGGAACCATTGAGGGGACCGGGTTAGATCCTGCACTGGGCGTAACCGGTCCTCAGGAGAGACTCCCGGCTCACCATGCCCTTGAAACGGCCCTGCGGATCCAAAACGGGCAAACGCTTCAGGTCGTGACGGGTCATGAGCCCAATGGCCTCCTCGATGGGAATGCTTTCAAGAACCGTCATGTGGGTGGTGTCCATCACGTCCCCGGCGGTCCGCGCGTTTAATTGATCCAGGAATTCCTTGTGCTTCCGCCCCATCTCGGTGAAGGACATTTTGCTCACGATGTGATCCCAAAGGCCTGCTTGATGATCACTGAAGGAGGCGAGCAGGCTTTCATCGGAGATGATCCCCAGGTAACGCCCTTGATCGTCCACCACGGCCACCCTCCGGATGTCGTTGGAGTGAATGATCCGGATGATCTCCTCAATGGGAGTGTCGGGGTGCACGGTGTGCGTGTCGCGGCGCATGATGTCCGAGACGGTGCGGAGGTTTTCCACCTGGATGTTCCGTGCCCGGAAGGCCTGCCAGTCGGGGGATTCCCTGGTGATGGTCCGGAAAATGTCCATGCGGGAAAGGATCCCCGTCAGCTCGCCCTTTTCGTTGATCACGGGCAACCGCTTCACTCTCTTGTCGAGCATGAGGCCCACCGCTTCGGTCAAAAGTTGGTTTTCCCCTATGGTCACGGCGGGCTCGCTCATGATTTCCGAAGCCTTCCTGGACGCTGCAGCGTCGAGAAACGACGCCACGCGCTCTTTGTCCGATTCGGCGAGCAGGCAGAGCCGCAATGGCATCCCGGCCCGTTTGATGAGATCTCCCTGGGAGATGACACCCACGGGCCGGTTGGTTTCGTCCACAACCGGCACTCCCGTGAAGTCGACGGAGAGCAGGAGCCGTACCACGTCGCTCACGGGGGTCGATGGACTGACCGACTTGGGGTTTTCCGTCATCACTGTCTGCACTCGAATCTGTCGCGGGATGAAACGGTTTCGGGTCTTGTGGCTCACGACATCCAGGTTCTGCACAGCCACAATGCCGTCCGTCACCATTTTTTCCAGGTCCGGCAAGATGCGTTCCAGATCCGGTTCGGGCAGGATGATCGTCATGCGGACGGGCATGTTGTACGAGAGGACTTCCAGCTTTCGGGTGGCGATCTCGCCGTTCTCATAGCATCCGTCCGTCCCCCGGTTCACCATGCATCGGGCGGCGATTTTGGATCTGCAGACGAATTCCACCACGGCGTCGCTGAGGGGCTTGCCCTCCCAGCGGGCCTCCTCGCTGGTGAAAATTTCGATGGCTTTGTATTTCAACATGTCCGAATTCCCCTCAGCGCAACCGTCCCAGCCACATTCCCAGGAAGACCAGGCCCACCCCCACAATGTTGTTGACGAGCACATTGGCCACGGTCAGCCAGTGTGTTCCGGCACGCAGGAAATTGCTGCTCTCGAGAGCAAAGGTCGAGAAAGTGGTGAGGCTCCCAAGGTATCCCGTGACGAAAAACAGGCGGGGCAGAGTGCCCAGCCAGTGAACCCGGTCCGCGAGGCTGAAGGCCAGCCCGATGAAAAAACATCCCGCCAGGTTCACGATCAAGGTTCCCCAGGCGAACTGGGCGCCGAAAAGCCGGGCCGCCAGCAGGGATGTGCCATAGCGGGAGATGGCTCCCAGGCTTCCCCCGACCATGATCAAGAGGATCTTGAGAAGTTCCTGCTTCATGGGCGCTCGTCGGTTAGAGGCTTTTCATGACCATCACGGCTGAAACGCACCCAATCATTCTACTCAGGTTTGTTCCGATCCGAAGAAAAATCATTCAAATTCCCCGCAGAGCACGAAGGGGAATCTCTGAATGCCTGTTGTTTCCGCGGTTGATATTCCACAGATGACCGTTCACCTGGATCCTGGCCGGCAGGGGGCAAGCGCATCCAAATTCCGGGAAATGGTCAGCAATCGCTCCTGAATGCCCTCAACCGAAGCCATCTTGCGGCTGAGATCGCTCAACCCCCGCTCGACGTCCGTTTCGCTCTGCTGCTTCATGGCGACGGCCTTGCCAAGAGCTCTGCGAATGCCTTCCAACGTCTGGTCGATGCGTTCCGTGAGGCTTTTCTGAAAGTCTTTCACTGTCGTTTGAACGCGCTGAATGAGGTCGTAGCGCACGCGTCCGCAATGGCGGTCGACCAGCTCCGACACGGCGGTCTTCATGTTGTTCAAGATCATCTTTTTCACGAGGAACCGGGGGAGGGAGCTCGTGACCGCGAGCTGGATGAGCTCGAGCCCTACGGGATCGTCTTTCAAGAGGAAATAAAAGCGGCTTTTCTGGCCGAGAGGCTCCACGGCCGTGAAAGGTTTGAGAGGCAGCTGAAAGATGTCGCTTGTGAGCTTCAGGATGCGCTCGATCACCTGGTTGGTTCCCGTGGCCAGCTCGTGGTGGGCTTCGGCGAGGGTTGCCGCGATCATTTCCGTCACCTGGAGCCGCCAGGGAGTGAACACTTCGCGGATCTTGTCGAAAACAAAACGTTCCAGATCCTGGCCCAGGTTTCCCCCTTCGTCCAGTTTTTTCGCATATTCACGATCCAGAGCCTCGTGAAGGACCGGCAGGGTTTGCTGTTTGAAAATCCGGATTTCTTCATCCAGCTTTTTGGTGATTGTCCCGAGTCGACCCTGCAGCAGGTAACCATGGTGCTCTTTGTCCCGCGCAATGGAGCGCATTTCCTCTTCGAATTTCGAAATCTTTCCTTTGAGCTCCTCAAAGGGGAGTTTGACGGCTTCCTGTTCGAGCTGCAGCGCAACGGTTTCTCCGGAGACGAGCCGCAGCAACCCCTGGGTAGCGGATTGAAGCAGAACCATCCCTTTTTCGTTCAACAGGAAAGCACGCAATTGCTCCTCGAAGCGAGGCAGGAGGCTTTGCTGCAGCTTGGCCTCATCGTGCTCCTGTTTCGCTTCCAGCGCCCAGCGGGCCGAGAGCGGGTGAAGGGGGACGACCTCACAGCCCAGGGCGCTGCACAGAACGCTTGAGGTGAATTCCATCGATTCGGAGCGATCCCGTTCTCCAACCTGGTCGATTTTGTTCACGATGAAGAAGATTTTGTGCACATAATCACGGATATCTTTGAGAAACTGGTTCTCGCTTTCCGAAAGGGGCGGGTCGGCGGAGATGACGAAGATGCCTGCGTCCACATAGGGAAGGTAGCGATAAGCAACGTCCGTGTTGTGACGGTAGACAGATCCAACGCCTGGAGTGTCGATGATCCGCACGCCGTCTCGCAGATAGGGAGAGGGATGAAAGATGGTGACCTCACGGACCCCCTTCCGGTTCTCGGGGTTTCCCCGTTCCGTGATGTATTTGGGAAGTTCGGAAAGGGCCGCCTCCTCCTCCCGGCCGTCGAGAAAATGGATGCGCACAGCCACCTGAGGGCCGTATTGGATGACGGTCACCACGGAGGTGAGGGGGACAATGGCCGTGGGGAGGAGGTCTTCTCCCAGCAGGGCGTTGATGAACGTCGATTTTCCCCGTTTGAACTGCCCCAGAATGACGAGGTTGAAGACTTCCTCCCTCAACTTGTCGCCGACCTCGGTCAAAGCCTCCCGGCTCTCTTCGTGGATCAGCGGCCGCAGATCTTCTACAGTGGCAAGCAGGCTCTGTTTCAGATGATCGTACTCGCTCATGGTCGGGACTCCTTCCTGGAGATGAGAAGGGAAAGCCGCTGGGTGCCCGCCTCCGCAGAGAGAACAAAGAACCCCAAAATGGAAAAACTTCTACTCCCTGAGAGAGTAGAAGTCATCAGCCCCAAGCGGCGGCGGTTCCGGTGGACCTCATCACCTGAAAATTCTTCATGTGATGACCAAGCTACCACGAACACTGGAGAAACGCAAGAAGCGAAGCTCGACTGCCTCCCCCCGGTTCACCTTTCTTTCCGCGAGACCGTTGTGGTTCCGTCCCGTGGGTTCCGGGAGCGGAATCCGGTGCAAATATCAATTCCGTCTTCGGGCGCACACCTGCAGATATTTGTTCTTGTTTGGCGGAGATGCATGCTAATTTGGAAGCGTTTTCGATGTGAAAGATCGGTTGATGTGAGCGGCATCAGCCTTTGGAACCCAAATCCGGCTCCAGGATGGAACCTCATGACGCGTGCCGTACTAACAGGTCTGTATCTGATTTGGGGCCTCTTTGCCTGTGCCACGGTTCCTCAGAGATCGCCGCAGGCCGACCTGGAGACCGTCGCGGCCCATGAAGCCTTCGCTGAACTCCAACCCAGGCTGGAGCAATTCTACCTCGACATCCAGCCGGTCCTCCAGAGCATTCAGGACCTGTACGATCAACCCGGCTGGCAGGACATGCGAAAAATTATTGAAGAAACCCCCGTTATTCCGGCCTATGTGGAAGGAGCGGTCGACGAGTACCCTTCCTCACTCCCTGCTGTTTCCCAATGGAGCCGAACCTGGGGCCGGGATTGGGACGAGCTTTTTTCGCGGACCATGCGGCTGGCCGATCGATGTGCGATTCTGGAGGCGCGCCGTGCCGCTCTCCGGCACTGGCTCCTGGCCGCCCAGGCCAAGTATCTCAAGGCCATCATCCTGCAGTCTGCCGCGGAACAGCACGAGGAGGTTGAATCCCTGTGGGCGCTGATGGAACTTGTGGAAAAGACACAGAGCGATCTGGATGTTTATGTTCTCGATTCCATCGGGCTTTATCAGGTGTACAGGGAGCCGTGAGCTCTTGTGCACCGTCCGGTCTTCCCGCCGGCGAGAGCGTCTCCTCTCACAAAATTGGAGGGCACCGGTGCCGCATTTGCGGCGAAATTAAGGAGCAGAAATCATGATCGAAAGGATGCGGGAACTTCTGAAGTCCGGCGACATGTGTGTCCTCGCCACGTGTGCTCACAGCAGGCCCCATTGCTCCCTCATGGCCTACATTCCCGATCCGGGCGCGGACCGAGTCTATCTGGTGACTTTGAAGAACACCCAGAAGTATCAGAACCTTCAGGCGAATTCCACGGTGAGCCTTCTCGTGGACACCCGGGCCGAAGCTGCGGGCCATCGGGAGTCCATCCAGGCGCTCACCGTGTCGGGAACCTGCACACCCGTGAGCGAAGAGGCCCGGAAGGAGGCGATTCGCACTCAGTTCCTTTCCAAACACCCTCATCTCCAAGGGCTTCTCAACGATCCTGACGTGGCGCTCCTGTGTGTCGAGATCGATTCTTTCCTGTTGTTGCTCGGCGCCGTGGACTCCCATTTTGTGAAACTTTGAAATCCATCGCTCCGGCGCTTGCTGCCCTGCGCCCGCCCTTCTCGGCCGCTTTCGCGCACGCTCCTCCTGTGTTGCGGCGTCCTATTGACAAGCAGCGCCCAGAACTTAGTTTCAGTGCACGACGATACAAAAAGTTGATTTTTATTCAGTAAAAACCTGCCCAATCCGGTGGGGCCACGAGCCAGGTTTTTAAAACCTGGCTTTTTTTATGCGAAGGAGGAGACGATGAGTGGCATGCCGCAACTGAATCTTGCGGACGCAACCCTGGAGAACGTTTTACCGGCGGATGCGTTCTCACGCGTGGACGAGACGGATGACAAGGTTTTCTATCAAACGGACCGCTTTGTGGAGCACCTGGATTCACTGGCTCTTTCCACCGTTGAAAAGATCATCGGAGATCTGGTGGTCGAAGAAAGTCCGGTCATCCTGGACCTGATGGCCGGGTGGGATTCACACATTCCAGGAAGAGTGCGTGCTTCCAGAGTCGTGGGTCTCGGACTCAATGCCAATGAGCTCAGGCAAAACAAATCTCTCACGGAGATGGTCCTCCATGATCTCAATGAAACGCCGCAGCTTCCCTTTGCGGATGAATCCTTCGACATCATTCTCAATACCGTCTCCGTCGATTACATGACCCGTCCCTACGAGGTCTTTCGCGAAGCCGCGCGCATTTTGAGACCGGGGGGCCTTTTTCTCGTCCTGTTTTCCAACCGCATGTTTCCTCAAAAAGCGGTGAAGATCTGGAAGGAATCGGGAGAGAAGGAGCGGATCGTGCTCGTGGAGGATTTTTTCCGTGCGTCCGATGCTTTTGAAAAGCCCAAGGTTTTCATCTCGAAAGGCCGGCCTCGTCCCCAGGACGACAAGTACGCGCACCTGGGACTGCCCAGCGATCCCATTTATGCGGTTTATGCAGAGAAAAAGGGGCCGGAACACAGGAAAAGAATCCGCCCGGAACTCCATGTGGCAGATGTTCACAAACCTTCCAGGGACATCGTCCGTTCTCGAATGGGATCCATCAAGGACACGCTCTGCTGTCCTCACTGCGGGGTGAAGATGAAAAAGTGGGCGGTCCCCAATTCACCCTTCAGCAACTGGGATGTGGAATTCATGCACATCTGTTTCAACGATGCGTGTCCCTTTCTCCAAAACGGCTGGGAAGTCATGGGAAAGCAGGGGAACATGGGGCTCTCCTACCGGTTCATGTACGATGCCTCCCGGGATGCCTCCATGACCGTGCCGGTTCCAACCCTCGATGCACTCAAAGACGGCATCGTGGAGTGAAGGTCCGAGGTTTCGCGAGGGAGGAGATTGTCGGGAGCGAGAAATTTACGGGGAAAGGCCTCCCTCGCACCCTCAAACCTTGGCAAAGGGGCATGGATCCCCTATAGTTAGAGACGTGTTTTTCAAGATCCGGAAACCAGGGAGGGCCAAAGCTTGCGAGGGATGCATGACGGACGCGCTCCCTTCTCAAGTGCTTGCTTCAGATCCGATCCCGTTCAAGCTCCTCTCCTGGTCTGCTGCACGTTCACGAGCGGTCACCTCTCTCCTGAATCCACCACCCATTTTCTCAGGCTCATGGCGTTTTTTCGATCTTTGAAGTTCGTGAATCCACAGGGGGCATCGAGCCTCTTTCGAAGATCTTTTCACGGAACACGGGTTGCGCCACCCCCGCAGCCCTCGATGACGGCGGTTTTTGAATCACGGGAACCACCAACCACTCACAGGGAGGGAGGGTCACACCATGTCGACCAATGAGAACCTTATCAAAATCTTTCAGTATGCTCTCGCACAGGAACACACCGGCAAGGCCTTTTTCGAGCAATCGCTGGGCCGCATGGCCATCGGCGCGGCCATCAGCGCCTTCAAGCGCCTGGTGGAAGAAGAACAGAAGCACATTGAATTCATTTCCACCATCCTCGAGGATTTGAAAAAGAATGAGCCTTTCGATCCCGAAAGTTTGAAGGCCGTGGTGCTGGAGCCGACCAATTACTTTGATGAGCGGGCCAAGTCGGAATTCCTGGAAGAATGCGTGCAGGGCTCCATGGTTCCCGACGTGACGGTCTTCAACACCGCATGGCTCATCGAGAAGGATTTGAGCGAATTCTACGAAAACATGGCCATGCAGACGGAGGGGGATGCCAAGAAGGCCTTGATCATGCTCTCGAGCTGGGAAAAAGGGCATGAAAAGTTTTTCAGGGAATATCGGGACAAAATCTCCCAGACGTATGCCAACATGCCTTGGGGCGGGTGATTTCAAAACATCCCGCATCGTGCCTTGAAGCGAGTTCTGCCGCGTTCCTCAGCGATCTTGACACGGTTTCAGCCCGTAACTATGTTCCCGTCCACATTCAGGTGCATTGGAGCATCCTTTGATGGTGCAAATTTGAACAAGACGATGTTTTCCAGCTGGAAGTGAAAAGGAGGGAATATGGTTGAGCGATCCGGTGCGGTCACGTTTCAGGGAAATCCATTGACGTTGCTGGGAGAGGAGTTGAAAGTAGGGGACAAGGCCCCCGACGTGGAACTTTTGGCCAATGACCTCTCCCCCGTCAAGATTTCCTCTTACCTGGGCAAGGTGGTGGTGATCGCCACAGTCCCTTCACTCGACACTCCCGTCTGCGACCTGGAAACCAGGCAATTCAACGAGCGAGCCACCTCCCTGGGGGATGACGTGGTCGTGTTGGCCGTCAGCATGGACCTGCCCTTCGCTCAGAAGCGCTGGTGCGGAGCCGCGGGCGTCGAAAGGTTGACGACACTTTCCGACCACAAGGACGCGGCGTTTGGAAAAGCCTATGGGGTCCTCATCAAAGAGTTGCGTCTGCTGGCACGAGCCGTGTTCGTGGTCGACAAGACGGGTGTGATTCGCTACATCGAACTGGTCAAGGAAATCACCAAGGAACCCGACTACGACGCTCCCCTCAATGCGGTGGCAGCCTGTAAGGGTTGAGAGAGTATCTCCCTCTTTTCCGACACGAACTTTGCTGGTCTCGTCATTGCGGACCCCTTCCCCTGCCTTCCGCAGATGGGGTGGGTGGCCCCCCCAAGGATGCCGCCCCCTCGAGGCGAATTCCTGAATCAGGTTCATTCATCCATTCGAATTCGAAAACCTCTCTGTTCAGAGAGGTTTTTTGCATTTCTGAAGATGACCCGTTTCATGAAATCGATATCGATAAGGATAGTCGCCGGGGAATGCAGTCAGATTGTTTTCCCGGGAGGCACCCCCTTTGATTCCACCCTTCAGGGGCATTGATGGGGATTTTGAACCCTGCCCGGCAATTTCGACAGAGCACCTCAGTCCGTTCTTGGACGGATCAACCGGCAAAAGGGAATCAAGGTCCCTGGAGAGGGAATGGCCCAACTCCGGAGCACCCCCAAGCCATCCCAGGGAGAAGGGAACGACTGCGTCCACCCCGGCGCAGGGCATGTGAAAGAATTATTCCAGTTCATTTGCCGATCACTCCCCAGCCGACATAAATCCTCCGCGAAAACCAGAACGCCGTTTTAAAACCATGGGGAAGCATGGCGGTCTCGTGCTTTCGCCTTGGAGAACAGGCGCGTTTCTTTGAAGGATATCGTTTGGAAATAAAGACCGAAATTCGGGAATGCTGCGCGCTCCCTGAGCCCGCACCACATCCGGGCCGGGAAGGGGCATCCTTCTGGAAACCGGTCCTCAAGCTTTCTCCCAAAGCTCCTGCCGAAGTCCTTACACGGACCCTGCACCCGTGGGGGCGTCACCGAATTGCCACCGTCCGTACTTCAAATTAACAACTGCTCGTAACCAGGGGGCGGGTTTTTTCCTCTAGGTTGCTTCCAACGATGCTTGTCTGCCATGGCGGAGACGAAATGGCCCCAAGGTGAAAGAGGCAGGAAGGGGCTTCTCATGAGGAACCGTTTGCCCTTTCTTCCGAGCAATCCTCTGACCGGCTTCAGGTCATGAACGCTCAACCCACTGGTTTCGCGCTGCGAGGACGCCATGAGCGGGCGACTACGGGTGGCCCAGGGATATGAATCCATGCGAGGAGGGTGGATGGCGAAAGAAGGGATCGGGTTTGCTCTTGAGACCGTCGGCGAGATTTTAGAGTGTTTCATGAACCTGTTAAGGAGTGATCGAGCATGAAGTGCAGAAGTTTTCGAAGCATGAATGTCTTTTTCCTGGTTTTTGCCCTCACCCTGTGGGTGCTGACATCGGCGGCGCACGCCGTCAATCCGAAGTACATCTTCTTCTTCCTGGGTGACGGCATGGCCAATTCTCAAATCCAGGCCACAGAGGCCTACCTGACGACCATAAACGGCGGCAGTGCAAGGTTGGCGGAAGATCTGCTGAAGCCCGAAAACCGCCTCAACATGACGAAAATGGCGGTTCAGGGCATGCAAACCACTTTTGACTCTCATGCGCTCATGACCGACTCGGCATCCGCAGGCACGGCTTTCGCCTGCGGGGTCAAGACGAAAAGTGCCGTCATCGGCATGGATGTGGACACGGGCGCCCTCTACAAAAGCATTGCCCAGCTGGCAAAAGAACAAGGCCGGAAAGTGGGTATCGTCACAAGCGTCTCCCTGGACCATGCCACTCCCGCTTCTTATTACGCGAGCGTACCCAACCGGGGTCTGATGAACAGCATTGCCTCCCAGATGGCCGAAACCGGCTATGAATTTTTTGGCGGCGGCGGGATTGTCAGCCCGGAGGGACCGGCCCGGAGCGGCGACACCAGCAACAATGTCTGGGAAATGCTGGCACGGAACGGGTACACGGTGCTCAACGACCGCGAATCCATCATGGCCCTCAAAAGCAAGCCCATGAAGAAAGTTGTGTGCATCAATCCCGTTTTGGATAGGAGCAAGGCCATGCCCTATGCGATCGACAGACCGGCTGAGAACCTATCGCTGGCGGAGATGGTGGATGTGGCCGTTGCCAACCTTTTCGACCGGAGAGGCGGCAAAGGGTTCTTCCTCATGGTGGAGGGGGGCAAGATCGACTGGGCGAACCACGCCAACGACGCCGTGGCCGCCATCGGCGACATACTGGACTTCGATGAAGCAGTGGGCGTCGCCCTGAAGTTCCTGAAAAAATACCCCAATGACACGCTCATCGTTGTTACCGGCGATCACGAAACCGGCGGAATGAGCATCGGCAATGCGACCACGGCTTACACGGCCTATTATGACCGTTTGCTCGGTCAGCAAAACAGCTACGAACATTTTGCCGCCAACGGCTGGAAAACCCATAAAGAGACTTACGCATCTTCCTGTGGCAACTGGGCTCAGCCCGACAACCTGGCAAGCAATCCGGACATGCTGAACCTCATGTCAAGCGCATTCGGCCTGGAGTGGAACCAGTTGAACGACTACCAGAAAGAAAAGCTGGAAGACGCCTACGATCAGTCGCTCTGCGGCCGAAACAACAACAACGCCGCAAAGAATGCAGTGCTCTACGGCGGCTACGAGCCGATCATCGTGACCCTCACCCACATCCTCAACGAACGGGCGAGCATCGGCTGGACCTCGTATGCCCACACCGGGGTACCCGTCCCTGTTTTTGCTGAGGGGCGTGCAGCATCGGTCTTTTCCGGTTTCTACGACAACACGGACATTGCCAAGAAATTGGCCCAGGTCATGAACATCAGAGCAAAACTGCCGGTGGAAAAGAAGTAGCGACTTTGCGGTAGAAGGTTTGCTCGGCGGCGTCCTTTCTTTTCAGGGCGCCGCTTTCCATTTGAGCGGTTCGGGAGGACCCATGTCGAGGCGGGGCCGAGAGTGGCTTTTTTCATTCATCATTGCAAGCATCTGTCTGGGATTGGCTTTTCTGGACCTGGCCGGCGTTCCGAATGCCCCCAAAGGGCACCACGCGCGCGGCCTCGTCACGGAGGTGGACAACAGCCGCGTGCGCGTGAATCTGATTGTGAAGACCGAGCCCCAGTTCCTGAAGGTGAGGCTCCTGGACGGTCCTCACCAAGGGGAGGAAATCGCGGTCACCAACATGTTGACGGGCAGGATGGAATTCGATGAGTTCTACGAGGTCGGCAGCAAGGTGCTTGTGGAGTACAAAGTGGTGGAGGGCAGGCCGGATCACGCCGTCGTCCGGGGCCATTACCGTCTGGGCATCCAGATCGCCCTCATCGTTCTTTTTGGAATGCTGCTGCTGACCGTCGCGGGTGTCACGGGTCTGAAAGCTGCTTTGTCGTTCGTTTTCGCGGCCATGGTGCTCTGGAAAATCTTCTTTCCG
The DNA here is from genome assembly GCA_964654275.1 of uncultured Syntrophobacteraceae bacterium. Lineage (GTDB taxonomy): Bacteria > Desulfobacterota > Syntrophobacteria > Syntrophobacterales > Syntrophobacteraceae > SLCH01. The sequence continues at coordinate 17,105 of CAZZHS010000013.1, forward strand.
CTTCTCCTGCTGGGATACCCTCCGATCCTCACGGGTCTGCTGGTGGTGGCGGCGCTCACCGCCGTGATCACCTTTTCCGTGGGCGGCCTGAGCCGACTTGGATTGGCCACCTTCACCGGTTCCATGCTGGGGGTGCTTCTCACCTGTGGGCTCGCCCTCTGGTTTTCCCGGGCTTTTTATCTTCACGGGGCAGTCCGTCCTTTCGCGGAAACCCTCCTTTACACGGGCTACTACGACTTATCTCTCCTGGACATTTTCATCGCCAGCGTATTCATCGCCTCCTCGGGGGCCGTCATGGACCTGGCCATGGACATTGCAGCAAGCATGGACGAAATCAAACGCAGTCATCCTGAGATCGGGATGTTCGAACACATTCGAGGCGGGCTGCGGGTGGGGCGCGCCGTGGTCGGGACCATGACCACGACCCTTCTGCTCGCCTACTCGAGCAGCCACATCACCATGTTTCTGCTCTTCATGGCCAAGGGGCTGCCCGCGGAGAACATTCTGAATGCACCCTTCGTGGCGGCGGAAGTCTTGAACATCCTGGTGGGCAGTTTCGGACTTGTCACCGTCGCACCCTTCACCGCCCTGGTCTGCGGCGTGCTCTATCGCCGGCTGGGAGATGCCGGCGTGGAGAGGGAAGGGGGCATGGGGAAGGAAATATTTGCCAAATTCGCTCTCTGGAGAGGACACTTGGCCACATGGCTGGGGAGGTCTGGAAGTGTGGCTCGCCTGCCGCAAAAGGATCGAGCGCGGTGAGGCGCGGCTTTTTCGTGGTCGAGGGCAGTGGTTGCTCTTTTGCAGAGACTCCGGCTTTGGCGGCGGGTTTTTTTCAAAAAAACTGCTTGATGAACCTTCTGATCTGTTCTTTTCCCTGGTAGACGCCGTAATGGCCTTCGCACAGGATGTCCGCATCCAGAGAAACAAGCAACTTGAGCGATTCGATATAGTCTGCTCGATCCGAAAGCAGGCTCGGGTCCAGGGGGCCGTGCACATCCTGGGCAAAAAGAATCCGCAGGCCGTCGGATTCCACCAGGTAAGCCAGGGAGCCGGGTGAATGGCCGGGGATGTGAATGGCTTCGATGGCCTTTCCGCCGAGTAGCAGGGTTTGTCGGGCACCGGTGAGCTTGAGGTCGACAAGGAAAGGTTCCAGCGAGGCGCTGTACCAGCCGGCCGCCGTCACGGCGTCATCTCCCCGTTCCAGGTACAGCGCATCCAATTCATGGGCGACCACCTTGCATGCCAGAGTTTCCTGGAGCCATTTCGCACCGCCCGTGTGATCAAAATGGCAGTGGGTGAGCAGAAGCATTTCGATCTGCCCCGGGTCCACCCCACAGTTCCGGATATTTTGCAGGAGCCTCTCCCGGCCATCACCGCATCCGGCATCGATGAGAGCGCCGTGCCCCTCGAAAAGAAGGAGGTAGATGGCTGCATCGTGTGGTGCGGTCAGCTTCCCGCCCCCCACCTGAAAAATTTCGCTGGTGATCTTCATCCGTTCCCCTCCTATTTTGCCATGGCTGCCCGTTTGATGGCAAAATTGAGCCCATCCCGGCACTCGGTGACGATGGTCCGTCGCTCAGCGTCTTTCCAACTTCCCACAGCCTTCTGAGCGATTTCGAAGCTGATGCCGCTGTTTCTGATCTTGTGGGTCAGCATCTCGGAGACCGTGCCGGCGTCTTTTCGTCTCAGCCCCTCCAGCAGTCGGGTGTTGAAAATCAGTTTGTCCTCGATTTTGGCAGCGAGCCCCTCGGCCGTAGGGCCGGCTTGCAGTTCGGCCACAATCAGATCCGCCACTTCGTGAGCCATGGCGCTCACATAGAGATCTTCAAGCTGCGATGCCTGTTCACGAGAAAGCAAGCTTTGCCGGCCCGCCACGATTTCACCGAGAGACGTCACCGACTGGCGGAGCTGCTCGTAGCGTTCGGCCTCCCTGGGCTGCATCACCAGGAGGTAATAAATCACCAGAAACACGGCCAGCCCAAAGGTTCCGATCAGCTGAACGGCCACGGCCCAGCCTCTGGGGAGGCTTGCGAGGCCCACTTCTTTCGACGGGAGGTTCTCTTCGCTAGGCATTTTGGCTCCGGAACTGAAATGCTCTGCCGCGCTCCACCCTCCAGCAAATTATTGGAGGTCGAGTTTCGGTGAAGAGCATGGAATCGGTAACCGGCCGGGGGCGAACGATCCGGAAGGCCGTGCCGCCACGAAACCTTCTGCATCCGGACGGGCGCGGGCGGCAAATCAACCGGGACGACATCAGCCGACGGCTTGTCAAAACCCTTCGGAACGACCGTCAGAGTAATGAAGAAAGAGAAAGTTCGCAAGGCCTCCTTTCTTACTCTTGACAGCTTTTGGGCGGCATGCTACTGAATTCGGCACAATTTGCGACTCCATCAGGTGCTGCATCGCTTAAAATGGGAATCCCGTGAGATTCGGGAACGGTCCCGCCGCTGTGATCGGGGACGAAATCCGAGGATGCCACTGTTTTGCGGAAGCGAAACGGGAAGGCTCGGAGAGTAGGAGGATCCGAGAGTCAGAAGACCTGCCTGATGCGAACAAGGTTGTCGGTACGTGGAGCTATGCGATGACCTGCTGAAGGACCAAGTGAACCCGGGTGCAATCCTCAGAGCTTTCTGCTCTGGGGATTTTTTTTTGGCTGAAGCCGGGCACCTTTCGCCTCCCTCTCGAAAGGCTTCAGTCCTCCTCGACGCGTTCCATCAACCCTTTCACCACTGGAGAGCCTGCCGGGGCTCTCCAGTGCCCCCTCATTTTCGTCTTGGGCGAACCACCGCCAATCTGCGGAAAAGTGGGTGGGCCGAGCGGTCTGTGACGGGTTGCCGGGAACCTCACAAAAGTGAATCAGTCGGCGGCCATGCTCTCCAAGAAGGATGAAACGTTGCACACGTTGTTGAAAAGAAGATCGAAACTTTCCTGCTTCCTTCGCTGGACTCAGCATGAACCGGCCTCTTGTCCATCGGCACTGATTCCGAAATCCATGAAAATTGAAACCCGATGCAAGCAATGCGGGAAAATATTCGTCAGGTATGCCTATGACAAGCTTGCCAGGTGTGAAGTGTGTCGACGTCTCAACAGGGGAAATGAAGAGAATGTGGGTCCAACAGGATGAGGGGCGGGAGGTCATGAACCGTAGTTTGTTCTGGAAACGCGCTGCATCCTGGATGCTTTCAGGGATAGCCCTCGCGGCGTTGCACAGTGCCGCCGATGCCCACCCCTCGCGGGCTGAGGACCTTTCTGCGTTTCAACAGGTCGCGAACCCTGGAGACCGCGATCCTTTCCCCCACCGGGCTCAAATCCGTCACGCCACCGGGTTCACACTGGAATACCACGACGATTACAAGAAGATCGAGGTGCTCACCCCCTGGCGAGACGCCCGAGCGACCTTCACCTACCTCCTGGTGCCCCATGGCCGATCGCTCACCGGACCCGTTCCGAAAGGGGCGGTCGTGGTGGAAATTCCCGTCAAGCGTGTGGTGATGGCTTCCACCACTCTCCTCACTTTTTTTCCCATGCTCGGGGTGACGGACGCGCTGGTGGGTCTCTCCGGATGCAAGCTGGTGAACACTCCTGAGGTGGCGGAGCGGATCCGACAGGGCAAGGTCGAAGAAGTGGGGGCCGGGGGAGGCGGGATGGCCCGCCGGCTCAACATGGAACTCCTCTTCGCGCTCCAGCCGGATCTGGTCCTGGTCCACAGTACAGGAATTCCTCAGTATGACACGCATCCCAAGCTCCTGGAGGCGGGCTTCAAGACCGGCATCGTGAGCAATTACATGGAACCTGAGCCGCTGGGGCGTGCGGAATGGGTCAAGTTTCTGGCGGCCTTTTTCAACAAGGAAAAAGACGCCGAGGAGCTTTTCTCGGAAATAGAAGCGCACTATCAGGAATCGGCTGAAAAGGCACGGAAGGTGGAAAACCGTCCCCGGGTCTTCTGTGGCATTTCCCAGCAATCCACCTGGTACCTGCCCGGAGGTCGCAGCTACATGGCGGCGTTTCTTCGGGATGCGGGGGCTCGCTACCTGTGGGACGACGACAGGTCTTCGGGAATCATGTCCCTGAGCGTGGAAAACGTCCTCGAAAGGGCCAGAGAGGCTGATGTTTGGCTCAATCCCGGGGCCGTCCTCTCCCTGGACGAACTCCGGGGGACCGATGAGCGTTTCAGCTTGTTCAAAGCCTTTCAGAAGGGACAGGTCTTCAACAACAACGCACGAATCGGTCCGGGCGGGGGCAATGACTACTGGGAAACGGGAGTGGGTCGTCCGGACCTGATCCTGCTGGACCTCATCAAGATTTTCCATCCCCAGCTGGCACCGGGACACGAGCTCATTTGGCACCAAAGGCTTCCTTTGCGAACCGGAGGGGATTAGATGCCTTCCAAGGAATCCTGCCCTCCGGCGCAGCATGTGGACTATACCCTTCCCCGCGCGACCCCTTCCCTCTGGTTGGGGCTCACCGGAGTTTTGGCGTTCTTTCTTCTTCTTCAGCTGTGCCTCGGGTCTGTGACCATTCCTTTGGCGAGCGTGCTCTCCATTCTGTGGGGCAGCCCGGACGTGCCGGAGGGCTGGCGTCAGATTGTGCTTCTTTTTCGACTTCCAAGAGCCATCACCGCCATGTTGGGGGGGGCGGCACTGGGCTTGGCCGGTCTGATGATGCAGACCCTCTTTCGCAATCCCCTGGCCGATCCTTTTGTGCTGGGAATCAGTTCCGGCGCCAGCCTCGGCGTCGCTCTGGTGGTCATGGCCGCTTGGGGGATGGGCTGGACTGCGCTTTTACAAAGAACGGGTGTTGCGGCAGACGCTTCGGTCATTCTCGCCGCCATCCTCGGGGCCATGGGAGTGCTCGCGGCGGTCATGAGCATTGCACCCAGAGTGGAGAACAGTGTGACGCTTCTGATCGTCGGGCTCATGGTGGGTTACATGACCGGTTCGCTGGTGACCATCCTGCTGCAATTCACCCAGGAGCAGCAGCTGCAGAGTTATATCGCCTGGACCTTCGGGTCCTTTGGCGGAGTCACCTGGCGGCGAATGACGGTTTTTGCCCCCACTCTTCTTGCGGGGCTGCTCCTGGCCTGGAGTCTTGCCAAACCCCTCAATGCCTTTCTCCTCGGAGAAGGCTATGCCCGGAGCATGGGCGTGAATGTCAAGCGCTGCAGAATCTGGATCATTTTGGGAGCTTCCCTGCTGGCGGGAACGGTCACGGCCTATTGCGGCCCCATCGGCTTCCTGGGAATCGCCATCCCTCACCTGTGCCGCATGCTCATGAAAACATCGGACCATCGCGTCCTGGCCCCCGCCGTCATCCTGGTGGGTGCCGTCGTGGCGCTGGCGGCGGATCTCATGGCCCAGGTGCCGGGAACGCGCATCGTTTTGCCCCTCAACGCCGTCACCGCACTCCTGGGCGCACCGGTCGTGGTGGGCGTGGTCTTGAGGCGTCGTCACTCCATGGAGTTGGGAGCATGAGGGAGTTGGGAGCATGAGCCGGCAGACTTTGCTGGAGACCCGGGGTCTGGTTGTCGGTTATGCCGGCCGGCACCGTCAGCTGCGCCGGGTCGCATGCGGCATCGATGTCACGCTGAAAGCGGGGGAACTGGTGTGCCTGCTCGGTCCCAATGGAGCCGGGAAATCGACTCTGATCCGGACTCTGGCAGGCATGCAGGCGCCGTTGGAGGGGACAGTGCGACTGGGTGGGCGGCCTCTGGAGGCGTTCACGCCTGCCGCCCTGGCACGGCGAATGAGCCTGGTGCTTACAGAGAGGGTGGCGGTGGGCATGATGCCGGTCGCCACACTGGTTTCGCTGGGGCGTCATCCGTTTACGGGTTGGGCCGGGCGTCTCAGCCTGCGGGATCTGGAAGTGACGCGGCAAGCCATGAAAGATGCCGGCATCGAAGGACTGGCCCATCGGCCCGTTTGCGAACTGAGCGACGGGGAACGCCAGAAGGTGATGATCGCCCGCGCTCTGGCCCAGGAGCCGGAGGTCATGATTCTGGATGAAGCCATGGCTTTCCTTGATTTGCCGCGCCGGGTGGAACTCATGCAGCTGCTGCGTAACCTGGCCCATGAAGGCCGCCGCGCCATTCTCCTCTCCACCCACGACCTGGACCTGGCCCTGCGGTGTGCAGACCGCCTCTGGCTCCTCTCTCCCAAAGGGTTTCTCGTGGAGGGCATCCCCGAAGACCTGGTGCTCTCCGACGCCTTTGCCAAAACCTTTGCCGATGCCGGAGTCCATTTCGACAAGGGGTCCGGGGCGTTCCTCCTGTCTGAAAGCGATCGGGGAGTGCTCGCCCTTTCAGGAAACGGCGTCCTTGGAATGTGGACCTACCGGGCCCTGGAGCGTTCCGGCTACCGGGTTGTGGGGGAGGGAGACGCGGAAAGGTGTGTGGAAAGTTTTGACCGGGATGGCCGACCGTGCTGGCGCATCAGGGGGAAAGACGTGCTTCACCATTCGCTGGAGTCTCTGCTGGAGGATCTGGCGTTATCCGATTGAGAGGGTGTGCTTTTGGAACAACAGTTGAGTATCGGTGTGCTCCATCTGGAAGTGGCTCACGGACGGGCCGAAGAAAACAGGGCCCTCCTCACGGCATGCGCGGAAGAAGCGGCCCGAAAGGGAGCCCGCATCATTGTCGGTCCCGAACTTTCCGTTTCCGGCTACAGCTTCGAGAGCCGCGACGATGTGAAGACTCAGGTGGAAGTTCTCGAGGGCGAGACTTTTCAGATGCTCGCGCCTGTGGCTCGAGGTCATGGAGTGACCATCTGTACGGGCATCGCCGAGCGAGACCCGGTGGCGGACATTTTCTACAACAGCGCGGTGGTGATCGGCCCGGACGGTCGTCTGGCGGCTCATCACCGAAAAATCGCGGCCGAACGCCGATGGGCCTGCCCCGGGTCCCCATCTCGTGCCAATGTTTTTGAAACCCCCTGGGGTCGTTTAGGAGTCCTCATCTGTGCAGACACTTACTACGGGCTGCTGCCGCGTTCTCTGGCATTGCAGGAGGTCGATCTGCTGCTGGTTCCCGCCAACTGGCCTCCCTCAGGCCTGGACCCCCGCCAGGTCTGGCGCGCGCGGGCTCTTGAAAACGGCATGGGGGTCGTTGCCTGTAACCGGACCGGAAAGGACCGGTCCATGGATTGCCGTGAGAGTCGTTCCTGCGTCATCAGCTCGGAGGGAGAGGTCCTTCTCGACGAGAAGAGCGAGCGCTCTCACGTTTGGACCGTGCCCTATCCCCTCGTCGACGGGAGGTTGGCGGCACACCGCCGAAAGCGAATCTTGGAGGAGAGGAACCCTCGGGATTTTTCAAACCTCTACCTGCACGTGAACGGCTTGGAGGATTTTTCTGGTCTTTGGGGGCTGCCACCCGGTGGTCCTCTGGAAATCCTGTGCCTGGTGTCGAGAGATTCCCGGAATGTTGACTCCATGCTCGAAGCCGCGTCGAGACGCGATGATCAGGGCCCGCCCGCGCTGGTCATTCTCTCCCAGGACATCGAGCCTCACCGGCTCCAACAAATCATCAACCAGGGGAGCGAAAGACCGCTGGCGGTGGTGGCGGGAGTCCGGAAGAGAGCCGGCGTATCGTCCCATTCCATTATTCTGTGTGGAGAGAGAACATTGGAACTCGAGCCGAGTGTCCCCTGGGTGACGGCGGATTTTGGTCCCTCGCGGCTGGCACTGGCCCGACCCGACACCCTTCAGAACCCCGAGGCGGCTGTGGCTCTGTCAAAGATCGGCTGTGACGTGCTGGTGGTCGTCGGTGTGAACTCGCTCGATCCCGATACCCGGTTGCTTCTCGGGGTGAAAAGTCTTGAACGCATGGCCGTGGTAGCTGCAGCCCCCGATGGCGCCCTCATTTGTGAGCCGCCCGTGGGCCATGCCCCCTGGAAAGAAACCTCCCTGATCGGCGAGGGGACCTGCCGCGCCTCGATGGACACGTGCTCCCTGCGCCGCAAGTTTTTTCAGGACCGGGTGGACATGGAGCTCCTTTTGAGGCGATCCGACGGTCAAACTGCATCTCGGGTCCCGGGCGGGAAATGATGACGAAAATTCCTCCCCTGTCCCGGGTTTCGGCGCAGCGGGTCCGTTACCTGGTTTTGTGGCTCACCAGAGGAAATGCAGCGATGGCTCAAAGAGGTGAATCCCCATGCCCTGCAAAATATGCCGGACAAACTGCTTGAAGCCATCCAGCGGGGCATGTGGAACACCTCGGATGCTGTGCGCCGGCAATTGGAGGACGTTTATCTGGATGTGGAGGGGGACATCGAGGAAGTGATGGATGTCGCACAGGCACGGGGAACATGAAAGGGCATTCGCCGTGCGACCCCCGAAGCGGGAACTCTCGGGGAATTGCGGGTGCGGCCCTTTCTTCTTTGACGAATTCACGCCGGCGAGCGGGAGAAAATGTTTTCCCTGCACCCCTCCCTTGGAGGAAACGCAGTAGGAGTGTTCTGCGAGTTGAAATTTTTAAAATTCACAGGCTTTCAAACAAAAGAGGATGATTTGCATTGGTAGTCGGCAAAGGGAAAGGGGGCAGGTGGGAATTCCTGGCAAGAACCGACACCTGCCCCCAAGGATTGTGGAACGTCCCAGCATAACCCATGCGCACTCCCGATGGGAGAGAATTGTGGGGGAAAGCGAGGAGGAATGAGTCGGATTTTTGTCACCTTTTGGGCTCTTTTCGTGTGTGCTTTTTTCATTTCAATTGCCTGCGGGCAGGCAGGTGAAACGTTGATTGATTCGGGCACGGCGGGAGCCGTCCAGGAAACGCCGGAGCAGCATGATGCTGGGAGGGTAGAGGTGGGGGGCGAAAGTCACCGGATGGAGCCCCTCGTGGTGACGGCCACCCGGGTGGAAACGCCCCTGTCCCAGGTCACCAAGAGCGTCAGTGTGGTCTCTGCTGAAGACCGCGATGCACAGCAGAAATACTTTCTTCCCGATCTGCTCGATGCGGAGCCCGGTGTGTACCTGAGACGATCCGGAGGACCGGGACAGTTTTCCACCATCAGCATTCGGGGTGCGGGATCGCAGCACACCCAGTTTCAGTACAACGGGTTTCCTCTCCGGGATGCGGCCGACACTCAAAGCACGCTGCAGTATTTCATCGGTGACCTCTTCAGCGGAAGCAATCTGAGGCAGGTGGAAATTCTCAGAGGAACGCAGAGCACCTTGTACGGCTCCCAGGCCATGGGAGGAGTCATCAACATCGTGCCTGAAAAGTGGAAGCAGGGTTTCGGCGGTGAGCTTCGCACGGAGGCCGGAGCCTACAACACGTACCAGATCAACGGACGCCTTCAGTACGGGGAAGATAGGTTTTTCTTGGATGTCAACCCTCTTTATGTGACCACGAAGGGACAGACGAACGGGGGTCCCGACGGGTATTATTACAACAATCTGGGCTACACGGCGGGCGCGGGTTTTCGCATCACTCCTGACATGAATATTGAGTACAGTTCGCTCTTTTACGATTCGGAACTCGCCCTGAGCCGCATTCTCCCCAGCCTGGATGCAAACGGGAATCTCGTCAAGAATCTTGCCGATCCCGTCAAGCGTCGCGAAAGTCGGCTGTCTCAAAACGGCCTCACCTTCAATCATTCTGTCTCTACCGTCTGGGATTATAGTCTGAAAGGGGCCTACGGACAGACGGAGCGCGATTACATCTGGTCCGCCACACCGGGGGACCTCTCCTATTATGACGGCTCTACCACCTACCTGGAGACGCAGCACAATCTGAATGTCACAGAATGGCTGTCTTTTCTGTTGGGAGCGGATTACGAAGTGGCCAAGTACGACGGAAAGGAACCCCGGGATCCCTGGCTGGGAGACTACAGTTCCGTGTTTTTTAAAGAGGAATGGTGGTCTTGGGACCTCTTTGCTCAGGCGCGCCTGAAATTCCTGGACGAGTCGCTCCAGCTGGCGCTTGGCGGACGCTACAACGATCACGAAAAGTTCGATTCCAAACTGGTGGGGGAGGCTTCCGCAGCCTATATCTTCAAGCAGACCGGCACAAAAATTCACGGCACCGTGGGCACCGGATACCGCACTCCCTCCCTCTATGAAGTCTATGGGGGGTATTTGTGGAACGGGCAGCTCATCACCATCGGCAACCCCGATTTGCAGCCTGAGGAGAGCATCGGCTATGAAATCGGCGTGGAGCAGAGACTTCTCGACGATGCCGTCATTGCCGGCATCACGGGGTTCTACACGGAGTTTGACGACCTGATCATTTTCGACGGTTTTCTCAATAAGTACAACAATGCCACGAAGGCCAGGACTCGAGGCTTTGAAACCTATGCCAACGTCAAACCTTGGGAGTGGCTCCAGCTGGATGTTGCCTACACCTATGTGGACGCCGAGTATAGGGCACAGCAGACCGGAGAGTGGACCAGAAAGGAATACCTGCCGCGGAACAAAGTGAGTGGTACCGCCACCGTGCGTTTCCCCGAAGGATTGACCACGTCGGTGCGCGCCATCTGGCAGGGGGAGAAGATTGTGCCGCTCTACGACCCAACCTGGACGCAGGTGCGCTGGGAGGAACCGAGTGTTGTCACGGTGGATGCGGCCGTCAGTTACAGTTTTCTCAAACATTACGAAGCATGGATACGGGTGGAGAACCTCTTTGACGAGGATTACTCGGAGGGGGGATACACCATGCCGGGTCGATGGATCTACGGGGGGCTGAAGGTTTCCTTCTGAAAAATTTCCGCCGCTGCGGCTTTCGGTTCCGTATTCAGGCGACGGGTCGTCGGTCGCAGCGGCAGGGGTTTCAATCTCGATGGTTCCGGTCGGTTTGAGGACTCGACGGTGATATTTCAAGACCTGACCCTTCGCGAGCTTTCCATTTGGGATTCCATTGGTTCACGTCCCGCGCGGTCAGGACATCGACCCTTGACCCCTGAAACTCCCCGCAGGTTTCGCCCATGACCTCCTCCATATCGCCTTCCACCAGCAGAGCCGCTTCCCGGACTTCTTCAAGAGTATCGGGGGCGGCTTCCCACAGACCCCGGCTGTGGGCTTCCAGCAACCGGCGCGTCATTTCCTCCAGGGCATAGGGGTTGCTCGACCGCAGCCATTCCAGATTTTCCCGGTCCCGAATGTAGGTTTCCACCACCGAGTCGAACACCCATTTGTCCACCTGACGCGTGACAGCGCTCCATTTGTAGAGATTGTTGATGCGGCTCGATATGCCCCCCGCGCCCTTGTAACCGTGCTCTTTCTGATGCTCGATCCAGTTCTTGTTCAGCAGCTTCGCTCGGACAGAGGCGTTGAGATCGTCCTTCAAATCTCGGACGGACAGGTCTCCCACGGCGTTGGTGTCGGCCCAGTACAGCCGGGCACGTTTCCCACTTACGGATTTGGCGGCCACGGACATGCCTCCCAGGCACTCACTGTAAGACCCGCAGTCCATGAGGTCGTATTCGGTGGAATACTGGCGCATGTAGGCCACATCCAGGTTTTGGAGGTTCTGAGCGTAAATCTTATGCGCCTCCATGCCTGCTACCCTCTCAAAACGCCCGAATCGGTCGGAACCATAGGCGTATCCGCCCGAGTTCACATGGGCTTCGGCCAGGTCGTCTTCCGTTTCCCAGGCCGATGCATCCAGAGCGAGCCCGACGCCCGTGCCGCAGGTGCCGGGAGCCGAGGAAAAGACGCGAAAGGTCGCCAGGCGCCAGAGCTCTTTTTTCGACAACCGCTCCCCCAATTCCTTTTGCAGTTCGGACAGCCGCTCGCGGGTGTGCTTGCGGATGAAATTTCGATCCGTGGGCTCGTCCAGTTCCCCTGCCGCCACGGCGGCTTCATCCAGCAGGTCCATGAAATGGGGCACCATGTCCCGCAGGATGCTGCTCGTCTGGATGATTACGTCCACGCGGGGTCGCGCCCTCTTTTCACCCTCTTCCATTTCAAGAATCAGCTCATCCAATTCGAGAGGCTCCACTTTGGACACCCGACCGTTGGGGCTCCAAGCGGGGCGCATGCCCATGAGGTGCAGTATCTGGCAGAACACCTCCCCATCGGATTTGAATGCATCGATGCTCCAGAGGCTGATGCCCACGCTTTCGGGAAAGCGCCCTTCATCCCGGACAAACTTGCGCAGCAGGTTGTCCGCCAGTTCCTTCCCCACTTCCCAGGCGGCTTGGGTGGGCATGGCAAGGACATCGCTCGTGTAGAAATTCCTTCCCGTGGGCAGGGCCTGGGTTTTCCCCAGGGCCAGGGAGCCCGACAGGCCCGGTTCCATGAAGCCACCGTCCAGAGCCTTGAGGAGCTGGGGAATTTCCCGGGTGCTCATAGCTATTCGCCCCCCCACATCCAAACACCACTCCTGGAGTGAATGGACCCGATGGGGATCCGGGCTTTCTAACTGGAGCCTCCGGTCCGGCTCCAGAAGCGAGCAGATCACATCCCTTGCGTCTTCGAAAGGTCTGCCCGAGGGGTTTTTCGCCCAGCCGGCGATTTCATCCAGGGAAGGCCGATCCTCGGAAGGCTTCATGAGAAGGGTGGTCAGCATGGTGGCCGTTCCCTGCACGTCCGGTGCCGTCCCCAGTCGGTGCATGCCCTCTGACGTCAGGGTGCGCTTGTAGCGGGCAACCCGGCGCGAAAGCAGCTCGACCGCCTCATGAAAGTTCCGGCCGTCATCGTCGGGATCTGTGAAGTGGAGGCGCTTCATGAGGGGGATCATTTCTTCCTGTAAGACCCTTTGTCTCCTGGTTTCTCCATTTTCCCGGGCCTTGAGGTACTGGGCCAGGAGATTTTCCAGGTCGGTGATCTCTCCATCGAACTCCGCAGGACGCTGCACGGGGGACAGGTGCGTGATCATGACACCCCGGCCCCGGCGCTTGGCCACAAGGCCGTCACCCGGCACGTCCATCGCATAGAGGTAAACATTGGGCAGGTCGTCGAGGCTGACTTCCGGAAAACAGCATTCCGAGAGGGCCACGCGCTTTCCCGGAAGGAATTCCAGAGCGCCATGGGTGCCGAAATGGACCACCACGTCGGAGGTGTTGCGAATGTAGCGATAGGTCGCAAGCCAGTGGGGAGGCGGGGAAAGCTCGGGATCGTGCAGGATGCGGCACACTTCGCCGTTGCACTTGGGGCCGTAGCAGCCCCGCTTGGGCTGCACCATGATTTGAATGTTGCCAAATCGGAGGCCGGTGACAACAAGGGTCGCTTCTCCCTGTTCCCGGTGCACCATGCCCTCCCCTGGAAAGGGGCCCCAGTCCGAGAGAATGCGTTCTCGGGCCCTCGGGGGCAGTGCCGCCAGCTGGGCTTCGTACTCCTCTGCGGTCGCGTGGTGCAAGACTCCCCCCTTTTTCACGATTTCGTCCACGGTGGTCCAACGAAATTCGGAAAAGGCCTTGCGCTCCAGAAGGAGGTTCAAAATGGCCTCACCCTTTTCGGGAGCGTTTCCCACCCGGTAGCCCGCTTCTTTCATGGAACGGATGAGGTCGGCCAGACTCTGGAAGGTGTCCAGACCCACAGCGAGCCCCAGGGTCGCTTCCACCCCCTTGCAGGGATTGTTGTTCAAAACGATGGTCACCCGCTTTTCCCCATTGGGAAGGTTTCGCAGTCGTATCCAGCGCTTCAGGCGACGGCACAGATGATCGATGCGCTCCTGCACGGGAAGACCGCGCCTGAAATTGAGCCCCGTTCGTGCGTCGACTTCCGGCACGGATCCCGAAAGGAGGGTGGGCTCGATGATTCCGGACATTTCCTGCTGGGCCAGCGAGCTCACGATGCCCTGAGAGCCCGGAGCCAGCCCGGTGGTGTCCTGCTCCCATTCTTCGGGGCTCTGCTGGTGGAGTCTGATGAGTTGCACGACAGGGACATTGAGCGACTCCAGAATGGGAACGTCCTCGGGTTTTGACAGAAGACGCCCTGCCAGCAGATTCAGAAGGACGGACAATCGGGGCCCGGCGTCCCGGAAATAGGGAACCCAGCTGTAGCGCATGTCCGGGGCCACAGTGCTGTCTGCGAAGCCTTCCGAATAGACACAGAGGGGCATGAGCCCCTGCTTTTCCAGGGAATGCACCAAAGCGTCAATTTCTGCGCAGTTCTTTTCCACGATCTGCCCATAGTAGCAGAGTAGTCCCACCCGGGGTTGTCGGTGAAGGGAAGGGGTCCGCTCCACCTGGAACTGAATATACTCGGACACGCTTTCGAAAAAGGAGGGAGCGTCCGGATGATAGATCCCATGAGTGCGCACCGGTGAGGGCTTTTCATAGGCCGGCTCCTCGCCCGTGCAGGAAGCGAGGTACTTGATGCCGTTGCAAAAATTCTTGACCGATACTTCTTTGAGATACTTCTCAAAGGTGCTTCTCTGCTCGGGGGTGAAACTCGAAAACCGGGGTGGAACGTCCATGCCCAGTCCCAGGCGGTGTGGGACGCTTTCAGCATGGGAGAGGAGTTCGTCGTATCCGGGAAGATCGTGGAACAGATATGCAATGAAAATGTCCACCCGGTGCTCCTGGAGATAGTCGACGGCCCTGGAGGCCATGGGCATCTGCGAAAAGAGGTGGAGCTCGATTCCATCAGCCTCGAGAAGCTCACAGGCCTGGGACCAGGTTTGCACATTGAACAGGTGGCCATGAACAAAAACGATTTTCATGATGATCCTTTCAAATCAGGCTTGCAATCTAGACACTGCCATTGGAAAGAGCTGCTGTTTCAGGAAAAATCTAGGTCGAAAGAACGTCCCAAGGACAAGGATTGCACCCGGTTCCACCTGGTTCTTGTGTTGGTCCCGGGACATGCCCTCGTAGGATCATCTCCTCACGCACAATGAGGATCCTCCAACTCTCGGATCTGCCCGCCTTGCGCGCTTTTCCATTTTATGCAAGTGATACAAAGGCAGGACTCCTCAAGAGAAAAGACGGCCATGCCCTCCAAGAGCAGGAAGGGAGCCATCGTTGCGGCATCGAGGAGAAGGTGGGTTTTCACCTCCAGAGGGCGCACCAGGAAGATGGCCTCGTCAATTGAGGAAAAAACTGCGTTTGGTCGAAGGGCAACAAGGAGCAGTTCAAGTATCGGCAAACCAGTGAAAGGATGTCGGCTCCAAGGCCCTGCCGACGAGACCAGGGCAACTTTTTTCGAAGGCTGCGTGAGAGGGTGCGGCAGCTCAACGCGTGGAGGATAAGTGCACAAAGAAGACAAAATTGAGCCCATCCCGTCATGGAGAAGACACTCCCCTTCTTATCAGGGATTCCACGTCACGTCTCCCGCACCGTAGGTGCTGTTGTAGGAGCGGGCGAGCACGAACAGGTAGTCTGAAAGGCGATTGAGGTAGACCATGAACTCTTCCAGTTGGGGCGTCCGCTCTTCCTCGCCCATGGCATGGTACAAGGCCACCACATTTCGTTCGGCTCTCCGGCAGACGGTGCGGGCCACGTGGGCGAGCCCCGCCGTTTCATGCCCGCCGGGAAGGATGAATTGTGTGAGAGGGGTAAGACGCTCTTGCATGGTGTCGATGCATTGTTCCAGCCTTCGTCTGGGCTCTTCCGTCACTTCCGCCAGCACGCAGGCCGACTGAGAATCGGGAGTCGTGGCCAGCCACGCCCCCATGGTCAGCAGCTCGGCCTGAATCGTCTGCAGTTGCGCCGGGACCTCCCTGTTTTCCCCGGGCAGTTTGGCGGCTAGAAGCCCGAGGAAGGAACTCAATTCGTCCAAGTCTCCATAAGCTCTAAGACGATCGTGATTTTTGGGGACACGCTCCCCGCTGAAAAGGCCTGTGGTCCCACGATCTCCCGTTCCCGTGTAAACCTTCATGCCCGGTATCCTCCCTGTCCGTTGCCCTCGAATTCCTTCACCAACAAATCGGCCGCCCCGGTAGGAGAGAATCTTCCGCTCATCACTCCCCGTTCGATTTCGGGAAGGAGTTTTCTCACTCCCGGGTGATTCAGGAAACTATTGCGCAGGTATTCCTGCACCATATTGTGCACCCAGTCCATGGATTGGGATGTTCTTCGACGATCGAAAACACCCGAGGCTTTGGTTTGGGTGACAAAGTCCTGGATGACTTCCCACACCCTGGCAATGCCCTCTCTCGAAATGGACGAGCAGGTCAGGGCCTGAGTGGTCCATCCCGGCGTGGCCGGTTGCAGGTAATGGAGAATGCGCACATATTCGGCACAGGCGGTCTGGGCTCTCACCTTGTTGTCCCCGTCGGCTTTGTTCACCAGGATGGTGTCACAAAGCTCCATGACCCCCTTCTTGATTCCTTGAAGTTCATCTCCCGCACCGGCGATGAGCACCAGGAGGAAAAAATCCACCATGGAGCGAACCGTCACCTCGCTTTGTCCCACTCCCACCGTTTCCACCAGGATGACGTCATAGCCCGCGGCTTCACAAACCAACATGCTCTCGCGGCTTTTACGGGCCACGCCGCCGAGGACGCCTCCCGAGGGGGACGGGCGGACGAATGCGTTGGGCTGGCGCGTGAGCTTTTCCATGCGGGTTTTGTCTCCCAGGATGCTTCCCCGGGTGACGGTGCTGCTCGGGTCCACGGCCAGGACGGCCACTTTATGGCCGTGTTCGCACAGCAACGTGCCCAAGGCCTCAATGAAGGTGCTCTTGCCCGCACCCGGAACCCCGGTGATGCCGACGCGGATGGATTTTCCTGCATGGGGCAGGAGTTGTTGCAGCATCTTCTGAGCCTCTTCCATGTGTGAACGTGCGTTGCTTTCCACCAGGGTGATGGCTCGACTGAGAACCGTGCGGTCGTCCTTGAGCACCCCTTCCACGTAGTCCGCCACCGAAAGCCGACGGCGCTTGACAATCGGGGGGAGACGCGCGGGGGCGGAAGCTTTCGAGGAGAGCGGTGGCAAACCGTCATGTCCCCCTTCGACACCTTCCGTGACGTGCGTGGCGAATCCTTCTCCCCCCTCTTCAGGGACCCACTCCGGACGTTGTTTGTCTGTTTTCACGGTGCCTCCCTTCAAAAACGGTCCTGTTTCAGATGGTTCAGCCGCAGGAGTGGCATGCCTCCAGCCTTTCGCAGGGCGTTGGACAGATCGAAGCCGGCCCGCCATCCCATCCCGCCTATGGAAAAGGCCGGGGATGTGCTGCAACAGGAACAAGCCCCTGAAAAACTTAGGCTGTAAGTCCGGTCAGTCGGACCTCATCCGTTCTCTGCGATGACATGGAGTTGACCTGTCAATACGCCAATCGAACATTCCCTGCTGTGACAACCGCCCCCCGTTTCGCTCCCAAGTAAGGAACGTGGGAACGTCGCAAACGGAGGAATCGGCCGTCATAGGCTTATGTGGTGCCGGACGCGGAGAATTTCCTCCCTCCGGTTCCTGCGGGCAAAGGGCGGTTCCGGTCATCAGCTCAGGCGCCGATTGATTTCCTCCAGCACCTTTTGAGCTGCCACGGGAATGACCGTGCCGGGACCGAAAATGAGGGATGCCCCGTGTTCTCTCAGAAACTCATAGTCCTGCGGTGGGATGACTCCGCCTGCAATGACCACGATGTCCTCACGGCCCAGGCGCTTGAGTTCCTTCGCCAACGCGGGAAGCAGGGTTTTGTGACCGGCGGCCAGAGAACTCATGCCGATGGCGTGCACGTCGTTTTCCACCGCCTGGGCCGCCGCTTCCTCAGGAGTCTGGAACAGCTGTCCCACATCCACGTCGAATCCCAAGTCCGCAAAAGCCGTGGCCACGACCTTGGCTCCGCGATCATGGCCGTCCTGCCCCATCTTGGCTATCATGATACGGGGACGGCGGCCTTCGCGGGTTTCAAATTCATCGGCCATTTTTTTGACCACTTTCACCTCATGCTCTTCCCCGAATTCGGTGCTGTACACCCCGGAAATGGAACGAATGACAGCTTTGTGGCGTCCGAAAACCTTTTCCATGGCGTAGGAAATTTCGCCCAGAGTGCACCGCGCCCTTGCCGCCTCAACGGAGAGAGCCAGGAGGTTCCCTTCACCCGTTCTTGCAGCTTCAGTGATGGCGTCGAGACAGGCTTGGGCTTTGCTTTCGTCTCTTTCCGCCCTGAGCTTCTGCAAACGCTTGATCTGGGCCTCGCGGACCGCGGTATTGTCCACTTCCAGGAGGTCCATGGGGTCTTCCCGGTCGGGGCGGTATTTGTTCACGCCGACGATGATTTCCTTTTGTGCGTCGATGCGGGCCTGCCGACGGGCGGCGGCTTCCTCGATGCGCATTTTGGGTAGTCCCGTCTCGATGGCCTTGGCCATGCCGCCCAGGGATTCCACTTCCTGGATGAGAGCCCAGGCTTTGTGCGCGATGTCGTGGGTGAGGGATTCAAGGTAATAAGACCCGCCCCAGGGGTCCACCACTTTGCAGATCCATGTTTCGTCCTGCAGGTAGAGTTGCGTGTTGCGGGCAATGCGAGCGGAAAAGTCCGTGGGGAGAGCGATGGCCTCGTCCAAGGAGTTTGTGTGAAGGGACTGAGTGTGACCCAGCGCGGCCGCGTGAGCTTCAATGCAGGTGCGTGCCACGTTGTTGTAGGGGTCCTGCTCCGTAAGGCTCCATCCGGAAGTTTGGGAGTGAGTGCGCAGAGGCAGAGATTTAACATTTTTTGGATTGAAGGATTTGACGATCTTGGCCCACAAAAGCCGACCCGCCCTCAACTTCGCAACCTCCATGAAATAGTTCATCCCCTGGGCCCAGAAGAATGAAAGGCGTGGGGCGAAGCTGTCCACCTCCAGACCCGCGTTCACTCCCGTGCGCACGTATTCGAGACCGTCGGCCAGTGTGTAGGCCAATTCGATATCCGATGTGGCGCCCGCTTCTTCCATGTGGTAGCCCGAAATGGAAATGGTGTTGTAACGGGGCATGTTCTGACTGGTGAACTTGAAAATGTCCGCGATGATGCGCATGGATGGTTCGGGAGGATAAATGTAGGTGTTGCGCACCATGTATTCCTTGAGGATGTCGTTCTGGATGGTTCCGTTGAGCTGAGCGAGCTTCACGCCCTGCTCCTCGGCGGCCACGATGTAGAAGGCCATGATGGGGAGCACGGCGCCGTTCATGGTCATGGATACGGACATCTGGTCCAGAGGAATGGAATCGAAAAGGATTTTCATGTCCAAAATGGAATCCACCGCCACGCCGGCCATGCCCACGTCGCCGACCACACGCTCGTTGTCCGAGTCGTAACCCCGGTGAGTGGCCAGGTCGAAGGCGATGGAAAGTCCTTTTTGCCCCGCAGCCAGGTTGCGCCGATAGAAAGCGTTGCTTTCCTCCGCCGTGGAAAATCCCGCGTACTGCCGCACCGTCCAGGGGCGCACCACGAACATGGTGGGATAGGGTCCCCGCAAATAGGGAGGGATGCCGGAAGTGAACCCCAGGTGTTCGAGCCTCTCCATGTCTTCCTCCGTGTAGAGGGGCTTCACGGGAATTTGCTCGCTGGTCATCCATTCGGTTTCGGTGTTCTCGCCCGCAAGGTTCTTGAAGCGCCGCTGCCAGTCGGCAAGGGTCGCCAGAGAACGGGGAGGATTGTAAGCAATGGTCGTGAAGTCGGGGGCGGCACTCTTGTACATGGCTCAGCTCCTTTGCTGGAGTGTCGAGAGCAACTGACGGCAATCGATGCCCATGAAAAAGAATTCATCGACGCCCGCATCCCGGTAAGTCTGCTCCATTTCCGCTGGGGGCTTACCCGCCACGAGCACCATGGTTTCGGGTCTGGCTTCTTTTAGGGCTCGTGCCAGCGGAGGAATGACTTCGGGGTAGTTCTGGTCAGTGGAACAAATGACGATGATGTTCGCTGGGGAAGCAACAGCTGCTGCGGCTGCACTCTCGGGGCTTTCAAACGGCTCGTTGCCCAGGACTTCAAAACCGCCCACTTCAAAGAGGGCCGTGGAAAAATCGGCCCTTGGCTTGAAAGAAGCCAAAGTGCCCACGGTGGCCATGAAAATCCTGGGTCTGGAACCCTTTTCGACTGTTATGGCTTCAGCTTGGCGCCGCAAGGCTTCGAACCGCTCCGATGCACGGTGTATGCGAAGGGGTTGGACAAAGACAGAGGGGTTGGCACCGTTGGTCAGGACCGACCAGAGGTCTCCCAGGGTGGCGCCCTCGAGGACGGCCCGCACTCCTTTGGGGATGAAGTCCGAAGCATTCTCGGCGACCCCGATGTGGAACTCCCCCAACTGGTCATAAAGCTTGAAAAGGTCCGATCTCAAGCGCCGACTCTGAACCTTTTTGGCCCGTTGTTCCTGAACGGCCTTGTGATCGACAACCGGCACGGCCAGGGGAACTTCCTTCAAATTGGGATACATGTTGATACCCACCATGACATCCTTGCGGGTGTCCAGGTTTTTGGCTTTCCTGGCCGCAATCTCGGCCACCGCCTTTTGGGGTTTGCCCTCCACAAGAGCCTGGGTCATGCCGCCCGTGGCCTCGATGTCCTGAAAAGTCTCCCAAGTCTTGCGGGCCAAGGAATCCGTCAACTTTTCAATGTACCAGGAGCCTCCGGCGGGATCGATGGGATGAACAAAGTGCGCCTCTTGCTGCAAGATGATCTGCATGTTGCGGGAAACACGACGGGAAAACTCGTCGGCCGGGCGTATGGGCTCATCGAACGAGCAAACGTGCATGCTGTCCACACCGCCCATGGCGCCGGCAAAAGCTTCGGTGGTGTTGCGCAGGATGTTCACATAAGGATCGTAAACGGTCTTGGTGTAAGCCGAGGTTCGACCGTGAATGCACATCTTCTGTGCTTCCGTTCCCCCTCCGAAGACTTGGACGACCTGCGCCCACAAGAGGCGCGCCGCCCTCAGCTTGGCGATCTCCATGAAGAAATTGGAGCCCAGGGAAAAGACGAAGCGCATGCGCGGGGCGACGGCATCTACGGAAAGCCCCCTCTTGTTCATCTCGCGGATGTACTCGACTCCCGTGGCGATGACGTAGGCCAGTTCCTGGACGGCGCTTCCCCCCGCATCATGGTAGGGACAGCCATGAACCAGGATGCTTTGCAGGTGGGGAGCGTGGTTTTCAGACCAGGCCACGAGCATGGCCATGGTGTCATAGGCTTTTGAAAGATCTACGGAAAGCTTTCCCTCCCGGGCCAGTTCTTCCAGGGGGTCCGCTCCCACGCAGCACCGTAGTTGAGCCAGGGACTCGTTTTGGTTTTGGAGGTGAGCCGCCAGGAGGACCACCATGGGCAAAGCCATGGCTCCGGCGTGGATCATGAGCGGGGTCGTGCGCAGGTCGATCCCTTTCAGGGCGGTTCCAAGGTCTTCCAACGTGGAGAGGGAAAGGCCGTGTTTTCCCACTCCGTTTTTGCCGTCCTGGGAGTCCGGGTCCAATCCCTTTCGAGAAGGGGGGTCCAGCACAAGCTTAAAAGCATTCTGGCCTCGGGCCAGATCGTGTGCGGCGACCTCGTTGAATTCTTCGGGAGTGCCGCAGTCGATTTCCTGGCAAATGTCCCAGGGTTTCAAGACGTAGCCTCCATACCCTGTGCTCCGAACATAGCCGGGATACCCGGGCAGGGAGCCTCTCTGGGGAAGGTCCTCCAAGTCCTTTGCCCAGTAAATGGGCTGCAAGTCGATTCCTTCATAAGTCTTGGTGATGACCTTCTTTTCGAAGGGGGCGCCTTTCAGGCTGGCCACCGCCTCCTTGTACCAGGCTTCGTAAGTGGCCGGCTCGAATTCGGAAAAAAGCCTCGGGGTGTCGCAACCGGAGACCTGGCCGGTGCTCGCATTGAAGTCTTCCGCCATGATTGTGTCGTCCTTCCGTCTGAGGGTGTGTGGGGAATGCCTGTCAGTCGTCAAGATGCCTGGGGGCTTGCTTGACGAATCGATAGACTTTTCCGTTGCCCATGTCGAAAATCACCGTTTCGCCCCCCCCTCCCAAGGAGGCGGTCCCCAGCAGTTCCCGGTGATACCGGCCGTCATAGAACCGCAAGCAGTGGGTGAGACCCGGGCGGGCTTGCTCTCCGGACAATGGGATAACCTGCACGTGGCACGCTCGCCCCTGATGCACGCTCTCGCCGTTGAGGGACAGGGAGGTGTGGTAATAGGTCATGTAACTTCCGGTTTTGGTGATTGGATTTTGCATGGGAACTCCTTTTCCGCCTGTCCCTGACGGACATGGCCAAAATGAGAAAAAAGGGAAACTCTTCCACGAGGCAGGGAAAGTCCCTGCTCCAGGCAAAAAAAAATCCCCAGAACGAAAAACGCTCTGAGGATTGCACCCTGGTTCACTTGGTCCTTTTACGAGTCATCGGACATGTCCACGTGTCGACGGCTCTTCACGCACCAGGCAGGTCTTCTGACTCTCGGATCTTCCTACCTTCCGCACCTTCCCATTTCATGCGAGTGAAACAGTGGCATTCGCGGAATTCGTCCCCGATCACAGCGGCGGGACCGTTCCCGATTCACACGGGATTCCCTTTTAAGCGACAAGGCACCTGATGTCCATATTCAATTTTCTTCAGTTTCCTACTACAGTCTTTTGGAGGATGTCAAGATTCCATCTCACGATTCGCTTCTGTGGCACAATGGGTTGTTTCCTTGAACACTCTTGAGCAACTCGGCCCGAGGGGCATGACTTCTCCCTGCTGCTTCCGCAGTGTTCCATTTTGTTGTTGGATGATCTTCAACGAACGCTTTTTCGAAACAAATCGGAGAGCGCGCCAATTGTGCAAAACATTCCGCGCAGTCTCTCGATGGGCTGCGAATCCACGCCCGCTCGAATTCATTTCTTCTCAAACCGCCTTCTTGCGAAAACTGGATACATCGTCCAGGATGTCCTCCATGGGCCGGCGGCGGACCCGGTGAGGGAGTACAAATTGTGCGGCTTCCTCCACGTGAGACAAGTCGACCGCTTTTCGGCCGTGAAACGCCGCGAGGGTCTTGGCCGTCTTCATCATGATGATGTCTCCACGATGACCGTCCACGCCCACCTCCAGGCAGTATCGGGCGATTTCCTCGAGCAGGTTTCTCTGAATGGTCACGTGGGGGTAAAGCTCGACAGCACGCTCCATGGCCTGACTCAGTTTCTCCGACTCCTCACGCCATTGGGACACAAATGCGTCCGGGTTTTCATCGAAAGCCACCCTCCGTTCCATGACCAGGACGCGTTCCTCCAGGTTCGCAGCGCCCTGGACGGTCACGCATAGCCCGAAGCGGTCCAGGAGCTGCGGCCGCAGTTCGCCTTCTTCGGGGTTCATGGTGCCCACCAGAGTGAACCGTGCGGGGTGGGTGTGAGAAACCCCCTCGCGCTCCACAGTGCATACCCCCATGGCGGCTGAGTCCAGGAGCAAATCCACCACATGGTCGTCCAGGAGGTTGACCTCATCCACATAGAGAATACCCCGGTGCGCTGCAGCCAGGAGCCCGGGTTCGAAATGCTTTGTTCCCTCCTTCAAGGCCTGCTCCAGGTCCAGAGAACCCACCACGCGGTCTTCAGTGGCTCCCACGGGTAGCTCCACCACGGCCACCTTCCTCCTGGAAAGCTCCGGAGGCTCATCCCTCTGCCAATGCTCGTGGCAGGCCCGCCGTGCGCAGCCTTCGCAGACTTCTCCCCGTTCCCCGGATGCCAGCTGAAAGGGACAGTCTTTGACCACCTCGATCCACGGCAGGATTTCCGCCAGACCTCGAACTGCCGTGGATTTCGCGGTTCCCTTTTCCCCCCGGATGAGGATGCCCGAAAGCGTTGGGTTGATCAGGGTGAGGATGAGGCCCGTTTTCATGCGTTCCTGGCCCACGATGGCTACGAAGGGGTAAGGGTTTCTTTTCATGCGGTTCGTCCTTTAACGACGTTCACAAGGTCTGCGGCGCGCAGGCCGTCGATGCGGAAATATTGAGCTCCAAGAGCGGTTGACAGGCGCCGGGCCATTTCGAAGCGCACAATGCCCGTATCTTCCGTGTCCACCACAATCCAGTGGATGCGCGGGTCTTCCCCCATGCGTGCGGCGAACCGGAGGGTCTCCTCAGTGGGGGACCCTTCCCCGAGAGACACATTGGACTTGCCGTCGGTGATGACAATGACCAGAGGGCGCAGGTTCGGATCGTGGCGGAGCCGGTTTCGCAGGATTTCGTAGGCTTTGCATAAACCCGCGGACAGGGGAGTGCGTCCCCCCACGGGCATCTCGCCCAGAAGACGGGCCGCCAGTTCTACGGAGGAGGTCGGCGGCAGGAGCACCTCCGCCTCCCGGCGGCGAAAGGCCACCATGGCCACCCGGTCCCGCTTCTGGTAAGCATCGAGCAGGAGCGAGAGGATCGCCCCCTTGGCGGCACCCATTCTCCCGCGGGCCCCCATGGACCCGCTGGCATCCACCAAAAAGAGGATGAAGCAACCGACGCGCTTTTCACGCACTTTCCAGCGCCAGTCCCTCGGATGGATGATGAGGGCGGTTTTTTCCCGACCGCAGCGTTTGACCTGGTGCGGTGCCGCTGCGCGCAGGGTGGCGTCCAGGGCCAGGTCGCTACCCTTTCCTCCCATGCGGCTGCGGACGTATCGGCCCTGCTTTTGGCTGGTGCGGGTTCGGGACCTTCTTCCCGAGCCCCGCCTGAGAAGACGGTCGTCAGGAGGGGCGAGCTTCCTGACGGCGAAGGTCTCTCCCACGTCGAAATGCAGATCCCGGTCTTCCCCCGCAGAGCCGTGTCCCTGATCCTCTTCCGTGGCGAGGCCGCCATCCCGGGACTCGCTATGATTCGGAACCGACGGTGCTTCCCCTTCTGGGGGCGCCTGCTGCAATTCATCAGAGGTTGGAGGCGGTTCCTGTGGCGGCTCCTGGGGATCTTCCGGTTCCCTCTTTGAGTTTGGTGGCGGGCGATGCGGCGGCGGTGGGGGAGGCAGCGCCTCACGCCTTCGGTGGCAAAGGGCCATTTCCGCCACGGCCAGCACGTCTTCCATGTCGGGATTCCGTTTTTCAGTCCAGGCCGCATGAGCACAGGCGGCACGTTCGATGACCAGGTCCGCCCGGTGTCCCGCGACGTGGTGGCTTCGGGTCAGCTCCCCGATGTAAATGCGCAGAGAATCTCGAACGCGCATGGACCGCAGTGCTTCCCGAGCTCGGGCCATGCGCCGCGCCAGGTGAGCTTCGTCCTCTTCGAAACGCCGTGCGAAGGTCTCAGGATCCCGGTCGAATTCTTCCCGGTACTCCACCAGTTCCACCCTCAGTTCCAGATTCCGTTCCGATTCCACCTCCACGCACAGGCCGAAACGGTCGAGCAGTTGAGGTCTGAGAGCCCCTTCCTCCGGGTTCATGGTGCCCACCAGGGTGAAACGGCTGGCATGGCGGAGGGTTATCCCTTCACGCTCGACAATATTTTCACCGGACACCGCCGCATCGAGGATGATGTCCACGAGGTGGTCGTCCAGGAGATTGACTTCGTCCACGTAAAGAATGCCCCCGTGAACTCGTGCGAGCAATCCCGGTTGAAAAAGACAGCGCCCCCGCCGGAGAGAGTCACCGAATTCGATGCCTCCCAGCACCATGTCTTCGGTGGCATTGAGGGGCAACGTCACCAGGGGAGCTCGGAGCTCTCGAAGGGCCTTGTTCGGTTGCAATCGACACCTGGAACACCACTCATCGGGGCGATGGGGGTCGCAATTGAATTCACACCCCTCGCGAATGAACCTGTGGGGCAGAAGAGCGGCCAGCGCGCGCACTGCAGTGGATTTGGCCGTTCCCTTTTCCCCCCGAATGAGCACTCCACCTACTCGAGGCTCGATGGCGTTCAGGATGAGGGCCAGCTTCATGCGATTCTGCCCTTTGATGGCCGAAAAGGGAAAGATCGGGCGAACCGCGCTGAAATGTCCCTGGGACCGGCGACCTCCAGTCATGAGGATGCGATCCCCCCTGCGCGCTTCTTGGCATCCAGGGCTGCCCGCTCCTGGAGATTTTCCCTTTTCATCTTCTGGAACAGCCCGTTGAGCAGGGCGTTCATGGCTGTGCGAAGGACAACGGGGATGTCTTCGCGCTCTTCCATTTCCTGCCAATCCAATGCCTGCACCCCCGAAATGTCGTGGGCGATGCTCCGTGCCCAATGGCCAAAGGCGTCCAGATCCGTCACCTGCCCGCTCTCCCAAGAATCGCTCAGGGCCAGCGAAGATTCGACGAACGCGGTGTAACGAGGATCCAGCAGGATTTCCTCCAGGATTCCCAAAGCACGACGACTTTCTTCCTCCGACCTTTCGTTCGCTCCGGGAAAGCAGCGAATCAAATCCGTGGGGGTGACGCCCCTTTCCTGCAAGCGCACCAAAACGTTGCGGCCTTTCCTTTTGGAATTCTGCCTGAGGATCCCTTCCTGCACGGCCTGGTAGACCGCCCGCCCGATGAGCTCACCCAGCTTGCTGTGACCTCCCGCATTGTCCAGGAGGGGGCCTCTCCCCTGCACCACAATGATTTCATCGGTTCCCGTGCCCGTTGCCTGCCACAGGAGCGGTGCACCGCGGCTTCGAATGTCGAGGTCCTGGAGCGCGGCGCTTTTGGCCTCGGTGGCGCTGATGACCGCACGCGACATGGCCCTGGGGGAGAGAGCCATGTTGGTCAGGAGAATCATGTTGATGGTCCCCGGCTCGTAAAAGCGCCCCTCGTCGAATGCACTGCGAATGGCGTTTCCTTCAACCCCCGCCGTGACCAGGGCATAGACGGTCATTTCTTTGAACTGGGCTTTGCCCACCGCCAGGTTGTCCAGGTCGGCCCCTGTGAGAAGGAGGCTGGTTTCGCGGGGCGTCAGGGCCAGGGCGTGATGGATCCGCTGCATGACGCCTTGCAGCCCCTCCCGATGTCCCACGCTCCAGCAGGGGGGTGGGGAGCCGTGATTTCCTACAATGGCGATGCCCTCCCGCTCTCCCTCCAGCGTCGAAAGAATGCGCACGGGTTCACGAAACTCAACGAGCAGGGTCTTGTTGGGAAAGTCGTAGAGCAACGATTCCACAATTTGCGAGGATTTGACGTAACTCAGGTCCACAGGGATGTCCCGTGAACCCGTGCGCTCTTCTTTAAGGATCAGGTTGGATGGATCGCTGAAAGCTTCTTCGTAGAGGACGGAAGAAAGCCAGGCCACAAAATCTCCCGTGTGAAGGGAGGCCTGACAGGCCAGTTCTCCTGGAAAAAAATGAATCCGGCCCTGGCGCACGGCTTCCACGTCCTTCCAGCCCGGACGGTTCAGAAGGTCTTCGGCAGCCTTCTGGTCGCCGTCACAGCCGTACACCACCTGCGGGTTGAAACGCTTCCATTCCTCGAGAGAAATGGGAACCATGGCTCCATTTCTTCCCAGCTGCGGGGGAAGGCCCCCTGCCGCACGAATGAAATCGTTTTGGAAGGAATCGTCTCCGGGAGATTGGACCGTGTCCCTTCCCATGAAGCGCATCACCCGCCGTCGTTCGTTTTGAGGAATCTTGCCCACTTTTTGTGCGATAAGCTCCAGTTGGGCGCGCATCTTTTCATTCACCCGGGCCGCATTTTTCTCCAGCCGAAAAATGCTTCCCAGGAGGGAAATGTGCCGATGGACGTCTTCCAGGGAGTTGCTCTGCAATTCAATGAGCTGCGCGGAACTCCCTGCAAAGTGCCGGCGCACATGGGTGTGGAGGGGGGAGATGAAAATGGCGTCCGGTTCCAATTCCTCAATCCGCTGAAGGGAAGGAGCCAGAAATCCCCCCACAATGCTCGGGGAAGAAATGTGGGGAGGAGGCGTGTCGTGCCAGGTGATGCCCTTCACAGCTTCCCCCGCACCCAAAGCGAAGAGAGTTCGAGTGATCCCCGGGACCAGGGAGACAACCCTTTGCGGTGGATTGCTGAGGACGATTTCGGCGCCGGTGGAATCCGTGAACCGGAACTCGTGAGGACGGGCAGAGGCAATGGTTGCAGACTGCAGCAGCCACAGCAGGAGCAGCGTGACGGTCCCCTTGATCCATGAATTTTGCGCGAAAAACATCGATGTCCCTCTCCTTGCAACGATGGAAACAGACAGTTGTCCCGGCCCTGGTCTCTGAGAGGAGCGAATGAACCGGGTGAGGGTTCCGCTTCGGCGACAGGCCCCATCAATCCCCGCTCTGCGGCACACACTGTTTGAGGAGGCGGCAGACCTTCCCCTGACCCCTTGACCCATAGGGAGCAACACTTTTCCCTCGTCCGGTTCCAGGGAAGGATTCCCGGCAATTCTCGTTGACGGAGGTCCTCATGAAACGTTGCACAATGCTTGATGCCCCTCGGGCTCCCCTCGTCGGTCGATTGATTGACCTGCGGATGAGGCCCGCTTTGCCCGGATGTGTCTCGATGCCATGAATCGAAAGAGTCGCTGGAAAGTGAGCCGGGTGACACCGAGTGCTCGTGAGCAGATTGTGCATCGAATCCCCTTTCGAGGTCGCGTTGACGGTCCGGCGTGGGTGACGAGTCTTGGATGAAGCCCTCGCGTGATGAACATGCTCTTGATCAACACGGTGAAGATGGGGGCTTCAGACAAAAAAAAACCTCGAAGCGAAAAACGCTCCGAGGATTGCACCCTGTTTCACTTGGTCCTTGAGGGAGTCATTCAATAGATCCACGTATCAATGACTCTCAACACTCCAGGCAGGTCTTCTGACTCACGGATCTCTCTACTCTCCGGGCCTTCCCATTTCATCGATCTGAAACAGTGGCCTCTTCGGATTTCGTCCCCGTTCACAGCGGCGGGACCGTTCCCGATTTGCACGGGATTCCCTTTTGAGCGGCATCGCACCTGGAAGTACGATCGAATGGTGCTCTGTGGATAACATGGGCTCTGGAAGGCTGTCAAGAGGGAAAGCTCAACGTCAGGCATCCTCTCCGGTGGTGACAGGTGGGGACCGTGAGGGCGTGAAACGCGATAAAACTCAATGCGCGACTTTCGAATTCACGAGAGGCGACCGGGTGTCTCCCAAATTTCTCTGAGGCTGTAGCTCACAAGCCCCGCCACCATGAGAATGAGTCCCAAACTGCCCAACCAATTAGGAGGGGCGCCCCCGAGAAGCAGAATTTCACCCAGAAGGGAAAACCCGACTTCCCCCGCCTGGGTGGCGTCGACGGCGGCCAGCACGATGGGGGAGGTGGTGGCATTTCTGGCCTTGTAGAAAATGGAGGTGGCGATGACGCCCGAGAAGAGCGCCACCAGGGCCGTGTGAACCCACTGGTCGGGGGTTGGCGGTGGCGGGGAGCTTGCGGCGATGAGGAGAAACCAGAATGGGACGGAGCCGAGGGTCATGAGGAGGACGCACGATGAGGCATCGTGGAGCACAGGAGAAAGGATGGGGGGAATGGGGCCCTGGCCTCCATGCCGAGCCGTATTGAGCATCTGGTTGCCGATGGGATAGGCAAACGCAGCAGCCAGTACGGGAAGCACTCCCATCAGGATGTTTTCCAGCTCGATTTGACCTTCAGCCTGTTCCGAGTTCACCAGCACAATGCCCGCAAAAATGAGCAATGCGAAAAGGACTCCATGTGGGGGGACCCGCCTTCCAAAGAAGAAGAGCACCACGGGTGTGGCCAAAATGGTCGACTGCCAGGTGGCGGCCAGAATCCAGGCCGGTGCATGGTCTGCGGCGTAACAAAGCATGCTGTAAAACACGCCGAAGCCGATCGTTCCCGCGATGACCCAAAAGAGAACATGCCGTCGAAAGAGCTGGAGAATCTCCAGGAGGCGCCGTGGGCCGGTTCGCAGGAGCACCCAGAAAATGAGGAAAAGGGCCATGTACGCGTAGCGTAGACTCGCAGACCAGACCCAGTGCCCCCCGGAAAGGCTCATGGCCCGATTGAGGATGAACGTGGTGCTGAAAAAGGCTGCGGCCGCAAGACCCAGCAGAATGAAACGGAGCATGGTCGCCTTTCAGTCCTCACCGCCAAACGGGATCAGCATGGGGCCTGCGGGATCGTGGGCGCGATGGTTCCGCAAAGCCCGATCCCGGCTTCGGGTGGCATAGCAGTAAAGGCAGCCGAAGAGGCACGTGTCATACATGCCGATGTCTTTGCTCGGGAGGCAGCCGCACCGGGGTCTCTGACCAGTGTCTTTGGCGGACAAAAGTTTCAGGCCGAGATGCTCTGAAAGGTAATCTCCATCGATGCACTTGCCCCGCAGGACCCCAAGGGCTGGTGCGTCATCTCCGGAGGCGCAGTGCATGAGTTCCATTCCCCGCAAAGCGGCTTCTGCGGCCAGGTGCGACACCAGGTTGCTCAGGGGCTCCTCGGCGAACTCCCCGAGCTGGATGCCTTGTGACGGGAGGCGTTGAAGTCTGCGTGTCGTCTTGCGGTATAGCTCTACAAAACTGAAAATGCACCTGCGGGTGTACCCCTCGAGACAGGCGGCAAGCTTCGAGAAGTTTTTGCGGTGATACGACAGGTCCGTGAGGGATGTATGCACGATGGGGTCGTAACGCCAGATGATCCTTTCCGGGCCGATCCGGTCCGACAGTTCCCGGAAGGTCTTCACAGCCTGGGGGGCGAGGGGGCATCCCGGATCCAGTGCGCGCGGGTTTCCGAGAAGGGTGTAAAGAAAGAGCACTCGATGCCCCATATCGGCCAGCTCTCGAAGGTGGGGCATGAGAGGGCGCGGGTCGCGGGTCCAGAAAACGACGGCCTCCACGTTGTCGGGCGAGAGAGAGACTCGGGAGACCTGCTTGCGGTTGAAGGGGTTGGGAACCAGACAGTGGCCCGTCCGCACCCGGTTCAGGAACCACGGGGTGTAGAAGGCGGGAAGGTCCGTTCGGCGACTGGCGCTGATGATCAAGGCTCCAAAAGCTCCTGCGTCGAGTCGAAATGCCGCTCCCGGCGGCGCTCCAGCTTTCCCGGGTCTGCGGCGCGGGGTCTGCCGGTGCCTCGTTGCCCCGCACCGCGTCCGTCAAAAGGTGAACTGGCAGCTTGAAACTCGGGAACATTTCATGATGTAGGCCAGCTTGTTCATGTTCTCGATGCCCAGGCGCCGAACCTGGAGCTGAAAAATCTGGGCGGCGAAGAAGGCATCGGCGAGCGCGTTGTGCCGGTAGCATTCCTTCAAACCATAGGCACAGATCAGACGGTCCAGGGTCAGGTCTTCCGAGGAAACCTTCTCGTTGAGACGCTCGCGGATCCAGCGCTCGATGAGCGCGATGTCCAGAATGTCCCTGCAGAATTTGACCCCGTGTTTCTTGAGGGTCTTCTTCAGGAACTGGTGGTCGATCTCCACGCCGTGGCCCACCAGCACGCCATCGAGGCGGGGCAGAATGGTCGGCATCAAATCGCTGAAAAGCGGTGCGTTTTGAAGGTCGTGCTCGCTGATGCCGTGATATTTCATGCTGTCGAGCTTGTAGCAAACCGGTTTGATGATGGAATAATAGGCCTCCCCCACCTGGATTCTCATGCGCTTGATGGGAATCATGGCGCAGGCGATGATCTCGTCCCGCTTCAAGTCCAGCCCTGTGGTTTCCAAATCTACCGCGATGAAGTTCACCTCTTCCACGTGCATCAGAGCATTCCTTCCACAGCATACCTGCTTTTCAAAAACTTCTGAAAAGACGCGACGATTTTGAATGCTTCCTTGAGAACCAGCAGGTCCATTTTGTGCACGTCCTTGGCCTGCAGTTTGTTGTGGACGGGCTCCGGTGAATCCAGGAGCCGGGCGTGATGTCTCAATCTCATATCCTGAATGAACTCATAGGATTCGATGAGTCCTTCCGCCAATTCCACCCCGAGGGCCCCCATCCGCTGCAGCGTCTCGATGCGGCTCCGGGTGTTGGTGATTTCAAGAATCCTGTTTTCCAGGGCCATGACCCGGATCCCGTTCACGATGGGATAAATGGCGAATTTCTTCAGATCCAGACCCTTGTCCAAATGCTTGATCCCAAAGATGCCGATGGGAGGCTCTATCATGGTGGCGTCGTGGGCCAGCATGCGGACCGCCTGGTTCGTCGATACGGAATACATGTGGCTCAGCAGTTCGTCATAAATTTCCACGTCCCCGTACAAAGGCCGCATGTCGAGGAATACGGTCAGGTACCTCAGGTGATCGGGGACGGGTTCGGCGAACCACGAGTGAAAATACTCCTTCCAGCCGTCCAGACTCACCTGCCAGAGAGGGTTGGACGCCATGTAATTGGCAGGGCATTTGGCGATGCCGATGTCCGCGAGCAGTTCGTTCACGCGCTCTGCAAAGGCGCCGGGTTCTCCGCCCAAGTGCACCAGGGCATTGTCCTGGTCGGTGGTGAGGATCTGTTCCCTCCTTCCCGAACTGCCCATTTGGACCCAGACAAAATCCTTCAACGCCTGCTCGTTCAAAACGATCTCGATCACCTTTTTCACCACGGTATCGTTCACCGAGGTGATCATCCGGGAAAGGTCATAAAAGTGTATGCCCCGCTGCGCCATTCTCGCCACAGCAGTTTTGGTCTGGGCGAAGGCGGTCTTGAGCTCCTCCACCTGGGCGGCTTTGACGATTTTCCGATAAATGGCCAGGATGGAGGACGACGGCTCAAAGTGTGACAGGATGTCCTTGCTGGTGAGCACCCCTTTGACCCGGTTGGTGTGCACCACCACCAGGTGATCGATCCCCGCATGGTTGATCATGGTCGTGTAAGCGTCAAAGAGAGCCTTATCGTCCTGGATGGTCACCACGGGTGCGGACATGAAACGGGTCACCGGATCCTCTTTGGCCCCACGCAGAATCACCTTCCTCAGGTCCTTGCTCGTGAACATGCCGAGAGGGGCCATGAGCTCATCCACCACGACGATCGATCCCACCTTGCTTTGGTGCATGGTCTGGGTGGCTTCCACAATGGTGGCACCGGCAGGGCAGGTGATCGGACTCTTGGTGATCAGGGAAGCGATGGGCACGAGAAAATTGCCGGCGTCCGGCAGGTCCCTCTGTTGGCGGGCAAGCTTCGAGAAAGATCTGAACCTTTTGTTGATGAAGGTGTTGAAGAAGGAGGCAAATTGCGGGTTGTTTCCGTAGATTTTTCGGAAATTATCGTTGCTGATGACATAGCAGACGGAATCCTCCTGGCACCTGGCGTCAAAAAGTGCCGGGGAGTCATCGATGGAACTCACAATGCCGAAGAGTTCTCCTCTGGAGACATAATCGACGAGATGCTCCTCGTCGTAG
Organism: uncultured Syntrophobacteraceae bacterium; assembly: GCA_964654275.1. Taxonomy (GTDB): domain Bacteria; phylum Desulfobacterota; class Syntrophobacteria; order Syntrophobacterales; family Syntrophobacteraceae; genus SLCH01. The sequence continues at coordinate 50,094 of CAZZHS010000013.1, forward strand.
AGTCCGATCAGGCCGGAAAAGACCAGATAGACCCCTCCTTTGGTGCTTCCCTTCCGGTAGATGGTTGTGTCCTTGGGAAAGAGAGCGACTTCCAATCCGGAAAGGAGGGTGGCGAGATCGTTTTCGGGGAGCAAGGAAAAGGGTTTGATTTTCTTCAGAAATTCTTTTGGAGGTATCATGTCGGTCCTTGAGATTGGAGGCAGGATGTGAGCCGGGTCGCTTGAACCTCTTCCAGTTTCTTCGCCCCCCCGTTGCTCATAGCGCTTCTCATGCAGGGGGATGCCCCCAAAAAGAGCTCGCGAACGTGTGTGGTGCGTGCACAATGGCTCCTGAGCCGGCGGCAGTCCCCTCAACGCACCACGATCTCCGCAAAGTCCGGGAATGATTTAAAAAAGTCCAAGACGTCGTCGCCCTGCCGTATTTCCCTGAGCTGTTTGGTCTCGGCCTTGATCTGCCGGATGATCGTCCTGGGCTGCAGAGAGTCCGTTTCGGTGATGTAGTGAGCTTCGACCGTCACTTCACTTTTCACGGGAAATCCTCGGGTTTCGGCAAGCTTCTCGCGTACCGGATCGAGAGATCCTTTCCAATAGCGGAGCAGGAAGGCAAGATTTCCCAGTCTTTCGGCATCGAGTCCCAGCGCGGCAGCCAACCGGTCATGAAAGCGGACATGTTCGTCATAGCCGTGGACATGGTCTGTCAACCACAGCTTTTGGTGGATCAGCGTCACACTGCTGGCGTTTTTCTTCACGTCGACCGTCTCCTGGCGCAGCGTGCTCTCCACCAGACGGCAGGGGTAGCCGGCAACCGTCTCCGCTGCTTCGAGAGGCGTAATGTCAAGCTGGGGCTCCAGCACCCTGTAGCGTTCCTCCACGATGGCCTGGGCCTGTTCATCCATCCCAATCTTCTGGTCCACCCAGTCCGGGTCCGCAATGCGATTCAAGGGATAGACGATGACTCTGTTCCTCTCATAGTCCGCTTCCCGAATTTCTCCCGGCTCCAATCGCACCAGAGTGGTTCGCTGATGTTCCTTCACCTTTCCGAAAATTCGCTTCATCCAGCTGCCCGTGTATCGGGTCTTGCGGTCGATGAGCATCTCCTCGGAGGTGTAGGCCGTCCATTGGTCTTCCTCCTGCTCGCCCATGAAGAGCTCCCGGCTCTGGATGTCATGGACGAAAATCACCTGGGCTTCGGCACAGAAACAGAGGCCGCCCCAGAAAAGGGCGGCCGTCAGCAGGATCTCGATGCGTTTGCGGAAACAACCGGGCAATGTGACATTCATCCTTATGAAATTCCAAGCCATTTCTTGTGAATCGATATGCACAGGAACATGGTCGCCAGAGGGATCCCGATGCCGAAGAAAGATCCCCACAGGATGCTCCCGCTCGGATCAAAACCATAAGGTTTGGTGAAATACAACAGGAAATTGATGCCGATGCCAACATAAAAATAGAGAATGTACCATTTGCGCAGATTACGAATCCAACTTTCCACACGAGCTTTTCTGATCTCTTCCGGTTGCATCGTTTTCCCTCATGGGTGCGAGTGTCCGATCCAGCGGGGGTGCAGAAGCACCCCCGCTGTGAGTCAGCCACTTCGAGGTCTCAGATCATAGGAATACTTCTGGATGGCCTCGGGGCTGTTGGGCTTGGTCACCAGGCTCACCAGAGCGAAGAAGATGAATCCCACGAACACCCAGTAAAACTGGTGGGGTGTCACAATGCCGCCCTTCTCGCTCAGGAAGAACCAGTGGGCGCTTCCCAGCTTGGCGTTGGCATACAGCCAGGAATAAGCCGAAAGAAAGGTCATGACGATGATGTTGATGGCCGCGGCTGTGGTGTTCGCCCGATGCCACCAGATCCCGAGGATCATGGGCGGCCCCACGGAGCACAGGATCACCACAAAGGCGGCTCCGGAAATATCGAGCACCAGCGCCGGTGGATTGAAGGCCACAAACATGCTGAGGAAGACGACGATGGTGGTCATGAGGCGGGTCACCTGGACGGGCTTTTCTTCCGGCCAAGTGCTGCCGAAAACTTTGCCGATGAGGTCACGACCCATGAGCACGTTCAGAACCATGGTCCATCCCGCGGCGGTTGCCATGGCGATGGCGAGGCCTCCCGCGGCGATGACGGCCAGGAGGAAGGGGCTCTTGAGCGCTTCCATGGCGGCGATCATGGAGTAGTCGGTGACCGCCGCACCGCCCACGCCATAGGCTTCTTTCATGTGTTTGAGAAGCGACATGGCGTCGGTGAATCCACCTGTCTGCATGAGGGGATGGAGGGTCTCGATGAGCACCCGGGCGCCCGTTCCGATGACGATCAGGCCGCAGTACATCAAACCACCTACCAGCACGGCCCAGAACACACTGCGGCGCGCCGCCTTGATGTCCTGTGACGTGAAGAAGCGCACCACCGTGTAGGGCATGGCGGAAAAACCGAAGTGCCAGGTGAAATAAAAACCCACGATCCCGGTCCACATGCCCATGAGCGCACTGGAGGGCTTTTCATTCACGTAGGGCAGATTGAAAAAGTTGGGGGAGTTGGCCAGGACCGCATCCGTCATTCCGTTGAAGCCGCCAAATTGATATATGACGTATGCGGCCCCAAGCACGGAGGCGACCGTCATGGCGATACCCTGAAATGCGGTGGACCACGTGGTGGCCACCATGCCGCCGTAGTAAATGTAAACAAAAACGACCACGGTGGCGATGATGACGGAAATGGTGAAATTGATCTTCAGGATGGCGAGCATGAAGAGAGCACAACCGATGATGGAGAGAATGACGTAGGCGAAGCCACCGATGAGCGTGGGAATTCCGGCCAGAAGGCGCATCCACTTGGTTTCGTAGCGATCCGCGTAATAATCGGTGAATGACGTGGGGGCGTACTTGCGAAGCGGAGCCGCCGTGAGAAGTGTTGCCACGGGCATGCCGCCGATGATCCCCACCAGGGCCCACCAGAAGGGATAACCGAGCAGAAAGATGAAGGCGGGTAGACCGAGAAAGCTGGCCGGACTGAAATAGGTCGCCGCCAGTGCTGAACCGTTCACAAAGGGGCCCACCTTACGCCCGGCCACGTAATAATCCGTGGCGCTGAGAGCCGCCTTCCTGGAATACCACCCGATGTAAATCATGATGGCTAAATAAATGAGTGCTCCAATGATGACAATTGGGTCTGCTCCCATGGATTCTCCTCCCTGTTATTGCTCTGAAAGCCTTTTTTCTCTCTGCTCTTCCGATCGAAAAAACAACCACGATATCAGCACATTGATCAACAGGCAGCCGACGATGAGGTTGTAGGTGTAACAGAAAGGAATTCCCAGGAACTTCATGAGCGGGAACCCGGGAATGGTCATCTCGAGGATGGCGAATAAGAAAAAATACCCGTACATAATGCTCATACCAATCCAAAAAATTTTTGGCATGCCCTTAAACATGTTGGATCTCCTCCTGCGGGAAGTTGAGAACCGTAACTTTTCATGATGACACAACTTCTGCGGCCATGAATCCTGCTGCCTCGGTGAGCCTCACCTCCTTTCAACGAACCTTGCGGGATCCTTTTTTCTCTCCCCTGTGAAGCGAGTGGTCGACGCCGGTGAGCTTCCGGCGGCCGCGGGCTCCGATCCTTTTGACCCTGACGCCTGAGCGGGGGCATCTTCCTGCCGGAGGGGCCACCCCCCCGGGGCGCCACGGAGGAACCACCCTGTTCCCATTGCGCAAGTCAAAAGGTGCGGTGGAGAAAAAGCAGGGACGGACCTTGCCCTTGAGTTGAAATGCCACATTCCAGTGACCGGCATGCGGCAACGGGCGCGGCGTGAATCATGGATGCCGTAGGAGCAGGAGGTGCGCAGGAGGAAGATGAGAAAACGTGACAAAGAAGAATATTCGCAACTTCGGACAACTTATCCCCGTCAGCTTCCTAGTAGCTTATCCGCAAGGGTTGGGTCAAGAAAAATTTGTTTGATAATAGGTAACCCTGTATTGCTATTGCCATAAAAGGAAATATTCGTCCCGGTTTGCGCCCTCAGAAGAAAGTTCAGCCTCCAGTCTGCAGTGATTTGTCGTACCGGTGTGCTCATGGTCCCCTCTTGAAAGACTTCCCATAAGGGCAAAGGTGCGACCGTCGCCTTCTCCCACAAAGACGTTGTTGCCTTGAAGCGGGAAAAGTTACAGTTATGAGAACTTTCGACAAACGGGAAAACGCGTTTTGTACGACATGGGAGGAGCCACATGATGTTTACCAATTGCAATGCACCAGAAGTACCCGTCCCCGGGCGTCGTCTCCGGGACGTTCCGGAGGCTCGTCCAAAACTGCACCACCGTTGCTTGCCGGTGTTTCTCGCGGTGCTCGTTGCACTGTCCGGTTGTGCTCCGGTGCTGTCGTCTCAGGTGCGAAGAGAAGCAGCGCCCCACCTGTCCTTCGCCGAAGTCCTGAGAAATCCCAATGTCCACATGGGAAAGCTGTTTATCTGGAGCGGGACCATCCTTGAGACCGAAAACACTCCCGACGTCACTGTCATCACCGTGCTGCAAAATCCTTCGGATCGCGAGGGGAGGCCGAGGGACCTGGATGTTTCCGAGGGTCGGTTCCTCGCCAGGGTCCAACGCTACCTGGACCCCGCCATCTATGCGGAAGGCCGGCTCGTGACCGTAGCCGGGGAGCTCACGGGCACGGAGGTTCGTCCCCTGGGCGCCATGGATTATACTTACCCGATTCTCGAGGTGAAAGAGATTCACCTGTGGCCCAAACCCGTGGATCGCTATCCCGCAGGCGTCTATCCTCGTTACTATTGGGGATGGCACTCCTTCTGGTGGTATTAGACGCCCCCACCCGGATCGAGGGCACTCCTCCGCTCGGGGAGCAAGTCATCGGTGCCGGGGCATGGACCGATTCTCTGAGCACAGGCAGGACCGGCCGTCATTTCACCAGACGATCCGCGACCAGGAGCCCCAGTCCCGCTGCAAGCCACACCGCGGCCTTCACCCAGTCTGCGACTCGGGTCTGGAAGTGGGCGGTCTGGGGCAGTGTGCCGTCGTATCCACGGGCCAGCATGGCTTCGTAGACCCGCTGAGTCCGTTCGAAACTCCGCACCAGGAGCATTCCCAGGAAATTTCCCACCGTGCGCAGCGTTTCCAGATTCGTCCTCTTTTTGAATCCCCTGGCCCGCATGGCCTTTGCCATGCGGGTGGCTTCGTGCTGGAACACGAAGATGTAACGATGCGCGAGCAGAATCATCTGGCAGACCATGGGCGGAACCTTGAGACGTGCCAACGCCTGAACGGTGACCGGAAAAGGGGTTGTGCTCAGGAGAGGTTCCACCAGCAGCGCAATGGCCGAGGCTTTCACGCAGATGAGCAGGGCAAGCATCAGGCCCCGCACGTTGAAATCCACGAAGGTGAGATGTGTGAAGGTGACGAGGGTGTCGCCGCTCTTCTCGGGAACGGTGAGCGGCATGACGATGAGAAACATCGCGAGGAAGGCCGCCATGGCCCTGAGGCGCCGCAGTGGTCGCCGAAACGGGATTCGGGCAGTGACCACGGAAATCACGGCCAGAGCGAGCGCGCTCAGGGCCCACGCGAGGTTTCCGAGCGAAGCGGTGCAAAACATGAAAAACACCAGGGCGACGATTTTGACCCGGGGGTCCCAGCGGTGGTAGAGGGAATCCCCCTGGGCTTCAGCATCGATGGCTGGAATGCCCCAATCCCGCTCTCTGCTTTGTTCCGGGAGATCCTTCCCGTGTGGGAAGCATCGTTTCCGGACTTGCACCACGGCAAAGAGCGCCAAAAGAAGTCCGAGGGGGATCAAGAGCATTTCCAGTGGGAGTTCCACCGTTCCCGCGGGCCAATTCATGCCCACCTCGTCACGAGGATGCCAGGGGGAAGGTGACTCCCAGCAGCTCCGGTTTTACCCGGTAGAGGAACGAAACCGTGAAGGCGCTCACGACCGATTCGATCATCAGGACGGGAATGTGAGCGTAGAGGGCGATCAGGGCCACTCCAAAAAAATCCTCGCCCCCTGTAGCCAGGAGCAGGGCCAGCAGCCCCACGGCCAGGACGAGGCCCAAGCCGCCGGCCACAGCCCCGGCGATCGTGTGGCGAACGAGGGTGCGGCCCTTGATCCATTGAAAAATCCGGCCCGCGGCGAGAGCGGGAAGGCCCATGAGGAGCGCATTGGCCCCGATGGCCGTGATGCCGCCGAACTGGAAAAGAAGGCTTTGAAGAACGATTCCCAAAGAAATGGAGAGGAACGCGCTGCTCCCCAAGAGAATCCCCACAAGACCGGGAATCAGGAGGTGGACACTCGTGGGGCCCATGGGCACATGGACCAGGGAGGCCACGAAAAAAGCAGAAGTCACCACCGCGATTTTTGGCAGATCCTCGGGATGGGTCCTGCGGGCGCTCCATGCCGTGATGCCCAGGCTCACGACGTAAGCGCCGACGGAAACCGTCACGGGAAGCACTCCATCTGAGATATGCACGGTTTTTCACCCTCGATTCCCCGTCAGGATCCTGCAAGCCGACGGGCATGCCGGCAAACCTCACCGGCCGGTCTGATCCGGCCTTTCCTTCCTGCGCGAATGCATGTAGAACGCAATCCCGGTGAGGCCGAAAATGTAGCCGATTCCTGCAAAGATCTCCTTTAGACCCGGCTTGGAGAGATCCTCCCTCATGGCCGACAACTCACGGCGGATTTGCCCGGCTTCCCGCGCGATGAGACCCCTTTGCTGCTCCAGGAGCTGGATCACCTTCTCGCAGTCCATGGGCTCCGCCCCATGCGAGAGGCGCTGCGTTTCCTGCGCCTGTTCCTGCGGGTGAGGCGAAGACTCCGTCTGCTGAGCCGCTGCCGGGCCGCTCATCACGAGAAGCCACAAAAGGAGCATCAGCAGGCTGCCGGTAAAAATTCCAGACGAGCCGGCCTTGAACCGAGCTTCCATGATGTCTAGTCTCCCAGATCACTTTTCTTGAGAAGATAGGTGGCTCGATGGCCCATGGAGGCTTCCAGGACAAGGGTCAGGTCGTCTTTCTTCGGAATGGGCAGAACACATTTTCCCTGCGCGTCGGTGACCCCCTCGCCTACCTTTTGATTTTCACTGTCAAGCACCGACACGGTGGCCCCCACGGTGGGCTTGCCATCGGGAAAATAGCTTTCGGTGTGAATCATTCCGTCCTCTATGTAAGCGAAGATGCTCACCCTGTGAGCAAACGCCGACCCGGCCCATGCAGTCCAGATGAGGCCTGTCGAGACGAGGCAAAACAAAAACAATCGGACATGTTTCGAACGCATGGATTTCCTCCCTGTCGCTTGCCGTGAATAGAATAACCGTACTGCAGTCACTGGTTGCAGCGCTCCCCAAAAGAGAGTCCCCAAAAGAGAGTCCAAGATGAGTGGCGGTTGCCGGGAGGGATGAGGTGGGCGCGGTTTCGTTTCCGGTGTCGGTTCCCCGAAAAAGCCTGGGCCGGATTCGGCCACGCTCGTCTACGGCCTGGCCGGTTCTCGCGCGCTTTCCCTCACTTCATGTCGACGGTGTGGACCCAGTACACGGCCCCCCATTCCACGTCCTTGGGCTGCCCGTCTTTGACCAGTTTGCCGGGCGCGTCCGTCAGGGCTGCAAATCCCCACCATCCCGCCCGCGGCATGGCGTAAGAAAACACGCCGTTTTCATCGGCCTTGACCACCTGGGTCACGAAGGGGTCCGCAGGGATCTGGACGGGTTGGCCATTTTCAGGCGGTGCATTGAGGTACTCCACTTCGATCTCCGCGTGCGGGACGGGTTTTCCCTCCACCAGGACCCGCCCTGTGAAGAGATTCCCGGCCCAGAGGCCGTAGGGTCGCGTCAAAGGCACGATTTCCGTGTCCAGTCCCACGGGATCGTCCCACCCTTCTTCCAATCCCAGGGCATTGACACAGACCTTGGTGTAATGCACGATGAACTTGTCCTCGGCGGGTTCCCAATAAGGGGCCGGTTCCATGAAAAAGGTGTAGTCGCCGGGGCGCTTGATGTCGAAATCGGCTTTCCAGAAAGTGAATGTGCGTTCCTGATCGGCACCTTTCCCTTTTGCACTCTTCAGGGAGCCCAGGAGGTCGTGGGATTCCCCTTTGTGAAACACTCCGAAACGCTTGGGCTTTTCCATCTCCATGTACTGCATTTCCATGGGATGAATGAATTTGAGCTCAAGGGTGATGGATTTGGGGTCGTCCTGGGTGACCGTGGTGTTGGAAGGGACGATCACACCGAAATGAGCCCATGCGGCGGCGGGCAGGGCCACGAGGGCAAGCAGGACCATGCGGAAAATCCAGGGAATTCTCAACTTCATTTTCTCTCCTTCCTTCCTTAGCGGCGGCAGGTCACGTCCGGATGAGACGTTCCGGGACACCGGCGGCCACTGGCCGGTTGCGTCTCGATGCCTCATCTGCAACATTACGTCGAGGTTCGTGAAGAATCCACTTGCACCTGCAGGCGCACCCCCGGCAAGGCAGGAGGAGGAAGTTTCAACTTCCTGTTTTCTCAACTTTTAGGACAATGACAACAGAGTGTCAACGCCGAATTGCCGGCGCAGGATTCGGCTTGACAAGCCCCGGACCCCGTGATTTGCTGATCGTCGTGCCATGATGTTCGGCCGCACCGGAAGACGGCCCCACTTCTTCTGCGGCTCAGCACGCGCCCCCCCGGCATCTCGGGTTGTCTTCAGCGGATCATTGTGAGGGGTTGATTTCGTGACGATGATCAACCTCCTGGAGCAGTCAATTTGCCTCCTCTCTTCGAAATTCACTCGTTGACTTACCGGTATGCCGACGGCCACGCCGCCCTTGAGGACATTGATCTGACCATTTTGGAGGGCGAACGCGTCGCGTTGGTGGGTCAAAACGGAGCGGGAAAAACCACGCTTGTCAAGCACCTCAACGGCCTCTATCGGCCCACGAGCGGCGCCGTGCTCTACCAGGGGCTTCCCCTCGAGGGTCAACACCTGGCGGCGGCGCGACTCCGCATGGGCATGCTTTTTCAGGACCCTGACGACCAGCTCTTTTGCAACACCCTCGATGAAGATGTGTCCTTCGGCCCCTGGAACCAGAAACTGAATCCCGACCAGGTCGAGACGCGGGTGAGTTCCGCCCTGAAGCGCATGCGGCTGGAGGACCTTCGTTACAAGCCGCCACACCGCTTGAGCTACGGCCAGAAGAAGCGGGCGGCCTTCGCCACCCTCCTGTCCATGCAGCCGGATGTCCTTATTCTCGACGAACCCACCGCTTATCTGGATCCCAAGCAGGAAAAGTTTTTCACTGACCTGCTGCGCGAATTCCCCGGGACGCTCATTTGCATCAGCCACGATCTGCCCTTTCTCTACGGCCTCTGCACCAGAGCCGTTGTGCTGGAAGCCGGAAAGATCCACCACGACTTCTCCATGCGGGAACTGGTCTCCGAAGGCGATTACCTGCGGGACCACGGACTGGATTTCACCTTTCGATTCAGTTGCTGCCGGGAAGACGGCCCCGGCCATGGCCACGGGTCAGCCCATGCCGCGCACGAGCCTCTTCCCGTGCCGGAAATCTCCCACGCGGAATCCTCTCCAAGGCCCCGGGCGTTCTCTCAGCAACCCCTGATCCACCTCAAGGACTATGCCTACCGATATCCGGACGGGACGCGCGGCATTGAAGGCATATCCCTGTCCATCGGCACGGGGGAAAGCCTTGCGGTCGTGGGAGAAAACGGGGCGGGCAAATCCACCCTCGTGTCCTGCATCGCGGGGATCCTGCAGGGAAATGGGGAATATTCGTTCAAAGGACAACCGATGACGGGAAAGTTGCGAAAGAGCCTCTGGCGCGAGGTCGGACTGGTTTTTCAAGACCCGGCCGACCAGCTCTTTTGCCCCTCCTGTGCAGAGGAAACGGCCTTCGGCCTGAAGCAACTGGGAGTGCCCCCCGAGGAGATCCAGGCGCGGGTTGCGGAAGCTCTGGCCCTGGTGCGGCTGGAGGGTTTCGAACGCCGCATCCCCCACCATCTGAGCGCGGGCGAGCGCAAACGGCTGGCCCTGGCGACGGTGCTGGCCATGCGCCCCAAGGTGCTCATTCTCGATGAGCCAACGGCCAATCTCGATCCGGCAAGTGAGGAGGCTCTCTGTGAGATTCTGAGGGGGCTGGACGTGACAAAAATCCTCATCAGCCACGACATCGACATCGTTTCCCTTCTGTGCCGAACCACCCTGGTCATGCACCAGGGCCGAATCGTCCGCCACTATCTCACCAGTGATTTCCTGCACGACGAGCACCTCATCTCGGTGAACGGGTTGGACTACACCTACAAAAATATCTGCTGCCGGGAGATCATGAACCTTCAAAGCGTAGCCCGGTAAGTTTCGAGGAGATGGGTTTGGAAGAGGACCTCTCCCTGCCTGAACTCATTGACAGACTGAAAAGCCTGGAACAGGAAAAGAACCGGCGTCGGGATGCAGAGAGGTTCGCCGAAGCCGTTCTGAACTCTTTGTCCGCGCACATCGCCATCCTCGACCAGAACGGAGTCATTATCGAAACCAACCGCGCCTGGAAAGAATTTGCGCGAGCCAATGCAATCCGGATGCGGCCGGATACCCTGGCGGTCAACTACATCCAGTTGTGCGAATCGGCGGTGGGGGACTGGGCGCAACAGGCTTCCGAGGTGGCCGGAGGGATCCGGGCCGTCATCGCGGGGGAGATGGAGGAGTTTGTCATCGACTATCCCTGCCATTCCCCTGACGAAAAGCGATGGTTTTACATGCGGGCCACGCGGCTGGCGGGTGCATCGAGCACCCGGGTGGTGGTGAGCCATGAAAACATCACGGCCCTCAAGGAAGCGGAAGAGGCTCTCCGGGGCAGGGAACTGGAGCTTCAGCAGCAGTCCCGCAGCCTCGAGGAGGCCAACACCGCCCTGAAGGTCCTGCTGGCTCACAGAGATAGAGACAGGCAGGAACTGGAGGAGAAGGTCCTGACGAATGTGAGGAATTATGCGTTCCCTTACCTTGATAAACTCAAAGGCGCCCGGTTGGAGCCCCAGTATCGGGCCTATCTGGACATCCTGGAGTCCCACCTCAAGGAGATCGTTTCTCCCTTTCTGCACCGGCTGAGCACCGGCCACTTTCAACTCACTCCCCAGGAGATCCAGGTGGCGGCTCT
>CAZZHS010000013.1:61337-75709 GCA_964654275.1 uncultured Syntrophobacteraceae bacterium
CCATGTTGTGCAGTCTTTCAACCAAACTGGGAGACAAGGAACTGAGCGCCATCGCCGCGCTCGAAAAAGAAGTGGGCAACACGCTTCTGGCTTTTTCCTGCCACCCGCTGAAGCCCGCCGAGATCAGCGAGGAACAACTGGCCAAGATCCAGGAATTGGAAAAAAAGTTGAACATCGCCTTGGTGGCTGTGAACGCCTGAGGTGCCTTTCCCGCCTGCCGGAAGATCTGGTTGATCCTACCCTCATGCCCGGGGATGAGTCCATGAGACAAATCCCCAGGCAATTTCCATCCTTGACCCCTTTAAAAAAGAGCTGCTTCAACCCAACTCAGAGATTGTGAGCAGCACGCACGCTTTCATAAATATTCACAAGATTCACAATTGGGAACCCGGGCCCGGCATTCGCGCTCCAGGGAACGACAAGGTTTTTTGCGAGGGATCGCCTCATGTCGTGACCTGCAGAAAGCTCATGCTGAGTTTTGTCTCCGTTTGCTCAACCCAATGCGGATCCTTTGAGTTTGTGAGGCCTTCCTCCTTTGATCTTGAGTGATTTCAGGCGTCGATGTGCGGGATGCGGTTTTCAATTTATCCGGAAATGTGTTTTTATGGACTTCGGGAACGTTCCGATGTCCGTTTTGTTCCGGTATGGAGCAGAACCGTTGCGTTCTCGGAAAAACATCGAGGGGAGTGACCCGATCCTGCCGAAAGGAGTGAAACCGTGGCAAAAAAGGATGAGAGACGGCAGTTGGAGCAGCTTTGTGTGAACACCATCCGAACTCTGGCGATGGATGCGGTTCAGAAAGCCGACTCAGGACACCCGGGAACCCCCATGGCGCTCGCTCCCCTGGCCTTTGTGCTGTGGGACAGGATTTTGCGCTACAGCCCTCGAAATCCGAACTGGTTCAACCGCGACCGCTTCGTCCTCTCCGCCGGGCATGCCTCCATGCTCCAGTACGCCATGCTCTTTCTGACGGGATATGACCTTTCCCTCGATGATCTCAAGAACTTTCGCCAATGGGGGAGCAAGACGCCGGGCCACCCCGAATGTGGCGTCACACCCGGCCTCGAGACCACCACGGGGCCTCTCGGCCAGGGATTCATGAACGGCGTGGGAATGGCCATGGCGGAGGCGCACCTGGCCGCGGTTTTCAACCGTCCGGGATTCGAAATCATCGACCATTATACTTATGCGTTCTGCAGCGACGGTGACCTCATGGAGGGAGCATCTCACGAGGCCGCTTCGCTCGCCGGTCACCTGGGGCTCGGCAAGCTGATTTATGTCTTTGACGACAATCGCATCAGCATCGAAGGATCCACGGAACTGACCTGCTCCGACGACGTGGACCTGCGGTTCCGGGCCTATGGCTGGCATGTGCAAAACCTGGGCGACAGCGCCAATGACCTGGAGGCATTGACTGCAGCTTTTCGTGAAGCACAGCTCGAAAAGGCGCGGCCGTCGCTCATTGTGGTCCGTTCCCACATCGGTTACGGGTCGCCCAATCGCCAGGACACCCGGGAAGCCCACGGGGAACCCCTGGGAGAGGACGAGGTACGGCTCACAAAAAAATTCTATGGGTGGCCGGAAAACGAGCGATTTTTGGTCCCGCCGCAGGTGGGAGATCACATGCGGCAGGCTGTGGAGCGTGGCCGGGCGTGGGAGAAAGAGTGGGATGCCAGGTATGCCGCCTACCAAGCAGCCTTTCCCGAACTGGCCGATCGTCTGGAAGCCGCGTTGCGGGGTGAACTCCCCCAGGGCTGGGATGCAGACATTCCCCGCTTCAAGCCTGCAGAAGGCTCTCTGGCCACTCGTGTGGCTTCGGGAAAAGTGCTCAACGCTTTCTCGGAAAAGGTCCCCTGGCTCGTGGGCGGCAGCGCCGACCTTTCGCCCTCTACCAAGACACTTCTGAATCAATCGGGCTATTTTTCGAGAGACCGCCGCGACCACCGCAATGTGGCCTGGGGAGTGCGCGAGCACGCCATGTGCGGGTGCAGTTCAGGCATGGCCCTCCATGGGGGCTTACGCCTTTTTGCCGCAACATTTTTTGTCTTTTCCGACTATGCCCGTGCGTCCATTCGACTGGCAGCCCTCATGCATCTGCCCGTGATCTATGTCATGACCCACGATTCCATCGGGGTCGGTGAGGACGGTCCCACGCATCAGCCCGTCGAACACCTGGCCTCCTTTCGGGCCATGCCCAACCTTTGCGTCATCCGTCCCGCAGACGCCAACGAGACCGCTCAATCCTGGCGCGCCGCGATGATGCGGCGGCATGGGCCCACCCTGCTCGTTCTTTCCCGGCAGGGGTTGCCCATCCTGGACCAAGACCGTTTCACAGGGGCCGAGGGGCTCCTCAAGGGTGCCTATATCCTCTCGAGGGAGGGTGGTTCCAGACCCGACCTGATCCTCATCGCAAGCGGCTCGGAGGTGTCGCTGGTGCTTGAGGCTCAGGAACGGCTGACTTCGCTCGACATTCGGGCCCGGGTGGTGAGCATGCCGAGCTGGGAGCTTTTTCGAGAGCAGCCGCCGGACTACCGGGATGAGGTGCTGCCGCCGGACGTCACGGCGCGCGTGGCTGTGGAAGCGGGAGCGACTCTCGGGTGGCACGAGTGGGTGGGGGACAGGGGGAAAGTCCTGGGAGTCACCCACTTTGGAGCCAGCGCTCCGGGCCGCGAGGTCTTTTTGCACTACGGTTTCACGGTGGAAAACGTCGTGGCCGCGGCTCAGGCTGTCGTGGAAAGGCGGGGTGCGGCCAGACCTTGAAGAGACCTTCGGGTGGCTCAGGGACCGGCTTTTTGATCGTTCCCCCACCGGCGCTTGGTGGGGTTGTCTGCCGGCGGTCGCCTGCCCCTGACAGCGCCTGTTGCCGCAGCGTGCTGAGAGGCTTGACAGTGAGAGCCGTCGTGGACGATTATCCCATCAGCTGTTTCCATGCCATTGGGCCGGTCATGGATTGACCGCCGTTCATCCCGAGGACTCGGGATTGGTGGCCGCCGATCCCGCATCAGATTTTCATGCCCAAGGGAGATCCCCATGGTTCAAATCCGACGAGTCCCATTTTTCTCTCTGAACACCTTCGGCGTGATCCTGATGCTTTGGGGACTGCTGCTCACCGCCGCGTCCGTGGAAGCCGGCGTGGGGCAGAATTCCGCCGGGGAGGGTGCTGCTGAGAATCGGCCGCGTGAGGGAATTCCTGCGGGGGATTCGCTGGCTGCGCGGGATGAACGCGCCCCGGGATCCAATCTCAAGGTCCGTCCCGTGGCCCTCGTCATGAAAGCTCTCTCCAACCCATTTTTTGCTGCCATGGAACGCGGTGCCAAAAGTCATGCGGACAAAGCCGGCGTGCAGCTCCAGGTTTTTGGGGTCGAGCGCGAGACGGATGTGGAGCACCAGATCGCCATCATGGAGCGGCTGATCACTCAAAACGCGAGGGCCATTGTTCTCGCACCGGCTGATTCACGGAGGCTGGTTCCGGTCTGCAAGCGGGCTATCGAAGCCGGCATCGTGGTGGTCAACATCGACAATCCTCTGGACCCTGTGGCCCAGGCCCAGGCCAGGATTTCCATCCCCTTCGTCGGTTCCGACAATCGGGCGGGTTCCAGGATGGTGGGGGACTACATACGGCGGAAATTCCCTCAGGGCGGTAGGGTCCTCTACGTGGAAGGAATTAGAGGTGCAGCCAATGCGGACCTGCGCAGGCAGGGTTTCCTGGATGGACTGGGCGGAAGTCCTTTCCAACTCCTGGGAAGCGAGAGCGCCAACTGGCACACGGAGGAGGCTCTCACCCTGGCCGCGGAATGGCTGGCGAGGGAAAACAGTCCCGACATCATCGCCTGCGCCAACGATTCCATGGCGCTGGGAGTTCTTCAGGCGCGGGATCTTGCCGATGCGAGTAAAGCCCGGGTCGTCGTCACCGGCTACGACAACATCCCTTCGGCACGGACAGAAATGACCAATCAGCGGCTCCACGCCACGGTCGAGCAGCATCCTGATCTCATGGGGGCCTACGGCGTTCAGCTGGCCTTGGATCTCCTGGCGGGGGAGTCCAGCCCCGGATATGTTCCCACTCCACTGGATCTGATCACTCATGAAACTTTTGGCCTCAACGCCGCCCTGCTCATCTCCAATCTCGACAATCCCTTTTTCAGGGATCTCGCCGAGGGCGCACGGAAGGCCGCCGATCTTCAGGGCATGACGCTGAAGGTGGTGGATGCCAAAGACGACAGCGCGCGGCAGTTGAATGATCTTCAGGGATTTGTGGAGGAGCAGGTGGATGTCATTCTGCTCAATCCCACGGACGCCGTGTCGCTTGCCCCCGGAGTCGAGCTCGCTGGAAACATTCCGGTGATCACGGTGGACCGAAAAGTGGTGGACACGGAGGTCCTCTGCCACGTTGCCTCCGACAATCGTGCCGGGGGGCGCATGGCGGGTGAGCTTTTGCTGGAGGTCTTGCCGAGGGGAGGGCGACTGCTCGAAATTCAGGGTTTGCTGGGAACCTCCGCCGCCCACGACCGGGGCACCGGCTTCAATGAACTGCTTCTCGGCAGGGTCGAATGGGTCATTCACCGGATCACCGCCAACTTCGATCGAGCCATGGCAGAAAACAAAGTGGCGCAGCTGCTCGCGGCCGGGCAGCGTTATGATGGCGTGTTCGCCCACAATGACGAGATGATCCTGGGCGCCCTCGCCGCGCTGAAAAAGGCCGGCGTGACTCCGTTGCCCGTCATGATCGGTTTCGACGCCACCGAGGAGGCCGTACTTGCCGTCAAGGCCGGCGAACTCAAGGCCACCATCGCCCAGCGTCCCGGGGACATGGGGCGCATTGCCATTCTCAAAGCCGCCGAACACTTCAGGGGCTTTGCAGTTTCCGGGGAAGAAATGGTCGAACTGGATGTGGTTCGATGAGGCGTGGACCCGTGTGCGGGACGTAGGCCAGAGGCCATGAAAAACAGCATCCGCCTTTATTATTACGCGCTGCTCGGACTGATCTTCGTGCTCGTGGTCGGTTTCATCTTCCAGATGGTTCGATCGGGCGACAAGATGCAGGAACGGCTCCTGCTGGCCAATCAGATCCTGAGCTTCGAGCGGGAGATCGGAAGGATCATCTCCAATTTCTGGCTGGCGCGCAATCTGGAGGACTCGATTCTCAGCGGTACGCCGGCCTCCGCCCAGTCTCAGGCCGAATACACCCACCGCGTTGGAGACCTCGCAAACCTGCTTCAAACCTCCAGGCCCGTGGGTTTTGAAAGCTTGTTCGATCCCGAGATCGTGCGAATCAGCGAAATGAGCGCAGAGTACGAACGAATTTTCGACAGCCTGAAACAGCTCCACACGCTGCAGCGCATCAACAGAACGCAAACGGAAAGCGCTTTTCAAAATATCGTTTCCTCCACGCTCATGGTGTCGGATACGGGACTGCTTCGCCCCCTGTTCAATTTTTTCCGGTTTCAGGGGGAATATTTTTTCAATCGTGGTGAGAGCAAATTCAGAGCACTGCGGGTTGTTGCTTCCGGATTTGAAAAACGGGTGGCCCAGATTCCAGTTTTTCGCGAGCGAATCCTGCCCATGATGACGGAGTATCATGTCTTTCTCGATCGGGATTATGAGCTTTTTCAGCAGCTGCAGGATCTCACCGCTCAGTTCGATGCCCTGTGCCTTGAAATGGCCGGGGGGCTGGAAGGTCTTGCTCAAACCACCGTCGAGATTTCCACCCGGGAAATGGCTCTGGCAAAGGAAATGCGCGGCCGCCTGAGACTTCAGACGTTGACCATGTCCCTCGGGGTTCTCCTGGCTCTCCTGCTGCTCCTGGCACTGCTGCGGCGCAAGATCATGGTGCCCCTCCTGCACCTGACGGGTCTGGTCGAGGAGGTCCGCGCCGGTCACATGGACGTGCGCTACGAAGCGAGCGGCCGCAATGAATTCGACCAGCTCGGTCTGCTCATCAACGGGATGCTGAACACCATTCGGGATCGAACTCGGGAGCTCCTTGCCTATCAGAAGGGCCTCGAAGAAATGGTGGCCGATCGGACCCGAGCCCTTGAGGAGAGCGTTCGCCAGGCCCGGGAACTGGCGCGGAAGGCTGAAGCCGCCAACCAGGCCAAGTCTCGCTTTCTCGCCACCATGAGCCACGAAATTCGTACGCCCATGAATGGGGTCCTCGGAATGACCGAACTCCTGCTTCAAAGCGGACTGACGCAAGAACAGCGCCGCTATGCCGAAGCGGTTTACAGCTCGGGGGAAAATTTGCTGGCCATCATCAACAACATCCTGGATTTCTCCAAGATCGAGGCCGGCAGGATGGAGCTGGAGCAGGTCGATCTCGATCCGGTCCGCGTGGCGGAGGACGTGATGGAGATGCTGGCGGAGAGTGCCCATCGCAAAGGCCTGGAACTCATCTGCCGTCCGCTCCCTGATTTGCCCCCGCTGGTCTCAGGAGATCCGGTCCGGCTACGGCAGGTGCTGACCAACGTGGTGGGCAACGCCATCAAGTTCACGGAGGAGGGCGAGATTGTCCTGACTCTGGAACCGGCTTCCGGGACCACGGCCGAGGAACCGAACATCATCTTCTCGGTGCGGGATACGGGCATCGGGATTGACCCCGATGTGCTGCCCGGACTGTTCGAGCCTTTCCATCAGGTCGACGGCACCAACGCCCGCCGCTACGGCGGCACAGGACTGGGCTTGGCCATCGTCCGCCAGCTGGTCGAACTGATGAGAGGCCGAATCGAAGTGGAGAGCCTGCCGGGTCACGGCTCGACTTTTCGTTTCTTCCTCCCTTTCAAAAGGGCTACGTCGGTTCCTCCACCTCTCTTTTTGCCCGAAGCGCTCCAAGGCCTGAAAGCTCTCGTGGTCGACGACAACGGCACCAATCGGGAAACTCTTCACCATCAGCTTTTAAACTGGGGCCTGCGCAGCGACTGTGCACGGGAGGGGGCGGAAGCCCTCCGGATGCTGCAGGCTGCGGCCGTCGCGGGAGATTCCTACGATCTGGCTCTGGTGGATCGGGAGATGCCCGGCATGGATGGCATGGAATTGGTTGCGGCGATTCAAAACGATCCGGCCCTTGGAAGCCTGAAGGTGATCCTGCTGACTTCGCTGCTTTCTCCCAGGAAAGCGGAGTCCATCAAGCAGTCTGGAGTTGTGGCCCACGTGGCCAAGCCCGTGCGGCGGGACTCTCTTGCGAAGGCTCTCAACAGGGCGTTCAGCGCGGATGACAGGCAAGGCCGTGAGCGTTCCGGGAGGTCCGGAGATGACGGCCTTCTCGGCGCCCGCATCCTGCTGGCTGAGGACAACGATCTCAACCGCGAATTGATTCTCGCCATCCTGGAACATGAGGGATGCCGGGTCGACACGGCAGTCAATGGCGTGGAAGTGCTTTCGCTCCTCGAGAAGGCCGAGTACGACCTCATCCTCATGGATGTTCAGATGCCCGAAATGGATGGGATAGAGGCCACGCGGCGCATTCGACTCTCTGATGCCCGCAGCCGGGCCAATCAGACTCCGGTGATCGCCGTCACGGGAAACGCGTTGGTGGGAGACCGGGAGTCCTGCCTTGCAGCGGGTATGAACGACTTTCTGGCCAAACCATTCACACGCCAGGAATTCATCACCGTGCTCAAACGGTGGCTTCCCAAAACAGTTCCGAAAGCCTGAACCGCCCGGAGGTCATGGGTAATCCGGACAGGGCAGGGGGGGATGCCTCGTCTCTTTTTGGCCCAAAGTTGCCTGGGGGGGCGATCCCCCTTGAGAGCCGAATCCGCATCGGCTTCGGTTTGCCCGTGAACGGAGCAAAGTTGCTCACTGCCCATCGCGGCCGCCGGGCCAATGAATCAGCCGAACCACAACATTATTCCTTGAGTTCTTCAGGGTTCCGCCGGGGGGCCAGGGGTTCGAATCATTCCGCGAGAGCACGCTCCACTGCCTTGACGGCATGAAGGGCGGTGCTGTCGAAAAGGGGGACGGGAGAGTCGGATTCCTTGAGGATCAACGAGAGCTCGGTGCAGCCAAGGACGATGCCCTGAACTCCCTGTGCCGCCAAACCCTCCGTGATCCCCTTCAATTTTGACAGGGAGTCATCACGCTTGATGCCGAGACACAACTCCTCAAAAATGACTTTTTGAAGGCATTCCCTCTCTTCCTTCGGCGGGACTCTCACCTCAACTCCCCATTTATTATGGAGGCGCTCCCTGTAGAAGGGATCCTCCATGGTGACCCTGGTGCCGAGCAGTCCGACCGTGCGCATTCCGCTCTTCTGAACCGCTTCTCCCACGGCATCCACAATGTGCAGGAGCGGAACCGTTCCGCTCGTCTCGATCCAGTCGGCGACCTTGTGCAGCGTGTTGGTGCAGATCAGGATGAAGTCCACGCCTCCCTTGTCGAGCTGTTTGGCGCAAACCGCCATCCGGGTCCCGGCCCCGATCCAGTTGTCCTCCTGCATCATCTCCTCGATTTCCTGAAAGTCGAGGGAGGTCAGGAGGATCTTCGCCGAGTGCAGCTTCCCGAGCCTGCGGTGGACCTCTTCATTGATGATTCGGTAATATTCCAGGGTGGATTGCCAACTCATCCCACCGATCAACCCGATCGTTTTCATGAACACTCCTCTCTCCGTCGCAGCAGGTTTCACAAGTTGAGGCTGGAAGTTGAAAACAGCTCCACAAGAGCGTCAAAGCTGAGGGAGCAGCATAACAGAAGTGTCTTTCCGAGAAAAGTTGCACAGTGAGGACGCGGCGCAGGCGGTCGGCAGGATGCTCCGACCACCGCACGGGTGAGGTTGCCGCCCCGATTTGGTCTTGGGGGCAGTCCGCAACGCGCCTCTGGAAGGAAGACAGCAGTGACTCCCGACAAATTTCGGCCATCAGGACGGAGCGGGAAATCCCTGCAGGGCCATTTTCAGAAGGGAGCCCGATGTGGTATAAGTTGATCCAGCGTCAACGAAATTCCGACGGGAATCCACGGATCTTTTCTTTGCGCATCTCGAAGCGTTGCCCGGGAATGAACTCGGCGGCTTCGGCGCTCAAAGGGAAGGAGACATGCCAGAAACGCTACGCAAAGGCCTTGCCGGGGGAGAAAAGCGATGACCACGAATAGACGGTTGCTCACGGTGCGCGACCAGATCCATTCCCGTGAGGAGGTGAGAAAACGCGTTGTGGATGCGGCGAGCAAGCTCTACGCCAGGCAAGGCTTTCGAAATACATCCATGGAACAGATTGCGGAGGCCGCCGGGGTAACGCTTCCCATTGTCTACAGCTACGTGAAGACCAAGTCCATGATCATGGAACTTATCATGGAGGCGCTTCTCGAAGACTTCGAGAAGAATCTGGACGCCAAAATGGGCGAGGCGGAGGACCCCCTGGAAAAGCTGAGCCGCGCTTTCGCCCTCTTCTGCAGCCTGGTGACCGAGCAGAAGGAAAAGGTGCTCCTCCTCTACTGGCACTCTCACATCCTCGATGGAGAGGCCCGGCAGCGTGTCAAAGACCACGAAGTGACCGTCAGCCGCTATTTCGTGAAGATCATCGAAGAGGGGATGAAAAAGGGAAGCCTGAAGCCCATGGATGCCGACCTGGCCGCCTACAACCTGGTGATGCTGGCTTACATGTGGATCCTCAAGGGGTGGCATTTCCGCGACCGCATGACCCTCGATCAGTTCATTGAGGCGGAAACGGAATTCATCATGCAGGCCATGAAGCCCTGAGAGTGAAGCGCTGTGCCGCATTTCGCCGCCCCGCCCATGGAATCAATAGCTTCCGGACTCCACTTCGATGCGACTCGCCGTACAGGCTCGGCAGGAACCCGAACGCATTCGGGCGGCATCGGACAGCGATAAAACCCCCACAAGGTTTTCGGGGTGGTCCCGGTGGACGAAAAGACGCTGCAGGTCCGTGAAAATCATCCGCTGGATGGCCAGATGCAGGAACTCATCGTGAGCACAGGACCGGATGGGCCGGGACATGATCGACTGCGCCGTGGATTCGGGGGACACTTCGTGGAGGTAAGCCAGCAGCAGGTCGGTCTTGGAAACCACACCGACGGGCCGGCCGTTTTGCTGCCGGATGAGGGAGGCCCCCGCCTGAGCGGATTCCAGACCTTCCATGATTTCATAAAGTGTGGAATGCTCCTCGTGGCTCATCACCGAGGGCGTCATGGCTTCCGATACCCTCAGGCGCTCCGGGTCCCCGGCCGCTGCCCGGCTGTCTCTGAGCCGCAGGATGTTTCTTTCGCACTTGTGGCAGTAGCGGTACAGGAGTCCCAGAATATCCTGGTAGGCGAGGACTCCCACGGCCATCCCGGGTTGATCGTCGTGAACATAGAGGCGGTGAATGCGGGCGGAGCGCATGGTGTCGAGAGCCGGCTCCAGGGAACTCTCCTTCTGACAGAAGATGGGGTCGGGGATCATGATGGCTTCGATGCCGGTGGCCAGAGGAAGACCCGCGTAGTAGGCCCCCATGATATTGGTTTTGGACACAACCCCCACCGCGTTTCGATGCTGGTCCGTGACGAGCAGCGCGTTGGCTCTGAACTTGATCAGCGTCCGGATCGCCTGCTCGATACTGGATTCTCTTGAAATCTGCGCCACGATGCGGCGCATGGCCTCACTCACTTTCAACCCGCTCAGCACGCTCTTTCGATCCACGACGGCCATGGGAGCCTCCCCGATTTTCCAACTTCGTGACCTTCAACGTGATCCGCGTCGGTCACTCCTTCCCTTGCAGTTTTTCCGTGAGGTGAAAAAAGACGCGGGAGATGTAGACGATTCCCACGAGCTTTCCGTCCTCGAGAACGGGCAACCGGCGCATGTGCTTGCGAATCATGATGTCCACGATGGTGAGCAGATGGGTGTCGGGTGTGATGGAGAGCAGGTCGGTGGTCATGATGTCGCTCACGCGCAGAGACCTTGTCCTGCGGCACATCTCATCGATAAATCCTGTGATATCGATGTCTTGCATCTCTCCCCAGATGTGGATGTGCTTGGGACGGAGCAGGAGAAGGATGTCGAACATGGAGACCATCCCCACCAGCTCTCCCGAGTCGTTGGTCACGAGGAGCCCAAAGCTCTTGGATTTTTGTTCTGCGGCAGCTTTCTGGAACGTTTCCGCGGCTTCGGCCACGGTCATCTGAGGGTGAAGTGTGAGAAATCGAGTCTCCATCACATCGCGTGCGGTCACACTCATGGTGCCACCTCCTGGTCGGCATGGGCGCAGTTTCTCTCAAAGGTGCTGAACCGCGTGAGGGACTTCCCGTATATATGATTCAATTTAGCAGGTTTCATTGCCGTGCCAAAGTAATTCCTGAGTTGGGCGTGGTCTCCCGCAAACGGGTTGCGAGTCTCATGCCGGGACAGGAGAGATTCCTGTTCAGGAGTCGTCTGGACGGCATGACCGGCAGTTTTCACCGTGGCTCGTCTTCGGGGGAAGGAGTTTGTCGGCAGAAGGTCTCGCGGGTGAAGAAGGTGAGCACGACCGAGAGGAGGAGCCAGGCGATCATGAGGAGAAACCCGTTCTGGTACGCGCTGAGCTCGTAGGTCCGCACACCGTTGCTCAGGGTGCCCGTCCACTGGAGGTCGAGCGCCCAGCCGATGGCCGGTTGCAGGATCATGGGGCCTGACATGGAGCCCACATTGCACACGCCGGAGACGGTTCCCGCCAGTTCAGGGGGCGTGGATTCCTTGGCAAAGGCGAAGCCGATGATGACGGCGCTGCTGGCAGCACCGGCCACCAGCGTGAGGGCTACAAAGAGGGGAAGGGACAGGGAGGGGAGGTAGAGGGCTGCGGACCAGCCCAGGAGAGCCGTGATCGATGCCAGGGTGTAGGGGATCTTGCGTTTTCCGATTCGGTCCGACAGGTGCCCGAGAGCAGGGCCGCACAGGGCCCAGGCGATCATGATGTTGGAGGTCACGGCGGCGCCGGCCCAAGGGGTGAGCCCGTAGCGGATTCCCAGATAGGGAACCCCCCAGAGGCCGCAGAAGGCCAGGACGGAGCCAACGAGCGCTCCCTGAGCCAGGGAGACGAGCGTTGTGTTGCGGTAGTGGAAGGTGCGCGCAAGACCCTGGAAAAGGTTCTTCCAGGTGAGAGCGGTCTTTGCGGGTTGAGGGGGGGCAAAGGAAGCGTAACCCTTTTCCTTCGGGTCGTCACGGACCACGAGCCAGGCAGCGGTACCGATGGCCAGGCAGGTGAGGCTCAAGACCCACATCACCCCTCGCCAACCCACCCATTCCACCAGCAGGCGCAGGGGGACTCCCGCGGACACGGCGCCGGCCACCCCGAAAAGGAGGGCCACACCTGTCACCATGGCGAAGCGTTTGGGAGGGAACCAGTGAATGGCCAGTTTCATGAGCGTCACCCAGGCCACGGCCACAGATCCGCCGATGAGCAACCTGCCCACGTTGGCCAGGGCCACCTGGTGGGCCAGGGCGAAAAGAACGGTCCCCGCCGCGGCCACGAGCGACCCGGCGGTGAGAAGTTTACGCGGGCCCCAGTGATCTGCCAGGAGTCCCGTCGGAATCTGCATGGCCACGTAGCTGTAAAAGTAAAATGCGGAAAAATTTCCCAACGCGGCCGCACCGATCTGAAACTCGCTCATGAGCTGATCGGTCATGACCGCCGGGGCGACGCGCTGGTAGAATCCGATGAAGTACAACAGGGCTCCCAGTCCCCAAACCAGCCAGGAAAGCCTTGGAGGAGGATGGCGAGACCCCGTGTCCGAGAAACCTGTTTGTGTGGCCATGCCCTTGTCGCCTCCTCGATCCGTGCATCGTGACCCCGTGATCCGCGCCGATTGGTCGGAGTTGGTTCCGAGCCAGTCTACGTTTTTTGCGGCCAAAGAACAAACGATCTTCTGCAATTGCGCGATTCATTGAACAGGGTGGAAAAGTCCGCTTGTAATTATCGTCTCTCGATGCTAAACAAACACTGATACAAGCCACGAAGGCTTGATAACAAACGACTCACCATTCGGTATTTCAGGATAGATCTCGCTCAACTCAAGGCCAAGAAGGCTTCACGCCCGCAAGGGTTGGAGGTGTCTTCCGGCCTTTTTTTATGCCCCCCAGACCCTCCCCCTCACGCAACGGTGCGTCCGCTTCCCGCCGGGAAACGAATTTCCGGATCCCATTTCGTTTTCGGCTTTCGGGAGAGCCTCGCGCGCACCACACCGGTCGATCGCAGAGTGTCCGATTCATTCATCGCTATTCCCTTACCCATTGCCGGGAACTGTGTCGCGGGCGTCAGGGACCGGCGGATCTGGGGCGAGGGAGCGCCAGGAGAGGGAGCAAGGGGCTATGAAAAAATGTTTGGAATGAGTTTGATCCTGGGGTGTTTGGTGTTGCTGCCGGCGATGGTTCAGGCTTCGAGTGAGAGCCGGCCCTACGGCGATGTCGAGCAGATGGAAACCCTGGTTGTGACGGCATCCAAGGCGCTCAGAGCCAAGTCGACGGTCACCCAGCAGGTGGATGTCATCACCGAGGATGAAATCGACTTGTACGTCACCGGCAAGGGAAACCTCTCGGAGCTTTTGACCTTTCAACCGGGGATCTTCGTCAATGTCCTTTCGCGCAATGATGCCAATTGGGGGGCGGTGGGAGGGCTCCCCCACAAGTACAACACCTATATGCTGGACGGGCTGCCCATCGATTCTTTTGTGGACCCTCAAAGCCTGGACCCCTGGGCGTTTGAACGCATCGAAATCCAGAGGGGACCCGCTGCCGTCCTCTACCCCAACTACCTGTTCATGGACTTTGCGGGCAACCAGTCCCCCCTGGCGGGAACCATCAATTTCATCCTGCGCAAGCGCATCGACAGCGCCATGACAAAGGTTGCGGCGGACTACGGCTCTTACAACACCCTCAACGGGAAATTTTATCACCAGAACCTTCTGGGGGGACTCAATTTCTTCGTGGGCGGCGACTACGAGCAGTCCGACTACACCAATTACGGAACCAACCCCTCCTGGCTCAACATGATCGACGATCCCGAATACAAGAAAACCAAGATTTACGGCCAGGGAACGTACTATTTCGGAAATCGTGAGGATCACTATCTGTCCCTGTTTGCCCATCACACCTGGCACAGTGGAGATGTGGGGCGGCCCAACCGTGAGTTTGACCACCAGTACGCCACGGTCAATGCGGGATACCACGTGTCGTTCACCGACCAGATCAAGGCGCAGGCCAAGCTGGGCTACCGCAACTACGACCGAGGCTGGCAGGAGGACAACTTTCCCAGAAACCTGCGACTGGCCTCGGACAACGGCGTTGATCAATGGATCGTGCCGGGCGACATCACGCTCTCCTACAATCACCTGGGGGGAGGACTGTTCACACTGGGGACGGACTTCCAGTATGCGGACTATGAAACATTTTCCAAAGTGACCGAAAAGAATCT
>CAZZHS010000014.1:0-71323 GCA_964654275.1 uncultured Syntrophobacteraceae bacterium
TCAGCCCGTAGTCTTTACGGTGGATTCCGGCTGGATCCACCCTGTGATCACTTACGCGTGGCAGGCGGTACGCCGGAAGTCTCTGAAATCCAGGCGGAACTCGAGATCCTCAAAAGCCGAATCGAGGAACTTGAAAGCAAACTCGCCGAGAAGGAGAAGGAACAGAAAGAGGTTGCCGAGATTTCCACTGAGACAGAAGAGAAGGAAAGCAAGGGCCTCCTGGACCGATTCGGATCCCTCTCCATCCATGGCGGGGTCGTCGGCTATTTTCAAGGCGGCATCGTGGACCGTATTGAGGGCGAGAAGTTTGAGAACCCTGCGGGAGCCGGTTTTGCAGCCAATCTGGAACTCACCTTTGAACCCATTCGCAATGGCGAATTCTATATCCGAATCCACGCAGGCGAAGGGGAGGGTGCCGACAAGGATCTGGTAGAAGCAGGGGCACTGTTTGCCAATCTCAACACCATTGCCGACGACAACCCGGGTGACGACGGAGTCGCCTTTCATGAAGTCTACTACACACACCGATTTTTCGATAACTTTGCCCTTTCCATCGGCAAGACGGACGGGCTGGTTTTTCTCGACGACAATGCCTTTGCCAATGACGAACTCTCCCAGTTCGTGGGAAAAGCATTCGTGAACAACCCCGTCCTGGACAGTGAAGACGAATACGCTCCCCTGGTGGCCGTCAACTGGGAGCCCCTGGAGGCGTTGACACTCACCGCCCTCGTGCAGTCTTCATCCTACCCGCTGCTCGACGAGGACCAGCAAAAGAGCAAATACGACAACATTTTCGACCGCCCCTTCTGGGGGGTTCAGGCCAAGTATTCTCCCCAGTGGAGAGGTCTGGAGGGCAACTACAGGCTTTATGTCTGGTCTCAGACCTATGAGCACCCCAAAGTCGAGCGTGAAGGCACGGACCCCGGATGGGGCATCGGCCTGAGCTTTGATCAATGGCTTCACGAAAAAGTCGGCCTGTTTGCTCGATTCGGATACCAGAACAAAGAGGTTTACGAGGTCCCGTGGTTCTGGTCCGTGGGAGCCAATCTGCAGGGACTTTTGCCCACTCGCGATGATGACGTGCTCGGTTTAGGCATCGCAGGGCTAAAAGCCAACGACCGGCTGGAATCCGACGGCACGGAACTGCACCTCGAAACCTATTATCGCATCGCCCTTTCGGACCATTTCGCCGTATCGCCCCACCTCCAGTACGTCATTCATCCTCTGGGCAACAGCGACAACGACAATGTTTTCGCCGGCATGCTAAGGGGTGAATGGAGCTTCTAAGTGAAGGGCGCGAAAGCGTCAGGGCACTCCCCTCCGGCGGAATGGATTGAGAGCAGGGGGGTGCCCCCCAACCGACACACCCCTTGAGACTCAAGGAGATGCAAGTCCTAATATGATTGCTTCTCCTTGCCCCGGGCTGGCGTCACTCCCTTTAAAGAAATGGAAGAGCAGAAGCAAAAGGATGTGGCCGTTTTCAGGTCTCCTTGCCCCGGGCTGGCGTCACTCCCTTTAAAGAAGCCGCGCCCCCATTTCAGCCACTCGCGATCGCTCTCCCTTGACCAGGGTGATGTGTCCGGAAAGTTTCTCGCCTTTCAGTTTTTCCACAAGATGAGTGAGACCGTTGCTGCTGGCATCCAGGTAAGGATGATCGATCTGTTCCGGATCTCCCGTGAAGACGATTTTCGTGCCCTCTCCCACGCGGGTGAGAAGGGTTTTCACCATATGGGGCGACAAATTCTGAGCTTCATCACAGATGATGAAATGTTTGGGAATGGAGCGGCCGCGAATGTAGGTGAGCGCCTCCATTTCCAGTGTTCCCCGCTGGAGCAGTTCGTCGAGAACCTGAAACGGATCCGAGCAGTCGCGAAGCAGGTATTCCAGGTTGTCAACGATGGGCTGCATCCACGGTCGCAATTTCTCCTCCTTGGTTCCGGGCAGGTAGCCCAGATCGTCTCCCATGGGCGTGACGGGCCGTGTGACCAGCAGCCTGGAATAAGTCCTTTGCTCCAACACCTTTTCCAAACCGACCGCCAGGGCGAGCAGGGTTTTACCGGTTCCGGCGCGCCCCACCAGCGAAACCACCGGTATGGAATCGTCCAGGAGAAGTTCCAGGGCGAATTTCTGCTCTTTGTTGAGAGCACGGATCCCCCAGTTGATGGATTCTGCGTGACGAAGACTCAAGAGATTTCCGTTGAGATGTCGTGAAAGGGCGGACTGGGAGGGTCTGGCCGCGCTCTTGAGAACCAGCATCTGGTGAGGATAGAGGACGACTTCGGGAGGTGCCTGAAGTTCTCCGCGGGCATAGAATCGGTCCAGATCCTCCACGCTCAGCTGAATTTCACCTGCGCCGGAGTAGAGTTCATCATAGTTGACCTTGTCGCTGTAGAAATCCTCGGCCTTGAGGTCCAGGACATCGGCTTTGATGCGCAAGTTGAGGTCCTTGGTGACCAGAATGACTTTTCTCATCGGGTCGTTGCCGAGATTTCCCGCAACGGCAAGGATCCGATTGTCGTGTTTCCCAGGGTCCAGCCCCGGCGGAAAATCCAGAATCTCCCGGTGGTTGAGTTCAATCCTCAGAATGCCGCCGTGAGGAAGGGGAACACCCTCTGAAAGCCGGCCCTTTGACCGCAGGGTGTCGAGGATCTGAGAGATGGTCCGGGCATTTTTGCCCACTTCGTCCTGTCGCCGCTTTTGATTGTCGATTTCTTCGATCACGGCAAGAGGAAGCACCACCTCATTTTCATGGAAAGCGAAAATCGCATGAGGATTGTGCAAAAGCACATTGGTATCCAGAACATAGGTTTTGGACATTCAAGCGTACTCCTTCCATAGGCGGGATCATGCAGGTCGGTTGTAAAAGAGCGGGTGCAGAAAAGACAGAAACGCATCCAAACCTCAAACGGCCTCGTCGAGGGTTCCGAGAGAACCTCTGGAACTGTCTTCGTACATGTTCCAGGTATCATGAAATGCCAGTTCGAAAGACCTCTCCTCCATGTAGCGACGGGCCGCCCGAGACATCTTTCTGAGTCGCTGCGGATCCTCCAGAAGTGATTCAATGGCGCTTCGCAAGGCGAGTTCATTGCCTCCCTGGAAGACGACGCCCGTTGCTCCGTTCAGCACATTTTCCTGGGGCCCCCCGCAGTCGGACACCACCGCAGGAAGGCCGCAAGCCTGTGCTTCCAGAACGACGTTTCCGAACGTGTCCGTGGTACTGGGAAAAACAAACAAGTCGCAAGAGTTGTAGACGGAAACCAGATCGTCCCCCTCGAGATATCCAGTGAAGGTGCAGGGGTAGCCTTCCATACTCTTCCGCATTTCCTGCAGGTAAGGGCCATCGCCCACCACCACGAGATGCAGCGGCATTTTCTTCAAGGAGGATGCTCTTTGCAGCGATTTGAAAACATTCGCCAGCAGGGGCAACCCCTTCTCCCGTGAAACACGCCCCACGTAAAGTAACTGAAAGGCGGGCAATGCCGGGTGATGATTCTTGAGGTAACCATTCTGGACCGAAGGGTTGAAACGCTGAATGTCAATGCCCCGGGGGAAAACCCGGATCTTGTCTCGCGGGATTCCTTTGTCCGTCAATTCTCGGGCTGTATTCAAAGAGGGAACGAAGACCCGATCCATTTGATCGTAATACCACAGCGTATAGCGCCACACGAGGTCCTCGACAGTGGGATCGTTGGTGAGGAACCGCGCATACTGGGGCAGGGCAGTATGATAGGTTCCATGAATCGGCAGCTTGAGTATTCGTGCGACCCCGAGCGCTGCAAGCCCCATCGGACCGGGGGTGGCCGAGTGAATGTGCGTGAACCTCTCCTCGTAGCAATACTCCAGGATTTCGAGAAATGGAGGCAGGAAGAGCTTTTGCTCCGGATATTCGGGAAGCTCATAAACCCCGATGGGCTGGAAATTGAGTATGGTGTCCGTTCTCACCCCTTTGTGCTCGCCACAGGTGATGATTTTCAGTCGCTTGTTGGTTCTTCCGGCAATTTTAGCCTGCTGCCTCAAAGTGAGTGCAACACCGTTGATCTCATAAAGAGTGTCCGTAAAATGGGCCACCTGGATGGGCTGGGCCGCCTCCCGGAAGTTGCCGCTCGAGGGAAACCACTTTTGTGCTTCGTTGCTGAAATTTCTGCCGTGGCTGAATACGGAAAACGCGATGAAGTAGGGTGCAAGAAGCGAGTAGAGACCTCCCGCGGAACCGATGGACTCAAAAATCCTGAAGACATTGGCTCGCTGCGCGTGTTCCAGAAACTGATTTGCAAAGTGGTGAAGGACCCCGTTGGTGACATGATTCACAAAGGTGAACCATTTCCGGTCCATGTCAGGGTGGGGCCCCGCAACGGCCGACGCCGACGCCAGGAGTTCCGGGTTGCTGTGAATGACTTGGTGGCTCTCCCGCTCCAGCAGGTCCTGAAGCTCGAGATTCAAGGCGCCCTTCAGGAGGTGCTGCTTCCGGTGTCTCCACATCCGGCACAGCTGAGAAAAAACACCCTTTGCAGGTCTTCCAGCCGGAGTGGGCTGCAGGGATTGACTCAGAAATCCGACCAAAGGGTCTCTCCTTGCGTGGCGTTCCAGATTCGTTTTCCGAGCATAATACTGGTAGGCAATTCCATAAATGTTGTGAGCCAGCATCAAAGGCGTCGAAGCTCGGCCGCACACTTCTGTCTGTCCGGATTGGAGAGCCTGGAAAAACGCTGTGATATCAAAATTTCCGGAAACCTGTGTGTGCGTATTGGCGATGTTGAGCGAACTGTGATCATCGGAGCCCCCCGTGAAATTCTTAATCCATGCGTCTGGAAACGCCGGACTCATTCCATGTTTCTCAGCGAGTTTTTCCATCAGCGAGGGAGTCAAGG
Organism: uncultured Syntrophobacteraceae bacterium; assembly: GCA_964654275.1. GTDB lineage: Bacteria > Desulfobacterota > Syntrophobacteria > Syntrophobacterales > Syntrophobacteraceae > SLCH01. The sequence continues at coordinate 4,869 of CAZZHS010000014.1, forward strand.
ACCGAATTATTGCGGCAAGGCACTGATTTTGATGGGCCTCCCGGGCTCCATTGAGTTCAAAATTTTTGAAGAGCAGCAGGAGGCGTTCGAAGTGATCTCTGGTGAGGCGATCGTTCACGGGATAGAGGGCATGGGCGAGCGAGTGTGGGATAGCTTGCTGGTTCAGGTAATTCACCAGATCCATGACGTTTTCTCTCAATCGCTGAATTTCAGCATGCTGAGCTTCCGCAATGTTGTAGACAAGCACATGAATTTGACACCCATCCTCAGGAAACGCCGCGGTCACCTCCTCGCTCACGAAGACTCCCGGAAGGTGTGCGATTTCCAGGCAGCCCTCAATGCTGTTGTGGTCGGTGATGGTGATCAGAGACATGCCCTTGCGGCTTGCGATTTCATACAATTTGTGGGGCTCCGTGTAACTCTCCGGACATCCAAGCTTCTGAAGAACCCACAGCGACGGGCGTTTCGAGAATTTAGAATGCACATGCAGATCTGCCTTGGTGAACGTTGTCTCCATTTTCTCTCCTCAAAGTGACCCTGAACATTCCGAAAAGCCTCTGGAAGGCCGAATTCCTCGTGCGCGCGATCTTTAGCACTCAGATTCAAGTATCCGGATACCTTTACGATCCCATTGCGTTCGCTCGTCATTCTGATGGCGCGGCAGGGCTTCCATTGGGGTCATGATCTCGAGGCTGTGTCGACCTGAAACAGGGCGAGGGAGTTCCCAAGGCGATTTTCACAAACTTGTCACAATGACAACATGTACATGCCACAATCGGGAAGCATTATTCAGCTCAAGCTACGAGGACGAAAGGATCGGACTTTTTGGCAGGGTCAACCTGTGTGAAACACCATGATGAGGAGAAATCGATGAGCCACTTCGTTCACAGGACTCCAGGCAGGCTGCGAATCAAAATCCCATCCTTGAAGGGAAACCCGATGCAGTGTCAGGCTGTGCGCGGCCTTTTCGACAGCGCATCGGGCGTCACCGGCGTGGTCACCAACGCCGTCACGGGCAGTGTGACCCTCCACTACGATGTGGCAAGAGTGTCCGAGGATACCTTGCTCAGCATGCTCTCGCAGCACGGCATGGTTGACATGACGCGCATCACCACCACCGATCCCTTTGTGGAACAAACGATGAGCAAGGCAGGGGAAGTGGTGAGCAAGGCCGCCATGAGCTTCGTTCTGGATCGCGTTTTGGGAGGAACACCGTTCTCCCTCCTGACCATTCTCCTCTAAGCCCTGTGGCACACAGTCCGTTGGACGCTTCCCATCCCGTGGGGGCGCAGGAGAGTATTTTCAGGAGAGTATTTCGAGATTTGTGATCACGAGAGCCCAATCGATGCCCTGAGGCTTCGCGCTTCTTCAAGGAGGCAAATCCAAATTTAAACCGGCTCAAAGAAGGTTATTTTTGATCGGCTCCTCGCAATGAGGTTTGTTCATAATTCCAATCTCCGACCGATTCCGGACCCTTCTGCCGGACCCTCCCAATTTTATCCCTCCGCCGCTGCAACAACACGTCTTTCCGACCCGTGCAGGGTCTTCCGCATTATTTGATCAATGCAGCTTTCTTTGATATGAAACAATCACTTCAATCCCCGGGCATTTGACCGCGCCAGGGATCCTCCCGTTTCCGGGACAGGACCTGTATGCATTTCAATGGCTGTCTGGTCTTCAAATCAAAAGGACGGCGTCATGCCTTTCGCCGGCTTCGATCTTCCGTTTCTGAACATCGCTCATCGCGGCGCAAGGGCGATTTCGCCGGAAAACACTCTGGCTTCAGCTCGCAGCGCTCTGGATGCCGGTTCCCACCTCTGGGAACTCGACGTGAGCATGAGCCGGGACGGCATCCCCGTTGTCGTTCACGATGCCACTCTCGAACGCACCTCCAATGTGAAGGAGGTCTTTCCGCACCGGCGGCCCTGGCGGGTGGATAGTTTTTCGCTGGATGAACTGCGCCGACTGGACGTTGGCTCCTGGTTTTTGGGGCTCGACCCTTTTGGGCGGATTGCCGAGGGGCGGGTGACCCCATCGGAGGCGAACGCGCTAAGAGGACTGCCCCTTCCTACCCTGAGGGAAGCGTTGCAATGGACCCTGGAGAGCGACTGGCTGGTGAACGTGGAAATCAAGGATGCGCGGGATACCGCTCACGACCGCTTCATCGTCGAAGCGGTCGTGCGGCTCATTCAGGCACTGGACATGGAAAATCGTGTGTTGGTCTCTTCCTTCAACCACGATTACCTGAGTCAGGTGCGACGAAGATCCTCCCGGCTTGTCACGGGGGCTCTGGTCGAGCAGCCTCACCAGGAGCCGGAAAGACTGTTGAAAGAACTTGGGATTCAATCCTACCACCCTCACAAAAATGCAGTCTCTCCCGAACAGATTCGCCGCCTGAAAAACAAGGGGTTTCCGACTCTGGTGTGGGTCGTCAATGAGGAACACGAAATGATGCAATGGATCCAAGCTGGCACTTGGGGCCTTTTCACAGACTTTCCCCACCGGCTGGCAAAAGTCCTCAAAAGTCGCTTCCCGGAATTTCCGGGGTCAAGGACATGACCGCATCCCGTCGACACATCCACCTTCTTGCGGCACTGCCACAGGAATACAAGCCCTTTTTAAGACTTTTCCCGGGGAACTGGCGCCTGCAGACCCGAAATCCTTTTCGGCAATACGTCGGCTCCAAAGGAAACGATCAATTCCACCTCACGGAAACCGGAATGGGACGGCGCGCCATCCGCGACGCCCTCGCATGGATCCTTTGCGGCTCTCCACGCCCGGATCTTCTGGTCTCATTCGGCTATGCAGGGAGCCTATGTCCCGGGCTGAAGGTCGGAGACGTCTGCCTGGTGCGGCGGGTCGCATGCTGGGAGCTTTCTCTCAACGGGGAGGTCTCGGTTTCGGGGCAATTTGAAGCGAACCACCCGGAGGAGCTGTGGAACTCTGCGCTTGCTCAGGGTGTGAAAAGTGCCGACCTCGTCACCGTGAAAACTCTGCAGCCCAAAGAGCTGCTTTCTTCTTTCACCGCAGGCGCAGATGTGCTGGTGGATATGGAAAGTTTTCATGTTGCCAAAGCGGCCTGCGCGGAGAACATCCCGCTCCTCTGTTTGCGCAGTGTGAGCGATGGACTCGAAGACCGCATCCTGCTGGACCCGGCGACCCTCGTGGATCATCGCGGGCGACTCTCCCCCCGGCGGGTCCTCTTCCAGCTCCTCACAAGACCCGCGCTCCTTCCTTTTCTCCTGAAATCCTGGAGAAACGCCTCGCAGGCCTCTGCAGCCCTCGCAAGTGTTTTACAGGTTACGTGCAGCCTGCCTGCGGATTCTTTGAAAATTCGCTGGACCGAGGCCCCCAAAAAGGCAGTTCCCCCACCCGGGCGCACCTGAAGCCAGGGGCTGCTCCCTCGATGGGATTCATTGGCGAAGGGTGTCGAGCTTTTGCCGCAGGGCGGGGCTTTCGGACTCCGGAAAATCAGCGAGATGGCCTTCGATCTGCGAGGGACTGACGTGCCTGAGTTTGTAGAGGGTGAAAAATCCTGCCGTGAGAAACGTGTAGAAAACGAGCAGGCATCCCACGGTGCCCAGGAGGTCTTCACCGATGCGGAAGGTCATGAACAGGTTGAAGCAGAGCACGGAAAAGTAGAGCAGAGGGCCCATGAGGCGGAGGGTGGGGAAGGACCGGTTCAAAAGAATGGGAGGAGAATCCAGGCGGGAGATGCGGTCCAACCCTTGGAGCGTCGCGATCATGATGAATCCCACGACCAACCAGCCGGCGAAATTGCTCATGGGAATACCAAAATACACCCCTGGATCCCGGTAGCCGTAAATTTGTCCCAGAAACCAGCGATAACCCTGGAATGCAACGGGATCGGTGATGATATCGAGAAAGACAAAGAGAAATGCCCCGAGGACCAGGGTCTGCCAGGATCTTCGGACGGCGCGGGTTTCCAGCACCAGAAAGTGCCCGCCTGCCGTCGTGTTGGGGCTTACCAGCGCCGCCGCCAGCGAGTAGCTGCAGTAGGAGAGAAAAACGTAGGAGAGCGAGTCCATGAAGGGAACACCGAACACCCAGAGTTCCCGGCCCATGGTGTCATGGATGTAGTAGTAGTCTCCGTAGGGAAAGCCCCAATGGATCGAGGAGAACTCGGAAGACCACGCGATCAGATACCCCACCGGGATGTAGAACAGCGTCCGTTTCCAGCCCATGTGGATGCTGCCCGCGATGAGGTAAACCGTCAGGAAGGCAAAGACGTAGGGGCGCAGGATGAGCGTTCCCCAGAGCAGGTGCGGCAACTCAAACATCGATATTCCACCGGATCATGCGAAGGAGATCTTTTCCCGTCATCTGGCGCACCACGGTTGGTTCATAGCCGCAGTGGACCATGCACTGAGCACATCGAGGGTCCTTTCCCGACACGTAGTGATCCCAGTCGGTTTTTTCCATGAGCTCCGCAAAGGTCTGATAGTGGGAGTCGGTGATGAGGTAGCAGGGGGACTTCCAGCCCTGGGGGTTCCGGGTGGGGTTGCCCCAGGGGGTGCACTGCAGTGTGCGGCTTCCCGTCAGAAAATCCAGGTAGATGGGATTGCTGATGATGGGGAAACGGCTCGCCCAGGTCCGAATGCGCCGGAACTTGTCCATGATTTCCTGCCGGGTGAGAAAAACCTCCTGGGTCACTTCCTCGTAGCTGAAGCCCGGGGCCACCAGGATGCCGTCCACGTCGGCCTGTGTGAGCTGTTCAAACAGTTTTTCGAGATCGTCCACATCCGTTTCCCGGTAAACGGTCGTGTTGGTGCTCACGCGAAAACCCGCCCTCTTGGCTGCCTTCAGCCCCTCGAGCGCCTTCTTGAAGCCCCCGTCTTTACAGATGATCTGATCGTGAATCGCTTCGGAACCATCGAAATGGATGTTCCAGGTAAAATGTGAATGGGGGCGGAACTGAGGCAGCGATTCTTCCAGAAGCTGCCCGTTCGTACAGAAATAGATGTGCTTTTTCCTGTTGAGGAGTTCGTTTACCAACGGCTCGATGTGGCTGTAGAGGAGCGGCTCCCCCCCCGTGATGGTGACCACCGGCGTCTGTGCCTCCTCAACGGAACGGAGGCACTCTTCGAGGGTCATCTCCTGGTGCAGGGTCTTGTGATACTCACGGATTCGGCCGCATCCCGAGCAGGTGAGGTTGCACCGATGCGTGGGTTCCAACATGAGCACCAGGGGGAAGCGTTCCTCGCCGCGAAGTTTTTTGGCAAGGAGGTAGCGGGTCATGGAGATATAGAGGCTTATGGGAAAACGCATTTCGAAAAACACCTTGTTTTGTGGTGGAAGAAACGCAAACTTTCAGGGCGCATAGCCGTTGGCACGAAACCAGGCGACGGCTTCCGCCAGAGCCTGCTCGACGGGCGTCTGCGGAAGGCCGAGTTCCCGGATCGCTTTGCTTGAGTCAAAAAACATGTATTTCTTCGCCATCTTCACTCCCTCGAGGGGAATGAGGGGTTCCCTGCCGGTCAGCGCTGAGATGCCCGCAAAGAGATACCCCAGCCAGAGGATGGGGTGGTAAGGCAGCCGTATCCGGGGCGCTTTGACCCGGGATAATTTTTCGAGGATTTTGAAAATTTCCTCCAGCGTGAGATTTGCATTGCCGAGAATGTACTTCTCGCCGACTTTCCCACGCTCCAGGGCCAGCACGTGCCCCACGGCCACGTCACGCACGTGCACCAGGTTGAGGCCCGTATTGAGGTAGGCCGGCATGCGGCCGTTGAGATAATCCACAATGATCTTTCCCGTGGGCGTGGGTTTGTGATCCCCGGGACCCACCGGGGTGCTCGGGTGCACCATGACCACAGGAAGCCCCCGTGCCAGGTACTTCTCCACTTCGCGTTCGGCAAGGAACTTGGACCTTTTGTAATGTCCAACCATGTCCTTCAGCGAGACCGGAGTTCGTTCGTCGGCCGGCGTCCCGTCGGCATTCAGCCCGAGGGCTCCGACACTGCTCGTGTAAATCACACGGCTCACACTGTTTTCTTGAGCGGCCTCAAGGACGTGCACAGTGCCCTGAACGTTGCTGTCGTAGATTTCCTGAGGATTTCTGACCCAGAGACGGTAATCGGCCGCAACGTGCAAGACCGCATCGCATCCTCTGCAGGCATGACGCACCTCGGCGGCGTTGCGCAAATCGCCCGTGACCCATTCCACCCGTTCCAGGTGCGTCTGGGATGAAGTGGAAGACCCTCTTCGAAGGGCCCTGACTTTCCAGCCCTGTTCAAGAAGCGCCAGGGCCACATGTGCGCCGATGAATCCTGTGGCGCCGGTAACCAGTGCGGTGGACATAATGACGGATTTCCTCCCGTTCGGATGAGGGTTCCATATAACAGAACGGGCGCGGAGATGCAATGGAGCGCGAAAAATCGAAGGCATCCGGACGGCCGCTCGCACGGTCGCTCTCATGGCCTGGAACTCTTGAGCACCGTTGCGTCCAGGAGACAGCGCTTCCTCTCCAACCCGTATCCAAGCTTTGTTATTGACAAAATCCCCCCCCTCAAGTAGACCAGTTCAGGTGTGATGCATACGGTGTGTTTTGTCGGAGTCGTGTTTCCAACCACGACTGGAGTGATGACAACAAGTGATGGAGGACGGAATGCGTAAATCGAAAGTTTTGGCCATTGTGATGGCGCTTGCTTTTACGTTCGGTGTGCTGGGCTCGGCCATGGCGAAAGAAACGATCAAGATCGGCGTCTATCTTCCCATGACCGGTTCCGTCGCCGCTTACGGCGAAATGGAGTGGGCGGGAATCCGAATCGCCAATGAAATGGAACCCGAAGTGCTGGGCAAAAAGATCGATCTGGTCCTGGTGGACACCAAAAGCGACAAAATCGAGGCTGCCAACGCCATGACCCGCCTGGTGGAACGAGAGAAGGTCGTGGGAGTTTTGGGGGAGGCCATCAGCGGCAACACCATGGCCGGCAATCCCATCTCTGAAAAGGCCAAAATTCCCTCGGTGAGCCCCACCGCCACCAACCCTCTTGTGAACCAGGGCAAAGAATACGCCTTCCGGGCATGTTTCATCGACCCTTTTCAGGGAGAAGTGGCCGCCCGGTTCGCCAGAAATGAACTCAAGGCGGAAACCGCGGCAGTCATTATCGACATTGCTCAGGACTATTGTGTGGGGCTTGGCAATTTCTTCGTGAAGGAATTTGTGAAACAGGGCGGCAAGATCGTTTCCACCACCTACATCCAGACGGGAGACCAGGACTTCTCCGCCCAGCTTTCCGCTGTCCAGGCCACGAAACCCGACATCATCTATGCTCCCAACTACTACACCGAGGACGCCCTCATGGCCAAACAGGCCCGCGATCTCGGGCTGCAGCAGCCCATCCTGACCGGCGATGGGGCTCAGGCGGACGCGCTGATTGAAATCGGCGGCAAAGCGGTGGAGAATATGTATTTTACGGGTCATTTTCACAAGTCCGCCGCCACGACCGAACGCGCCAAGGAATACATCAAGCGCTATGAGGAAAAGTACAAGAAAGAAGCCGACGCTTTCGGAGCCCTCGGAGCCGATGCCTACTTTCTGCTGGTGGATGCCATCAAGAGAGCCGAAACCACGGAGGGCCCCAAGGTCCGGGATGCCCTGGCTGCAACCAAAGATTTTCAGGGGGTTTCCGGCGTGATCACCATGGGCGAAAATGGAAATCCAATCAAGAGCGTGGTGATCAACAAGGTCGAAGACGGCAAGTTTGTGTATGTGACCACCATCAATCCCTGATCGCAGAGACGAACGCAACGAAGCGGCTGAGCCTCCAGGCGGAGCATCTCTTCACTCACGGGGATAGGTCGTTTCACAGTTCGCGAGCATCATGAGACAAAAAAGGCAGGGGCAGGGTCACCCTGCCTTTTTTGTCTGAGAACGATTTTCCGATTTACACGACCTTTCAAAATTTTATATAGCCTGATACGGCAAAGCCCGCGCAGCACGAGTCCATGAATTTCTGAAAGGGGAGACCTTTCTTGACTTCAACCATTTTTTTCCAACAGTTGATCAACGGGATCTCCCTTGGGAGCATGTATGGACTGGTGGCCATCGGCTACACCATGGTCTACGGCATCCTTCGGCTGATCAATTTCGCCCATGGCGACCTCTTGATGTTCGCCGCTTACGTGGCCATTTACCTGGCTGCCTTGACCATGCTCCCCTGGTACGTCTCGTTTCCCATCGCCATTGCAGCAACGGGCGTGCTGGGGATCCTTCTGGACCGCGTGGCCTACAAGCCCCTGCGGGACGCGCCCCGCATTTCCCTGCTCATCTCGGCCATCGGCGCCTCCTTCCTTTTGGAAAACCTCGCGCTCGTCATCATCGGCGGCGTTCCCAAGGCGTTTCCGCGACCCGAGGTCTTCGACCGCGTCATCGATCTTTTCGGTCTGAGAATCCAGGTGCTCACCCTTTACACACCCATCATCACCGTCGCCCTGCTTCTGGGCCTGCTTTTTATCATCTACCGAACCCGGGTGGGAAAAGCCATGCGGGCCGCCTCCAAAGACTTCGAAACGACGCGCCTCATGGGAATCAATGTGGACGCAGTGATCGCGGTGACCTTTCTCCTGGGCTCCATGCTCGCCGCTGCGGGGGGGCTCATGTGGGCCATGAAGTATCCACAGGTGAATCCCTTCATGGGGGTGTTTCCCGGTTTGAAAGCCTTCATTGCCGCGGTTCTCGGGGGCATCGGCAACATTGTGGGGGCCGTCATCGGCGGGTTTGTCCTGGGCCTCGGTGAGATCCTCATTGTGGCGTTCGTGCCCCAATTGGCCCAGTACCGGGATGCCTTCGCCTTCATCATCCTCATACTGGTTCTACTGTTTCGGCCCACCGGCATCATGGGTGAGCCCATCATCGACAAGAGCTGATGCGGCCGCGGGGGGATGAGAATGACGCGTGACAGACAGAAACTCGTGTTGAACCTGGTCGCATTGGCAGGACTGTTTGCCGTTCTGTACTGTTTCGACCGTTACGGTTCGGACTATCACATTCGCATCCTGAACAACATGGGGATTTTCATCACTCTGGCGGTGAGCTACAATCTGGTCAACGGTTACTGCGGCGTCCTGCACCTCGGCCCCAACGCCTTCATCGCCATCGGCGCCTACACGTCGGCCCTCCTGACCATGAGTCCGCTCGAAAAGCAGATGAACTTCATCATTGAGCCGCTCATCTGGCCTCTGAGCATCCTGCAGGCCCCCTTCCTCCTCTCCCTGGTCTGCGGGGGCCTCATGGCAACGTTGTTTGCCTTTCTGATCAGTTTTCCGGTTTTCAGAGTTCGCGACGACTACCTGGCCATTGTGACGCTGGGATTCGGCGAGGTGGTGCGAGTACTTTGCAACGCCACTCAAAGCGTCACCAATGGACCTCTGGGTCTCAAGGGACTCGCTCCCCACACGAACCTCTGGTGGTCGTGGGGCGTCGCCGTGGCCACCGTCATTCTCGTGACGAAGCTGGTCAACAGCAGTTACGGGAGGGCCATGAAAGCCATTCGAGACAACGAGCCCGCGGCCAAGGCCATGGGGGTCGACCCCTTCCGACACCTCCTCATGGCCTTTCTCATCAGCGCCTTTTTTTGCGGGGTGGGGGGCGGCCTTCTGGCGCATCTCATCACCACCATCTCTCCAACCCTGTTCACGTTCTTCTTCACCTTCAACCTGCTCATCATCGTCGTGGTCGGCGGACTGGGGAGCACCACCGGGGCGGTGGTGGGGGCCATGCTTTTTGCCTGGGGAGGGGAGGCGCTTCGAATCGTGGAGAGTCCCATGAACCTGGGATTCGTAACAATCCCCGGCATTCCGGGAATGCGCATGGTGCTTTTCAGTGTCATCCTCATGGTGGTCATCATTTTCGTGAGGAGAGGCATCGTGGGCCGCAACGAATTCAGCTGGGACTGGATTCTGGACCGACTGCAGCGCAACCAACCGGAACCCAAAAGTTCCTGAGCCCTCTCGGCGCGGCAGCCCGCTTTCGCTTCACAGGGGACGTTTCCGCGAAAAACCGGCCCACTGATTCGGATTCCCACGCGAGTGAACGATGAGTGTGTTTCTGAAGATTGAAAAACTGGTCATGCAATTTGGCGGACTCACCGCCGTGGACTCCTTCTCCCTGGATCTCCGCCCGGGCGAACTGGTGGGGCTCATCGGCCCCAACGGCGCCGGCAAAACCACGGTGTTCAACATGATCACCGGCACCTACAAGCCCACATCGGGGAAGGTCATCTGGCTGGAAGAAGACATCACGGGGCTCCCCGCGCATCAAATCACGGGCAAAGGCCTGGCGAGAACCTTTCAAAATGTCCGTTTGTTTTCCGAGATGACGGTCCTTGAAAACGTCATGGTCTCCATGCACCTCCGGTTGAAAGCCACCTTTTGGGAAGCCATGCTTGGACTCCCCCGCTATGGGCACGAAGAAAGACGCATCCGCCGTGAATCCCTCGAATTTCTGAGAGAATTGGGTTTGGCGCACCTGGCCGACGAGAAGGCTTCTTCGCTCGCCTATGGACAGCAGCGCCGTCTCGAAATTGCCAGAGCTCTTGCCACGAGTCCTCGGCTTCTTCTCCTGGACGAACCGGCTGCGGGCATGAATCCCCTCGAAACCATGGACCTGGCGCAGCTGGTCCGGGAGATTCGAGACAAGTATGGACTCACCGTGTTTCTCATCGAGCACGATATGAAATTTGTCATGGGACTGTGCGAGAGGATCAAAGTTCTGGACTACGGCATCACCATCGCGGAGGGAACCCCGGCTGAAATCCAGCGCAATCCCGAAGTCATCAAGGCCTATCTGGGGGAGCAGAAGCATGCTTAACGTGAAGGATCTCCACGTGTATTACGGAGGAATCCACGCGCTCAAGGGTGTCCATCTCACCGTGGAGGAGGGGCAGATCGTCACCCTCATCGGTGCCAACGGCGCGGGGAAGAGCAGCACTCTGCGCACCATCGTCGGCCTGGTGAAACCCAGAAAAGGTTCCATTGAATTTCGACAGGAAGATCTGACGCGCCTTCCCACCCACCGGATCATTCAGAAGGGCATCGGCATCAGTCCCGAAGGCAGACGTGTCTTTCCCAATCTCACCGTGCTGGAAAACCTGGAACTGGGCGCCTATCATCAAAAGGCGAGAGATTTTGCGGAACAGCAGGCATGGGTTTATTCACTCTTTCCTCGCCTGAAGGAACGGGAGCGTCAGCTCACCGGGACCCTCAGCGGCGGTGAACAGCAGATGGTCGCTTTGGCCAGAGCCCTCATGTCCCGGCCGAAACTGGTGCTCCTGGACGAACCCTCGCTCGGACTCGCCCCGTTGGTGGTGGAGGAAGTCTTTCGCATCATTGGCTCGATCAATGAGCAAGGCGCGACCATCCTCCTGGTGGAGCAAAATGCCATGGCCGCCCTCAGCATCGCCCATTACGCCTATGTGCTCGAAACGGGGAGGGTGATCCTCGAGGGGGAGGGGAATGCACTGCTTCAGGATGAGCGTGTCCGCCAGGCTTACCTCGGAGAGTGAAATCCAACCCTTCTCCTTCTTTCTCCAACTCATCCCATCGGTTATTATAGAATTTCGAATCTTCCCACTGGCCCCAGCCTTCCCGTGAGGCGAGGGAAGGGGGGCTCGCCAATCGGTGCACTACGGAAGCGGCAGGTGACATGCCCGATCAGATGAACCTTTTCGATCAACAGGACCGGACCGGCAGTTGGGCACGGGCCCCTCTGGCCGAGAGGATCAGACCCACAAACCTGGAGGGGTTTGTGGGACAGGAGCATTTGCTCGCGCCGGGAAAGCTTCTCCACCGCCTGATCCAAAACAGGCAGCTGCAGTCCCTGATCCTCTGGGGTCCCCCGGGGTGCGGCAAGACCACACTGGCCAGGATCATTGCCGCCCATACGGACGCCCACCTCATAGCCCTTTCGGCAGTGATGGCCGGAGCGAAAGAAATCAGGGCCGCAACGGAAGAAGCGCGGGGCCGGTGGGTCCGAGAAAAAAAGCGAACCTGGCTGTTTCTCGATGAGATTCACCGTCTGAACAAAGCGCAACAGGACCTTTTGCTGCCTCACGTGGAGCACGGGACGTTCTACCTTCTGGGAGCCACCACCGAGAACCCGTCTTTTGAAGTCATCAGGCCGCTTCTCTCCAGGGCCCAGGTGCTGGTCCTGGAACCTCTCGGGCCAAACCATCTCCGGATCCTCGTCGAGAGAGCCCTGAAGGATCCCGAGCGGGGTCTCGGAAACACTCCCGCCACCCTCACCGAAGAGGCTCTCGAGTACCTCTTGGCGGCCTCGGGCGGAGACGCTCGAATCGTCCTCAACTGGCTTGAGATGGCCGTGCTCACCACCCCTTTGGCTCAAGGGACGGAGCAGCGGGTCATCGACCTGCCGACCATGCAGGAGGCCCTCCAGCGGAGTGCCGTCCATTATGACAAGAGCGGTGAGGAGCATTTCAACCTGATTTCCGCTCTGCACAAGTGCATCCGTGGAAGCGACCCCGATGCGGCCCTCTATTGGCTCGCCAGGATGCTCAACGCAGGGGAGGATCCCATCTACATTGCACGCCGTCTCATGAGAATGGCCTCGGAAGATGTGGGGCTTGCCGATCCTTTTGCTCTTCTGGAGGTTGAAGCGGCGCTGAGGGCCTACGAATTGATGGGAAGTCCCGAGGGGGATCTGGCTCTGGCGCAGGCTGCCGTTTATCTGGCCCTGGCGCCCAAGAGTAACGCGCTTTACAAGGCCTTCGGGGAAGCTCGCAGCGTGGCGGCGAAGACGGGGGCGCTCCCCGTTCCCCATCATTTGAGAAACGCTCCCACGTCTCTCATGAAAGAGCTGGGATACGGCCGCGATTATCAGTACCCCCATGACGATCCATCCGGGTGGATTCCGGAACATTACTTTCCCGATTCTCTGGAAACGGTTCACTTCTATGACCCCGTCGCGCGCGGGTGGGAAGGCAAGTACCGGGACCAGATCGCCCAGAGGCGCAGGGCGGTCCAAAAGGTGCTCAGGAGTAGAAAGTGATTCCCCTGATGCTCCGCGACACATAAGATGAAATTTTTGCGCTCCATGAATCCCGTTCCGAGCGTGAGGTCCGACGCCCTCGGTTGAGGGACGTTTCGGTGTGCGGCACGCCGCCTGGAGCTCTTCGCTGTGGCGGGGGCCACTGCTGTTCCGGCCGCTGTGCGACAGCGGTGATTTCCCTGACGATGACAACTCCCGAGCATGACTTGAAGGAAACTTTGTGGATGGTGCAACGCAGATAGTTGTGTCCGAGCCGATGGCCTGTCAAAAGGAACGAGTCAACGCGGTTCCGGCCGGCGGAAATTTGGGGGAGAGCGTAAAACCTTTCCAGCTGGTCAAATACATCTCGTTTTCCAGTCTGGCGGTGATCCTGATTTCCATGATCGTTTTTTCCGGGTTCATCACCCAGCGGGCCAAGGCGATTCTCATGCACAAGAGCGAGCAATACGCTTCTCTGGTGGCCGAGAATCTGAATCATCAGGTATTCTTCCAGTTCACTCTGCCGACCCTCATCGCCGAGGGAGAAATTCGCCTGAGTCGTGAAACCCAGTATGCGAGGCTCGACCGGGTTGTGCGCAACACCATTCACGGTTTTACAGTGGACAAGGTCAACATCTACAGTCCGGAAATGATTCTGACCTACAGCACGGAACCTGAGAAAATCGGCACCAAGGGAAATGTCTACGGGGTGTTTGAAAGGGCGCTGCGGGAAGAATCCGTGTCCGTGCTCCAAGGGGAGCCGAGATCCTTTCTGGGGATCCAGTGGAACGGAGGAGTTCGCAAGCTGGTCACCTACTTTCCCATGTGGGAGGAGCGTCCGCTGAGCTTCAAGAAGGGCAAGGTTCTCGGGGTTTTCGAGATCATTCAGGATGTCACCGATGACTACCTGAACCTCTACCGTTTTCAGTACATCGTGGTGTTTTCGTGCCTGATTCTGGTGGGAGTGGTCTTCGCCACGATCCTTGTTCTGGCTCGCAGGGCCGAACGGATCATCGCCGCGAGAGCTTCGGTGCAAAAGAAGCTCGAGGAGAAACTGCACCAGTCCGAGCGCCTGGCGGCGCTGGGAGAGATGATTGCCGGGGTTTCCCATGAAATACGCAACCCTCTGGGCATCATCCGGAGCAGCGCCGAACTTTTGAACTCGCGGATCGAAAATGAAAGACAAAAAAAATACACGTCCATCATCGTCGAGGAAGCGACCCGGTTGAACGACATTCTCACCGAATTCCTCGATTTTGCCCGGCCCAAAAACGTTCGCTACAACGAATGCTGGGTGGAGGAGATTCTGGAGAGAAATCTTTTAGTGATTGAACCGGAATGTCAGAAACGGGGTGTTGTACTCAAGCGGGATTATGCCAGCGCAAATTTTCCATTGATGGCGGATCCCGATCTGCTTTACCGTGCCTTTCTCAATCTGCTGGCCAATGCGCTGCAGGCTATGCCCGATGGGGGTGTTCTTGGCGTGGCCACCGGAGTGCTCCACGAGGAAGACTCCAACTACGTGGAGGTTCGGGTGAGCGACACCGGCCTCGGGATTCCCCATGAGATTCGCAAAAAGATCTTCAACCCTTTCTTCACCACCCGGGAAAAAGGATCGGGGCTGGGGCTTGCCATTGTCAAGAGCATCGTCGACAGCCACCACGCGGACATTGAAGTGGACAGCGAGGAAGGAAAAGGCACCACGATCATCATTCGCTTTCCTGTGGAACGCCCGCAGGGGGAGTGAATCCCGGATGAAAGTTCATGACCAAAAACATGGAAAATATTCTCATCATCGACGACGAAAAGAATTACCTGCTGATCCTCGACGATTTGCTCTCGGATGAGGGCTACCGCGTATTGACCGCCGACACGGCGGAGGAGGGACTGCACATCTTTCAGGACAACGAACTGGACGTCGTCATCACGGACATGAAGATGCCGGGAATGGATGGAATGTCCCTTCTCGAGCGGGTCCACATCGCGGACCCTGATCTGCCGGTCATCATGCTGACCGCATTCGGAAGCGTGGAGAAGGCGGTGGAGGCCATGCGGAAGGGGGCTTACGATTACATTGAAAAACCCTTCAAGAACGAAGAACTCAAACTGACCATTCGCAAAGCCATCGACCATTACCGCCTGGTCAGGCAGAACCGGCTCATGAGCCGGGTGCTGCAGGAGCGCTATCGTTTCAGCAACATCATCGGGAAAAGCGCTCCCATGCAGAAAGTGTATGAACTCATCGAAAAAGTCGCCCCCACGCGGGCCACGGTGCTCATCACCGGGGAATCGGGCACGGGCAAGGAACTCATCGCGCGCGCCATTCATTACAACAGCACCCGCAAAGACAAATCGTTCATTTCGGTCAACTGCGGCGCTCTTCCGGAAACGCTGCTGGAAAGCGAACTTTTCGGGCATGAGAAGGGTGCCTTCAGCGGTGCCGTGAGCCAGAGAAAAGGAAGGTTTGAGATGGCTCACGAGGGGACGCTTTTCCTGGATGAAATCAGTGAGATGTCTCCCCCGCTTCAGGTGAAACTTCTGCGTGTCCTCCAGGAAATGGAATTTGAAAGGGTGGGAAGCAGCCAGACCATTCGGGTGGATGTGCGTGTTGTGGCGGCATCCAACAGGAATCTCAAGGAGGAAGTGGCGGCCAATCGCTTTCGAGCCGACCTTTTCTTCCGCCTCAATGTGCTGCACATTGGACTTCCCCCGCTGCGCAAGAGGACCGACGACATCCCCCTGCTCGTGAACCACTTTTTGGACAAGTATGGCATGGAGAAAGAGCCCGGAAAGCGTCTGACTTTCGAGCCCGAGGCTTTTCGACGACTTCTCGAGTATCCGTGGCCCGGAAATGTGCGGGAACTGGAAAACGCCGTGGAACGGGCCGTCATCCTGGCCACGGGGGATAGGATCACACTCCAGGATCTTCCTTCGGAAATTCGGGAAACCCCTCCTCCAGCATCCGAGAGGCACGACCATGGGCTCGAGCCGACGTTCGAGCCTGTTCCCCCCAGACAGGTGGAAATCCCCCCCGTCGATCCAGGCCAGAGGCTTCCCGAAAGCGGCCTCAAACCCAGACAGATCAAGGCGCTGGAGTTCTTGAAGGTGCACGGGTTCATCACGAACAAGTACTATTCACAGATCAATGAAATTTCTGAGCGTCAGGCCCTGCGCGAACTGAACGAAATGGTGGAAGCTCAGATGCTGCTGCGATCCGGCAAAGGGAGGGCATGCCGCTACATTCTGAAACCTGGAACCTCTAAAACGGGGAGCGAACGGTCTCTTGCTTGAGAGGAGTTCTCGGGTTCCTCCGGGTCTCCCGGGGAATTATTCCTTTCAATGGGCGCCAAAATGGGTTAGATTACTTGTCGTTTGAGCCCCCCTCCGGCTCGGTCTTGAACAAAGAGGCCGTTCCGGCAGAGGATGGAGCCCCCTGGAGCGATTCAGCTGTTGTTCATCCGCCTTCTCCGCACCTGTCTCCTGAAATTCACCTCGCCTGTCGATCCTCTGACTCATTCCCTCAGGGGCCTTTTGAAATGCTTCGGCCCGACCCGGAGCAGATTCACCCCTGCATGAAAAGATCTGTTGCGGCCTTGGAATCTCGGACCGTAGCAATTTGAGTCTCGATTCATGCCTCTTTGTATTGGGCAGAGACTCTCCGGTCTGTCTGCCTGACTCGAAATGATAAAGTCCCAACTTCATAAGGAGTGGTGCATGGATTATCAATCGGTGCTCACAACCTGTACGTACTGCGGATGTGGCTGCGGTCTCAACCTGCAGGTCCTGGACGGTCAGATCGTCCAAACCCTTCCATCCAAGACGAGTCCTGTCAACGAAGGCAAGTTGTGCGTCAAGGGGTGGTACATTCATGAGTTCGTTCAGCACCCCAACCGTCTCACGAAGCCCCTGGTGCGGAAAAACGGTGCGCTGGAGGAGACGTCCTGGGAGGAGGCTCTCGATTACGCGGCCGCCCGGATGCGCGAAATCAAGGAAAAAAACGGCCCCGACAGTTTTGCCTTTCTTGCATCGGCCAAATGCACCAACGAAGACAATTACCTTCTTCAAAAATTTGCCCGCGCGGTCATCGGCACCAACAATGTCGATCACTGCGCACGCCTCTGACACTCGTCCACTGTGGCAGGTCTTGCCGCAGCTTTCGGCAGTGGCGCCATGACGAACTCCTTCAAGGAACTGGAAGACGCCGACTGCATATTCATCACCGGCTCCAACACCACGGTGGCCCATCCCCTGGTGGCCACGCGCATCTACCGCGCTCGAGCCAAGGGGGCAAAGATCATTGTCGCCGATCCAAGAGAGATCCACATCGCCCGGTTTGCCGACATTTATGTCCGGCAGCGGCTGGGAAGCGACGTGGCCCTTCTCAACGGAATCATGAACGTCATCTACAACAACGGGTGGCACAACGCCTCCTTTGTGGCTGAGCGCACCGAGAACTTTGAAGCCTTTGTGGAGATGATCCAGAAGTTCCCGCCGGAACGTGCGTCGGAAATCACGGGCATTTCGGTGGAAGACATCGTCAAGATCGCCGAGTATTACTCTCAGGCGAAGGCGGGTTCCCTGGTCTACTGCATGGGCATCACCCAGCACACGACGGGCGTGGACAACGTGAAAAGCCTTGCCAATCTTGCCATGCTGTGCGGCCACATCGGGCGGCCTTCCACCGGCGTGAATCCGTTGCGCGGTCAGAACAACGTGCAGGGGGCCTGCGATATGGGCGGTCTGCCCAACGTCTATCCAGGCTACCAGGTGGTGTCGGTGCCCGAAGTCCGGGAAAAGTTCGAGAAAGCCTGGAATGCGAAGCTCTCTCCCAATGTGGGGCTCACCATCATGGACATGATGAAGGGCATCGAGGAGGGCAAGGTGAGGGCCCTGGTGATCATGGGCGAAAACCCGATGGTCAGCGATCCGGACTCACACCACGTCAAGCACGCCCTCGAGCAGGCGGAATTCCTCATGGTCCTTGACATCTTCCCAACACCCACGACGCAATTGGCTCATGTGGTGCTGCCTGCAACCTGCTTTGCCGAAAAAGATGGAACGTTCTCAAACTCGGAACGCCGTGTGCAGATGGTGCGCAAGGCCGTTGAGGCCGTGGGCGAATCCCGGGGAGACTGGGAAATCATTCAGGAGTTGTCCAACCGAATGGGCTATCCCATGAACTATGCTTCATCCGAAGACGTCTTCCAGGAGATCCGCCAGGTCACTCCTTCTTATGCGGGCATGAGGTATGATCGACTGGAGGGTGACGGCCTGTGCTGGCCTTGTCCCACTGAGGAACACCCTGGAACGGTCTTTCTCCACAAAGATAAATTCAGCCGGGGGCTGGGGCTCTTCCACGCCGTGGATTATCGGCCCCCCGCAGAGGAACCCGATGAGGAATATCCGTTCTGGCTGACCACTGGACGCGCTTACGTTCACTATCACACGGGCACCATGACCCGACGGTCGCCGAGTCTCCATGCAGAAATGCCCGCAGCGGTCATGGAACTGCACCCTCAGGATGCAGAGGAACTGGATGTGAAGGAGGGGGATGTGGTGGAAATCAGCAGCCGCCGCGGAAGCATCACTTCCAAAGTTCAGCTGACCGAGAGGGTCGGAAAAGGGATGGTTTTCATGCCGTTCCATTTTGCCGAAAGCGCTGCAAACATGCTCACCAACGCAGCCCTCGACCCCATTGCCAAGATCCCCGAATACAAAGTCTGCGCGGTCAAAGTGACCAAAGCGGCTTGAGGTTAGCGCCACAGTTTATTTCAGTGTGCGCCGAGTCCACTCCCACAGTGACCCACCCCCCGCGATTCTTCTCATGGATCGGGAAAGGGGGGTGGAGCTTTTCCCTCACACACATCGATGCTCTTCGATCGCATCATTCATGCGACTTTGAGGCGGTACACTCAGCCCCTTGGGAAGGGTCCACTCCCGGCAGGTGATCTGGGGGGCCGAATCATTTTCTGAAGGGTGAAAGCTTTTTGCGAACAAATCGTTCAACTTCGGAGGGAGTCAGGCGTCCCAGAATGGCGGACAGATTTTCCAGAGGAATTTCCGCACGGGCCATGGAAGCATGGCCTCCGGCGCATCCGATCGAGCCGAAGGCTTCCCGCACCAGTTTACCGGCATCTTTGCGGTAGCCGTCATTGCGAATCACCACGATGAGAGAATTGTCAAAAATTCCAGAGACGATGCTCCAGGAGATGTCGTGGATTTTGAGAAAAAACTCCGCGACTTCCACAAGGATGTCCGCAAGGGAAACTTCATCGAGGTGCGCAAAAATCCGATCTTTGAGGACGTGCTTTCGTTCCATGGCCTTGTGGAAATATTTGAGGTCCTTGATGGAGAGGTCCGAGATTTCGATTTTCCTGAGTGCACTGTGATTGGCGAGCGGATAGACCAGCCGGAACGCTTCGATGTCCTCCACGAGAGTGTGACGTTCGAAATTTCTCGTGTCGGTCTTGATTCCGTAGAGGAGCGCGGTCGAAAGCGTTTTGGACGGTCTGATGTTGGCGGCTTTGAGGTAGCTGATCAGGATGGTCGAGGTCGATCCATAATTGGGGCGGATGTCGGCAAAGGGTGCATCACAGGGATGGGTCACGGGGTGATGGTCGATGACCGCGCAGTAGGGTAAATCCGCGAAAAATGCGTTGTGTGCCGGCTGGGCATCCACAATCACGTACTTGTCGTAGGT
The DNA here is from genome assembly GCA_964654275.1 of uncultured Syntrophobacteraceae bacterium. Taxonomy (GTDB): domain Bacteria; phylum Desulfobacterota; class Syntrophobacteria; order Syntrophobacterales; family Syntrophobacteraceae; genus SLCH01. The sequence continues at coordinate 24,578 of CAZZHS010000014.1, forward strand.
CGGTTTGACCTTTTTATCGAGGAGAGTGAGGGGCAGTTTGAGGATCCGCACCATCGTGACGTTGTTCAATCGGCGAATGGGGCGGATCATTCCGACGGTTGCCGACTGGACTCGCCGCCAGAGGAGCCTTTTCACGGCAAGAGCGCTGGCTATGGCATCGGGGTCCGGATCGATGGTGATGAGCACCTGATCTTTGGGAGCGAACTGTGCATAAAAATCTTCCAGCAGATCTTTCCTGGAGCGCCTTTTGCTGGACTTCTTTGCGGAGGGCCGAGCGTTGTTGTCCATGGGGCACGCACAGTGTGGGAGATGAATCGAGTCGCTGTTGAAAAAAAAAGGGTGGCTGGAGACCACCCTGGAGATTGCGATGATTGGAGCGGGAAACGGGATTTGAACCCGCGACTTCAACCTTGGCAAGGTTGCACTCTACCACTGAGTTATTCCCGCTCAGCAGCAACGAAAGTGTTTGTACCGGAAGGGCCTGGGATTGTCAAGGGAAAAAATCCAAGACCCGAAACGTCCGATAAGCATTATTATGTTAACTTACAATTTTTCAGCTCGAAGGGTTCCCTCAGCGACGCGAGCACTCTCTCCACCGCGGTTCAGCCGCCTCACCCCTAAAATCCGCCTCAATCGGAAATTCCGACCGATTGCCTCCCTCATGACCTCTTCAACCCATTTCTCCCAGAACACAGGTTCAGCTTCACAACTTTGGATGGTATGTATAAAAGTGATTCGCAACCCCAGGATGCCCCTGTGCCCATGTCCCCAATGAGGTATTGCCAATGAGGTATTGATTGATGGCCCACTACAAACCTTCGACCCTTGCAAAAACGCTTGCCTACATCCTCATCCATACACCCGGAAAGCACGGCCTGTTTTGGAACCCCGACGGGACCATGCCCTGGAAGGAACTCTACTGGGCACTTCAACAAGATCCGTCCCTGCGTTTCGTGCGGGAAACCCATTTTAGGGAGATTGCTTTTCTTGGCATCCCAAATTTTCCAGTCAGGCTTGAGGGCAAGCTTCTCCGAATGACTGAGGGCGTTTCTCCGCCGCCCCTGGTGCCGGCCACAGATGTGCCGGAGAGACTGCACCACGCGTGCCGTCGTGCGGCCTATCTCCACATCCTCGAAAAGGGTCTTGAAGCGTCTGCCAGGCCGCTCCTTCCCCTTTTCTCCGATCCCGATCTGGCCCGTTCCGTGGGCCGAAGAAGGGATCCCGGCGCGATTCTCCTGGAAATTCTGGCCCAATCCGCTCAGCAGGCCGGCATCATTTTTTTCAAAAGCGGGGATGGATTGTTCCTCGTGGAAAACGTGCCGCCGCAACACCTCTTCCCACCCAAGCTCAAGGAAAGTCTGCTGCTCGAACTCGCTGAAATGGGCAGAAAGGAAAAGAAGAAGGAGGCAGGTGATGAACGAATTGCTCCCGCTTCGGCTCCGGGATCTTTCTTCCTGGATCCCCGCCACTTGGAGGCGTCCACGCCGAGGAGTTCCCGGCAGGATCGCAAACAGAAGGAGAAACGGGGACCCGACTGGAAAAGAGCTGCCAGAAAGGACCGCGGCAAGAGAGCTACCTGACGGATGGGGAGGCGGCAGCGGAGGGGGTCAGGGTGCGCCGCCCAGGTAGGCCTGCTGGACTTCCGGGTTCGAAATGAGAGCCTCTGCTCTGTCCGATAGAACGATGTTTCCCAGTTCCAAAACATACCCACGGTGAGCCAGCTTCAGGGCAGCGCGCGCATTTTGCTCCACCAGCACGACCGTGACCCCGGTTTTGTTGATCTCACGCAATGTTTGAAAAATGGTCTTCACCAGCAGAGGGGCCAGTCCGAGACTGGGTTCATCCAGGAGAAGGATTCGCGGCTGGCTCATGAGCGCGCGGCCGATGGCAAGCATCTGCTGTTCGCCGCCACTGAGCGTGCCCGCCAGCTGGTGCCGCCGCTCAGCAAGGATGGGAAACAGTTGGTGGATCCACTCCTGAATCTTTTTGAGCCGGCTTGAATCCGTGGCGACAAACCCTCCCAGATTCAAGTTCTCCTGCACCGTCAGGGTTCCAAAGATGCGTCGCCCTTCCGGGACCTGGGCAATGCCTTCCTGGACAATTTTGTGCGCAGGAAGTTTATGAATCGGGATTTTATCGAAGTAGACGGCACCGCTCGCAGGTTTCACCAACCCGCTGATTGTGAGGAGCGTGGTGGATTTGCCCGCCCCATTCGCCCCGAGGATCGTGACAATTTCCCCTTCTTCCACCTTGAGGTTCACACCGTGCAAAACCTCTATGTTCCCGTATTTCACGCGAAGGTCGACGACTTCCAGCAGCATGTCAGGCCTCTTCTTCCGCACCGAGGTAGGCTTCAATGACCTTCGGGTTGGTCTTTATTTCATGGGGCGGGCCTTCGGCGATTTTGGACCCGTATTCCAAGACCACGATGTTCTCGCACACTTCCATGACGAGGCTCATGTCGTGCTCAATGAGGAGCACCGTTATGCCTCTGTCACGCATTCTCCGGATGAGGTCCACCAGTTGGGAGGTCTCCTGTTCATTCATGCCCCCCGCAGGCTCGTCGAGAACCACGAGGCTCGGCCTTGTGGCCAGAGCTCTGGCGATCTCAAGAAGTCGCTGTTTCCCATAGGAAAGGTTTTTCGCCAGCTGCATGGCACTCGCCCCGAGCCCGACAAATTCGAGGGCTTCGAGGGCTTCCTCCATGGCCCGCTTCTCCTCTCGCCGCTGCCGTGGCGTGTGGAACAGAGACGCGATCACACCGGCCTTCATCTGACAGTGACATCCCGCAAGAACATTTTCCAATGCCGAAAGGTTCTGAAAGAGCCGAATGGTTTGGAAGGTGCGCGCGATGCCCCGCGCGATGATGCGGTGTGTGGGAAGGTTCATGAGGGACTTGTCCTTGAAGAGGATTTCCCCCTGATCGGCTCGGTAGATGCCCGTGATGAGATTGAAGACCGTCGTTTTGCCGGCACCATTGGGTCCGATGAGTCCCACCACCGTGTCCGACGCCACGTCGAAGGAAACGGAGTTGACGGCGGTGAGTCCTCCGAAGTTCTTGGTGAGCCGACTGATGCTGAGGAGAGTCATCTCCCGCCCTCCCCCCCTTGAAAAGCCGCGGGCAGGGCGTATTTGCGGGGACGGGGAGGCAGAATTCCCTGGGTGCGAAAAATCATCATGAGGACCATGGCCGCACCAAAAAACAGCATGCGCGCGCTGGCCAGGTCCCGGAACAGTTCTGGAAGGCCCACAATGAGCACCGCTCCCAAAATGACGCCGGGCATGCTTCCCGAGCCTCCAAGAATGACGATCGCAAACATGATCACCGATTCCCAGAAGGTGAACGATGCGGGCGATATGATGGTCATTTTCGCCGCATAGATATTGCCCACCATGCCGGCCCAGGTGGCCCCCACAACGAACGCCGCCAGCTTGTAATGGGCCGTGTTGATGCCGCTCCCTTCAGCTGCCGTCTCATCCTCCCTCAGGTAGTTGAGGGCTCGCCCAAAACGGGAATATTCCAACAGGTGGAAGAGGAAAACCGTCACCACCCCAAAAATGAATATCAGGTAATAGAAATGAAGGGGAGTTCTCAGGGTGAGACCCAACACGCTGGGGCGGTCGATTCCGAAAATGCCGTTGGAACCGCCGGTCAGGCCGAAAATATTGTTGATGAGTGCAATGCGCACGATCTCATTCACTCCGATGGTGACGATGCACAGGTAGTCACCGCGCAGGTGGATGATGGGACGTGCGATGAGGGTCGCAAAAAGCCCGGCCGAAAGGCCGCAGACGGGGAGGAGCCAAAGGACGGGGACCTGATACTTCGTGTTCAAGATGGCCGCGGTGTAAGCCCCCACCGCATAGAAGGCCGCATGACCGAGATTGAACAGTCCGGTATGCCCCACGATGAGATTGAGGCTCAAACCCAGGATGGCGTAAATGCCGATGTTGTTGAGCACATCCACCCAGTAGGGATTGAGAAACTGGGGCAGAACCGCCAGGCCGCCCACCAGCGCAATGAGGGCAATGCTTTTGCCTTGGATCATACCTTTTCTGCAACCCGTTCGCCCAGAATGCCAGTGGGCCGAACTATGAGGATGAGGATCAAGACGAGAAAGGCGATGGCGTCCTTCCACGCAAAAGAAATGTAAGTCGCACCCATGGCCTCGATGACACCCAGCAGCACCCCCCCGAGCATGGCGCCCGGAATGTTGCCGATCCCCCCCATGATGGCGGCCGTAAAGGCTTTCAGCCCGTAGCTCCACCCCATGGTGAAGTTGATCTGTCCATAGTAGAGACCCACCATGAGACCCGCTACCCCGCCAAGAGCGGGCCCCACCAGGAAGACCAGAAGGATCACGCGGTTGACGTCGATTCCCATGAGCTTGGCTGCGCCCTGATCGATGGCGGCCGCCCGAATCGCGGTGCCGATCCTGGTTTTCTGGACGAAGAAAAACAGCCCGGCCATCATGAGCAACGACACGCAAAGGATGAGAATCCGAACGAGAGGGATGTCGATTCCCAGCAGGTGGAGGGTGATTCTTGGAAGGATGTCCTGGGGATAATTCTGGTAGCGTGCCCCGTAGACGAGCATGATGGTGTTCTGGAGAAAGATCGAAGCGCCGAGGGCCGAAACGACCGCAGAGAGTCGCGGAGACTGACGCAGCGGCCTGTAGGCCGCCCGGTCGAGCAACGCCCCCACGACAGCGATGAGTCCCATGATCATGACGGCGAGGAGCAAAACGCCCCAAAAAGGTCCCAGCCGATCGGTCAGCGCAAAGGACGTCAGCAGCGTCAGCCCCAGGTATGCGCCCAGGGTAACGAGTTCGCTGTGGGCGAAGTTGATGAGCTTCAGCACGCCGTAGACCATGGTGTAGCCGAGAGCGATCAGCGCATAGATCCCTCCCACGGCCAGTCCATTCGTCAATTGTTGCAGGAATTGTTCCATGAGAACGCGGATCCCATCAGCGTCTGCCGCCCCTTCCGGACCCTTGCGCAGATCCGGTTGTGGGGCGGCCCACTTGTGCCACGGCGCAGAGGAGGACTCAGTCCACCAAGCTACTTTACAGGACGAGAGCAGGTCGTCCGGCCCGTCCTCTCCGACGAGGCTCGTCCGGACACCCTGCCTCCCTGGTCCCTGAGCGCCTCGGTCGCTACGGTTGCAACACGAACTGCCCCTCAGCATCCACTTTGTAGAGCTTGTAAACCTCTCCGACCCGGTCGCCCTTTTCATTGAAAGAGATTTTGCCGGTGAGACCCGGGAATTCTTTCAATTCGTCCCTCAAATAGGCGGAAATCTTGTCGGCATCGGTCGAACCGGTCTTGACGATGGCCTCGCCCACAACGCGGAAACCGTCCCCGGCGAGCACCGCGTAAATGGAATTGGGGGGATTCCCATACTTTTGCGTGAAAGAGGCCAGGAAAGCCTTGGCTTCCTCGGTGGGAAGGTCTTGAGGCAGGGGAGCGCTCAAAAAGTAAAAACCGGCAGCAGCTTCTGTTCCGGCCGTTTTCACCAGGTCTGGATTGTTGGTCGCGTCACCGCCCATGAAGGGAACATCCCATTTCATGTCCCGCTTCTGTCTCAACAGCAGCCCGGCCTCGCCGTAATAACCAGTGAAGAAGACAAAATCCGGGTCGGCTTGCTTCATCTTGGTGAGGATCGCCGTGTAATCCTGCTCCTTGGGAGTCAAGGCATCAAAAAAGACGATCTGAATGTCTTTCTTTTCGGCCAGAAGCTGTCTGGCTTCGTCGGCAAGCCCCTTGGCATATGTGCTGTTGTCGTGGAGGATGGCAAGCTTCTTCACACCGAGGCGTTCGATGCTTTGCACCGCCACTCTGGCCTGCTCATCGTCCCGGGGACACGTCCGGAAAAAATAGGGAAGCCCTTTTTCGGAGAGGCGGATGGCGGTGGAACCATTGGCCACCTGGACGATTTTGGCTTCGTTGTAGATGTTCTGGGTCGCCTCGGTGACGGTGGAGCCATAGGTGCCGATGACCGCAGCGATTCCCTGAGTGGCCAGCCGCTGAGCAGCAAGGGCCGCCGTTCTCGGGTCGCCACCGTCGTCTGCGACCACGATCTCAACCGGCTTTCCCATGAGTCCACCCTTCTCGTTCACTTCGTCCGCCAGAAGTTTCACCACCTGGTTCATTTCGGCGCCTTCACTGGCCCAGGATCCCGTCATGGGGCCCATGAGGCCGATCTTGATTTTATCTGCGGCCTGAGCGGTTCCAAATGCGAATAAGAGTGCCAATGCAAAAAACAAGGACTTTTTCATAAAGCTTTCCTCCCTCATGGTCATGTTGCAGTGATGGTATGGGTGGACGCTGCCAATTCAACTGAATCGCGACCGGCATGAAGTATGCGAAAAATAGCAGGGAATCCGAAGGGTGTCAACTTGAAGGTCTGTCACTCATTTATAGTGATTTCAGGCATTTTTGAGGTATTCACAAGCCTCTGTACCGAGATTCGCATCGGATTCGGCCACTTGTCAGTCATGGACGAAGTCCCCCCACAGCCTTTTTAGATGAGCCCTCCACAACGGTCCTCAAAGCCTCGAGGACTTGGAAGGGAGGGCCGACGCAGGAATCGCAGCGGCTGGATCCAAGCCTGACCGCACCCCCTCTCAATGTCTGTTAAAACAATTATAATCAAATATTTGCACGAGAGAGGGGCATCAGGCCAGCCGCTTGAGCCATCGATGCCCTTTCTCCTTCTTGAGGTGGTATCGGGTTCCTCCGTATTCGAAGGTCTCCTGATAGGCGTAAGGCAGGCCCATCTCCTCCCCTGCGGACATGGTTTCCAGCAGGAAAGAGAGCACCATCGCAAACTCTTGTACCGAGGAGACGATGTCCTGCATGTCGATGCGGATCTCATCCACATTGAACAGGCTCTTGAGACCCTGGGTTTCTGCGCAGTGTTCCTCCTGATTCACCACCACATTGATGGTCTGTTCGGGTTTCTTGCTGTTCTGAATCTGGATCAGGACACTTGGCTCCTGGTGGGAGAGGGTTTCTTCATCCATGAGCGTTCGATTCTCCTCGCGGGCTCAAGTACCGCCCCGCAAAAGTGCTCCATTCAAGTCTGAGGGCCTTCCGAATCGAAAGCCCGGCTTCCGGGAGAGATGCACGCAAAAGCGACCTTGCGTTCAGGACTTTCTGAGTCTGCGAACTCATCGGTCCTCCCTGCCGACAAAATATCAGAGTGACTGCCTCGAAGCAACCGATGGTCCCGGTCTTTTCGAGCCCTGCAAATGACTTCCCGCTTTTCACCTTGCCTCGCGTCCAGATTTCTGGAATAACCTCGAAGCCGATTGGAGACTGAGACCGTCACGATGCAAGGAGTTCGCTGCATGTCCGTTTTTAAACTCTCTTCAGTTCAAAAGGCCGCAGTGGAATACCTGTCGAGCCCGGCCATTGTCACCGCAGGGGCCGGCAGCGGCAAGACAAGGACCCTGACCACCAAGATTGCCTATCTCGTCAATGAGAAAGGGTTCGATCCCGGTAAGATTCTGGCCATCACGTTCACCAACAAGGCCGCTGCCGAGATGAAGAGTCGTTTGGGTCTCGTCACAGGGAAATCTCCTGAGGAATTTCCCTGGGTACGCACGTTTCACAGTGCGTGTTTCAGAATACTCAAGGAACACTGCGACCTTCTCGGCTACCGGAAACCGCTGCTCATTCACGACGAATCGCAGCAAAAAACCCATTTAAAAAAGGTACTGGCCGAACTGGACCTGGACCGCAAGTACCTTTCCGGTGCGGCAGCCCTGATTTCCAACGCCAAGAATTCCGGCGACCCCATGCTCTTCATAAAACACAGCGGCCGACTGCCTCGAAAGAACGAGATCTACCGCCTTTACAACGAATCGCTCGAGCAGAGCAACTCGGTGGATTTTGACGACATCCTCCTTCTCACACGCGATCTTCTGAGAAAATTTTCCGAGATCCGTTCCCACTATCAGGCAGCCTTCGACTACATCCTCATCGACGAGTTTCAGGATTCCAACGGCATCCAAAACCAGATCGTCGATCTCCTCGTTCGCGACGGCAACCTCACCGTGGTGGGCGATGACTACCAGAGCATCTACAAATTCCGCGGCGCAGACCCCAATCATTTCATTGATTTTCCGGTCAAGTATGCAAATGCCAAAGTTTTCCGCCTCGAGGAAAACTACCGGTCCACGGCACAGATCGTTGCGGCGGCGGACAAACTCATCACGTTCAATTCACGACGCATCGACAAGACCTGCTTCAGTCGGCGCGAGGGGGAACCCATTCAGATGGCCGAGTTCGCCGGGGAAGGTCTCGAGGCGTTGTGGGTGGCACGCCGATGCCGGGAATACATCCGGTACAAGAATGTGCCTCTGGAAAAGATCGCCATTCTCTACCGGACCAAGTTCACCTCCCTGCCCTTCGAGCGAGCCCTGCGTCAGGAGCGGGTTCCCTACACGATGGTTGGGGCTCAGGGATTTTTTCAGCGCCGAGAGGTGCAGGACCTCAATTGCTATCTCATCAGTGCAGTGAACGTGAAGGACGACGTGTCTTTTGAACGGATCCTCAATGCGCCGCGGCGTTCCATCGGGCCGGGCGCCCTGAACAAAATTCTGCTGTACAGGGACAAGGACGTCTCCCTGCAGGAAGCGGCCTGGAAAGCCGTCGAAAAGAAGATTCTTCCCAAGAAAGCCTCCGCTGCGCTGGAGAAGTTGCTGCATCTCCTGAGATCCCTGGTCCATGAGAAACCCTCTGACGCACTGGCGCGAGTCGTCGCCGAAGTCGACTACAAACAGTATGTCGAATCTTTCGCAGAAAATCCCGATGACGCTTCCAGCCGCATGGAAAACATCGGACAGATGATTTTTGACGCCGCTCAAAAGGCTACGATCCCCGAATATTTGGAAGACGCGGCCCTCCTCAGAGAAGATCAGGACGCGTCGGACAAAAAAAACGGCATCCGCCTCTCCACGATCCATGCAGCCAAGGGCTTGGAATTCAAGGTGGTGTTCGTGGTGGCGCTGGAGGAACGGGTGCTGCCGCATCACAGATCCCTGACTCCTCAGGGAGACGAAAAGGTGCAACAGGACGCCATCGAGGAAGAGCGCCGATTGATGTACGTGGCCATGACCCGTGCGTCTGACTTTCTTCACCTCACCTTTTCCCGCATGCGGCGTGGAGAGCGGATGGAGCGCAGCCGGTTCCTCGACGAAATTCCGTCACGGTACCTCGTCGCTCCACATTGAACGGCTGCACGGGGTTTTTCAGTCGAATTTCACCTCTTGAATCGCAGGAGGCATGAACGTCCATGCCGGTCCTCCCGTCGACGAGTTACAACCCGCCCCCGTGGCTGCGAAACGGACACGTGCAAACGATCTGGCCCGCCCTTTTCAGGCGAATCGATGACGTCGTTTATCGAAGGAAGCGCATTGAAACTCCAGACGGTGATTTCATCGATCTGGATTTCTCCCTCGTGGGGGCACAACGCCTGGGGATCCTGGCACACGGCCTCGAGGGACATTCCGACCGAAGCTATGTGAAAGGGATGGCACGCGCCCTCAACGCGCTGGGGTGGGACTCGGTCGCCTGGAATTTTCGCGGGTGCAGCGGTGAGCCCAACCGCACGCTTCGCTTTTATCACAGTGGAGACACCCGGGACCTGCAAACGGTGCTTGAAGCGGTGAGCAGTTCAGGATCATATGAAGCGTTGTCCCTCGTGGGATTCAGCATGGGAGGCAACGTGATCCTGAAATTCCTCGGGGAGAAGGGGAATGCAGTGGATCCGCTGGTGCGTGCGGCGGTGGCCTATTCGGTTCCCTGCGATCTGGCGGCGGCAGCTCACCAGATGGCGCGAAGGGTCAATGTGGTTTACATGAAACGCTTCCTGAAAAGTCTACGGAAGAAAATCGCCATCAAAACCGAACAGTTCCCCGGCCGCATCTCTCTCGACGGATTCGGAGCCATCTCCAGCTTCAAAGAATTCGATGAAAGATACACCGCACCGCTCCACGGGTTCACAAGCGCCGAGGATTATTGGGCCAGGGCGAGCAGCGAACCGCTTTTGAGAAACATCGCGGTCCCCGCCCTCCTGGTCAATGCGCTCGACGACCCATTTCTCGCGGCCTCCTGCTTCCCTCATGAAGCGGCGCGGGAGAGCCGCTGCCTCCATTTGGAAACCCCCAGGTTCGGAGGGCACGTCGGCTTCCTGAACCCGTTCGATCCGTGCAGGCTCACCTGGTCTGAGAAACGCGCCATGGAATTTCTTTCTGCACACGCCTGAGCCGTGCCCCGGCAAAACGCCCGACGGGTTCATGGCCTCAAGAAATTTTTTTCCAGATGTGGACGATCCCGCCATATCCCGCCATTGCGCAGCGGGATCGGTCCTGACATGGCGGGATATGGCGGCATTGAGGCGCGATTCATGGCGACTAAAGGTCGACCACGACGGACCACTATTAAGAAATATATAATGATATCAGCTTATTAAGGTTTAAATGTGAAGTTGGCAAAGCATTTGCAACTAGGGTGAGCAAGCCCCAATAAACAATCTCTTTCCTCCTCATAAGCCAATTGGTCTGCCCCACCGATTGGCTTATTTTTTTGTGTTTTGCCCCCCTCCTCTCACGCGCGCGACGTCTCAAGTTTTTTTCAGAAGATCCTGAAACGGATTGTTGAAGAAACCTCTCGAAGACGGCGGGGTCTTGCCGGATTTGACTTTTTGTGCCGGCTTGGCCGATGTGGAGCTCCCGGCACGTGGCTCCACCTTTCCCGGAACGGACTTCATGGACAGTGAGATGCGCTTGCGCTCCAGATCCACTTCGGTGACCGTCACCGTCACCTTCTGATGGACGCGAATCACCTGAAGGGGGTCTGAGACGAAGTGATCGGAGAGTTCGCTGACATGCACCAGGCCGTCCCGATGCACGCCAATGTCCACAAAAGCGCCGAAGGCGGTGACATTGGTCACGATCCCGGGCAGCTTCATGCCGGGGTGCAGGTCCTCGATTTTCTCAATGCCCTCGGCAAAAGCAAAGCCTTCGAACGCTTTCCTAGGATCGCGGCCCGGTTTGGCCAGCTCCTGAAGGATGTCGTTGAGCGTCGGCAGGCCCGCGTCGGGCGAGACATACTTTTCCAGGTCGATCCGCCGCCTGAGGTTTTCATCACGTATCAGGTCGGCCACTGTGCACTTGAGTTCTTGGGCCATGGCCTCCACAATGGGATAGGATTCAGGGTGCACGGCACTCCCATCGAGAGGGTTTTTGGCATCGCGAATTCTAAGAAAACCCGCCGCCTGCTGGAACGCCTTCGGCCCCAGTCTCGGAACTTTCAGGAGTTCCTTCCTCGACTTGAACGGGCCCTCCGCGTCTCTTCTGGCCACAATGTTCCTCGCCAGTTGAGGGCCCAACCCGGACACGTAGGTCAGCAACTGGGCGCTCGCCGTGTTCACTTCTACTCCCACGGCGTTGACGCAGCTCATGACCACATCATCGAGGCTCTTCTTGAGCTCCGTCTGATCGACATCGTGCTGATATTGTCCGATTCCCAGCGATTTGGGTTCGATCTTGACCAGCTCCGCCAGAGGATCCATGAGTCTTCGTCCGATGGAGACGGAGCCGCGCACCGTCACATCGTGATCTGGGAATTCCTCTCGAGCCGCGCTGGAGGCCGAATAAACCGAGGCCCCGCTTTCGTCGACCATGAGGACTTGAACGGTCGACGGCAGATTCAAGGAGCGCACGAAGGTCTCCGTTTCCCTTCCCGCGGTCCCGTTGCCAATGGCGATGGCTTCGATCTGGAATTGGAGCACCAGTTCAGTGAATCGCCTGGCCGCTGTGGCCGCAGATTTATCGCCCGAGTGGGGATAGACGGCCTCGTGATGCAGCAACTTGCCCTGGGGATCCAGGCAGACGACCTTGCAGCCGGTGCGAAAACCGGGGTCCACCGCAAGGACCCGCTTAAATCCCAAAGGCGGCGCCATGAGAAGGTTTCTCAAATTGTCCGCGAAAACCCGGATGGCTTCGCGGTCGGCACGCTCTTTGGCCTCCTGCTTGGCCTCATTCTCGAGGGAGGGGGCAAGGAGTCTGCGATAGCTGTCCTGAACCGCCGATTCGACCTGCCTCGAGGCCGGCGAGTCCCCGCGCACAAACAGTCGATGCAGAACCGAGAGAGCCTCTTCCTCCGGCGGCGCCACGTGGAGGGAGAGGACTCCCTCCTTCTCTGCCCTTCGTACGGCAAGGTACCTGTGAGCGGGACAGCGGCGCAGCGGCTCCTCCCAGTCGTAATAGTCGCGGTACTGGATCCCCTCCTCCTCCTTACCGGGAAGAACTCGTGTGCGGACCATTCCCTTTTCGGCAAAGAGATCCCTCAGACGGGAGCGTGCGTCGGCATGTTCGCTGATCCACTCCGCCAGGATGTCTCGAGCCCCGCCAAGGGCCGCTTCCACGGAATCCACGCCCTTCTCGACATCCACATGAGCAGAAGCGGCCTCCATGGGATCCAACCCCTTGTCCTGTTCCCACAGAAGGCGGGCGAGAGGTTCGAGCCCTTTTTCCCTCGCCAGCGAAGCCTTCGTACGTCGTTTGGGCCGGAAGGGAAGATAGAGGTCCTCGAGCTGAGACAGGGTGGCGGCGGCGCCGACGGCCTCTTCCAGCTCCGGAGTCAGTTTTTCCTGCTGGGCGAGGGATTTCAGAATGGTTTCCCTGCGCCGGTCCACAGCGAGCAACTGGTCGTGTCGATCACGGATTTCTGCGATGACCGTCTCATCGAGGGAGCCCGTAGCCTCTTTCCGGTAACGCGCGAGGAAAGGGATCGTGGCACCATCCAACAGGAGCTCGAGGGTCGCACGGACCTGCGAAGGGGCCAGCAGGAGTTCTTGTGCGATGGTCATGATGTGGGATTCGTTCATGGAGGAGACTCCCTGAAAACTGTCTCATGGAATAAAATTCAAATCGCCCCCGCGGCAACAGAAGCGGCTCGTTCCAAACGACTTGGAAATGGCTCCGCATTGTGAACAGGAAAAGGGCAATGGTCAAGGGAGACAAATTGTGCTCGACCAGCCTGACTCTTTGTCGTACATAAACGGTCTCCAGCGAGCGTATGGGCACACCCCGAGAGGAACCCACACCGAGTGAGACCCGGCCAGGTCCCGATTTCGTGGATCTGCTGCGGACGGACCTCAGCATCCAGGGGGTGCAGACCCTGGTCCCCGGGCTGGAGACTCCGGCGCATTTCGAGGGGATTAGCAGGATGAGCCCCGAGCTTTTCTCCCATTCTCTGCAACTTTTTGAATGAAAAGAGACTAACGTGGCCAAAAGTCTCAAGCCGGCAAGCGGGCCTGCCGGGTCCGCAGTCGATTGGACCTGCGGGGTTCTTTATGTCAAGCTTGTATTGACTGCGGTGTTCTGGGGAGGAACTTTCGTAGCCGGCCGTATTGTCGCGGAACAAATGGGCCCTTTTTCTGCAGCATTTCTTCGTTTTGTGGTGGCCACAGGCTTTCTGATCCTCTTCCTGTCCCGCTCTGCAATGCCGATTCCGCGCGTTGGGCTTCGACTATTTGTTTCACTCACTTTTCTCGCATTGACCGGGGTGTTTGCGTACAATGCCCTGTTCTTTTCAGGACTGAAGACTGTCACAGCCGGGCGAGCCTCTCTCATCATCGCCACCAATCCTGCATTCATTGCCTTGTTTTCATGGGTTTTTTTCCGCGAGAGACTGCATCGATTCAAAATCCTCGGCATCGTGCTTTCCATCACTGGAGCTTTTGTGGTCCTCTCCCACGGGGATTTTTCAGCAATTCTTCGGGAGGGTCTCGGCAGGGGGGAACTTTTGATCTTTGGCTGCGTGCTGAGCTGGGTTTCGTATTCTCTGGCGGGCAAGACGGTCATGAAGCATCTTCCCCCTCTGGCGACCGTCACCTGTGCGTGTTTTCTGGGAGCGATCCTGTTGTTACCTCCCGCCTTCGCAGAGGGCCTTGTGGATAAGCTGCCGACCTTTTCCGCCCTGGCCTGGCTGAGCCTTTTCTATCTGGGCTTTTTCGGTTCCGCGCTGGGATTCATCTGGTACTATGAAGGCATCCGAACCCTCGGTCCTTCCCGCGCCGGGGTGTTCATCAACATAGTTCCCATCAGTGCGATCATTTTGGCTGCACTTTTACTCCAGGAATCGGTGGACATTTTCTTGGGCATCGGAGCGGCAATCACCGTCACCGGCGTCACCCTCACCAATGTTCAGCCCACACTGCAGCGTCGCAGCGGATTTTCGAGGGAGAGCGATCTTGCTGAATCGTGCTCGTCCCGGCGGTGAGAAAGGCTGTCGCGCTGCATCTTCGGACATTCAGACCCGCTGAATCACCCTGGCGATCACTCGCAGCCCCCCGATTCTTTCTCGGAGGTATCCCATTCAAAAGGAATGACTGCGTTCAAGAGATATTTTGGAAAACGAGGCAGGCATTTTCCTACAGATAAGTCAACTGCCTTGAACCTCATAATGGCCATGTATTGCAATGGTCGGTTTCCAGCTAAAGAACATAGGTTTCGTTTGTGGAGATTTCGATCCGGTGGCGCTTTTCCACTGTGAGGCCTGTCTAGTCAATAGAGACAAATCAGTCCGGAACATCTTGGAGTACTTTGTCACAGAGCGGCAGGGGGGAAAGCAACAAGAAGGGAGCAAGCCTGCATTCCTCCATCAGCTTTAAGTGAAATAGGGACGGAGAAGACATCCTGAACCCGCCCTATTCAAAGTATCACACCATTTTGCAAGGCACTTTACCAGGGAATTCTTTCGCATGTTTCATCTCATTGCTTGCGACATTCAAAAGAACAGAAGACTTTCGCCGGTTTTATTGGAGAAGAAATCTTTCTTGTCTCACTCCATTATTAATCCTTCTTCAAAATATGAACGCACACAAAAAGTTGTTTACCAATTCAATTTTACCTATTAATATCAATCCAATTTCTAGTTCTTCGTATTGGTCGTTCAACGTGCACCTGAGCACAGAGATGATTGAGCGATTTGGTTTTATAAAGAGTCAACCTGACGAGGAGATAGTGAATGACGAAAAAACTCTATGAAATTTCTGCCGACTTGGTGCAAGCCCAAGTGTCCACATCCGCCCTGTCTTCCGAGGAGATCGTAGAGTCTCTCAAAAAGGTATTCAACACCCTCAGTTCCTTGCAGAGAGCCGAACTGGAAGGAACAAACGTTGACGTGACCGAATCGGTTGAAGAACCGCAGGAATCGGCATCGTTCCCTGAATATGCAGACCCCATGGATTCCATTCAGCAGGAGAGAATCATCTGTCTCGAGTGCGGTGCCGAGATGCGGCAATTGACCGCCAAACACTTGAACGCTCATGGACTATCCATACGCGACTACAAAAAGAAATGGGGATTCCCCCTCAAACAGTCGCTCTCGGCAAAATCACTTTCCAAGGCAAGAAGCAAGGCGGCCAAAAAGAGAGGGCTCCCCCCGAATCTCATCAAGTATCGGGAAGAGAGAAAAACAAGCAAGGCCATGGAGTCAGCGGAGCAAATGGCGCTGAGCAGCGATTTTCCGGCGAACCACGTTCTGCTCGATGAATCGGAGCCCGAGTTCAGCCCGGTCGACGCCAAGGAATCCAAGAAATCCAGAAAGAAGTCACTCGACCAGGATATATGAAACGACACAACCCGCTGCACATCCAGAGGCACAGAAGCGCCGGCGCGTGCCTCTGGATCTTGCCGTTTGAGTTTTTCAGGCCTCACCTGCGAACAATCCGGAAGAGTGGAATTGCCCGCCTGCCATGTGGCATTCAAATTCCGGGGCGCTTCAGGTAATTTGGCTGTGAGTCCTTACCCCTTTGTTTGCCTCAGGATCTGCACCCCCTGCCCTCCAACGCCTCTGTTTAATTAAAAGGTTTTTTCCTGTATGATCGGCACCGAGCGTTTACCCCGTTGCCCTGGCGCACAGGGGCGGCGCCCCCCATGAAATCCTCTCAGGCACGGGCCCTGGCTTCGGGATAAATGGACCTCATGTGAAAAGCGACCGTCGCTGATTCAACCGCATTGCGTGTTCCACCACCGGAAAAGGAAGACGTGATTGAAAATCATCATTGTGGGTGCGGGTGAAGTGGGCTTTCATATCGCTCAGAGACTTGCCTCTGAGAGCAAGGAAGTCGTGGTCATTGACCAGAGTGCGGAGGCACTCAAACGATTCGTGGACCTACTGGATGTCAAAACCATTCATGGGTCCGGAAGCAATCCCAGAATCCTTGAGGAAGCCGGTGTCGGGGAGGCGGACACCTTCCTGGCCGTCACCGATCGTGATGAGACCAACCTGGTCGCCTGCATGTTCGTCAATGCGCTTTCACCCGGGATTCTCAAGCTTGCGCGCATTCGGGACGACGACTACATCGGTTACAGAAAAGACCTCACCCAGCGGATCCTCAACATCGACAAGATCATCAACCCCGAACTGGAGGTCGTGAACACCATCATCCGGGCCATGAGTGTGCCCGGAACGGAGGACGTGAGCGAGTTCGCCGACGGCAGGATCAAGCTCATCGCCATGCGCATTGGGAAGCACGCGCCCATAGCAGGCATCCGTCTCCTGGACCTCATTCACGACCCTCATCGTCCAGTTTTCGTCGTCGCCGCCATTTTACGCGGTGATCGACTGATCATCCCATCCGGGAAAAGCCGCATCGAGCCCGACGATCTGGTGTATTTTGTGTGCAAGAGCGATCAACTGGAGGAGGTGCTCTATTTTTTCGGAGGTCATCTGGAACCCGTTCGAAACATTCTCCTGGTGGGCGGTGGAAAGCTGGCCCTGAAGCTGGCTCAAAGGCTTGAGGGCGGTTCGCTTCACATCCGCCTCATCGAGCAAAACGAGGCCCGATGCAACTTCCTTGTGGAGCAACTCCATCACACCATCGTGCTTCATGGAGACGGCACCGACAAGGAACTCCTGGAGCAGGAGGACATTTCCGGCATGGATTTGGTGGTGACCTTGACGGGCGATGAAGAGATCAACGTGCTCTGTTCCCTCCTGGCACGCCAGCTGGGAGCCCGTCGCACCATCACGAGGCTCAACAAGTTTGCCTACTTTTCCATCGCCGGAGCCATTGGCCTTGGACACATCATCAGCCCGCGCCTTTCGGCCATCAATTCCATCCTCCAATACGTCCGCCGCGGTAAAGTCATTTCCAGTTTCTCCCTCAAGGGAGAAGAGGGTGAAATCCTTGAGGCCATCGCCCTGGAGAGTTCCGGGATTGTGGGAAAGCCCTTGAAGGACCTGAAGTTTCCAAAGGGTGCACTCGTTCTGGCCATCCTCAGAGGCGAGGAAAGCATCATCCCCAAGGGCACGACGGCGATCCAGCCTCAGGACCGCGTGATCATCCTCTCCACGCGAGCCAACCTTCCTCGCGTGGAAAAGGAACTGACCGTGAAGCTGGAGTACTTCTGATGCGATGGACTTATGTCTTTCGAACGGTCGGCGCTCTGCTCTTCTGCATCGGACTCACATTCTTTCTGCCCCTCGCCTTCGCCCTCTATTATCAGGACGGAAGCCAGGCGGCGCTTATCGAGTCCCTTGGCATCACGCTGGGTGTGGGTTTGCTGTTGTTTTTCTTTTCCCGGGGCAACCATGAAAAAGCCATGAGCCACAGAGAGGGCATGGCCATTGTGACGATCTCCTGGTTGGGCGCCGGCCTGGTGGGGGCGCTGCCTTTCATTCTGAGCGGCACCTGCCTTCAGTTTGTGGATGCATTTTTCGAGTCGGTTTCGGGATTCACCACAACGGGAGCGTCGATCCTGACCGACGTCGAGCGGGTTCCTCAAGGTGTGCTCATGTGGCGCAGCCTCACTCACTGGCTGGGGGGAATGGGCATCATCGTCTTCTCCCTTGCCATCCTTCCATTCCTGGGTGCAGGCGGCATGCAGCTCTACCGGGCAGAGGTACCCGGGCCCGTTCCCGACAAGCTGCGCCCGAGGATACGCGACACGGCCATTGTGCTCTGGAAGGTCTATCTTTTTTTCACGGCGGTCCAGACACTCCTGCTCCTTCTGGGTGGCCTCGACTTCTTCGAGGCCCTGTGCCACACATTCGGCACCATGGCCACGGGCGGCTTTTCCACGAGGAATGCCTCCATCGGGCACTACGAGAGCCCTTTTGTTCACTGGGTCATCATCGTGTTCATGCTCATAGCGGGGATCAATTTCGCACTTCACTACATCGCCCTGACGGGCAAGCCCGTGGTCATGTTCCGCGACGCTGAATTTCGATTTTTTATGGGTGCCGTGCTGATTTTCATCACGGTCACCGCCGTGAGCATCTTCGGCCTCGTGGACCGGAACCTGGAGAAGGCGGTTCGCGACGCTTCATTCCAGGTGGTGTCCATCATCACGACCACCGGATACGCCACCGCGGACTATGAGAAATGGCCGTCTCTGCCTCAGGCCATTCTGGTTTTCTGCATGTTCCTGGGAGGGTGTGCAGGCTCCACGGGCGGGGGCATGAAGTGCATGCGCATTCTGCTTCTGCTCAAACAGGCCTACCTGGAACTGGTGCGCCTGATTCATCCCAAGGCCGTGCTCCAGGTGAAGCTGGGAAAGCGCATCGTGTCCGATGAGGTGATCAAAGGCATCTGGGGGTTTTTCATCATCTATCTTGGTTTGTTTATCCTGTCGTCTTTCCTTCTGGCGGGAATGGGCGTGGACCTGGTGACTTCCTTTTCGGCGGTTGCCGCGTGTATCGGCAATATCGGCCCGGGGCTGGGGGAAGTGGGGCCGGCGGACAACTTTGCGCACCTCCCGCAACTGGCCAAATGGATTCTTTCGCTCTGCATGGTCCTGGGACGTCTGGAAATCTACACGGTGATCGTGCTGTTCGTTCCTGAATTCTGGCGGAAGTGACCCGCTTCTTCGAAAAAATTCCAGGCATGGGTGGCAGGCCGATGAAAGTTGACGCGCCTGGGAAAAGGAGAACGTCTGGCAACCTCCCTCCCGAGCATCAAAACACCTGGAGAACCGATGCGGTCAGCCAGCCCATGTAGCTCACGTAGATGCTCAGGAGCAGGGCCCCTTCCCACCGGTTGATCCTGCCCGGGCGCCGGAATCCATACCCGATAAAGAAAAGGGACAGGGTCAGAGCTCCCATGATCACTGTGTCCCGCAGAAGGACTTCAGGAGGAATCGGCAGAGGATGGATGGCGCCTGCAATTCCAACCACCGCCAGAGTGTTGAACAGGTTGGAACCGAGCACGTTGCCCAGGACGAGATCATGCTCCCCCCTGCGACTGGCCACGAGGGACGAAGCCAATTCGGGAAGGGAGGTGCCCACGGCCACGACGGTCAGCCCAATGATAAGATCACTGATACCGAACCAGTGAGCCACTTCGACCGCACCCCACACCAGAATTCGCGAACTCAGGATCAACAGCACGAGACCTGCGACAAGCCAGAATACCGCCCGTTTCATGGGCATTTCGCGAGACCGAAGGTCTCTTTCCACCTCTGCGTTAAGGCTGTCGCCCCGATTACGAAAACCCTGAGCGATGGTCCAGGTCATCAAGATGCTGAAGACGGCGAGCAACGCCCCGGCATCCATTCTGGTCAGTTCCAGATCCCAGAGGAGATACGCCCCCAGTAGCGTGACGAGGGTCAGGATGGGGAGTTCCTTTCGCAACGCGTGCGAATGAAAACTTATGGGATTGATCAAGGCGGTGAGGCCGAGAATGAGGGCGATGTTGGCGATATTGGAGCCGTAAGCGTTGCCCACGGCAAGGCCGGGATTGCCCTGAGCCGCCGACAATGCGGAAACGAGCAGTTCAGGCGTCGATGTCCCGAAACCGACTATCACCATGCCGATCATGAGGGGGGGCATGCCCGCGTGCCGCGCGGTGGCTGCTGTTCCCTCCACAAAACGGTCGGCGCTCCAGATCAGCAGCAGCAGGCCTGCAACAAGGGCAATCATACCTGAAATCATGGACACCTCAGGGGTTCTTTTATTTGCGAAATGTGACCCGCAGGGGGAGAAATCACTCGGGAAACGCTCCAACCGCTCATGGACTCGAGGGCATTTCCGCAAAAAGTGCGGCTCCAGGGCTTTGATTCGCATTGCAGCAGCAGGCACGAAGCTTCGGCGACCGGGACCATCCTTAGGAGTCCCACCCATATTTCGCGCAAGCCAAAACCGTCTTTCAGCCTGGTCCCTCTCATAGCACAGTATCTCTTCGAGGTCTCATTGAATTTGCAGGAAACGTCGAGCGATCCAGGCGCTTGGGACCGATTTCCGAAGGGCCGAATGGATCCGAGCGCGGGTTTTCCGGGGTCGAAATGTCCGTTCGGAATGGCTTTCAAACGGTTCCGGGTTGTGGGGAAATGTCACACCAGGACCAGACAGGAACGAGACTCCAGATCCGGCACGTCAAGCCGGTCATTTCCGCCCGATCCGGCCCCCATGGGCGTGCCGCCCGTCCCGAAATCGATCAACAAAGACTTTCAATCCTCAAACAAAATGAGCTATGTTGCATGTGCAGATGAATCTTCCGACTTGCACGTGCTCAGGAAAACCAGGAGAAATCGCCGCCATGCATCGCCATTTATTGTTCGCAACGCTGAGATCTCTGATTGTCTTGATCCTTCTCCTGCTTCTGTTCCCCACCGTTTCGTGCACCACCATGGGCACTCCCAAGAATGATGAATCGGGGTTGCTGCAGTCGGTGCAGGCTTTCCACGCTGCATTGCGGTGGGAAAATTACCAGCTGGCCAGCAGTTGGCTCCCTGGTTCTCAGAAAGAGCTTTTTTGGAGCCAGGCCGATGAACTGCAAGAAAATGTGCGGGTGATGGACTTCTCAGTTCGAGATCTGTCGGTGGAACCGGAAGGCTTCAAGGGGGTGGCCTACATCCGCTGCCAGTATTTCCACACGCGAGATCCCCGTCTGATGAACAAGACCCTGAAGCAGCGCTGGTTCTATTCCCCGCAGGACAAAACCTGGTTGGTGGAGCACACCGACCTCGATGTGATCCTGGCAAGGCCCTGAAGCTGATCCTCCCGGAATGGAGGCCCTTTCGTTGAACCGTGTCCCCCGCATCCGTATCTCACAGGTGAACGCTCAGCACCCGCGGGCCGATGGGGATTATGTCCTCTACTGGATGACCGCCTTCAGAAGAACGGGGTGGAATTTCAGTCTGCAGCGCGCGGTGGAATGGTCCACGGAGTTGAGGAAGCCTCTCATCGTCCTGGAAGCGCTCCGATGCGACTATCCCTGGGCGAGCGACCGCCTGCACCAGTTCGTCCTGGAGGGAATGGCCGCCAACCTCAAGACGTTGCACGGCAGCCCCGTCTGTTACTACCCCTTTCTGGAGAGAGAAAAGGGTCAGGGCAAAGGCTTGCTTCCAGCCTTGGCGGAACGGGCCTGCGTGGTGATCGCCGATGAATACCCGTGCTACTTCCTGCCGCGCATGCTCGACGCCGCAGCAGGGAAAATCAGAGTGTTGATGGAAAAAATCGATTCCAACGGACTGCTGCCTCTGCGTGCCACGGATCGTGTTTTCAAGACGGCTCACTCCTTCAGAAGATTTCTGCAGTCGGTTTTGCCTGAACACCTCGAGCAGCTTCCGGAACCCGATCCTTTGGCCGGCTCCTCCATCCCCGGGATCAAGGACATTCCGCCGACCATCGCCCAAAAGTGGCCCCCCGTGCCCGCAAAGGCTCTGAGAGGGGGGGAGCGCTTCCTGAAGGAGTTTCCCATCGATCACAGCGTCTCCATCGCACCCTTCCGGGGAGGACACGAAGCCGCGGAGACAAGGCTGAACCATTTTGTGCGTTCGCAGTTGAGCCAGTATCATGAAAAGCGCAATCATCCCGACGAGGACGGTGGAAGCGGCCTCTCGCCCTATCTCCATTTCGGGCACATCTCGACGCACCAGGTGATCTCACGGGTTTTAGATGAGGAAGAGTGGACCCCGGATCGGCTGGGCCCAAAGGCACAGGGCCAGCGATCAGGCTGGTGGGGCATGAGTGAGGGAGCCGAGTCATTTCTCGACGAACTCATCACCTGGCGGGAGATCGGGTTCAATCATTGTTTTTTCCGAGAGGATTACGACATGTTTCAATCCCTTCCCGAGTGGGCTCAGACCGAGCTGATGAATCATGCCCGGGATGCGCGGCCTTACCTCTATTCTTCCGAGCAGCTCGAATCGGCGGCGACTCATGATGCCCTTTGGAACGCGGCGCAGACTCAGCTGGTGCGGGAAGGAAGAATCCACAACTATCTTCGCATGTTGTGGGGGAAAAAAATTCTGCAGTGGACAGACACTCCCGAAAAGGCCCTCACCCTCATGATCCACTTGAACAACAAGTACGCGCTCGATGGCCGCGACCCGAATTCTTACACCGGAATCCTCTGGGTCCTCGGAAAGTACGACCGGCCCTGGGGACCCGTGCGGCCGGTTTTCGGCAGGATTCGTTACATGAGTTCGAGGAATACCCTCAAGAAATTGAAAGTGGAAGAATATCTCTCCAGGTATCGGCCCGAGTCGTGATCCCATCATGAACACTTTTTGAAAGACTCTTTCTGAAGGGAACGGCTATGACACCAGAACTCAAGGACACGATTCTAAAAGTTCTCGCGGAGGTGGCTCCCGACGCGGACTTAAAAAATTTGAACCCTGACAGGCTCTTCCGTGATCAGTTCGATTTCGATTCCGTGGACTGCCTCAATTTCACCATGGGGCTCCAGAGGGAATTGAAGCTGACCATCTCCGAAACGGACTACCCCAGATGCTCGAGCCTCAACGGCTGCATGAAGTATCTGGAGGAACGGCTGCGCGCCCGGGAGCGTTCTCAGTAACGGCTCACCGTCCGTTACAGGTCGAGCGTCACATGGATCAACCCCGGATCTTCCGGGTCACGTCGTTGCGAAAACCCCAAAGCCTTGGCGAGCTTGAGCATAGGAGCGTTGTCCGGAAGCACCTCCCCCCAGATCTCTTTCAAGCCCCGTGCTCTTGCGTATTCGATGATCCGCCGCATGAGCATCGGCCCCAAGCCCATGCCCGTTCTGTCTCTCCTGATGAGGATCGCAAACTCCGCTCTCTCTCCATCGGGATCCCCCATGATTCTCACCGCCCCGAGCAGCTCAAGCTCCACGTTTTCCGCGTTTTCCGCAAGTTCGACGATGACAAGCGCCATTTCACGGTCGTAATCGATCTGCGTGAGCCTGGCCGCCATGCTGTGAGGAATTTCCCGCATGGGATGCAGGAAGCGGAGCCGAATCTCTTCAGGGGTCAGGCTTCTGAACATTTGCTGAAAAGCCGGTTCATCCTCGGGTCTTACGGGCCGGATTTTCAGCTTTTTCCCATCGGGCAAGGTGAGGATTTCCTCCAGTTCGTTGGGGTAAGGCCGAATGGCCAGCCGGGCTTCTGCAGGCCGGCTTGTTGCGGCGACCCTGATTCTCGCGTCCAGGGCCATCACTCCCCCCTTATGGGCCAAAATGGGGTTGATGTCCAATTCGACGATCTGGGGAATGTCACAAACGAGCTGTGAGACCCGAACCAGGGTGAGGGCAATGCTCTGCGTGTCCACGGGAGCCACGGTGCGGTACCCTTTGAGGATTCTGTAAATTCTGGTCCTGCTCATCAGCTCTTCGGCCAGGTGCATGTTGAGGGGCGGCAGGGCCAGAGCCCGGTCCTGCACAACTTCCGCAGCGAGCCCTCCCTGCCCGAAAAGCAAAATGGGGCCAAAGTGAAGATCCTCGGTCATGCCGATGATCAACTCGTGGGAATTGGGCAGAAAAATCATTTCCTGCACGGAAAAACCCTGCACACACGCCTCGGGAAAGAGTTCGCGCGCACGCCGAACCATCCACCGGGCCGCCTCCTCCACCTGCTCTCGCCCCTCAAGATTGAGATGCACCCCGCCTGCCTCGCTTTTGTGAACAATGTCCGGCGAGAGAATCTTCAGGACCACCTGCCGGCCGATCTTTTCCGCCACCTCCCCCGCTTCTTCGGGGGTGAGCGCGAAGTGCGTTTCCAGCACGCTGATGCCGTAAGCACCTAGAACACGCTTGGATTCGACCTCCGTCAGCCATTCCCTCCCCTGGGAAAGGGCGCACCCGATGATGGAATGCGCAGTGGCGGAATCGGTCGTGAACTCCCTCGGCACCCGAGGCGGTGTTTCCATCAGCATCTCCTGGTTCCGCTGATACCGAACCATCTGCATGAACGCCTGAACGGCCTCCGAGGGCGTGTCGTAATGGGGAATGCCTTCCTGAGCGAAAAGCTCCTTCGCTTTCAAGACGGAATTGCCACCCGTCCAGGCAGTGAGCACCACAGGCTTTTGATTGCGTCCGCCCTTCCTGCCGCGCAGAATCTCCACCACGGTTTCCGCCGCTTCCAGGCTCGGCAGAATGGCGTTGGGACAATTCAGGGCCAGGATCGCATCGGTTTCCGGGTTATCCAGGAGCACCCGAAGCGCGTCTCCATAGCGTTCCCGAGTGGCGTCCCCCACCATGTCCACCGGATTTCCCTGGGACCAGAGAGGAGGAAGCACTTCGTTCAGTCGGGCCATGGTTTCTTGGCTCAATGCCGCCAATTCCCCCCCCTCATCGAGAAGGCTGTCTGCAGCGAGCACTCCCATCCCGCCACCGTTGGTCATTATGGCCACGCGCCCGCGGTTGGTGGTCACCCGGACGCGTGCGAGCGTCTCCACCGAATCGAAAAGCTCCTGCATCGTGTAGACCCTCAGCATGCCGGCCCGCCGGAACGCGGCATCGTAAGCATCATCGGATCCCGCCATGGCGCCGGTGTGGGATGTCACAGCCCTGGCGCTTTCCTCGTGGCGGCCTCCTTTGAGCACAATGACCGGTTTCAGGCGAGAAGCTGCGCGGGCAGCAGACATGAACTTGCAGGCGTGCGTGATCGTCTCCATGTAAAGGAGGATCGCAGTCGCGTGAGGGTCGGAGGTCAGATAATCCAGCATGTCCCCGAAATCCACATCGGCCATGTCCCCCAGGGCCACAAAATGAGAAAAACCGATGCCTCGGGAGGTGGCCCAGTCCAGCACCGCAGACTGGATCGCTCCGGACTGAGCCACAAATGCCAGGTTGCCCCTGAGCGGATGCATGTGGGCGAAACTGGCGTTGAGGCCCAGGTGAGGCACCATGATCCCGAGACAGTTGGGGCCGACGATTCGCAAGAGGTGCCCTTGCGCCGCCTCCAGTGTCTGGCCGCACAAACTTCGTCCCTCCAGATCGCCCCGTTCCCCGAAGCCTGCAGAAATCACCACCGCAGCCCGATTGCCCATCTCACCCAGTTCCGCGATGATTTTGGGGACCGTCTCCGCAGGGGTTGCGATGACAGCCAGTTCCGGTACGTGATCGAGGGAGTCCAGCGATGGATAGACTCTGCGTCCCTCGATCTCCCGGTGCGTCGGGTGTATGAAAAAAATATCCCCGTGAAAAGGGGCTTCGAGGAGATTGCGGGCAATGACATGGCCGATGGAATTGGGATGGGGGCTTGCCCCGATCAGGACGACGGACCTCGGCCGAAAAACATGGTCGAGATTTCTGATGGTCATGTTCTCCCCTTCGTTTGGCCTCGCGGACCAGGACTTTGGGCATCCCCAGCCCAGAGGGACACGCGCCGAAACCGGAGGCGGGCGAAAAGCTCTTTCTGGGGTGGAGCCGCCGCTTTTTCGAGAACCCGTTCAATCCGTCGTCGGGGACGGTGGTTCCAAGGTCGAGAGGTCCCCCTCGGGCAGCCCCAGTTCCCGGGCTTTCAGCAGACGCCTCACGATTTTTCCGGCCCGATTCTTGGGCAGATCCCTGGAGAACTCGATCTCCCTCGGAGCAATGGCCGGTCCCAGTTTTCTTCGTGCAAAGGCGAGAATATCCCGCCTGAGTTCGTCGGAAGGAGTTGCGGAGGCTTTGAGCGAAATGAACGCCTTGACCGCTTCACCGATGAATTCGTGAGGAATTCCGATCACGGCAGCTTCGGAGACTGCGGGGTGGTCCAGGAGAACACTTTCCACTTCAAACGGACCCACCATGTGACCTGCCGTCTTGATAATGTCGTCACCTCTTCCCACAAACCAGAAATAGCCCTCTTCATCCTGTCTCGCCAGATCGCCCGAAAGATACCAGCCATTGCGAAAGCACCGGGCATATTTCTCCTCCTGGTTCAGGTATCCCCGAAACATGGAGGGCCAGCCGGCCCTCAGCGCCAGTTCCCCTGTCTCGTCATGATCCGCAAAGCTCAGATCGCCCTCCCCGTCCCTTCCCGAACGCACGATGGCCGCCTCAATACCGGGAATGGGGCGTCCCATGGACCCCGGGCGAACCTCCAGGGCAGGGAAGTTGGCAATCATGATGCCGCCCGTCTCTGTCTGCCACCAGTTGTCATGAATGGGCACTCTGAAAACCCTCTCTCCCCAGCGGACCGCGTCGGGATTGAGGGGCTCCCCCACGGTGAGGACCGCTCGAAGGGATGAGAAATCATAGTGCGCATAAAAGTCCTCGGGGGCACGCATCATCCGTCGCAATGCGGTGGGGGAGGTGTAAAAGACGCAGACCTTCTGATCCTGAAGGATACCGCACCAGCGCGCAACGTCGAAGTCGGCCTCATCGACGATGCTGGTGACACCATTGCTCAAGGGGGAGAGGATGCCGTAGGAAGTCCCCGTAACCCAGCCCGGGTCAGCGGTGCACCAGTACACATCCCCCTCGTGGAAATCCAAAACGTACTTTCCCGTGATGTGATGGACCAGCAGCGCCTGGTGGACGTGCACAGCGCCCTTGGGGAGGCCCGTGGTGCCGCTCGTGAAATGCAGCAGGGCCATTTCCTCCCCATCGGTGAAAGGAATGACGTGCTCACCGGAAATTTCCCTCATGAGCCTGGACCATGAGAGGACCCTCGCATCCAGGTCTTCCTCCACATCCGTCAAGAGAACGTATTTGAGAGAGGGCAACCGCGGGAGCAGACTTTGGATTTTTCTCTCGAAGTGAACACTGGAGGTGACCAGGACCCTGCCCTCGCCGAGGCGCAGGCGCTGCTCAATGGGTTCGGGGCCAAACGCACAGAAGAGCGGGCAAAAAACGGCCTTATGCCGGAGTGTCCCCAGCGCGGCCACGTAGAGTTGGGGCACTCGCTCCGAAAGGACAAAAACCCGCTCCTGCGGCTTGATTTCCAGGAGAGCGAGCGCGTTGGCGAAACGGCTCGCATCTTCCTTCAGCATGGAATAAGTCAGGTCCTTGACCCCTCCGGACGCCCCCAGCCATCGCAGGGCAATGGAAGACCCCCTCCCCGCTTCAACCTGGCGGTCGAGCAACTCATTCGCCATGTTGAACCCGGATCCCCCGTGCGGTCCCTTCAGTTCGCGCTCCACCGCCTGCCAAGAAAAGGAGCGACGACACGCCTCGTAGTCCAGCAAATTGGGTTTCAGCCTCATGTCCGTTCAGTAAGCAGGAGTCCTTTGGTCGTCCCGGCGAAGGTGCCCCTGAGGGGCCGGCCGGGTCCCTGCAGGCACTCACCGGACCTTGCTGAGCAGTGTCTGCACAGCCGCCAGGTATTCTTTGAGCCCATGAAAAAAGAGGTCGTTGTGATTGGCGCGTGGAATCTTCAGGAGCGACTTGTCCGGGGAGGAACTTGCCTCATAGAGGTCCAGGGCGTCCTGATAAGGGATGATGTGGTCGAATTCCGCATGGATAATGAGCAGCAGTCCGTGAAACCTTTTGATCTTTTCGAGATTACCAAATCCGTGGCCCTCGAGCAACCCAAGTCTTTTCACAGGAACACCCAGCAGTTTGAGAAGCGGCATGGCATGGGCAAAACCGCTCTCGACAATGAGCCCTCTCACCTCGTCATTTCGATGAGCAGCCAGTTCGATAGCGGAAGCACTCCCCAGAGAACGCCCCATGACCACCAGCGGCCCCCCATACCCCTCATCCCTCAGCCAACGGGTGAAAAAATCCAAAACCACGTGGCAATCGCGCATCATGTTTGTGACTGTGGGACGTCCCGTCGATCGGCCGTATCCCCGGTAGTCCACGACCGTGAAATTGATGTTTTTCCTCCGGTACAGAGGGCCCAGGTCGTCATAGTCGGACACGATTTCGCCGTTGCCGTGAAAAAACAAGATGTTGGGATCCATCGCACCTGCGCCGTGAAACACGGCATCCAGCACGACTCCGTCATCGACGGGAATGGTCAGTCTCTGCCCGCCGCTTCGAGAAGACCCTGAAGGGTCGGGCCTGGGATGAAAGATTCTTTCGGTCACTTCGGGACTGTCCAGCAAAACATAGTTGAAGTCATTCTCCGT
This sequence comes from uncultured Syntrophobacteraceae bacterium, assembly GCA_964654275.1. Taxonomy (GTDB): domain Bacteria; phylum Desulfobacterota; class Syntrophobacteria; order Syntrophobacterales; family Syntrophobacteraceae; genus SLCH01. The sequence continues at coordinate 52,862 of CAZZHS010000014.1, forward strand.
GCTCATGGTATCGCTTACTCCTTTGTGACTTTATCCGTCATGCGGATTCATCAATCCCTGCGCCCGCTTCGAACGTCATGGACCCCCAGGCTTCCCGAGGCAAATTGATCGAGGATGATCTCATAAAACCTCTGGTTCTGCTCCTTGTTCAAAATCTCTCTTTCCTCGAGTATGTGCTCGATCACCTCCCTCTCCAATTCCGCCTGAAGTGCGAGGATCTCGTGGGAGACCGAATGGATCCGAAGCCGATCCGGAGGATCGTTGAAAAGCAGGTGCGCCAGTTCCTGACGCCGCTCGCGAAGTTGCCTTCGAATGGCGGCGACTCTGGGGAGAAACGTACTCCGGATTTCCTGCACCTGCTGCCTCTGGGAAAGGCTGAGGTTGGGGATGAGGTCGAGGTAGCCCTTGATCTTTGCCGTTCGACCTGAATAGGTGGTGCGCTTCATGCGAACTGCAAGCAGCAGAAGCAGGAGACTCACCCCCCCTGCCGCAAAGCCCAGGGTAAACCACCACACGACGCACTCCTCACGTGTTTGCGATTTCGATAACCTGTCATGGGAGAATGGCGGCAACCGGAAGCCGATGAAAGCCTTTCGACCGTTTTCCCGGAGCAGCGGATCAAATGCCGCCGTTTTCCCTGTCCATCATCCGTTGACGCTTTAGCCCAGGAAAAATTGAGAAATGTATCTCAGGGCGAGAGCTAATATGATGACACCCACCAGGAGTTTGATCTTTTTTTGAGGGACATACTTCTGCATCCTGGCCCCACAGTACATGCCGATGAAGCCTCCGAAACCAAACAGGAACCCCAGGTACCAGTCGGGTCCGTGGAACGCTCCATTGTGCGCCGGCATGACGCTGTAGAAAACCACCCCTGCAATGGAGGTCAGAAAGGTGCCCATGAGTGCGGCTCCCGCAACGGTGTAGACGGGCAGACTGAACACAGCCACACAGAAGGGAGCGATGATCGCCCCGCCGCCGATCCCGTAAGTGCCGCCGATCACTCCCACCACGAAGGCCAAAAGCAGCATGGACAAGGTGTTGAAAGAAAATGTTTCTCCCCAGAATTCATATTCAACTTTCAGGGGGGTGAACGAGAGAGTTTTCACCACGGCCTCGGGAGGCAGCCCGGAGGACACGCGTGCCGCCTGTCTCTCTTTCATTTCCTTGACGTGAAGGTTGAATTTGTCTTCCAGTGATTTCATCTGCCGCTTTCCCCTCTGGGACCGCTCGGTCATTTCATACAGCAGACGCGCGCCGATGTACAAGAGAACGCAGCCCACAAAGAGCTTGAAGGCGCGCGGATCCGGCAGGTACAAAATCCTCAGATAATACCCGATGAAGACACCGGGGAGGGTGCCGAGGATCACGACCCACGTGAGGGGCCAGGCCATGCGGCCCTCGCGCAGATACCGGTAAACGCCGCTCGGTATGGCCACGATGTTGTAAACGAAATTGGTCGCACTCACCGATGGGGTCGTGAAGTGAAGCACACTCACCTGAAACGGCAGGAGGAGAAAGGCTCCCGAAACCCCTCCCATCGAAGTGAAAAAAGAGACGATGAATGCCACCAGGGGTGGCAGAAAAATCCAGGTTTCGACCCCTGAAACAGGAAACGTCGTGTAAAAAAAATCCATTGTTCTTTCCTCCCTCTTCAAACTGTCCCTGTAATTGTGAAAATTTTCCTTCATGGAGGCACACGACCCTCCCTCTTCCACTCTTCCCGTGTATCCAAATAACAATCCGAAATGGAAAATCTTGCGGCCGCTGGAACCCTGAATGTTAAAAAACCGGATCTTTTCAGGCAGGAGCTTTTGGATCTTTTGAGGATTCAGGCCTGGGAGGGAGAGGGATTGAGAAAGGGGCACCCGCAGGCAATTACGAGCAGGCCCGACCGCATCGCATAAACACGAAGGGCGGATGAAAGGGAGGTTTGCGGGGTGGAGGTCGTGTCCAGGGCGATGCTGAGGACAGGAGTGAAACGGGCTGCCCCCTTGACATTTTGATCGATCTGTTCTTTTTAGTACGCTTTGACCGGTTGGGGATCCTCATGGATTCCTCTTGGCGGAACTCGTTGCGACAGCAAAAGAGCCATTGAAAATTGCTGGCGGGTGGTGCCTTGAAGCTGCTGTGTCTGCCCGAGGCTCCAGGGATCATGACGTTCCGGAACGGGCAGCTCGGTTCGAGCACCAACAAACTGCAGGTCCTTTCGCCCATGGGAGGATATTTCCGAAAACTTTAGACAGAGTGGAGCTCATGACTCGAAGAGAAGCCCTGAAAATGTTGATGTGTGCCGGCGCCGCGACGACTCTGGCACCGATCATCCAGTGCGCCAGTTCCTGGGCAGCAAATGACAACGCGACATTCAAGAGCCTCTGTTCCGGCAAGCTTTCTTTTTATAACATTCACACACGGGAAGCGCTGGCAATCCGCTACCTCGACAGGAAGGGCCAGTTCGACAGGAGAGCCCTCTCGAAACTGAACAATGTTTTCCGATGCAGGTACAGCCAGGATGCCCATCCCATCGACCAGAACCTCTTTCTGCTCCTGGATGCCCTCAAAACAAGGCTCGGGTCTCATGACCGCCCCTATCTGCTCATCTCCGGATACAGATCCCCGCAGTTCAACGACTTCTTACGAGGTCAGAACCATGCCGTGGCAGAAAGAAGCTTCCATCTGAAAGGCATGGCCGCAGACATCAACATGGAGGGGGTGAGACTCGCGGACATTCGCAGAACCGCCGTTTCACTCAAGGCAGGCGGGGTCGGCCTCTACAGTGGCTTTGTCCATGTCGATGTAGGACCCCATCGAACCTGGTGAACTCTGACCGCGTCAAGCGATTGATCGGCTCCAGACACCGGATGCCGCAAGGACCGTTTAGGAAGGGGAATGACGGAGTGCAGGGATTCCGGTATAAAATTCCGGAACCCCTGCACCTCGCTGGAAAACCATGAAAGTCTGAGGGTTACAATGAGTGGTCGGATATGCGCGGGGGAGTGCGGTCACGAGAGATAGTCTTCCCCGGCGTATCGTCCAGCCAGCAGGATTTCGATCTCTTCCGGTTCCAGTTCTTCCTCGAACTCGAAACCGCCGTTCAGCCCCCACTCACTCGCATAGCGATCCCTATGAATATCCCCACCGCCGCCCATCACATCTGCAAAATTTTCTACACCTGCGGATGTCATCCACAATGGGCGACGCTCATTCCTGAGTTTTTCAATATTGATTTCCATCGCTGCACTCCCTATTGGTAAGGCGTATCTAAGATACGGCATTTGGCGCTATCTCAACGTCTGTTGCTTGTGCAACATGCTAAGCAGCCATCGATATTTGTCAATGACTGCGCTGCCGGAAGGATCAGCCTTCCGACGGGCCGTTTTGGAATGAAACTTATGAGTTGTGACGATGCAGCTTTGGAGGTTCTGTTATGACACCGGTCCAGTCCGATCTCAAGAATAAGGGTTTACGGGGCATCTCCGTCACGGACACCAAAATCAGCCACATTGACGGAAACCGGGGGATTCTCATCTACAGAGGCTATCGCATCGAAGAATTGGCCAAATATTCAACCTTCCCCGAGGTCCTCTTTCTCCTCATGCACGGAAAGCTGCCCAGGAGAACCGAATTGAAGGAACTGGAGTTGAATCTTCTGGAGTCGAGGCATCTTCCCCACTTCGCGGTGGAAAGCCTGTCGAGGTGGCCCGCCGCCTCGGACCCCATGGATGTTCTCCAGGCCGCAGCCCCTCTCCTGGCCATGGCCGATCCCCGCCTGCACGATGAAAATCGAGAGGCCAATGTTCGGAAGTCTTTGAGAATCCTTGCGGGACTGCCCGCGATTCTCTCGGCATGGCATCGAATCCGTCAGGGGAAAAAGCCCCTGCCCCCGGACGAAAACCTGTCGCACACGGGAAACTTCCTGTGGCAGCTGACCGGCGCAAAACCCGATCCCGAATGCGAGAGGGCCCTGGACGTCAGCTTCATCCTCCATGCGGAACACACCCTCAACGCGTCCACCTTCGCGTGCAGGACAGTGGTTTCCACCAGAGCCCACCTGTATGCAGGGCTGGCTGCAGGAATCGGCGCTCTTTCAGGCAGTCTTCATGGCGGCGCGAACGTCAAGGTTTTGGAACTGCTTCTCAGCATGGAGGCTCAGAACTGGACACCGGAAGACATGGCGCGATGGGTGAATGAGCAGCTGGACCGCGGGGAGCGGCTCATGGGCATGGGGCATCCCGTTTACCGAACCGAGGATCCACGATCCTTAATTTTAAAAGACATCAGTGAGAGCCTGGCGGAAAAGACGGGCAATGAACGGCGATTTCGCCTCCTCAATGACCTGGAGGAACAATGCGTCAAAGCTCTTCAGTCCAGAGGGAAGGCCCGTCTCAAAGCCAATGTGGACTACTACAGCGGTTTGCTCCACTTCATGCTGGGCATTCCGACCGATATGATGACCGCCGTTTTTGCGGCGGCATTGTCTGCGGGCTGGTGCGCTCACATGATCGAAGAGAAGCACGCCGAAGCCCAGGGAAGGCCCGCACTGTATCGGCCGGAATCGGACTACATTGGGAACTACTGCGGCCCGACAGGATGCCGCTACCTTCCGCTGGATGCGAGGTGATTCAGTCGACGCCGGCCTTTCCAACCCGGCGTGTCCGCCCTCGGCCCGGAATCGAGGCCCGCCGCCGGAAACAAGTCTGCATGACGTGCATCGGCAGAGGGGCGCTCAGTCTTCCAATTCGTCGGCATTGTAGGCTTTTGACCAAATGGCCGCGCGCCGGGTGACGTCGTGAAGTTCCGACAGAAGATTCATCGGCAGCTTATCCAGCCCGATGGGTGAAGTGATGATGGCCAGGTGTGCCAGAATGTCTTTTTTCAGACTCACTCGGAAATCCAGTTCATTCATGGGTGCAACTCCTCGGTGATCTTCGTCAAGGCTTGCGGCCGGAGTCATTGAACGGGGCACTTGTCAAAATCACTCACCTCCATTAAGATCGCGTGGCATTTTTCATGACCATCAGATGCTTCTTGCAACCGGCACCCGTTGAGACAGGGAGTTCCCGATGAGCACCAAAGCAAAAATACCGGATGACATCCTGCGAATCCTCGACGCCGTCGAGGAGGAAAATAGAAGGCGGCGCACTTCTCTGGTTCAGCGGATCGTGGAATGGAATCGGGATCGCAATCTCCTTTTTTTCGATGCCGGGCAGGAAGTCCATATGCTGAGCGTCTGTGCCCACGATTTTTTTCATTCCACCTCTCTCATAGAGCGATTGAACGCCCTGGCGGATTTCGAGTTTGTCTGGTTCGGAACGGCCGCCAAATATGGGGCCATGGTGTTCATGAACATGGAAGAGATGTCCCGTGTGGAGAAGCACTATCAGGCACTGTTTTCCTGGAAAGAGTCCGTTTACACCATCATGATCGAGAACGTGGTGGCCGAGTTGAGTGAACATTGCCAGGGAGGTGAAGACGATGCAGAGTGGATCGCTCTCCTCCTCGAGAGAGTTTTGACGCTTGTCATTGAAGCCAACGAAAGGCGGCCTCCCGAACCCCCCGGTCTGATGGCAAACTGGAAGCAGTGGCTCAAGAGTTCTAAAGTGGAAATTGAAATGGCCTTCAGCGAGTGGCTCCAGGATATGGAGGAGGCAGAATGAGGTTCAGGTCCGCTCAAGGATGGAGTCTTCAAGCCGGTCTGTTGGACACCGACGCGTTTCTCAACGCTCCGGTGCCGGAGCCTTGAGAGCAGGGCGGCCCGTATTCTCGAAACCCCTTCCCCTTTCCGCCGTCAGTGTGCATGCGTGTGCCCCTCACCATGGGCTCCAAAGCAGGCACTCAGGATGCGATCCGTCAGTTGTTCACAGGCAAAAAGCAGGGATTCAAGGTCCAGGGTTTCGACGGCCCGGCTGTCGAAGAGAAATTTTGCTTTTGCTTGAAAGCCCTCTTCCGGATCTTCATCCCACCACAGAATGCGGACAGCCAGTTTGGGAAGAATACGAAATTCGGCTCCGAAATCAGCGTGTTCCATTTCGGTGCGAAGAGGGACGCCGATCCCGGCAACACACGCGGCAAGGTGCTCCATCCTGTGAGCAGCTGCTTCGGAGAGCCGATCTTCGCAGTGGGTCTTCAGGCTCTTGATCTTGGAGATGGAATTGGGAAAACTCTCCATGCCCACCCAGTCCCCCGAAGGTTCCACGGCGCCCCCAATGACATAATTGAAGAGGAAAATCTTTTCCCAGGGACTCAGGCTTCCCTCTCTCTCGCAGCCAATGTCCTCGTGCGTGACGATCACGGGGGACCCGAAGTACGCAAGCCGCAGGGCCGGTTCGCCCTCACGCAAAACGGCCTCTCCACCCACACTTCGAGCCGTCTCTACCAGATCCCACTTTCGAATCTCCCCTCGCAGAAACTCGAGAGCTTTTTCAAATCCCTCTCTCTTCAAGCCGATTCCCGCCTTTTGCTGGTCCTGCAACTGGACCCGAAAAGGCGCCAACTTGCCCGGATCGAGGTGGGCACAGGCGTCCAGGTCGGCCTGCCCGACAATCACTTGAGTGGCGAAGGCCAGGCACGTGGCAAACCCACAGGCTCCACAGTTGGTACGGGGAGTGAGTTTGAAGAGCTCGATGGGCGTGAGCCTTTTGTCCAACTTTTCTCTGTGTGCGTCATGCATGGCTCGCTGATTCCTCCTGAGCGTGGGGCGGCGGAGTGTGGCTCGCCCCGCGTGCGACCTCTTGATGACGTGTCGATGCTCGTGTTATGGAGGACGGGGGATGCCGCTGAAGCGCTGAGAAGGACGGCCCCCTGTCGTTCCCAGTCTCCGGAGCAGGAGGCTACCTTTTCCACCAGTTCTTTTTCTTTTCCTGGAAAAGTTCCTCGCCCTCTCCCGGAAAGAGATCCAGACCTCCCGGAGGCGTGGGATGCTCCACGGATGGCCAATGGTGCGGCTGAGGTTCCGGGCCCTCAAGGGCCGCCTCATGCGGCGACGAATCCATCATGATCGGATTGGCGCGGACGTCGAACCCCGGGACCGCGTAGCTGAATTCGATGGGAATGCCGTTGGGGTCAAACGAGTAAATGGAATGAATGAATCCGTGATTGATGGCCTCCGAAACCCAAAACCCGGCAGCTTCCAGTTTGTCCTTCAACTCTCTGAGATGATCCTCGGAATCCACCTCGAAGGCAACGTGGTCGAAGATGAGCGGCCCCTTTCCAGGGTAGCCATGGTCTTTTTCTTCGACCGGTTGCACGTCCTCCCACTCGAAGAAGCTGATGAGATTGCTGGACGAAATTTCGAAAAAGTAATGTCGATAGCCCGGCTTTCCCATCCCAATGATGAGTCGCATTCCCAGAAGATCACGCCAGAAGCGAACCGTCTGTTGAAGATCATGGGTGACCATGGACAGGTGATGGATGCCTTTGTAAGTGATCACAATCCGCCTCGTTTTCAGGTTTGCCCAGACACCGGGCCCGCCCGGTCGGTGGTCCGGAAACGTTTTGGAAGAGGGTCGGCCCTGAAGATGGAGAACTGCCGGCCCTTTTCTGACGGGAAACGGAAGTTGAACCCGAAAGGGCCGCGAAGCGAACCGTTGCGGCTTGTGGAAAGGGCACGAGAGAGGTCCTCTCGGAGTTCCAGGTTCAACGAAACCATGTTACAGCCAGATGTGATTGAAAGCCTAGCATATTTTCACCCCGGCGTTCAGTGAAATTGTGATAGGTAAAGACGTCGAGGAACTGTGGAAAACCCGAGAGAACGACCGTGCCGACCCGCTGTGTGACCAGCGATCTGCCTTGCGTCGTGCGCCTGTGTTTCGCGTGACTTTATGTGGGAGAGTTTGATGAAAAAGAGAAAGATTCCTCTGCTGCTTTTCTGGTTTGTTCTTCAGGCAGGGGTTTGGACGGGTCTTGGAAATACGGCCACCTTGGAGGGTGGGCGGGAGGCGGAAAAGATCACGTGGAAAGAATCCCTCACCGGCATGGAGTTTATCTGGATTCCCGAGGGGTGCTTTGCCATGGGGAGCCCCCAGGGGGAACGCGGACGGAGCGACGATGAGGGGCCGGTGCGGGAGGTTTGTGTCGACGGCTTTTGGATGGGCGCCAGGGAGGTCTCTCGAGGAGAATTCGCCCGGTTCGCGGCGGCGACGGATTATCGCACCGATGCGGAGCGGCAGGGCTTTTCCTGGGTGTATACGGGAACCTGGTCCTCGAGACCCGGCATTCACTGGGGCAGTGCAGGCTTCGACCAAACCGATGCACACCCGGTTGTCCATGTCTCCTGGAACGACGCGGGGGCCATGGCACGATGGCTCATGGAACACCATTCCGGCGAATTTCGCTTGCCCACTGAGGCAGAATGGGAATATGCGTGCAGGGCCGGGACCGAAACCGCCCGGTTTTGGGGTGAAAACGAGGACAGTGCGTGCGAGCACTCCAATGGGGCGGACCGGACCGCCCAGGACCGGTTTCCTGCCTGGGTGGTTTCGGAGTGCGAGGACGGTTTCATTTTCACTGCCCCGACAGGCAACTTCAGACCGAATGGATTCGGGCTTTTCGACATGCTCGGCAATGTCTGGGAGTGGGTGCACGACAACTATCAGGAGGATGCCTACAAGACACTTCCCTCCATGAATCCTCTTCACCTCGCTCCCAAGGCTGAGCGGGTGGCCCGAGGGGGGAGTTGGAACAGCAAACCCGATGCGCTGAGGTGCGCCAACCGCGATGTTCTCCAGACCGCCGACCGCAGAAGCGACGACCTGGGCTTTCGGCTGATACGCAAAACCGGCGAGCCACCCGGCAAGGCACGGAACCCGTGAACCGCAAGCCTTGCATCGCTTCCAGGACTCCCACCCATCGAAGGGATATAATCGCTCTCAATCGGCCTCCGGCTTTTGCTGAGCGCTCTCCCTTTCAAGCTTGACACAAAATGTCAATTGGTTTAACGTGCATATGTTCACAAAATTCAATAGGTTTGCTCACCCCGGCAGGGTGGGCGTGACCAAATCATAATGAGGCCACGCAGGGAGACTCCGGCGCGGTTAAAAATTTCTTGCGAGAGAGGGGGGATAACACGATTTTCACTTAATGGATCTTTATTTCATTTCTCAAACTTTCATCTTCAAGCTTTCGGCAAAGGGTTTTCTGGATCATGAGTTTGGAACAATTTCTGGCGGAGGACAAACCGGCCCTGTCGCGGGCTTGGTTCGACCTCATTCTAGGCACTTATCCTCCTGAGACTTCAGCACTTCTTCAAAAGGACAGGAATCAGTTTTCAAATCCAGTCGGTTACACCGTATCCCAGGGCGTCACGGGCATTCTGGACGAGATGCTGGGAGATTTCGACCGTCAAAAGATCCTGCCTCTGGTCGACCAGATGGTGAGGATCCGAGCGATTCAGGACTTCAACCCGGCGCAGGCGGTCGGTTTTGTTTTCCTTTTGAAGAAGGTGGTGAGGAGTCGAGCGGAGGAGGGGATTCGGGAGAAGAGGGTTTCGCCCACTGAACTGATGGCGTTTGAGTCCAAGATTGACGAACTGGCATTGATGGCTTTCAACGTTTATGTCAGCTGTCGTGAAAAATTGTACGAACTCCGCGTCAATGAGGTGAAAAACCGGACCTTCAGACTTCTTCAACGGGCGAACTTGATAGCCGAAATCCCGGACCACGAAGCACCCCTGAAAAATGGCCAAGATCCTCTAACCTAAATTCCAACACGAGGGATTGTTAAATGGGCATCAAGTTTTCCTTACTCTCAGTCATTGCCTTGATGGCAGCTGTTTTCGTGGGAGTGAAGGTGGCTGGGCTCCACTATTTTTTTGGTGTAGTTGTCCCGTATGCTGCCATCGCCACTTTCCTGGGCGGTTTCACTTATCGCATTTTTCTCTGGGCCCGTTCTCCGGTGCCCTTCAACATCACCACCACAGCCGGTCAGCAACAGTCTTTGCCCTGGATCAAACAGAACAAGCTGGACAACCCATCCACGGTTGCGGGCACCATCGGCAGGATGGCTCTTGAGGTGCTCCTCTTTCGGTCGCTGTTCCGCAACACCAAATACGAATATCACGAAGGCCCCAAGCTGACCTATCAATGGGAAAAGTGGCTTTGGATCTTCGGCCTTCTGTTCCACTACTCCTTTCTGGTCATCTTTGTGCGTCATTTGAGGTTTTTTGCGGAACCCGTCCCCGGCTTCGTCCACACCCTGGAAGGTCTCGACGGGATCCTCCAGATCGGTCTTCCGGGACTGTATCTCACCGATATCATATTCATCGCGGCCGTGACCTTCCTGTTCCTCAGACGAGTGGTCCTTCCTCAAATCCGCTACATTTCCCTTCCTGCAGACTACTTTCCCCTGTTCCTGCTGCTCGCCCTGGGACTGACCGGGATCATCATGCGCTATTTTTCCAAGGTGGACGTGGTCAAGGTGAAGGAACTGGCGCTTGGCATCGTCACGCTCAGCCCGGTGGTTCCCGCGGGGATCGGCGTGCTCTTCTACATTCATTTCTTCCTCATCTGCATCCTGTTTGCCTATTTCCCCTTCAGCAAACTGATGCATCTCGGCGGGGTATTTCTCAGCCCCACGCGAAACATGCCCAATGACTCGCGCATCAGACGCCATATCAACCCCTGGAATTATCCTGTCAAGGTTCACACCTACGAGGAATATGAGGATCACTTCAGGGAAAAGATGATCGAAGCCGGCTTACCAGTGGAAAAGGAGTGAAAATAGATGGCAAAGGTTCCAAAACCCAACGAGCTAGTTTTCGACTATAATCCGCCGCAGCAGTGGTGGATGGACACCAAGCCCGAGTTCCGGCCCGGGACGTGGTGTTACCCGGGCAAAGCCAAGAACCTGGAAGTCCTGGGAATCCCCAACCCGCGAGAGTGGTCCCCCACCGATGAAGACTGGAAGCTCCCTTCCAACTGGAAAGAGATCATCTTCGAGGGAATGCGCGACTGTCTCAACAAATACCGTTCTCTGCGGCTTTTCATGGACATCTGCGTCCGATGCGGCGCCTGCGCGGACAAATGCCATTTCTACATCGGCTCCGGTGATCCCAAAAACATGCCCGTTCTGAGAGCCGAACTCATGCGCTCCGTCTACAAAAAAGACTTCACATTGGCCGGCAAGATCATGGGTCGCATTGCCGGTGCGAGAGAATTGACGGAGGACGTGATCAAGGAGTGGTTCTACTACTTCTTCCAGTGCACGGAGTGCCGTCGGTGCTCCCTCTTCTGTCCCTACGGCATCGACACCGCCGAGATCACCATCATGGGGAGGGAACTGCTCAACCTCCTGGGCATCAACATCGACTGGGTCATGGGACCTGCGGCCAACTGCTATCTCAATGGCAACCATCTGGGCATCCAGCCGCATGCGTTCAAGGACATGATCGAATTCTTTGTGGACGAAATCGAAGCGATCAACGGCGTCCGCGTCGAGCCCACCTTCAACCGAAAAGGTGCGGAAGTCCTCTTCATCACGCCTTCGGGGGATGTGTTCGCCGATCCGGGCACTTACACTCTCATGGGATATTTGATGCTCTTCCACGAAATTGGCCTGGACTACACCTGGTCCACTTATGCGTCGGAAGGGGGCAACTTCGGGCTGTTCACCAACCACGACACGATGAAGAAGCTCAATGCCAAGATGTACGCCGAAGCCAAGCGCCTGGGCGTCAAATACATCATCGGCGGCGAATGCGGTCACATGTGGCGCGTGATCAACCAGTACATGGACACCATGAACGGTCCCGCCGATTTCCTGGAAGTTCCCCGCTCTCCCATCACGGGAACGGTGTTTGACAACGCCAAATCCACCAAGATGATTCACATCGTCGAGTTCACGGCGGATCTCATTCGCAACGGCAAGCTCAAAATCGACCCCACCCGCAATGATCACCTGAAGGTGACGTACCACGATTCCTGCAACCCTTCGCGGGCCATGGGCTTCTTTGACGAACCCCGTTACGTCATCGAAAATGTCTGCAACCATTTCTGGGACATGCCGCCCAACTGCATACGCGAGCAGACCTTCTGCTGCGGCAGCGGGTCCGGTCTCAACACGGACGAATACATGGAAATGCGCATGAGAGGTGGCCTGCCTCGGGCCAATGCGGTCAAATACGTGCATGACAAGTATGGCGTCAACATGCTTTCCTGTATCTGCGCCATCGACCGTGCCGTGCTTCCTCCTCTCATGAATTACTGGGTCCCCGGAGTCGAAGTCACGGGTGTTCACGAGCTGGTGGGCAACGCCCTCATCATGAAAGGCGAAGGCGAGCGCACCACGGACCTGCGCGGCAATCCATTGGAAGGAATGGAGGAAATGAGTGATGAAGATCTATAATGCCAAGCTGATCATACCCGGACTGCTCCTGTTCATCGGCATGGTGACCTTTCCCCTCTGGTACAACAAGGGAAATGCTGCCCCCGCCCCTGAGCCCAAAATCAATACACCCGTCATTCAAAGAATGGCTGAGAAGCAGTGCGTCCTTCCCAAAGAAGAAATGAGGACGGGTCACATGCAGATCCTCAACGAGTGGCGCACGGAAGTGGTTCGCAACGGCAACCGCCGCTATGTGGCCTGGGACGGCAAGGAATACAACATGAGTCTCCAGAACGAGTGCATGCGCTGTCACTCCAACAAGTCGGAGTTTTGTGACACTTGCCATGTTTACGCCGGACTCAAATCTGGATCCCAACCCTATTGCTGGACCTGCCACATCGCCCCGAAGGAGAACAAGTAATGGAATCGAACAGAAGAAGCTTTCTCAAGATCGGCGGAATCTGTGCGTTGGGGCTGGGCGCCTTGCCGGTGACGAAAGCGCTCGCAAAACAGGCTCTCCCCCAGGTGTCCGAATTTCCGGAGGCCCTCAAGGCCAAGCAGTGGGCCATGGTCGTGGACATGAAGAAGTGTTGGGAAAAGGCGGAGGATCATTGCAAAGAGTGCATCCTGGCCTGCCACAAGTTTCACAACGTCCCGGACATCGGGACCATCAAAGAAGAAATCAAGTGGATCTGGCAGGAGAACTATGAGGACACCTTCTCCGGCCATGCGAACCCCTACAACATCGCCAACATCGCAGACAAGCCCATCATGGTCCTGTGCAACCACTGCACGGACCCCCCATGCGTGCGGGTGTGCCCCACCAAGGCAACTTTCAAGGACAAGAAGAGCGGCATCGTTCAGATGGACTTCCACCGATGCATCGGCTGCCGCTTCTGCATGGCCGGTTGCCCCTATGGCGCAAGAAGTTTCAATTTCCGAGACCCGGTTCCCTACATAAAGACCGAACTCAACATGACCTTTCCCACCCGGGAACGCGGTGTGGTCGAGAAATGCAACTTCTGCACTGAGAGATTGGCGCGGGGACTTTATCCCGCCTGTGTCGAGGCCTGCAAGGTGGGTGCTCTCACCTTCGGCGACATCACGGACCCCGATTCCCCCGTGAGAAAGCTCCTCGCCGAACACTACACCATACAGCGCAAGCCTGAGATCGGCACGGGTCCCAACGTCTACTACATCATATGAGGGGTGCAACATGCTTGAGAGGGCATTATCTGGAAGCCAAAAGTACTACCGCCTGCTGATGGGCCTGCTCATTCTGATGGGTATGGGGTTCGCCGCCTACCTCTATCAGTTGAACAACGGTTTGACCATCACGGGCATGAGCCGTGACGTGTCCTGGGGATTTTACATCTCTCAGTTCACCTTTCTGGTCGGAGTGGCTGCATCCGCCGTCATGGTCGTCCTCCCTTATTACCTTCATGACGTGAAGGTTTTCGGAAGGATCACCATCCTCGGCGAATTCCTGGCGGTGGCCAGTGTCACCATGTGTCTGCTCTTCATCATCGTAGACCTTGGTAAACCCATGCGCCTCATGAACGTGCTGCTCTATCCCACACCCAACTCCATCCTGTTCTGGGATATGATTGTTCTGAACGGCTACCTTTTCCTCAACATCGTCATCGGCTGGAACGTCCTGGAAGCTGAGCGCAAGGGCACCCACTATCCCAACTGGGTCAAGCCTCTCATCTATCTCTCCATTCCCTGGGCTGTTTCCATTCACACCGTCACGGCTTTTCTCTACGCAGGTCTGCCCGGACGCCATTACTGGCTCACCGCCATCATGGCCGCGCGCTTTCTCGCATCAGCGTTTGCATCCGGTCCAGCCCTCCTCATTCTCCTGTCCTTCCTGCTCAAAAAGTACACCAAGTTCGATGCAGGCAAGGAAGCCATCGACAAACTCTCTCAGATCGTCACCTATGCGATGCTGGTCAGCCTGTTTTTCGTCGGCCTGGAGTTCTTCACCGCGTTTTACAGCAACATCCCCTCCCACAAACACACCCTCGAGTACCTCTTTGTGGGCCTGCACGGGCACGGCAAGCTGGTCCCCTTCATGTGGCTTTTCGTGATCCTGGCCGTTGCCGCCGTAGTCCTGCTGATCAATCCCAACACGCGGAAGCAGGAAAAGACCCTCAAAATCGCGTGCCTCTGTGTCTTTTTCTCCATGTGGCTGGAAAAAGGCCTGGGGCTGGTCATCGGAGGTTTCATCCCGAACCCCTTTGAACAAGTCCGGGAATACCTCCCGACGGTGCCCGAACTGATCATCGCCATCGGCGTCTGGGCAACGGGATTTTTTGTACTCAGTGTGCTGTACAAAATCGCCGTGTCCGTCAAAGAAGAGGTCGCGTGAGTGTGAGACGCAACACCTGAGTCTTCCCAGACCGAAGTGTCTCCCAAGAGCCCGTGCGAACGCACGGGCTCTTTTCATTTCTGCCTCGCCTGCAGTTGACGATCTCTCCAGCCCCACCCGCCCCCCGGTGACCCTGCCCCGCACGTTTCTCAACATTTGTCCATCGCGGAAGTCACCTCCCTCATTCACCCCCCCTGAAAAACCGGACTCTTTTCAATTGGACATTCAGCGATATATTTAAGTCGTCTGATCAAGAACTTTTGGACATTGTTCTCGATATTCTGGTATATGGGTGCTCATCGTGCAGTACGAGCCGCAGGGCTTCTCGATCATCGACCCGAACAGATTCGAAGTGTCGATCTTCCCTTTGCGCATCCAGACCTCGTCGGTTGTCAGGGGCAGCAATGGCAAAGGCTTTCTCCACTTTTGGACGGAAGGACGGGAAGACCGAAAGCTTCGCTTCATGAATGTTCGTCGTTGTATCGAAAGCCGACAAGGTTCAGTTCGTTCTTTAAAAGGAATTGAAAAGAAGGAGTGTCGAATGAAGAAAAACTTTGTGCTGTTATTGGTCGCCTCAGCATTCGCCCTTTCCGCGTGTGCCACGGACATGAACCGGACCCAGAAGGGGGCGCTGGTGGGAACTGGTGTGGGTGCAGGAACGGGAGCCCTTCTCGGTCAGGCCATCGGCCGGGACACCACCTCGACCGTCATCGGAGCCTTGGCGGGCGCCGCCGTCGGTTCCCTTGCGGGAGGCGCCATCGGCAGTTACATGGATCGTCAGGAGCAGGAGATGCGGCGCGTAGAGGCCATTTCCCAGGGTGCCACTGTAGAACGCAATCAACAGCAACTGCTCGTCACCCTCAGATCTGACGTGCTCTTCGATGTCAATTCGGCGACGCTGAAGCCGGGCGCCTACGATGAAATTGACCTCGTCGCCGACACCCTCGTGCGTTATCCCGAGACAACCGTGCTCGTCGATGGCCACACGGACAGCACCGGATCCGAAATGCACAATCAGAGGTTGTCCGAAGAACGCGCCCTATCGGTCCGGGACGCTCTCGTGCAAAGAGGGGTGGATTCCCGCAGGATCACTGCAAGGGGTTTTGGAGAAGCACGCCCCATCGCGAGCAATGCAACGGAGTCAGGCCGTCAGTTGAATCGTCGGGTCGCCATCACCATCGTCCCCATGGAGCGATGAGTTCGTGAGGGAGGGCTCCCCCACCCTGTAAGAATCGGCTGACGCCCTCCCGTTCTTTGGATTCATGATCCAGTTCGAAAGATTCCGGAGGCAGCAGGCCTCTGAAGTTCACTCCAGCCCCAATTGGACCCGATCGGGTCCATGGGGCTGGTTCTTTTCGAGATGCGCCCGGCTTTTCTGGGAATCCCGTCGCTTTTGTGACCACACGTAAAGGGCGATGGCCGCTGCGCTGGCAGCATTGAGCGACTCCACCGCACCCTCCATGGGAATGGCCAGCGAGGAGCTTTCCCATTCTTTGGGCAACCCTGGACCCTCCATTCCCGGCAGCAGCAGGAATCTCGCAGGAAACTCCACCCCATCGATGTTTTGTCCCGTCGCAGAAAGTGCCATGATGGGCAGGTCTGAAGGGAGTTCTCGGACGCTCGGACCGATCAGGAAGCGTGCCTGGAGGACGACGCCTCCTGAAGCGCGCACAGACTTGGGGTGATACGGGTTTGCGCTTTCCGCCAGCAGGATGATTTGAGAAACTCCGAATGCAACCGCTGAGCGCACGACAGCGCCCACATTTTCGGGGTCCTGAAACGGAACCAGCAGGCTGCATCCTGGCGGCAGAGGGGCTGTGGGGTCCCATTGGGGAATGTCGCCGACCTCGATGAGCAGCAAAGGGTGCCCCGTTCCAAACAGGTCGAGTTCCTCCCAAAGGGGCGGCGCAAGCTGATACCAGGCCATTTCCGGGGGGGCGCTCCCGGGGGGAGGAGTCTCACCACCGCGGGTGACCCATGCGATGCACCGACTGGGGAGCAGAGAAATCACCTCGCGCACTGGTCTGCTGCCGAAGACAAAGGCTTTGCGATGTTTCCTGATGCCTCGCGCGGAAAGCAGACTCCGCATTTCTCGGAACAATGCGTTTTTCTCGCTTTCCAAAATCCGTACGGAGTGTTTCGCCGCAGCAAAGGCCTTGCGTTTCCCGATGGGTTCGGAAAGATGCCTGAAGACGACCAACCGCCGTTGATGAGGAGTCTCCGGAATTTGATAAGCCCGGTCCAGGATCAATGCATACTCGCCCTGAAATCGCTTCTGAGCTGAAATTATTTCATTTTCGCACGCGGGCCCTTTCATGAAAATGGCCAATCCCTCCTTCTCGAGACACCCCTGGATGCGCGCCAGTGTGGCGGGAATCTCTTCGACGGCACGTGTGATGACGCCCCGGACCGGTTTTTCGAAAGAGGCTGAGATGCCTTCCCCAATCACCTCGATTCCCGGCAACTGGAGCGCCGCGAGTGCTTCGTTGAGAAATGCCACCCTTTTCCGCCGTCCCTCTGCCAGGTATATGTTCAGGTGTGGAAAGGCGATTTTCAGAGGAATGCCGGGCATACCCGGCCCTGTGCCCAGATCCAGGAGGGGAGAGGGCAGCTCCATGAGAAGCCCTGGAAGAATCGAATCCACGTAGAGTTTGAGAACCATGTTCTCGAACTGGTGGATGCGCGTCAGGTTGAGTTCGGGGTTGTTCTTTCGAAGCAATTGATGATATTGCCAAAGCTGGCCTGTCCGGGCCGCATCGAGATGAATGCCGCATCTTTCCAGCAATTTTGCGAGCCCTGAAGGTGTGGCTTCAATACTCATTTTGTTTCTCAGCATTGGAAACAGCCTTTGGGTGTGTCCCCTTTCGTGCGCCTCCACCATGAAGGGTGGCCAAGTTGACGGAAACCCTCGTCATGAGTTTCGGACCCCATGGATGCCACCTATTTTTTCGATCCGCACTGGCCGGTCCTCTTTGAAGACAACCATTTGCTGGCACTTTATAAACCAGCAGGATTGCTGATTCAAGCAGATCAGACCGGGGAGCCTTCCTTGCTGGATCTGGGCAAGGAGTGGATCAAACGCCGCTACCAGAAAACGGGACAGGTTTACCTCGGCCTGGTCCACCGGCTGGATCGGCCTGTGGCCGGTGTCGTCCTTTTCGCGCGCACATCCAAGGCGGCAGGGCGATTGAGTGCTCAATTCCGGGCCAGGCAGGTTACCAAAATCTACTGGGCCGTTGTCAAGGGTCGCCTGCAGCCTCTCCAGGGACATCTGCTCCATCATTTGATTCGCCGCCCCGGCTTTTCCAGCGTCGTTGCGAAACAGGGCTCGCCATCCGCACAAGAAGCGAGCCTGACCTACCAAGTCCTGGATGTTGAGGGGGACAGGAGCCTGGTGGAAGTCCGCCTGGAATCCGGCCGCCACCACCAGATCCGCTGCCAGTTGGCCCACGTCGGACACCCGATCATCGGTGATCTGCGCTATGGAGCAGCCCATCCCCTGCCCCGAAGGCAGATCGCTCTCTTCGCCCGCGAACTGGTCGTCACCCACCCAACACACAAACTCTCCCTGTCCCTGCGATGCCCCCTGCCCAGAGGCTGGCCCTGGCGTCAAGAGTTCGAGGAAATTACTTCCGTTCCATGGAACTGGTCAGAAATGCTTGCCGATGCGGTCGCCGGCGAGGCATCCCTTCGCCATTTTCTTGCTGATTCAAGGAAAATATGAAATGTTTAGACACAGCTCACCAACAATCACCTGAAGCTCGCTCAAACGG
>CAZZHS010000015.1:0-70320 GCA_964654275.1 uncultured Syntrophobacteraceae bacterium
AAGGCATTCAGCATCAGATTCAGAGCGACCTGCTGCAACTGAATCCGGTCACCCCGTACGAGAGGCAGATTGGGGTCGAGTTCGAGTTTGATCTCCACAGCGCGGCGCGCGGCGTCGTGCGTCAAAAGTTTTGCAATCTCGCGAAAAATGGAGTTGAGGTCCAACGGCACGATCTCCATTTTTGATTTTCTCAAAAACAACCGGATGCGATTGATGATTTCACTGGCGCGACTGTCTTCCTTCAAGATATCGTTCAGGATCTCTCGAACCTCCTCCAAATCGGGCGTCGGGCCGGACAGATAACGCTGGGCCGCCTGTGCGTTGCTCATGATCGCACTCAAGGGCTGATTGATCTCATGGGCAAGCGCTCCGGCCAGCTCGCCCATGGTGGAAATTCGCCCGGCGTGCAGCAGTTCATCCTGCAAGCGACTGGACTCCTGCTGGGCGAGATTTCGTTCCGTGACGTCGATCACCAGGATATAGACTCCCCGCACGGCCCCCTGCCTTCCCACATCCGGAACATAAATGGCCTCCGCGGACAAAGGCCGTCCGACAGCCTGTTCAAGATCCAGGGCGCATTGCAGGTGTTCGCCCGACAAAGCCCGTCGGACGTAAGGGCTGACACATTGGAAGAAAGCTTCCCCGAGCACCTCCTGGATGTGACGCCCGAAGGCGTCTTCCGCCTTGACTCCGAACCACACCCTGTGGGCATCGTTATTGAAACGGTAACGGCATTCAGCATCCACGTAAGCGATGAGCACCGGCAAGGCATTTGTTATGAGGCGCAAACGCCGCTCACTCTGGACAAGTTCGCGTTCCGACCGCTCCCGGGCGAGAGCATTGGCGAATATCTGTGCCACCAGTTGGAGCCTTTTGATGATCGCCTCCGGCCATGCGAATTCCGCTTGAAGGGTGTTGAATCCAAGCGCCCCGATGGGAGAGTGATCCCCCACCACCAGAGGGAAAACGCACGTGCTCTTGATTCCGAAATAACCATAACTTTCGAAGTCGCGGGCTGCCTCCGGCAGTAGTTCCGACATGGTCTTAACCACTATGATTTTGCCCGCCTCAATTTGATCCCGGCTCCAGGGAAAAAACAGTTTGGCATCCATGGGTTCAGGAAGCGCAGGTTCCTCCTGGGACCGGTAAATGTGGGTCAGCAGGAGCAAGTCCGAGTTCTCGGAAGACCATTGCCAGAGTGCACACAAGTCCAGCCCGAGGCATTCGCAGACAAGCCGCTGGGCGTTTTCAATCTCACCATCCACCTGATTCCAGGGCAGGTTGACAAAGCGCGCCGATATGTCCGTCAGCAGCATCTCAAATCGAAGTCGATCTTCCAGGGACTTCTCGGCATGCTTGCGTGCGAGGGCATTGGCGAAAATCTGCGCAATCAGCCGAAATTGTTCCAACGCCCTCCTCGACCAGCGTCTCTCCTCACGCGTCGCGGCGAAGGTCAGCATACCGAACACCGGTCCTTTTCCGACGGAGAATGGAACGTAAACACCGGATTTGGTGCCGTAGAACTCGAAGCTCTCCCGGTCACGACGGGCTTCCGCCGGAAGCTCCGAAATCTGTGAGAAGGCAACGGTCTCCCCACTGAGCAGCTTTTGCGTCATCCAGGGGAAAAAATCCTTTGCATTCATTCGTTCGGCAGGCGGGGGCTGTCCCAAAGCCTGATGAACATGTGTGAGTATCACCGTTTGGGGATCGTCGTCGGAGGTTATCCAGAGGGTAGAACGGTCAAGATCAAGCAGTTCGCAAATGCGGCTCTGGGCAAAACCAATTTCGCTGTCGATCTGATCAGCCGAGAGACTGATGAAGGACGTGGAAATTTCAGTCAAAAGCTTTTCAAACGGCAGCGGTTCGTCGGGCCCTTCATTCAGTGTAAATTCTGAATGAGTCATAAATTCAATCCCTAGGTTCACCCGTTTCGGCCAGGCGAAGCGAAACCGCAGAGAGTCAGGCAGCCTCCTGATCACGGTCGCTCCAGCGCGCAGGGTCGCGATCATGCGAACACCGGCATGGAATCAGAGAACGCTGGTGCTTTTATTTACCATGCCCAGCCATTGTTCGCCAAGATGCATCCCGCCGGAGCAAACAGGTTCCAACGTTGGAAAACCACTCAATTGAAAACGGCCAGGCTGTGGCAACGCCAAGGTGTATGAATCGGTCCGCAGCATCGCAGGGCATGGACCTCGCCGACATTGCCATAGCAAAAGGCTGTTCATGGCGGGGTCCACCCCATGATGGGCACCGTGCTGATGCTGTTTTTGGGGCTCCCTTCGATGAACCGGTCGCTGTAAGCCACGTACACGAGCACATTGCGTTCGCGGTCGTAAAATCGTACCACCTGAAGGGATTTGAACACCAGGCTGCGGCGCTCGTCAAAGACGCGTTCGCCATCTTTGAGCTCACCCACAATTTCGATGGGCCCGACCTGACGGCAGGCGATGCTGGCATCGCTCGTGTCTTCCGCCACACCCAGGCTGCCTTTCACCCCTCCCGTCTGGGCCCGTGCGATGTGGCAGGCCACCCCCCGCACTTTGGGATCGTCAAACCCATCGATCACGATCTTGTCGTTAGGGCCGAGCCAACGGAATTTGGTGCTGACGGATCCACTCGTGCCCCGTTCCGGGCGGCTCAGGATCCACCAGCCAAACACCAGGATGACGCAAAGGGCCCCAACGGCCAGAAACACCAACACTTTTTTCATGAAACTCTGCCTCTTTCAGATGAACTCCAAAAGCCCAGCGGATCATCGGCTGTCACGGGAAATCTCCAAATGAGTTTCATTCGATGAAGACCACACTGGAGATGACGGTGACATACCCGCCCTTCCGGCCCCTGGCCACGCAGGGAAAAGACAGGGCTTCAACCACCTTGCCGCTCATGAGGTAGATCTCCCGTCTTTCGTCATAGTCTTTGTCGGGATCAAACTCGACGCCCAGGGTGGTGGCCAGCATGGTCGAAGCCAGGTCCTCGGCAAAGTCCCCCACTTCGATCTCCTCTTTTCCAAACGCGTGGTATTCGCTGATGTACCCGTACTGGTTCCTGTCCGTCGGGAAGGCGATGCCCACGGAAGCCCCGATCATCCGCCCATATTCGTTGGCGCTGAGCCGTGCCATGACGCAGAAGGTGATCTGGCCCGGCTTGAGCAGGCGGAGTCCCTCCTCCGGGTCGATGATCTCGCAATTGGGCGGCAGGATGCTCGAGACACTCACAATATTCTGAGTCTCGATCCGGGCATCGCGAAGAGCCAGTTCGTAGGATTGCAGCTCATTTTTGTGAAAGCCAACGCCTCTGGTGAAAAAAGCCTTGGTGGGAACAAACATCTCAATGCTCCTGTACGTCCATTCTCCGTGGGACGGGGATGAAAAGAAGTGTGGATGGCCCGGAGAACCTGGCAGAATGAAAGAGACGGTCAGGTCTTCTCATTCCTATCCTCCTGCCTGTGAGAAGCGCCGCGGGAAAGTCACCGGCACGGTGTTTTGAAAATGGACAACGCGGCTCGAGGAAAGTCACGCAGAAGGGCGCGATGAAACTCATAGGGTGATTCTTCTGAGGTTCACCACGCCCTTTCAGCTTCACGGCGGCGAAAATCTTTCGGAATACCATGAAGATGCCCCACGAAGCGCAGGCGTCTCGCAGGGCCCTTCGGCTCAGCCATCAAGGTGTTTCAAGACTATTGGATGACTTTGAGCTCCACACGGCGGTTGATGGCACGCCCTTCGTCGGTGGTGTTGTCGGCGATGGGCCGCGTCTTCCCGTAGCCTACGGTCTGCAGGCGGGATGGACTGATGCCCTTGGCCACAAAATAGTCATAAACCGCGCGCGCCCGGCGTTCAGAAAGCCTTTGATTGTACTCGAGGGTGCCGATCCCGTCCGTGTGTCCTTCGATTCGCACGTTGATGTCCGGACGAGCCATCAGCGTTTCAGCCCCCTGATTCAGCACGACTCGAAATTCGGGCTTTATATCGTATTTGTCGAAATCAAACTGCACACCCCGCAGGACCAGCACTTCTTCCCTGCGGACCTCCGGTGCGGGTTTGCAAAACACATTGCGAACAAATTCCTCGGTTGCACCCCGGTCCGCGTCGAGAACCGCCCCTTCCACCAGGATGCTCCGATTGTGAAGCCGGTTGATGGCTCGAAGAATTTCTCTTCCCTTGGTGTTTCGCTCATCGGCAACCGAGATGATGTGAATGCACACGTCGGGATACCTGCCGTAGATCGCCTGCGCTTCTCCCACCGGGTCGGGGCCCATGTTGGCCATGCCGTCCGTCACCAGGATCACGGCAGTGGCCCCGCTCATCCGCGACAGGATGGGATCCAGCGAGAGAATACCAGGACCCATGGGGGTCATGCGGCCGAAAATCTGCTGATCGTCCTCGATGCCCGCCACAGCCTGTGCCATGGCCGCGCGGTCGTACGGTCCGGTTCTGTACACTTCTTGAACCGGCGCGAACAGATTCAGCGCGGAAGTCCAGTTGGCTCCCCTGTGGTTCGCCTGGGGAATCAGTTCGTTGATGCTGGTGAGAACGCGCTTGGAAACGGCCATCTTCATGTCGCCCTCATCGAGCCGCATGTGCATGGATCCCGACTGGTCCACCAGCAGCACAAAATTTTCGGGACATTCGTAGGCCGCACGCACCTGCCCCAGCCCCGCAGCCAAGACCAGCGTCAAGGCCAAACTGATGCACACAAATGTTTTTGCTCTCATTTCCTCCTCCTCATCTCTTCTGTTTTCGAATCGTTTCAAATTGCCAAAGCCCCCTTTTTGCCCGCATCCCCGCAATGGAGCGGATCTGCTGCGCGCAGATTATGCCATTTTCAAGAGTGTGATGCATGAAAATTTTTGGCACTTCAGGCGATTGTCGGGATCGTACTGATCAAAAACGAAAACTGCCGGCATCCCCCAATGGCTGGGGATGCCGGCAGTGTGTCGAAGAAGATGAAGTAAAACAAATTGGAGCAGGGTGGAAAGCGGCCAGGCCTGCCGGTTGCCCGACATCACCTCTTTGTGCCCCCACGTGTCCTGGCGTTCTTCTTACGCACCTTTTCGGGCGTTTCCGGGGCTTCGGGATCAACCGAATCCAACGATTCGAGGACCAGATCACCCAAATCAATCTCTTCCAGTTCAAGGCTCACGATCTCCTCGGAATCAGGCGCCCCCAGGGATCCTTCACCTTCCAGAAGATCCCCGCCCAGGATACCGCCTTCCTCCAGGACAAGGTCAGCCTCAGGAGTCTTTCCAGGCTGGTTCCTGGAGTTTTTCTGAGTCTTGGCTTTTGCCGCAGGCTTGGGCTCCGCCATCTGAGCCGGCGGTTCATCGTCGAAACCTTCCAGAACCAGTTCTTGGGAATCCTCTGAAGACAGCTGAGCCTTTGGGGGTTCTTGCCCGTAAGACGAGAGAGTCTGTTGAATGAGCGCAGCCTCAGGGTCCGGGAAGAACTCGTCCACATCATCGAAGGAGAGGGAAAGATCCAGCTCGGCGTCTTCTTTCGCCGCGTGGATTGCCAGTTCCAGAGTCTCCTCAGCCAAATCCGCTGAAGAGACTCGCACCTCCCCAACCCCCTGGGCGCTCATGGAAGCCGGCTCATCACCCACTGCCCTCGAGGAACTGCTGTCAGGACCCTCCGCAGGCAGATCGAAACCATCCCCCATGTCAATGATGGCAAACTCTTCCTGCACTTCCTGTTTGGGTCGAGTGCCCGTGGTCGCGCCGTCCGGCGCATTTCCCGCGTTTTCGAGGAGAAAACCCAGGAGAAAGGGAACCTGCGGAGCCAAATCGGTGAATCCGAGAGAACTCCGGGTTTGGGAGAGATCGACGCCGCATTTTTTGCAAGCAGCCAGGTGATCGAAACCAATGTAATTGCATTTGTGACACTTCATAAAGGTCATCCCTCCAGAGAGCCTGTGCCCATATCGCCCCATAAGAACTGTGAAAGGGTCAGCATCGCCAGTGCAGCCGTTTCGAACCGCAAGATGCGAGGACCCAGGGAAATCGTGACGAATCCCGCTCTCGCCAGGTATGCCACTTCCTCGCCCGCCCAGCCCCCCTCGGGACCGACCAGAGCAATGACCGAGGTCGGATGCGAGGATGCGAGGTCTCGAAAATTCGCGGCCGGCTCGGCACCAAGTTGGAACATGGCTTCCTCATAAGCCACGATTTTCAGTGCATCAGGCCCACCCCACGCTGCCACCCGAGCCGTGAGGGCATGCAGGTCCTCGCAGAATTCAACCTGCGGCGCCCATCTCCGCTCGCACTGGCAGATGGCCTCCAACGCGATGCGCTCCCACCGTTCGCGCCTTTTTTCCACCCGGAGATTCGAGAGACCGTATTGGCTACGCTGAGCGCGAAACCCCACGAGCCGCGTCACCCCGAGCTCGGTGGCCTGCCGCACCACGAGGTCCATGCGATCCTGACGTGCAAACGCCAGACACAGGACGATCGAAAGCGGTGATTCCGTGTTGCCTTTCAGGACCTCCACCACGCGAACGCGAAAGGACGCGGGGCCGGCATCCTCCACTCGAGCCCGGCACCATTTCCCCCGGCCGTCCTTCAAATCCAGAAAATCACCCCGCTTGAGTCTCACCACATGAACCACGTGATGGGCGACTTTGGGATCGAGGGTGAGGAGTTCGCCGGGTTCCCCAAGGGTGGGGCAATGAAAACACCTGCAGGTCATGTTGCCGCCGTCGGGATCAGGGGGCGAGCCAAAGACCGAAGTACCAGTCAAAGATCCTCTGCCCGTAGAACACATAGAGAATGGCCCCCAGTGACAAGAAGGGGCCGAAAGGGATCATGGTGGTTGTCAGTTGCTTTCGTGAGCGAATCATGACACCCATGCCATACAGCGTCCCAATCAAGGAGGAGGCGAGCACCGTGAACACCACCCCTGCGCTCCCCAGAAACGCCCCGATCATGGCCAGCAGTTTGATGTCCCCGCCTCCCATCCCGTCCTGCTTGCGCAGGTACTGGTAGAGCACGGCGATGGCAAAGAGCACGCCTCCCCCCACGACAATCCCCAGGAGCGATTCGGTCCACGAGAGGCGGGGAGTGAACCATGAAGCGACAAAGCCCAGAACGATCCCCGAAAGGGAGAGCCTGTCGGGGATGAGAAAGGTGTCCAGGTCGATGAAGGCGATGACCAGGAGCAGGGACACGAGGAGCAATTCCACAAAAAACTGGGGTGTCAGACCGTAAATGCGAAACAACGCGTAAAAGAGGACCCCTGTCAAGATTTCCACGAGGGGGTAACGCAGAGAAATCCTCGAGGCGCAGAAGCGGCACCGGCCCCGCAGGTTCAAATAACTGACAACCGGAATGTTGTCATAAAAACGGAGCGGCGTCCCGCAGTGGGGGCAGTGAGAGGCCGGGAAGCCGATGGAGCGGCCCGCAGGCAGGCGAAGGATGACCACGTTGAAGAAACTGCCGAGGCACAGACCGAACATCAACACAAAAGCACCGAGCATCCATTGCGGCATTGTCATCGCCATCCCGTCCCATTAAAACGATCCGCAAATCCTTCATGGAACGCAAAGGCCTGAAGTGTGGGGAAGGCAATCCTGCTCGGGCTGAGCCCCGGCATGAACCCTTCCTTCACCGGCACATGGCCTTGAGCCGTCCGGATTTGCGTCTCATTGGGCTTCTTCTTTGGGGTTTTCGCCGCCATCGGGGGTCTCTTCATAGCTGCACGAGGGATTGGGACACACGTGTTTCACCCCCAGCTTCTTGCTCACTTTCTCGACCATTATCGGGCCTCCACAGGCAGGGCAGGCCCTGGGCACCGGTTTTCCCCAGAAGGCGGTCTTGCATTCGGGGTATTTGTTGCACCCGTAAAATTTCCTTCCAGCCTTGCCCACACGTTCCACCATCTCCCCTTGGCAGCCCTCCCGGGGGCAGGGGATTCCCGTGCGAGGGGCGCGGGTATTCTTGCATTCAGGATAACCACTGCAAGCAAGAAAAGTGCCGAAGCGTCCCCGCTTCATCACCATGGGGCGCCCGCACTTTTCACAGTTCTCCCCCGTCGACTCCTTTTCCACCATACGGATGTTGCCCTTTTCGTCGCGCTGATAGTCGCTCGAAAAATCGCACTGGGGATAGCCGCTGCAGGCGAGGAACGGCCCATTTCTGCTCCAGCGGATGTGGAGGGGCAGTCCGCACTTGGGGCACAGCAGTTCGGTGGGCAGCCCGACACCCTTCACATTGAGCATATTGGCTTGGGCCGATTCCAGCGTCCTGGAAAACTGCCCGTAAAAATCTGAGATCAATTCCTCGTAAGAGTGATGGCCGCCGGCCACTTCATCCAGCTTCTTCTCCATCTGCACCGTGAAATCGATGTCCACGATGTTGGGAAAATTTTTCTGGAGCAACGAATCGATGAGCCACCCCAGCTCCGTGGGTTGAAGTCTCTGCCTCTCGAGGGTCACGTACTCGCGATCGAGAATGGTGGAGAGGATCGTTGCATACGTGCTGGGTCTCCCGACCCCCGACTCCTCGAGTTCCCGAATGAGACTCGCTTCGGAATAACGCGGCGGCGGCTGTGTGAAATGCTGCTGCGAGGACATCTCCAGCTGAGAGAGGGCCTGTCCCTCCCTCAGGTCGGGAAGCACACCCTCGCTGTTGCCGTTGCCTTCGCCATTCTCCACGCTTTCAACGTAAAGAGTCATGAAGCCCGGGAACTCAATCGTCGAACCTGTGGTCAAAAAGACATAATCTGCTGCAGAAATTTCCACGTGAGTCTGAGCGATGTCGGCGGGGGCCATCTGGCAGGCGATGAACCGTTTCCAGATGAGGGTGTAGAGCTTGAGCTGCTCCTGGGACAGGTGGGGCGCCACCCTCTCCGGAGTGAGCCGCACGTCGGTGGGGCGAATCGCCTCGTGAGCGTCCTGGGCGCCGGCCTTGGCCTTGTACGCCACGGGCTTGGAAGGCAGGTACTCCGATCCCCACTTTTCTTCGATGAACTCTCTGGCAGCGCGCACTGCATCCGAGGACATCCTCGTGGAATCCGTCCGCATGTAAGTGATCAGGCCCACTGCTCCTTCATCGCCGATTTCCACCCCCTCGTAGAGCCTTTGCGCCACGGACATGGTGAGCCGCGCAGAAAACCGGAGCTTCCTGGCCGCCTCCTGCTGCAGGGTGCTCGTGATGAACGGTGGAGAAGGATTTTTTTTCCTCGTTTTCCGTTCCACCTTGGAAACGTGAAACGCCAGCGGCCGGAGAATGTTCAGCAGCCCGGCGGCCTCTTCACCCGTGGAGATTTTGCATTTCTTCCCTTTGCAGCGCCAAAGCTGGCTGGAAAATGCCCTGGCCTCCCTCTCCGACATGGCTTCCGTTTCTGATTCGGGAGAAAACCTGGCCTCGATGGTCCAATATTCTTCGGCGTCGAAGGACCGTATTTCTTTCTCTCTCTCACAGACCAGTCTCAGGGCCACGGACTGAACCCGCCCCGCACTGAGTCCCCGCTTCACCTTTTCCCAGAGGATGGGAGAGATGAGATAGCCAACGAGCCGGTCCAGGGTCCTCCTGGCCTGCTGTGCTTCGTAGAGCGATCGGTTCAGCGGCTTGGGGTTTGCGAGAGAGTCTTTGATGGCCTTTTTGGTCAATTCGTAAAAGAGCACCCGATGAACCGGCTTGTCACGGAGGCCGATTTCCTCGGCAATGTGCCAGGCAATCGCTTCACCCTCTCGATCAGGGTCCGGTCCCAGGTAGATCTCATCAGCCTCCTTAGCTGCGGCCTGCAACTCATTGAGGACCTTGCGCTTGCCTCTGATGATCTGGTATTCCGGCTGGAATCCCGACTCCGTATTGATTCCCAACTTGCTTTTGGGCAAGTCTTTCACGTGTCCGACGGAAGCTTTGACTTCAAAGTTCTTTCCCAGATAGCGGGCCAGGGTCCTGGCTTTGGTCGGCGATTCCACAATCAAGAGCGATTTCGACATCCATTCATCCTCATGGTCTTCGAAGCTTCCAGCTTCTCAGAGAACTTCACTGCGGGCGGTGTAATTTTTTCCCGGCAACTGCTGCACCAGACCTTTCAACTCCAAATCCTGAAGAACGGCCATGAGCCGCGAGATGGGCATTTCCAGGGCCCGGCTCAATTCATCGATGTGTTTCCTTTCATTTCCGAGCGCCTCCAGAACCAGGAGATCCTGAGCCCCCAACTGACCGGGGGGCGCCCCCCCAACAGAGGCTTGCGCAGGAGTTCTGCGGGGTCTCGTGATCAGAGGCCGGATCTCCTCCAGGATATCGTCGGCTGTCTCCACCAGCCTGGCACCCTGCTTCAGCAGGTTGTGGGGTCCGGCGCTGAGAAAGCTTCCCGCCGGGCCCGGCACGGCAAACACTTCACGTCCCTGCTCCAGGGCCATTCTGGCCGTGATGAGCGACCCGCTTCGCTGAGCCGCTTCCACCACCACCACACCCAGCGCCAGTCCGCTGATGATGCGGTTCCGCAGGGGGAAATGACCCGCGGCAGGCTGGGTCTCCAGGGCAAATTCACTCAAGAGGGCACCCGAGGCTGCGATCTTCTCCCGCAAACCTCGATTGGACAGAGGATAGTCCACATCCAGCCCGCATCCCAGGACCGCCAGCGTTCGCCCTTTTCCCTGAAGCGCACCCCGGTGCGCAGCGCTGTCAATGCCCACCGCAAGTCCGCTCACTACGGTCACCCCGTATTGCACCAACTCTGCGCAGAGCCGTTCCGTATAACACAGGCCGGCGGGAGAGGCCATCCTCGATCCCACCACCGCCACCGCCACCAAATCCCGCGGCTGCACTTCACCCCGCACAAAGAGAACTGCGGGAGGATCATGAATGGCGGCCAGATTGGACGGATAATGAGGATCTTCCAGGGTCAGAATCTCGATGCTCTCACTCCGAAGCCGCTGCCACTCTTCTTTCGGTGGACGCAGCATTTCGCGCTTCAACAACGCCCTCTTGCTCTTCTCGCGAAGCCCCGGTACCGCGTTCAGCTCTTCCTCCGAAGCTCTCATGATCCGCACTGCGGACCCGAAATGTCTGTGGAGGCGAAGAAGGGACCGATTTCCCAGTTGGTGGATCAGCTTGAGACTGAGCCAGGCAAAACGTTCGTCAGGCGAAACTTGCTTGTCGGAACACATACGTCTCACGGTGCAGGAGCTCGATGCTGGTTTACATGAAGAGTGATTCGCTTGCCTTTACCTCAGCTTGGATGATAAGTACAGATGCTTTTCGGTTTTGTCAAACCGGACACACTCCAACTCTCGCTTCATGGAACACCTGCCCTTTTCTCGGTGGCGGTCGTCAGGGGTTTCTTACTCACCCTGCGCGACTATCTCGGAAAGCGCCTCCTGCGCATTTCAGGCAAAGGTGAGCAACGGCCAGGAAGCGACTGCATCAGGGACACTCGATCGTGCCGCACACATTTTCCCGGAAGCAGAAGCCGGAACTTCTCGCCCCGGGCGGAAGCCTGGAAAAATGCAAGATCGCCTTCCTGTACGGTGCCGATGCCGTCTACGTGGGCGGAAAAAACTTCAGCCTCAGGGCCTTTGCCACCAACCTTGATCTCCACGAGTTGCACGAAGCATGCACACTCGCTCACGCTCTCGACAAGCGCCTGTACGTCACCGTGAACACCTATCCCAGGGAATCGGACCTGGAGAGCCTCGGCCGTTACCTGAGAGAGCTACAGCACATCGGTGTGGACGCCATCATCGTGGCGGACCCCGGAGTGCTCTCTCTGGCCAGGGACCTCACACCCCGGCTTCCCATTCATCTCAGCACCCAGGCCAACACCACAAATTCCATGAGTGTGAACTTCTGGAAGCGGTTGGGCGTGACCCGTGTCAATCTGGCGCGCGAACTGACCTTTGAAGAGATCCGGGACATAGGGCAGAAGACCACCCTGGAGCTGGAGGTGTTCATTCACGGGGCCATGTGCGTTTCGTACTCGGGCCGTTGCCTGCTGAGCGCTTTCATGAGCGGTCGGAGCGCCAATCGAGGGGAATGCGCTCAGCCGTGTCGATGGTCCTATCGTTTGGTGGAGGAAAAAAGGCCCGGGCAGTATTTTCCCATCATGGAGGATCCGTCAGGGACCTACATCTTCAACTCCAAAGATCTCTGTCTCATGGAAGAGATGGGCCGGCTCCTGACGGTGGGCGTGCACGCTTTCAAAATTGAGGGACGCATGAAGGGTCTTCTGTATCTTGCAGCCGTCACCCGCGCATATCGTCAGGCCATTGACACTCACTGGCAGAATCCCGAGGGTTTCATCCCGTCGGAAGAGTGGATGACAGACCTCAACCGCATCAGTCATCGTCCCTACACCAAAGGCTTTACGTTCTCAGGAACTGAAACGGCTGCGGGCGGAGTCGACCACCAAACGCCTATTGTCAAGACTCACACCCTCGCAGGAATCGTGCGTCAGGTGGATCAAGCGGGGTCACCACCGGAGCATCCGCAGACACCAGGTGGTTTTTCGGTCATTCTTGAAACACGCACCCGTCTGTTCAAGCGGCAGTTGATCGAATTTCTTTTTCCTGATGGCCGGACCCACGCCCTGCAGCTCGATGCATTTCACGACATGGACGGAGCCACTCTTGCCGTGGCTCACCCAAACAGTAAGATTCGCTTCCAGGTCCCCTTCCGCCCGATGGAATTCCAGGTGGTGCGCACGCTGCTCCTGGAGGGAGAACATGCGGCCCCGCATTTTGAAGCCGAATCCACGCCCCCATGAGGCGAATCCCATGCGGTTCAGCATCCTTGGAAAGTTTTTTGTAAAGGATGTTCGACCTGAGGGATGGAAGGTTTGAGCGGGGGGTGTGGCGATCTGCCTGTGCGAACGGTCATCATTTCAAAGGGAGCCGTCGGGCCGGAAAACACTCGATGGGTCCAGGGAATGAAACAGCATCCAGTGAAAACCCCCAGGACAACATCATCGAGTGCACACCACTCCGGTCGTCACTCCGGCACTCTTTCAGCCGGAATCCACAGAAAAGAGCTGGATACCGGCTCAAGAACTGCCGGTATGACGAGTGTCTAAACAGACACTTTATTCTGTGGAGTTCTACTGAAGGCCCATGTCTCCCCTGACCCTGCGGTCCAAACACCTCGATCCAGAGTCGAACGTTCGGTGAAACAGAAAACCGGCTCAGCTCTCACAGCCTTGCCGGTCTTCAGCAATCCTCTTCATCATATCCGGAGATGAAGGTCGCACCCCGAGGGCGCCTCCATGCAGGTCTTATTTCTTGGTCGATTTACCTGGAGAACTCTTTTTCTTTTTCTTTGTGTCCGCTTTTTCCGTCTTCTCCTTTGACTTGGCAGCCTTGGTCTTCTTAGATTTGGCAGGCTTCTTGGCGGCGGAACCTTTTTTGGGTTTCTCCGGCTCCGCAGGCATCTCTTTCGCGGACTTCAAATCCGGCACTTCCTCCGGCGGCTCCTCCACCGCAGGCTCCGAAACCTCCTCAGTCGATTCCACAACCTCCCCTGCAGGTTCCGGTGCTGACGCTGCAAGTTCGGGCGCCTCCGCCGGCAGCTCCTCCACCGCAGGCTCCGAAACCTCCTCAGTCGATTCCACAACCTCCCCTGCAGGTTCCGGTGCTGACGCTGCAAGTTCGGGCGCCTCCGCCGGCGGCTCCTCCAACTCAGGCTCCGCCTCCACCGCAGGCTCCGAAACTTCCACAGTCGATTCCACAACCTCCGCTGCCGGTTCCGGTGCTGACGCTACCGGTTCGGACACTTCCACCGAGCTTGCAGCAGCTTCCACCTCCTCGGGGGTCTCCTGAACCGAAACGGTTTCCTGCTCCACTTTCACCTCAACAGCAACCGTGTCAGGGGGACTTTCCAGAGCAGCCGCAGGCCCAGGCGTCTCCTCTGAAACGGAACGAGGTTCCTCTGTGGGCTCCTCGACGGATGGAACCGCCAGGGTTGCGGAAGGTTCCTCTTTGGCGGGCGGCTCTTCTCTTTTTTCAGTCTCCACCTTCGACACTTCGGAAGGCTTCGTGACCGCTTCAATCTTTTCTTTTTCAGGCTTCATCGCGGGAGCCGGCTTGGGCTTTTCTGCCGGTGAACTTTTGATGATCGGTGCCCGCCTGGGAGGTTCCGCCTTCTTGGGAGGTTTCGTTTCCTCCTCGGTAAACCTGGGAATCCACCAAGGATCGTTCTTGATTGCGCGAATGAATTCTTTCAGCATTTCAAACATGGCTTTGTTCACTCTCCTTCTCTGCAGCCACGTCCGGATGGCCTGCGGCAGAGGCGACCAGGATGTGGAACGCGTGTAAACGGAAAACCCGCATTCCCAGGAATGAAATCCCATTGAGGCAGAATTCTCAGGGGGCCCGAGGGAGCAGGAGCCCAGCAGCCGGGTGCGAACCAACCCGGTGATCGTGACAAACGGGCTGGAAAACGGCAGGTCCCCTGCCTCACCCCGGCGGCTTTGCCCGGCGGCAAACGGTTGTGCAGTCCTGCCAAAACGTCCACAAATCAGGGGGACCCGAATCCATGACGAGCTATTTTTCGAGATTCCCCCTCATGGGGGAGTTGCAGCGCCCGATGGAGACTCTTTTCTGGTGCGGTACTGAGTCCACCTCCACGAAACGAGGAGTTCCTTCATTGCGAAATGCTATACGCACAGACTTTGGCCGGAAACTTCAAAATGCTCCTGAAAATCGCATCTCCGGCAGGAACGAACTGGAAGAAGGCCCTGCCGATTGTCGATGGATCTGCCCAGAGCTTTTCCGAACAGCCGTTCCAGGCTTCGGAAACGGTTCCACACAGCTCCAGGAAACCTCCTGGGCCTCATTGTTTTTTAATTGTTTCAGGAAATGCGACGAATTTCGCACAATCTGTCACACGCGTCAAGGCAAAACATGTGCTTTTTGGAACAAACTCTCCCCCAACGCACTGTAATAACTGAAAGTCTGCCTGGGATGGGCCCAGGGGCCCCGAAGAAACTTGCCTGTCCCGGACAAATGAAGTAATAGACCAGAAAGCACGGCTCCCATGATGCCAAACCGCATTGTTCCGGCAGCCGCGCCCTTCAGGTTTCGTCGAGGCAACGGTCTGCACTTCAGGATGCGCTCCTGGAAAGGAAGGTCCCAGATGACGGAAAGCACAACGCTTGGATTTGTTGGCGGCGGCAATATGGGGGAGGCCTTGATCAAGGGGCTCCTGAACGCGTCCATCCTTCCCCCCGAGCAGATTCTTGTTCACGATGTGAGCCGCAGCCGCATGAAATACTTGAATGATCGCTACCGGATCACGCTCTGCAAAACCCTGCAGGAAGTCTCCCAGAAGAGCGAAGTCCTCCTTCTTGCCGTTAAGCCTCAAAACATGGACTCGGTTCTCGAGGATATGGCCGCCCATCTGGCGCACACTCCCCTCATCATTTCCATCGCCGCCGGCGTGACCCTGCAGCGCATCTCGAAGTCCCTGCCGCCTGAAATTCCGGTCATCCGGGTCATGCCCAACACCCCGGCACTGGTCCAGCAGGGCGCATCCGCACTGGCACGCGGAGAGCATGTCAAAGATGAACACATGAACTTCGCTCTGGGGATCTTCAACGCGGTGGGCAAGGCCCTTTTGGTCGAGGAAAAGTGGATGGATGCCGTGACGGGGCTCAGCGGCAGTGGACCGGCCTACGTGCTTCTGCTCATTGAGAGCCTCGTGGATGCAGGGGTGCTCATGGGTTTGCCGCGAAACATTTCGAGGGAGCTGGTCCTCCAGACTCTCCTCGGCACGGTCCAGATGGTGGAAGAGACGGAAAAACACCCCGCAGAATTAAAAGACCTCATCACCTCGCCGGCAGGCACCACCATCGAGGGGCTCAAAGTACTGGAGGAATGGGGAGTTCGAGGGGCACTCATGGAGGCGGTCAGAGCCGCGACGTTGAGGTCTCAGGAACTGGGCAGGGCTTGAGGAACTCCGGTCGGTGAGAGAATTTTTCCAAAAACAACCCCCAGTTTCTCATCAATACGGGTGACGTCTTTCACACACAATGAGGAGACAACAAGAAAGGCAAGGCTTCGAGGCCGTTTTCAACCCGAATGCTCAGATGAATCGCTCCAGCACCTTTCCTGAGGGGGTCCACGGCTGTGGCTCCATCGAGCGGCCCCTTTCGAAAGATTCCACCAGATCTCCGATCCTGGCAGCTTTGAAATGGGAAACCTTCAGACCGATCTGCTGACCAGCGGTCGCCTGCCGAATGGGCTTGTGCTCCATTTGGAGCGACTCGACCCTGCCCGTGTACACCGGCCCCATGGCTGAGATGATCCGGAAGTTTTGTCCTATCGCGATGGTCCCTTCCTGCACTTCGCACCCCAGGATCACCGAGTCCCGCCCCCCTTTGAAAAGGGCAATGACCTTCCCTTTGCCGAGAATCTTTTCTGCGGGCTCCTGCGGTACCCAAGAGGATGCAATTTCTTTGACGTCTTCCAGTAACTGGTAGATGACGTTGTACAATCGCACTTCCGCGCTGCTTTCCTTCACCACCTGTTCCAGTTTCGGCATGATGCCGACATCGAAGCCCAGGATCAGCCTGCTGCCGGACATGGCCAGGAGGAGATCGGACTTGGAGACGTCCCCGACGTCTGCGTGGATCACCTTCACCTTGACGGCCGGGTTCTCGATTTTTTGCAACTCAGGAACGATTGCCTCCAGACTGCCGTAGGAGTCGCACTTCAGAACCACTTCAAGCGTTTTGGCTTCTTTCGGTCCGGGAATTTTTGAAGCCGGGGCCGCCACGTGATCCGATCGAACCTCAAAATCACCGTGTATGTGTTTTTTGCTCATGGGTCACCTCCGATTGGGCCCCCTTTCAATGTTGCAAGTCCAGGGCCTCGCTACGGTCCAATATAATCTCACTGAGGCACCGGGTCACAGAAACGAGAAAAAATGTTCAGGAAAACGGGTCGCTATGATCGATAAATTTTCATCGACTGCGGGAAGCCCTTGAAGTTTCGCAGTCTCTTTGCGTGCGAGCGCCGGCGGGTCGAAGAGCAGACAGCGGGTCTGGAGACTTTCAACCGGTTTTGTGGATCAGATTGGCAGGAAAAGACCTGAGATCCAGTAGAGCAGCATGCCGAAAATCACGGTGCCGCCCAGGGAGCGGGTCCAGAAGGCAAACAGAAAAGTGGGGAGGGCAACGAGAGCTTTGAGATTCAGCAGGCTCAGTTCTTTTGCTTCCCCTGCCAGGAAGAGTTCAGGAAAAACCAGAGCGCTGAGGATGGCCACGGGGATGAAGTCGAGCCATTGGATGAACCAGGATGGGAGTCGGCGCTGAGAGAAAACAAAGAGCGGCAGCCAACGGGGCAGGTAGGTCACCACGCCCATGAGGAAAAAGAGCAGCAGGTGCTCACTTTTCAGGTCCATGCACCCATTTCCTTCTGCCCACCCGTGTCAGCGCAAAGCCGAGCGTGGCGGCCGCCATGGTGGCCAGAACCACATAGGAATTGCCCGGGATGAGCTTGCTCAGAAGGACTGCGAGCCCCCCTGATGCCAGTGCCGTCAACACGTAAACCCCACCGCGCACCTGGAAGACGATGAGGCTGATGAACATGGCAATGAGCGCATAATCGATGCCGAAGCTCTTTTCGCCGAGGAATTGCCCCCCGTAGCCCCCCAGCATTGTGCTCAGGATCCAGACCGCATTGGACAGTTGATTCACCACCAGCGCCTGGGTCGGATGCCAGGGGCCACTCCGGAAGCGATTGAGATTCACCGCAAAGCTCTCGTCGGTGACCCCATAGGCAAAGGCGGAAAGAAAAGGGAGGCGCACGCCTCTCAGGTGGACCGCAAGGGAGGAACTCATCAGGATGTGTCGAAGATTCACCATGAAGGTGGTGGCCACGATGGCAGGAACGGCAGCCCCGCCCTGAAGCATGGAAACGGCGATGAACTGGGCGCTCCCTGCAAAGACGAGCAGGGACATGAGCCCGATTTCGACCACACTCAACCCGGCCTTTTGTGCCACCACACCCAGGGCCAGGCCCAGAGGGAAATAGCCCACGCAGATGGGCCAGCCCGCTTTGAGACCGGCTGCAATCGGCCCTTCACTGTGAACGAACGTCGGTTTCAAGGAACTGATCCCATCGAGGGGTTTGGAATCTCAAGGAAGAGGGTCCGTGCAGAAGGCACGGTCCATGCCGAGGAGTCACGGCGCGTCACCCAAGGGTGAATTCCATCGTGAGATCAATGGACCCGGCCGAGTGGGTCAGGGCGCCGCAGCTCACGAAATCGACCCCCGTTTCCGCGATGGCGCGGACGGTGTCTAGACTCACCCCCCCGGAGGCTTCGAGGAGGACTGTTTGCTGCACCCGGTTCACTGCCTTCTTGAGGGTCTCGAGGGAAAAATTATCGAGCAGCACCACATCGGCTCCGGCTTCAAGGGCTTCATCGAGCTGTGCGAGATCTTCGACCTCGACCTCGACCTTCAAGGTATGAGGCGCCCCGCGGCGGGCTCGCACCACAGCCTCCCGAACGCTGCCGACGGCCCCGATGTGGTTGTCTTTGATGAGCACGCCGTCCGAAAGTCCAAACCGGTGATTGAAGCCACCGCCATGGCGAACAGCCTCTTTTTCGAGGGTGCGCCAG
Organism: uncultured Syntrophobacteraceae bacterium; assembly: GCA_964654275.1. Lineage (GTDB taxonomy): Bacteria > Desulfobacterota > Syntrophobacteria > Syntrophobacterales > Syntrophobacteraceae > SLCH01. The sequence goes on from CAZZHS010000015.1 coordinate 18,569, forward strand.
AGAGGCGTGGTCTTTCGGGTGTCGAGAAGACGGCAGTTTGTCCCCTCCATGGCTTTCACCATCTTTCGGGTCAGGGTGGCCACGGCGGAGAGTCGCTGGAGGAGGTTCAGAGCCGTACGCTCCCCCACCAGGAGAGATGCGGCCCGTCCCTCCAGCCTGAACACCGATTCGTTGGCGGGAATCTCGTCGCCGTCCCTGAAGAATGTTTCGACCTTCACGGAAGGATCCACGATGCGGAAGACACGCTCGAAGGCTCGGGTACCCGAGAGCACAAAGGGTTCCCTGCCGAACACAACCGCACGGCCCGGCATGTCGTCGGGGATCAGGGCCCGAGTGGTGACATCTCCCTGAACCGCGTCCTCTTCCAGGGCGAGGTGGAGCAGAAAATCGAGGCGATCCATGATCATCCTCCCGCAGAAGCCATCTTCCTCAGACCCTCGATGATCAGGAAGTGGCTCTTGAGTTTTTCCATTTTTTCACCCAGCCGGGCTGATTTTTCTCGCTCCTTCTCAATGACGTCCCCGGGAGCCTTTGCGAGAAAATCTTCGTTGGCCAGCTTCTTTTGAGTGATGCCGAATTCTTTCTCGACCTTGGTGATTTCCTTTTGAAGGCGCTTGCCCTCGCTTTCGAAATCGAGGATGCCCTTCAGCACGACGTAGACTTCCACTTTGCCCGCCAGAGTGCCCGCAGCCATCTGAGGTTTCTGCAGCCCCCCGACCCTGCCCACGTGCAGGTGGGAAAGTTTCGCCAGGTCGGAAATGACGGCGACCTGCTCCTGGAGGATTTCGACTTCATGATCGCTTTCGCAGAGACAGTAAGCTTCGACCTGCGTGGCCGGGAGCACGTTCATTTCGCCGCGGATGTTGCGAAGGCCGTTCACCACGGACATGAGCAATTCCATCCGCTCCTCGGCCTGAGGGTCCTTTCGTGCCGCATCCACGGTCGGGAAGGCGGCCTTCATGATGGTCCCCTGGGTCTCGGGAAGTTTCTGCCAGATCTCCTCGGTCACAAAGGGCATGACGGGATGGAGGAGCACCAGGATCCGATCCAGGACGTGGACGGCCACGGCTCTGGCCTCCGCCTTCGCCTCCTCGCGTGCGCCGTAGAAATCGGCCTTGGCCATCTCCAGGTACCAGTCGCAGTACTCATGCCAGATGAAGTGATACAGAGCGTGCGCGTACTGATTGAAATGATAGTTCTCCAGGGCACTTTCCACGTCCGCGATGACCGACTGCAGCCGGCTGAGGATCCACCGTTGCGCGAGACTTGCGGGAGTGGAAGGGAGCTCCGGCAGCGGCCCCGCACCCTCGAGGTTCATGAGGACCAGTCTCGATGCATTCCAGATCTTGTTCACAAAGTGCCTGTACCCTTCGATCCGCTCCTCCGAGAGCTTCACATCGCGCCCCTGTGCCGCAAAAGCCGTCAAAGTGAAGCGCAGGGCATCGGTTCCGTACCGATCCATCATGACGAGAGGATCGATGACATTCCCGCGGGATTTGCTCATTTTATTCCCCTGGGCGTCGCGCACCAGGGCATGAACGTAAACATCCCGGAAGGGAACCTCCCCCATGAAATGAAGACCCATCATCATCATGCGCGCCACCCAGAAGAAAAGGATGTCGAAACCGGTCACCAGCACCGAGGTGGGGTAGAATTTTTTGAGATCCTGGGTGTCTTCGGGCCATCCCAGTGTTGAAAACGGCCACAGGGCTGAACTGAACCAGGTGTCCAGAACGTCCGAATCCTGTTCCAGGTTCTGCCCGCGGCAGCTGGGGCATTGGCTGGGGTCATATTCCGACACGATGACTTTGTCGCAGTCCCGGCAATACCATGCCGGAATACGGTGCCCCCACCAGATCTGGCGGCTCACGCACCAATCCTCGACGTTTTCGAGCCAGATGAAGTAGTCTTTCTCCCATTTTGTGGGGATGATCCGTGTCGCGCTCTCCCGGACGGCGTCCATGGCTTTCTGCGCCAGCGGTTTTGTCGAGACGAACCACTGCAAGGACTGCATGGGCTCAACGACACTCTTGCACCGGTAGCAGTGTCCAACGCGATTCCTGTAGCTTTCCACTTTGACGAGCAGGCCCTGCTTCTCCAAATCCTTGAGGACCTTCTTCCGGCAGGCGCTTCGATCGAGGCCTTCGTAGGCGCCGGCCTCCGAGGTCATCTTCCCGTCCTCACCGAGGACCTGAACCAGGGGAAGGTTGTGTTTACGGGCCAGTTCAAAATCGTTGAAATCGTGGGCCGGTGTAACTTTCAGGGCTCCTGTGCCGAACTCTCTCTCCACGTATTCATCCGCAATCACAGGGATGTTCCGGTGGGTGAGCGGAAGCCGGACTTCCTGGCCGATGAAGGATTTGTATCGCGGGTCTTCGGGATGCACGGCAACGGCCGTGTCGCCCAGCATGGTTTCCGGACGCGTGGTGGCCACGACGAGAGCCCCTTTCCCGGAGACCAGAGGATAGCGCAGGTGGTAGAGGTAGCCGTCCACCTCCTCACCTTCCACTTCGATATTGGCCAGGGCCGTCACACACCGGGGGCACCAGTTGATCATGCGTTTACCGCGATAGATGAGCCCTTCGTTGTAGAGTTTGACAAACACTTGTCGCACCGCGAGGGAGAGCCCCTCGTCCATGGTGAACCGCTCTCTCCCCCAGTCGCAGGAAGCGCCGAGACGCTTCAACTGATTGATGATGAAGCCGCCGTATTTTTCCTTCCAGACCCAGACCTGTTCCAGAAACTTTTCTCTGCCGACATCGTGCCGTGTGAGTCCTTCCTGAGCCAATTGGCGTTCCACCACATTTTGAGTGGCGATACCCGCATGGTCCATTCCCGGAACCCACAGGACCTCGAAACCCTTCAACCGCTTGTAACGGCAGAGGATATCCTGGAGCGTGTTGTTCAAGGCATGCCCCATGTGCAGATGTCCCGTAACATTGGGAGGGGGAATCACGATGGTGAAGGGGGCCCTGGTGCTTTCCGCATCCGCATGGAACACACCCATTTCCTGCCAGTGTGCGTACCACCGGGGTTCCACCTCATCAAACTCGTAAGCTTTGGGCAACGTGCCTTCACTCATTGAAAAGCTCCCTGAAATCCCTGCGCATGCTCAGTTTCACCGCGTTCAAACGGCCGGAAACCCGAGAACCGGCTCCGGGACTCTGCGCTGCAGCGGGGTCTGAATGGACAAAGCGACCAACGGAAAACATCGACGCATAAAGCATGGGGGATGCCGACGTTGATCCTTCCTTTTGCCGGTCACCAAAAAGAGAAAAGGATGCGTCGAGAAAGGCTCAACCCCTGTGAAGGCAAACGGCTTCCCCTCGGCACCCCTGTAGATCCTTGAAATTCACGGCAGCAGTTTTATTGCAGTTCCCTTTTGAGCCTGTCAATCTCCTCACGCAGAAGGTCCCGCACGAGCTCCGGCAGTCGAGATGTGATCATTTGCTCCACGGCTTCTTTCAGCCGCTCCTCCATCTGAAGGACAGCGTCATCGAGAAGAGCCTCCAGATCCTGGGGGACCGCCCCCGCATCAGCCGTCTCCTCTTGGGAAGAATCCTCGGCAAGGCCGGGTAATGGAACCCCCGATTCACCGGGCAACATCATTTCGACCGAGGGTTCCTCATCGAAGTTGCCAAAATCGAACGGCACCTCCTCATTGGACCCAAGAGCGGTCGCCTCCCTGTTCTGCTCCTGTTCCAGTTCACCGGCAAGCAGATCAAGGGACGAATCCGCGGGCATATCCAGGACTTCGTCCTCCGTGGACAACCGGGCGAGAACCTCCTGGTCCAGGAACTCATCGTCGTCGAGGATGGTCGCCTGATCCACCATGAGGTCTTCCTCGAGTTTTTCCACTTCGCCGCCGGCCTCACCCTCGATGAGCTCCGCACCGAAATCCAGGTCTTCGGATTCAAAGGCCTCAAACGAAGATTCTTCGAGAGTTTCCGTGATCTCATCGGTCAGGTCGATGATTTCATCGTCCTCCTCGCCATGATCGAGGTCTGGATCGATCCCCAAATCCTGGGTGGAATCTAAATCGAGATCATCGAACTCGAGGGACTGTCTTGGTTTTTTCATGACCATTCTCTCAATCCGCCATCCAGGCTCAGTACAACTCATCGCAATTGAGTGTCCACCGCTCCGGTCGTCATTCCGGCATTCTTTCAGCCGGAATCCACAGAAAAGAGCTGGAGGCCGGCTTAAAACCTGCCGGCATGACGAGTGTCGAAATGGACACATTAAATGGACACATGAGATGTGGAGCGGTGCTAAGCCCTCACGGCATGTGGAATCTCAACGCCCTTTCGAAATGCCCGTTCCACGGTAGCAGGCAACCGATACCACGTGAAAATTTCCTCTGTCAAGGTCTTACTCCATTCACGCCGCTTTCCCACTGGGCGTGAAGTGAATTTCCGGCTGGATTTGCGCCGGCCGGGTTCGCAGGAAGCATGGCACGTGCCAAGGAAAGTGACTCCAGAGAAAAACCTCTTCCCCCTTTGAAAGTTCACCGCCATTGTTCTATACATAACTCGGCGCCTGCGACAAAGACTTGTCGGCAGCGATTGAAGAGCCCTGCCCGGTCAGGCCGCCCGTCTCGAAACGCAGGACGGCGACCGGAATCGGAGCAGGACTTCGGACCGGGAAAAGTCCATCGAGAAAGTGATTCGGGGTTTTCAGCCGTTTACGCGGTCGAAATACCCCCTTTCAGTCAGGGACAACATGGGCATCACACTGTTTCGCTACACATTGAAAGAACTGCTCATCCCCTTCACCCTGGCCGCCTTCGGCGTCAGCATCGTGCTGGTTGCCGGGAGACTGCTCCAGCTGGCGCGATATCTCTTCACCACATCCGTATCATTTATCGATCTCCTGGAACTCATGCTTCTGATCGTGCCGAAGCTGCTCATTTTTACCCTGCCCATGGCAGCCCTGCTCGGCACCGTCCTCGCCTTCGTGCGACTCAGCGGCGACAATGAGTTGACCGCCATGCATTCAGCCGGTCTCAGCCTCTACCAACTCCTTCCCGCGGTGCTCACCCTGCTCATGGCTGTCAGCGCGATCTCCTATTGGAACACCCTGGTGATAGTGCCGAAAACCAATCGAGCCTTCGAAGTGAAGCTCAAGTCCCTGGGCAAGGCGACCATTCCGCTGCTGATGCGAGAGGGTGTCTTCATCGACGCGATTCCCCAGCTCGTCTTTTTCTTTCGATCGGCTGACGCAAGCACCTTGACCATACGCGGTTTTTTCGTTGAAGATCGACGGCATCCCGATATCCGCGCCACCATCGTGGCGGAGGAGGCCCATGTCATCCTGGAAAAAGAGCTGGACCATCTGGTCTTCAGAGTAAAAAACGGGATCATCACGCGTGTACCGGAAAATCACAAGGGAGCGCAGGCGGTTTCTTTCAAAACGTACGATCTCTATCTGGACCTGGATGAGATCATGGGGGGGGCCACGGAGAGTTCGCGCACCAAGAACAACATGACGGCGAGGGAGTTGTTACGCCATTCTCGGGCCGAGACCACGCCGGAGCGTCAGGGGGTTTCGTTTCTACTGGAATTTCATCGAAGGCTGGCACTGCCGCTCGGTTGCCTGATTTTGGGACTGCTCGGGACTCCCCTGGGCGTGGTCAGCCGTCAGAAAAGCCGCATGACCGGCATTGCCTTCGGCCTGGGGATTTTTCTGAGCTATTATGTCCTGCTCACTGCGGGCAAGGGGCTTGCCGAAAACTTCCTCCTACCTGCCTTCCTCGCGGCATGGGGACCCAACGTGATCTGCGCCGTCCTGGCCGTCTATCTCTGGATGACGACGCACAATCCTTCTGCAGCAGGTCCGCGCATGGCAATTACCAAATTCTGGAAGCTCCCTTTCCGGTCTTTCAGCAAGAAATCTCACCAGCCCCAGAAGCAGATTCCATGAAAATCATCACCCGCTACATGCTGAGTCAGTTCCTGCCCATTTTTATCCTCACCATCACCGCGTTCGTGGGCATCTACCTCATTGTCGATTTTTTTGAAAAGGTCGACAATATGATGATTAAAGGCACCCCTGCGGCAGACATCTTCTCCTACTTCGCCTACAAAATTCCTTTCATCATCTCACAGGGCCTTCCCGTAGCGACCCTGCTGGGTATCCTCATCGCTCTGGGGATCCTGAAGCGCAACCATGAACTGATCGCCATGGAAGCTTCGGGCATTCACCGGATCACCTACATCCTGCCCATCATTGTGGCGGCCTTTATTTTTTCGGCGGCACACTTCCTCTTTGCGGAATCGATCGCCAGAACGCTTCATCGTCAGTCCGAGGCCATCTGGCAGGAGAATGTCACTCAGAGCGGGCAGGCCGCCGCTTACAGCCACGAAAATGTCTGGTATCACGGGAAAGGAACCATCTACCAGATCCGGCTTTACGACGCGAAAAACCTCACGATGGAGCGGGTCACGCTGTATCTACTGGACGCGCAATTCAACCTGCTCCAGCGGATCGACGCCAACCGCCTGATCTGGAAAGGACCCAACTGGGTTGCGGAGGACGGACTTCAGCTGGTCTTCAACAAAGACAGGACGGAGCAGAATTATTTCACAAAAAAAGAATTGGCCCTGCATGAAACCCCCAAGGACTTCAGCAGTCTGGAGACCATGCCCGAAGAGTTGAACTGGATGCAGTTGTACCGCTACACTCAAAAAATCAAGCGAGAAGGATTCAATGCCCTCCCCTACGAGGTGGAACTGCACCTGCGGGTTGCCTTTCCGCTCACGACGTTCATTTTTGCTCTCCTCGCCCTCGGCATCGCCTTGCGCCATCGCATTCAGGGTGGAGTGGCCGCCAATGTGGTCGTGGCCCTCATCGTCGCCCTCGTTTACCTGGCCGCACTCAACATGGGCAGCGGTCTGGCGACGGCCGGTGTTCTCTCGCCCCTCGTGGGCGTCTGGGCTGGAAATATGATTTTTTGCGCCATTCTCCTCTACCTCTGGATCACCATCCCCTGACCGGAAAAAAAAGGGCATCAACCCGGCTGAACACTCAAAACTGAGATCCCGACCGGTTGCTGCCCCTCGGATTTCCAACGGAAAAGCCTGCCCGGAAGGAGGTCCAGAAGCGACGTGGCCTGGAAAATTCACTGGCCGAAAGCGGCGAAATGTGCCTCGCCGGAAAACCTCGCCGCGCCCCGGACACCGCTTGCCGTCCACCCCGCGAAAACCGCTCTCCCCCATTCCCCTCCGAAAACCCAAGGAGGAGGATGCAGGTCTTCGGTGTTCTTTCAGGTCGGCAGACTGGTTTCCAGTGCGACGGCAATCTTTTTCTTCAATTCCGTCAGATCAAAACTTTTCACCACATAAAAGTCCGCGGCAATGGCCTTGGTGTCTTCCTTGAATGTGTCATAGGCGGTGGACAGGATGACGGGCAAGTCATAGAAATGATTGCGAATATCCTGCAGCAGATCCAGCCCGTTGTAGTCGACCATCTTGATGTCCAATACCACAAGGTCGGGCCTCTCCTCCTCAATGATTTCCAGAAGTTTGTAGCCACTCTCGGCGGTGACCACTTCGTATCCAGCTTCCTTCAATTCTTCGGAATAGAGCAGGCGGATGTGTTCCTCATCATCGACAACGAGGATTTTGGGCATAACCTTATCTCCTTAATATTAATAACCTTTTTTGGTTTCCAGCCATTTGCTCACCAGATAGGGCTTGTTCTCCTCAAAGACCGTGCATTCATTTTCCACGTACTCTTCGGCCTGCTGAATGGACATGCGCTCCGTCTTCTTGACGAAAGAAAGCACTTTCCCCAGGTAGATGGGAAGGAGAGCATCCAGGAGGTCTCGCTTCTTGTCGGCATCCAGGCTTTGATAGGCGATGGCGCTGTCAAAAAGAATCTTCGCCCAGGTCTGGGCGGGAATGGAAAAATGTTGGAGACCAAGCCCACGAATCTCCTGGAGCTTGTGGTTGATCGTCTGATCGTAGAAGGACTCCCACGAGGTGTGGTATTTGTCGAAACCCTGGAGAAATCGCTCATGGAGCCGTGCCGTGTTGACTTCAACTGGAATGGGAGTTTCCACATCCTGAAGATCCGTCCCGTAAAGCGCGGTAGGCTTGCTCCACTTGACCTGCGTCCAGAACTTTTCGTAAACGCTCATCAAATCGAACATGGTGCCGACAACCTGGAGGAAGAGCACCGAGAGGTGAGCATAGGGGTCCTTGGTGCGATGCACCTTGGGGCATCCCAGGATGGACTGGCAGATGGGCACCCTGGAATTCAGTGCAATGGTGGTCGCCCAGATGTCGATGCCGAAGCGCTGCACCGATTCTGTCCACAGGCCGGCGTCCAGAAATGCATCGACCAGCTGCCCTTTGAACCCGAAGTCGCCGGCATTGGGTTGCCGGATTCTGCGCCCGTAAAGGCATCGGGTGAGGGGGTAAATGATCGAGTTGGTCAGAGTGGCTTCGTATTTGTGGCGAACATACAAAGGACAGGTGTAGCCGGCCCCCTTCAGGAGGGGCTCCGCCAAGTTTTTGACCCAGTAGGGAGCCACATTTTTGATATCGGCCTCGATGACCACAACCGCCTGGGCGCCCAACTCCCGGACCTTTTCAAAGAGATTTCTGAGGTTGTGTCCTTTGCCCTGCACACCGGAGGGCGTCGACAGATAGATCTTCGGGACCTCCGACGGAGCGGCGAAAAAGGCCTCTTTGGTCCCGTCGGTTGAATGGTTGTCGCAGTTGATGATCACACTTTTGAGGTGGCCGAAGTAATCCGCGAGTCCCTTGGCAACCTGTGCAGTGGTGTGCCCGATGGCCTCCGCTTCATTGTAAGAGGGAATGGCCACAATGAGGTCGGCTTTGGTGATTTGATGAGGATTCTCCTCATAGCATGACATAAGTGTCTCTCCTGGTTTACCGATCCAATGCTTTCCCACTGCCTTTCAGATATTTGAAAATGTCCGCTTCAGTCGTCAAAACAAACGACGTCCTTCGGTTGTCGGAATTCTTGTAGAACTCGAAGGTCCGGTAGAGTTCAAAAAATTCCGGATTCTTTCCGTACGCTTCTGCGTAGATTCGCGTCGCCTCGGCATCAGCCCGCCCTCGGATCTCCTGAGCCGTCCTGAAGGCTTCCGAGGTGATCCGCGCCAGTTCCCGCTCCATCTGACCGAGAATGGCCGCCCGCTCCCCTTCTCCTTCCGACCGGTACTGCGCCGCGATGCGCTTGCGCTCGGAAATCATGCGCTTGAACACCTGAAGCTGAACCGTGTCCACATAATTGATACGCTTCACGCGAATGTCCACGAGTTCAATGCCGTACTGCGGTAGCAATCTTGATGCCTCCGCCACCATTTCTCTCGTGATTCTCTCCCTCCCCTTGATGAGAGGCTGGTCAAGTTCCTGAACGATTTCCTCGGAGACCACCAGGCGATAATCTTCAATCCCCGCCTCCTGGAGATTCTTTCTCGCGTCTTCCCAGCCCTCGCTTCGCACGAGTTCGATGAGTTCGTTGTTGGACACGAAATTTCGCACGATGGAATCGATGATGCCGTCCAGGCGGCTCTGGGCCGTGGAAATGCTTCCGATGCGCTGGAGAAAGAGCAGCGGATCTCCGATGCGCCAACGGGCCGTCACATCCACCCAGATGTACTTCTTGTCTCGAGTCGGGATCTGATTGGGCTGTCCGTCCCACTTCATGATCCGTTTCTCGAAAAAATTGGCCTTCTGGATGAAGGGAACCTTGAAATGGAGACCCGCTTCCAGGATGGGGTCACCCACCGGTTTGCCGAACTGTGTCATGACCACCTGTTCGGTCTCCTTGACCACAAACAGGGAGTTGACCGCCAATATCCCGACGAGGACCACACCCACGACGATAAACTTCAAATTTGAAGCAACCATGTCATCTCCCCTCCTGCCCTGTCTGAACAGACGAAGTCTCCGCCCTTGTTGACGCCGGTCCGCCCCCTGAGCCACCGCTCGGGGTACGGCCAAGGTCCAAGTGAGGAAGGAGGTTGCCCTGCTTTTCATCAATCACATACAGATGTTCAAATTTGTCCGAAAGGCTCTCGAACGCTTCGATGTACATCCTCCTGCGGGTCACGTCGGGAGCCTTTTCGTACTCCCCGAGGATCTCAATGAAGCGTCGGACCTCGCCCTCGCTGCGGTTGACGCGCTCCAGCGCGTACCCTTCAGCCTGAGTGACGGTCTGGCGGGCCTGTCCCTGAGCTCTGGGAATCCTTTGGTTGTAGGCTTCCTGCGCTTCGTTGATCATCCGCTCCTTTTCCTGCTGGGACTCGTTCACTTCGTTGAACGCCCCCTTCACCGCATCGGGAGGATTGACGTTTTGGAGCTGGACCGTCACGATTCGCAAACCCGACTGATACTGGTCCATGATGTTCTGGATTTCAACCCTTGCCTGTTCGGCAATGGACGCCCTTCCGACCGTGAGGACATCATCGGAGTAGCGGTTGCCCACAATGCGGCGGATCACCGATTCGGAAATGTCGTCCAGGGTGCCCTCAACATCGTGGACCCTGAACAGGTAAGCAACCGGCTCTTCGATCTTGTATTGCACGGTCCATTGCAAATCCACCACGTTGAGATCACCGCTCAGCATGATGGACTCCTCCTCATAGCCCTTGGAAGCGAGGCGGCTGCGCGTTTCGGGCTGCACCGTGCGATAACCGTACTCCCGCTGCAGCACCCTCCCGGTGACGACCTTCTGAACGTGATCGACTCCGAACGGAATCTTGAAGTGGAGCCCGGCATCGGTGGTGTGGGTGAACTTTCCAAATCGTTTCACCACGGCCGTCTCCTGCGGCTCCACCGTGTAATAGGAGTTGAGCCCCGCGAGGATCACGAGGGCGGCAACCACGAGCAGGGCAAAAGGCAGGCCGGAAAAGGATGAAAATTTGTACCGTTCTTTCAAGCGTCTCAAAATGTCTTCCAAATCCTGAAAATTCCCAGGGCCCTGAGGCCTGTTGGGTGGTCTTTCCCAGTGCATCTTTCCTCCTGAAAATGAGATCCCGATTGAATTGGATGGCAGGTGGTCCGCCCGTTCCGGGAAATGCGGCATGGCCCGCCTGTTCCTTTCGTCGGCCTGGAAGGCCGGCGCGGCGGACACCTCGGTGCGTTTCACAGCTACTCGGGGCATGAACGGCGTATTATTTTTTCCGGTTTTCCAGACATATAGCGGAAAATTTCCCCGTTCTTTCGGTCGAACAATCCTAATGGAGTCTCTCAGAGGTTGTCAAGCCTTTGAGAACTTTTGAGATCTCGAATCCCTGGAAAAGACTCGCTCTTCAGGGTTAGTTGTTGCGTTTGTCGACGCGGGAGAGGTATAAACTCTCTCAGACGCCCCATGGCCCGTCATCACCCGACGAAAAGGTGAAGACACGCCGTGTTGGGTGCGGCAAACCCCGTTAGCACTTTGCGCCCGCTTCACCTGAAATCGGTCGGTCGGGCATTTCACGAGCTCCGAAAGGAATGAGGGATCCCATGGAACGATTTCTGGTCGCCCTTGACAACACCGAGGTGTCCCTGAAGAGCATTGCCTACCTGGCGAGGGTTCTGAGGGGTTCCCCCCACGTCCATCTGGCCTTGTGCCATGTCCTGCCCACTGCATCTCCCAACATCCTGACCAAGGAGGAGGTGCAGCGCATCACCAAAATTCATGAGGAGCAGCCCCGCCTCAGGGGCCTCTACTGGCTTTTGGAGGACGAAGACAAGATGAACGTGATTTTCAACCGGGCCAGGGAAATCCTCTGGGAGGGAGACTTCACCGCCGACCAGATCTCCACGCACTTTCGCGTTCACTCGGGAGAGGTGGCAGTCGTGATCCTGGACGAAGCCAGGCACCTCAACTGTTCCACCATCGTCCTGGGACGGAGGGGGCTGGGCCGCGTCCGCGAGTTTCTCTGGGGAAGTGTCTCCCGGAGCGTGGCAAAGCTCGCCAGGGAGATCACCGTGTGGATCGTCGACAGTTGAGACCACTCCAAACCGACAATGAGCCAACCCTCGTGACAGGAGACCAAAGATGGCTGAGAATCTCTTTCAGAACATTGCCTTTTGCACGGATTTTTCTGAAAACGCCGATGAAGCCTTCATCACGGCCCGGGATCTGGCCGACCGTTATGGCGCGACGCTCCACATCCTTCACGTCATGATCAATTTTTCGCTTTCGCCGCCCATACACGCCACCTATATGCCCATCGAGTACGATCCCAATTTTGTGGAGCAGGTCAAAGTCGCGGCCATGGGCACCATTTCAGAGCGCTACGTGAGCCAACTGAAGGAAACGCAGCGGCACAAGGTTCATCTTCTCAGCGGCTATGCAGCGACCGAGATCCTCAGAATGGCCGAAGAAATGGATTTCGACCTCATCGTCATGGGATCCCGGGGGTTGACCGGCCTGGCCCACGTCCTCTTTGGGAGCACGGCCGATCGAGTGGTCCGAAAATCCCCCTGTTCCGTCCTGACCGTGCGTCTCAAGAAACCCGAAGGCAGCTGAACGTATCTCGGAAGAATCCAGTCCCAAGTCCACAGCGCACTTTTCCGCGCACACCGAAGCGGTGTCGTTGAAGCCGCTCGTGAGCCAGGTTTGCACCATGGAGCGCGCATTCACGGCCGCACGGTCTCAACGCTCTCAGCCCCTCAGAAGCACATGCAGTGCAATTCAGACCAGGAGATGACTCAGAAAATGCATGGAGATACGCCGATTCTTGTCACCGGAGCAGCGGGTTTCATCGGTTATCACTTTTCGAGGCGTTTGCTCAATGAGGGAAGGCAGGTCGTCGGCCTGGACAACCTGAACCCCTACTATGACGTGGACCTCAAAGAAGCCCGCCTGTCTCAACTTCGAACATTCCGCAACTTCGAATTCAGCCCATTGAACCTGGAGGATCGCGCCGGCCTTGAGAGGCTTTTCAAAGACCACCGATTCGAGGTGGTGGTCCATCTGGCGGCGCAGGCGGGAGTGCGGTACTCGCTCACGCACCCTCACACCTACGTTGAAAGCAACGTGAAGGGATTCCTGCACATTCTGGAGGGGTGCCGGCACGTTGAGGTGAAGCACCTCGTCTATGCATCGTCCAGTTCCGTCTATGGGGCCAACACCGTTCTTCCCTTCTCGGTTCATCACAATGTGGACCACCCGCTGTCCCTTTATGCCGCGACAAAAAAAGCCAATGAACTGATGGCTCACACCTATGCGCACCTCTTCGGTATCCCCTGCACAGGACTGCGATTTTTCACCGTTTATGGTCCATGGGGGCGGCCCGACATGGCCCTTTTCCTGTTCACACGAGCCATCCTCGAAGGCAGACCCATCCAGGTCTTCAACAACGGCAGGATGAAACGGGATTTCACCTATATCGACGACATCGTCGAAGGCATGATGCGCGTCATGGAAAAACCTGCGAAACCGGATGAAACCTGGAGCGGCGTGGCGCCCGACCCGGGTGCGAGCCGCGCGCCTTACCGCATCTACAACATCGGAAATCATCAGGCGGTGGAACTCGACACCTTCATCCGCATCCTCGAGGAACACCTGGGGAAGACGGCAATCAAAGAATATCTTCCCATGCAGCCGGGTGACGTTCCCGAAACCTATGCGGACATCGAAGATCTCCGGAGAGACTTCGGATTTTCTCCCGCCACGAGCATTCACGAAGGAATCGGTCGGTTCGTCAGCTGGTTTCGAGACCACTATAGGGTTTGAGGGGATGTCCCGGCCGCAGAGGTCCATGCTCCCTGCATCCCGCCTCAATCGTCCATGAGGTCCAACTCATTGAGCACTTCGCAGCCGTCACGGGTGACCCGCACCAGGTTTTCGAGCCGCACTCCCCCCACCCCGGGCAGGTAGATTCCGGGCTCCACGGTGACCACCATGTTTTCGGCCAGAGTCATGGGGTTTCTTTTCCGGAGACCGGGTTTTTCGTGCACTGCCAGGCCGACCCCGTGCCCCAGGCCATGACCGAAGTATTCCCCATACCCCGCCGCCTCGATCACGCGCCTGGCCACACCGTCTACATCCACCGTGTCTTTTCCGGCGCGGATTTCACTCATGGCAGCCTTTTGTGCCTCCCGGACAATCCGGTAAATTTCTTTGAGCTGCCCGGAAACCGACCTCCCCCGCCAGGTGCGGGTCATGTCGGAGCAATAATGGTTGAGGCGGGATCCTAAATCCAGAATGACCGTGTCCTCATCCTGAATCTTTCTCTCGGAGGGGACCGCATGCGGCAGGGCGCCGTTTGGACCGCCGGCGACGATGGGGGGAAAGGAGACCGCTTCAGCACCCTGTTCCCGGATGTGGCGTTCGATTTCCCACGCGATGTCCTTTTCCTTCACACCCGCCTTCAATTTTCCCCAGACCTGCAGCAGCGCGGACTCCGTGATCCGCAGCGACTCCCTGATGGCCTCCACCTCCAGGGGTTCTTTGATGAGGCGCATCTCCTCAACAAGCCCTCCCGAAGACACAACTTCTGTGCGGGGGGAAGCCAATTTCACGGACTTTTCCAATTCACGGAACATGTCGTGGGTGACGTAGTGCCCCTCGACCCCCACGCGGGTGAGCCTCCATGCCTCAACCAACTGTGGGAGAACCTGACCGGCCCCCTCCGCATAGATCACCAGTTCAAAATCCGGGGCCGATTCCTTTGCCGATTCCGCATAACGGAAATCGGTCAGCAGGTGCTGCGCCGATTGAGACAAAAACAGATACCCGGAACTCTCTGTCGGCTGAAGATCTTCTTCTCCATAACCGCTCAGGTAATAGCGGTTTTCAGGAGTACAGACCAGGAAACCATCCAGGCCCTTTTGGGAAAGCAACTTGCGAAAGTTCTCCAGTCGGGAAGAAAAGGGCTCCTTCATCATGGGCAACTCCTCTGCACAATTTCGATGCGTCAATGCCACTCTAAGACAGCGACTCCACTCCCTCGACATCCGCCCCCACGGGAGCCGATATCCTTTCGGAGGTTGAGCTTCGCGACTCTCAAGAAGGATTCGCAAACCATCACTCAGTGCGATCGTGCGTGGCACCGGCAATGAACGCGCCATCCTGCGAACGAATGCTGCGTTCTATCTTAATCATTCCCGGGCCGACCTCCACAGACAGATCTCTCCTCATTGTTCTCGCCCTCTCCCAACCCCCGCCCCATGAGATGCATCCACTGCCATTTTCCTGCGACCGGCCCTCTTCGATGGCGGTGGATACGGACCGACTTTTGTGCCCTAAGCTGCTGAAAGCTGAGCCTTTTTACTGGAATAACGGCCTGGACCGGCAGCGTTTCACAATGTTGTGAAAAAAATCATTGGGCATCCCCCGCAAACATGTTATTTTTTTGCGCTTGCAACAAGCTGCCATGAGAGGAGCCTTCGACATGTTCTGCAAAATGCTTGTGCTTCGATTTCCCAGGGAGATCGTCGACAAACCTATCATTTCCAACCTGGTTCGCAATTACGACCTGACCTTCAATATACTCAAAGCACAGATCTATCCGCGAAGAGAGGGAATCGTCGTTCTGGAGCTCTGCGGGAATCAGCAGGATTTCAAGCAGGGACTTCAATATATGAAGGACATCGGCGTTCGGATCGAGCCCGTTGCTCAGGGCATCCGCAGGGATGAGGAGAGATGCTACCAGTGTGGAGCCTGCACGGCCGTCTGTCCGACAGGTGCCCTGCACATCAAGCGACCTGATATGCTCGTCCTCTTTGAATCCGAGAGGTGCAGTGCCTGTGAACTCTGCGTGAAAACCTGTCCCGCTCGAGCCATGATCGTCACCTTTGACAAGATTCTGGAAATGTGAAGCCATTGCTCCGGGTTCCAGCCTATAGAATGCCGGGCGGCGGCGGAGGCTTTCCAAACAGACCCTTTCAGGGGCTTCCAAGGGTTCACCGGCCGGAACGCCTCAAAAGACTCGGAAGATCCCAGGAAAATTTTGATGTTGCGTTGATCGAGGAGCTTACACATGAATTACACGGACAAGGTCATGGAACATTTCATGAATCCCAGAAACGTTGGAGAATTGAGTGATCCCGATGGAGTTGGGCAGGTGGGAAATGTGAACTGCGGTGACATCATGCGCATGACGATCAAGGTGATCGACAACCGCATCGCCGACATCAATTTCAAAACCTTCGGTTGTGGGGCAGCCATCGCGGTCAGTTCCATGGTCACTGAAATGGTTCGCGGAAAAACCCTTGACGAAGCCGTCCTGATCAATCGCGACGATGTGGCACTGGCCCTCGGAGGTCTGCCCGACAAGAAGCTGCACTGCTCCAATCTCGGAACGGACGCTCTCAAAGCCGCTGTGAACGATTACTGGAGAAAGAACGGCCAGGCTCACAAGGTGGTTCGCCTGGAAGATGAACATCTTGAACAGGAAACGGAAGAAAAGAGTGCGTGTTGCGGTAGCAATGAGCGGGGGTGTGGACAGTCTTCGAGCCGCAGCACTGCTTAAGCAGGAAGGTCACGACGTTTTTGCGGTTCACATGCGGTTGATGCCCGCCTCCCCGCCGCAGAGAACGGGAGGAGGTGGTCCGGCGGATAAAGACGCCGACGCGATGCTCAACGACCTGGCTTCGAGGCTCGAAATCCCCCTCCATATCGCCGATCTCGAGGAAGAGTTCGACCGAACGGTCGTCTCCCCCTTCCTGAAAACCTACCAGCAGGGGCTGACTCCCAACCCCTGCTTTCTTTGCAATGCGAAGATCAAATTCGGCCTTCTCCGGGATGTGGCGAGAAAAAACGGAGCTGAAGGCCTCGCAACAGGCCACTACGCCCGCACTCTGCCTCCGGGGGGTTCCAACGGGCGATACCGGCTGCTGCGGGGCGCGGATACCTCCAAGGATCAATCCTACTTTCTGGCACTCCTCTCCCAGGAACAACTGGCCTTTTCCATCTTTCCCCTGGGCGGGGAGACCAAGCAAAGCGTCCGGAACTGGGCGCGCCAGGCGGGTTTCGGCTCGCTCATCCGCAAAGAGAGCCAGGAGATTTGCTTCATCCCTGCGGGAAGTTATCGGGAGTTTTTGCAGAGTCGTCTTGGCGAGGCTGCCTGCCGCACTTCGGGCCCCATCAAAGACCTGAATGGAAATCTCCTGGGAGAACACCACGGCCTCTTTGCCTACACCATCGGCCAGCGCCGGGGATTGGGAATTCCCTCCCATGCGCCCTACTATGTCGTGAAGCTGGATGCCCGCACCAACACCCTGTTTGTCGGGCGAGACGAGGACCTCTTCCAGTCACAGCTCACTGCCGCGCACATCAACTGGCTTTCCATCGAGCCTCCGGATCGCCCGCTGCAGGCTGACGTGCGCATTCGGTATCGACACACCGCATCTCCCGCCGTGATCCACCCTCTCCCGGATCAAAAAGCTCTCGTGTGTTTCGAATCCCCCCAGCGCGCGGTCACACCAGGGCAGGCGGTGGTGTTCTACGCGGGAGACACGGTCCTCGGCGGCGGATTCATCACGCCGGAGAGCGGGCCGCCCTGCCCTCATTCGAGACCCTGCCCATGAGTCACAAGATCGCCCTGGAAACGCTGGGCTGTAAAGTCAATCAGTACGAATCTTCTTACGTGGTTGAATCCCTGGAAGAGGCCGGGCACTCCCTTGTTCCATTCAAGGAGCACGCAGACATCTACGTGGTCCACGGGTGTGCGGTCACCTCCAGAGCGAGCTACGAAACCAGGCAGCTCCTCAGACGGGCCCGGCGCATCAATCCCGAGGCGGTGCTGGTGGCCATGGGCTGCGAGGCTCAGAGAGATTCCCGGCGTCTGGCCCAGGAGAGACTCGCCACTCATATTCTCGGAAATTCCCACAAGCACGAGCTGATTCATCACCTCCGCGTTCCCGCGTCCGTCGACGCCCCCCTCGTCTGTGTGAGCGATATGGCCTCATGCGTTCATTTTCAGCCCTTGCCGGTGAACCGCATGTTCATGGGCCGAACTCGCGCCACTCTGAAGATTCAAGACGGGTGCAATTCCTTCTGCGCCTACTGCGTGGTCCCTTTCACCCGAGGGAGGAGTCGGAGCCTCCCGCCCCGGGAGGTTCTGCTCCAGATGACCCGATTCCTGGACCATGGTTATCGGGAGGTGGTGCTCACGGGGATTCACCTGGGACAGTGGGGCAAAGACCTGTCCCCGCCGATGGAACTCTCCGACCTGCTCCATCAACTGGATAAAGAGGCGGGGTCGGCCAGGATTCGCCTCAGTTCCCTGGAACCGGGGGAATGGTCCTCGACGCTCCTGGAGGCCATGCCTCACTGGAAATGGCTCTGTCCTCATTTCCACATACCCCTTCAGAGCGGCGACGATGAAATTCTCCGCCTCATGGAACGACCTTATCAGAGAAACGAGTATGCGGCGCTGGTCCACGCGCTGCGAGCACGCTTCCCCCAATGTGCCCTCGGCGCGGATGTCCTTGTGGGATTTCCCGGCGAGACCCCGCGACACTTCGCGAACACTCTGGCGCTCATCGATACCCTGCCGCTCAGCTACCTCCACGTCTTCCCTTATTCCCCCCGTCCCGGGACGAAAGCGTTCTCGAGGAAGGACCGTGCCACAGGCCATGAACTCAAGACAAGGGCAAGAACGCTTCAGGAGCTTGGTCGCAGGAAGCGGGAAGCTTTTCAGGAAAGCTTCATGGGGAAATGGGTGGACGTCCTGGTAGAATCCCAGGTGAGACCCGGATGGTGGCGTGCGACTTCAGGAAATTACCTGCAGCTCGTGTTTCAGGGGCCGGCCGGGACCCATCCGGGAGCGGTGACAATGGTTCGCATCTCGCATCGAGAAAAGGGGACGCTGGTCGGGGTGCTCTGAGAACTTCCCCGCAAAGCCCTGGTGCAACTCAACACAACAGAATTTCCACCAATCGAGTCGCCACCCCGGCAGTCCCTCAGCCGGAATCCGCAGAAAAAAACTCGATGCCGGCTCAAAAAATGCCGGCATGACGCGTGTGGAAATGGACGCCTTTTCGTCTGGTGCTGTACTTAACGAACTACGGTGCCGTGGGGCTTTTCTTGGCGAACTACGGTCAGGATACTCCTCATTTCATGTCGGGGTCCGATGCTACGCGCTGAAGAGAAAAAAGCGAATGTAGCGGGGTGACGGTGGAGCATCCCTGGAGAATTTTCTCATTTCCTCCCGGTAGTCCTCCAGAAGGGGTTCCAGGTAGCGCTCCACAAAAGCACGCTGCCTCGAATCCGTCACAACGCGTGAGGTCCATTTCCGGATGCCGCTGATGACGACATCCGGTTCGAGCAGGGGAAAGAGCGCATCCCAAGCCTTCACCTCCAGGGGAAGGGGCGCCCAGGTGCCCCGGGCGATGAAACCGGCTGCAGAAGTCATGACCAGGGTTCCCAGGGTGACATCCTGCAATTCGCGGATCTGCGCCTCGGACCAGAGCACCGACTCGAGTTCCTTCCAGGGAATCCGGAAAGCCCTGTGCAGAGGTCCCAGCGCCTGCAGCATTTTGGTGAGTTCCCCGGCATGCTCCACGTCCCGGCGGGTTCGCAAAAAATCCGCCTGAAGGACTTCGCCCGAGGGGGAGAGCCTGCGGGGCAGCCGAGGGGTTTTCTCCAGGAGGAGTTCCACCTCTTCCCGCCAGGGGGGATCCAGACTGAGGACGCCGTGGGGCCATTGGGAAATCCAACCCCCCTCCACAATTTTTTTCAGCTTCTTCTGCAGATGGATTCCCTGTGAATGGCCCAGGCGAAAGAGATCCTCCAAAAGGATCTCCCTGATGCACCGGGCCGCTTCCTCCAGATCTCCCCTGCACGCGAGTTCCAGACCCAGGTTGACGGAAGCGGCGGCCTTGTCGACGGCCAGCTTCAGGGAATCCACACTGTTTGGAGGCAGCCGGTCCGCGATCATGACCTTGTTGGCAAGGGCCGCCAGTTCCAATTGGAGCCCGTTGGCCTGCGCAGGATCTTTGACGCCCCGCAGGATTTCAGCCAAAAAATCCGACTCGGGCACCAGTGCCACGGCAAACGAAGGCACCGGCAGTTCCTGGGCCTCCAGCATGCCGATGTTCTGTTTTGTCACCGCCCTCAATTGAGTGAGAGGCCGGTAGATTTCCAGGGCATCGTAGAAGTCGGGAATCGCGTTGTCTTCCATCCTGCCGCGGTGGAAGCGGTAGGCGTCCTCTTCCACCTCCACATCCAACGCATAGAGGATGTGATTCATCAATTCCCTGTAAAAGCCCTGGTTGATTTCGAACAACATTCCCAGAAGGTTTCGCACAAAGTCTTCATATTGAGGATAGCGTACCTCCCAGTAATAGGTGTCGTCCAAGGTGTTCATGGACAACCGGTCCCTGATTTCCAGCGGATCTTCATCTTCCCTGGCGATTCCCACGGTGATCCACTTTTTGAACAACAGGACCAGAAGCTCAAAATCCGTCTCATGGAGCCAGGCGAGGAATCTGCTTTCATTGGCCCTCGCCAGGCGGTCAAGCCATTCTATGGCCTTGGCGGGGACGACCGAATCCTTCTGCCACCACTCCACATCGAAGAGGTGATTGATCTGGTCGAGACTGCCCAGAGCCAGCAGGGGCAAGGCATCTTCGGGCCCCAGCTCCTGGACGGATACATAGAAATCCTGAGGCGCGAGGGAGGCTACCACTGCATCACAATCGGTCCTCTCCAAAATGGCGTTCAATCGCTCACGGGCGGGCAGTCCCATGAGAGACCGGGCGAACTCCGGGCCCGTCGCGGTCTGCAACCTGGTGTCTTCTCGTAAAGCACCCAATCTCTGTCTCCATGGATTGCGGAAAAGCCTCTGCACAGGGAGCGGTGAGAAATCCCCACTCCACAGTTCTGAGAGTTCGATTTTCCCAAGGGGTTGAAAATTTCCCCGCGCTGCCTCATCGAACGTGGGTTCCATACGTCACCCTCTCTTCGAGGGTCGACATCCGTGCACTGGAGGGTGAACGAACGGGCAGGGCTCTGTGCAGGTGCTCCCTGTGTGCGATCCTTCAGGACTGCGTTTCCACAGGGCCTTGCGCGCATGCACCCTCCGGTCGACGTCGTCGAGTGAAGCGAGGAACCGCGAGACGGCTTGCGGCGGACTGACAAAGTCATTATAAGGAATTTTGTTCATAGGATGAAGATCATCCATACTTCCAAAGGAGTTTTGCAACATGTAAGTGAGCGTCTCATGATATGATGCATTACGTATGTTCACTCTTCCAAAAGGAGTTCCGCTATGTTGATCATCGAGGACCTGCAGGTGGAACTTGCAGGCAAAACCATTCTCAAGCACATCGATCTCGAAATCAAGCAGGGTGAAACGCATGTGCTTTTCGGACCGAACGGTTCGGGGAAAACGTCCCTGCTCATGACCATCATGGGATATCCCCAGTACAAAATCACCCATGGAAAAATCGTTTTCAAGGGCGTCGACATCACCGAGAAACCCATCAACGAGCGCGCGAACCTGGGCATCGGCATGTCCTACCAGAGACCGCCGACCATACATGGACTCAAGACCCGCCAGATGGTGCAGTTTTGCAGCAAGAAAGAGGTGAATGTCGAGGAACTCGCCAGAAAGGTGAACTTTCACGAGTTCCTCGACCGTGATGTCAACGCCGGGTTTTCGGGCGGTGAGATCAAACGTTCCGAACTGCTGCAACTCATGGCTCAGGATGCGGATCTGCTGCTGTTCGACGAGCCCGAATCGGGCGTGGACATGGAAAACATCAGCCTGGTGGGCACGACCATCGCCCGGCTCCTTCAGAAAGACTGCGAGGGCACGGAAATCAAAACCAGGCTGCAGCGAAAAATGGAACGCACCAAGATGGGGCTCATCATCACCCACACAGGTTACATACTGGATTACATCCCCGTGGATAAGGGACAGGTTCTTTACGAGGGCGTGCTGAGCTGCAGCACCAATCCCCGGGAGATTCTGCAGTGCATCACTGACGTCGGATATGAGGAGTGTGTGCGATGCGCGATCGAGAGACATTGAAAGAGCGGGCAGTCAAGGCTGCTCAAAAGAAGGCTGCCATCGGTCCCGATATCGATCTGGATCAATTCCAGAGAGCTCCCGTGGACCACGAATATCTCGACGACGAGAAACTGCTGAAGCTTCCCGAGCAGGAGAAGCGACAGTTCCTGATGGCCGGCGTGGACGTGACTAAAAAGGAGCGGGGGGGCACCTTCCTGCAGATGGACACTTCGGTGGTCCATTGTGAAACCAAGCAGGAAGGCATCGAGGTCATCCCGATCAAAACCGCCCTGGAAAAATACGACTGGATTCATGATTATTACTGGAAACTTGCCTCGGTCGATCAGGACAAATACACCGCCGCCGCCGAAATGGACCTCCACAACGGGTACGTGATTCGGGCTCTTCCCGGTGCCAAAACCATCTACCCCATCCAGGCGTGCCTTTACATCGGCAAGGAGGGACTGCAGCAAAACATTCACAACATCATCATCGCCGAGGAAGATTCGGAATTGCACATCATCACGGGATGCTCCACCTCGCCGCACCTGAAAAAAGGCATCCACGTGGGCATCTCCGAATTTTTCATCAAAAAGAACGCAAAACTGAGTTTCACCATGATCCACAACTGGGCGGAAGACATGATGGTCCGGCCGCGATCGGTGGCCCAGGTTGAGGAAAACGGGCTTTTCCTGAACAACTACATCTGCATGAAACCGGTGAACTCCCTCCAGATGTACCCGACGACACACCTGGTGGGAGACAATGCGGTGGCGCGGCTTTACAGCATCATCGTGGGAAGCCCCGGATCGGAATATGACGTGGGCGGTCGAGTTTTTCTCAAGAGACCCGGCAATAAAGCCGAAATAGTAGCTCGAACGATCAGCAACGGCGGCAAGATCATCTCACGAGGTCACCTCATCGGAGAAGTGCCCAACATCAAGGCCCATCTGGAATGCAAGGGATTGATCCTCAAGGGTGGGCTCATCTATGCCGTTCCCGAACTGGAAGGGCATGTGGATGGAGTTGAAATGTCCCACGAAGCCGCGGTGGGAAAGATCGCCCAGGAAGAGATCTTCTACCTCATGTCCCGCGGTCTGAGTGAAGAGGAGGCCACCTCAACCATCGTTCGCGGTTTTCTGAACGTCGACATGCCCGGACTGCCCCCGCAGCTGAAGGCGGAGGTGGACAAGGCCATCGAGATGAGCGACAAGGATGTCATGTAGACAGTGACCCGATTGACTCCCAAACTTGTGAAGGGGGAAGCCATGAAGAAAGCAGCCTGCGTTATTCTAATTCTGTCATTTTTCCTGGTCCATTCTGCGCCGGTTCTGGCTCAGACTGGATCTCCCCCTCCCTCTCCCGTGAGCCGCTCAGCCGATTTTACGGACCGTTACCTCATGTTGCACGACAGAACACTTGATCAAGATGTGCCCGCAGGTGAATTCGTGCTGCTGGATGCGCTCGTCATGAGGCCCCTTGGCCTTGCAGCGCTGGGAGTGGGCCTGGCGGGGAGCATCGCGATTCTCCCCTTCACGATGGCGACCGACAGCGGTGACATCGTGGGCAAGTCGCTCATTCAGAAACCGTTTGATTACACGTTCCGTCGTCCCCTGGGAGATCTGGATCTCCAGGTCAACCGTTGAAGCAGGCGAAACCGTCACTCAATTGTCGCATCCAGACCGGCGCGTTTCGAGAAAACGCATCGGTCTTCCGGACTCGGGCTTGCGAATGGCGCACACAAAGATTGCCATCACCGGGGGCATCGGAACGGGTAAGAGCACCGTTGCCCGGATGTTTGCAGAACTGGGTGCAGTCATTCTGGATGCAGATGAAGCGGCCCGGGCAGCCGTGGAGCCGGACAGTCCCTGTTATGCAGCACTGCACCGACTCCTCGGTCCCGGCTTCTTCGACGACTCGGGACATCTCATTCGCCAACGCCTTCGCGATCGGATCATCGAAGATCCTCCACTCCGCGAAAAGGTGAACTCGATCCTGCACCCCTTCATCCTGGCTTCCCTGGAGTCGCAATGGAGGGCATGCAGGATTCGGGATCCCGGCCGCATCGTGCTTTTCGACATTCCCCTTTTGTTTGAAATCCATTTTGATTCCCACTTCGACACGATCATTCTGGCATATGTTCCGCCCGCCCTCCAAATACAGCGGCTCATGCGAAGGGATGGCCTGACCCATGACCAGGCGGTGCAGACGCTGGCAATGCAATGGCCCATTGACCGCAAGCGGGAAAAGTCCCATCTGATCGTCGACAACAGCGGTTCACTGGAAGAGACGCGGGAGCAGGTGAGGCGCATCTGGAGGGTCCTGACGGGCAGGGAAACAACGAAGCGAGCGGGAAGTGGGGATGCTTCGGGTACGCCTCCCGCCCGTTAGAAACCTTCCGGGGAGCAGGACCACCCGGGACAAGGCGCACGCCCCGGGTGGATTCGGTTGGTCATATGGAGTGACTGAATCGGCTAAATCTCGTTCAACATCTTGATATTTGCCCTGGCTCGCTGCTCTTCAAGCCAGGCATTCCAGAGCGCAGCCTGCTTTTGTTGAAGCAGACGCGCGGAGATCGATTCCCACTGCTTGGTGTCATCCTTTGAAGCCTCCCTTTTGCCCAGAAGCTCCGCCACGACGTAGCGGTTCCCCATGGAAAGGGGTTCGTTCGGGAGGGGTCGCCCGGGCTCCAGTTCAAAAAGCGCATCCAGGGAAGGGCCTCGCAGCTCCCCGAGATCCGGAGAGGGCTCCATGCGTGAAAACCATCCGCTTTTCTTCACCTCCATGTTTTTTTCCGAGGCTGCCTTCTCAAGACTGCCCGCACTGACGGCCGCCTCGAGGAACGAAGCAGCGAGATCCCGGGCGAGGGTGGAAGCTTCTCGTGCTTTCAAATCCGCCACAACCCGGTCCCTCACCGTCTCAAGAGGAGGAGTCCTGGGCGGTTGCACGGCATCCACGGACGCGACAAGAAATCCTTCGGGAATCTCCAGGACTTTGCTCACCGCCTTCTCTTCCAGTGAGAAGAGTTCTCGCATGACCTCCGGGGTTGCGGTCTCCAGACCCGGGAGGGGATCCCGCTGTGAAACCCAGGTCCCGGCACCTCTCAACACCTGCTTCTGCATCTCGGCAGCCCGGGCCAGATCTTGGAGGCCAAAGGCCATGTCACTGAATTCAAGGGCCTTTTTGTGGGAAAGGTCCTCCGCCCTCTCCTCCTTGATGGAGGCTTCCAGCCGCTCTTTCACCTCCTCAAAGGATTCGGTCTTTTCCTCGCGGGTCTCAAGCACCTTGATGATGTGGTAGCCGAAGGCCGTCCTCACCAGATCGCTGATTTGACCTTCCTCCAATGAAAAGGCCGCATCGGAAAACTCGGGAATCATTCGGTCCCGGCTGAACCAGCCCAGGTCGCCCCCGTTGTCCGCCACGGAGGGATCCTGGGAGTGGTTGCGAGCGAGTTCACTGAAATCCTTGCCCTGCCGCGCCTCCGCCAGAACCCGCTCCGCCTCGGAACGCACTCTGGCTGCATCCTCTTCCGATGCCCCTTCATCGAGTCTGAACAGGATGTGGAGTGCATGAACCTGCGGCGGATGGTGGAAATCCGCCCTGCGTTCCTCGTATTTGCGGCGCAATTCTTCTTCGGTGAGGCCGATTTCGCCGACAAAATCGGCATGTTTGAACAGCACGTAGACTATCTGGCGTTTTTCGGGTTCCTGGTAGGCCGCTTCATTCTCCTTGAAAAAAGCCTCGAGTGTTTCTTCCTTGACATTGACCCTGTCTTTCAGAGTCTCAGGATCGAAGACCACATAGGCGATTTCAATGGGAGCATAATTGAACCGCAAATCCGAGAGAATCTCGTCCTCGGTCACGAGCGCACGGCGTTTGATGAATTCCTCCACTTTCATCAGGGACAAATCCTCGCCCAGCTGCTGCTCGAAAGTTTCCGGAGTCATCCGATTCTGCTGAAGAACCAAGCGGTATTGCCGTTCGTCAAACTTTCCATCCACCTGGAAGACAGGGTACTGGAGGATACGGTTCTGAATCTCCTGGACGGTGGCGGCAATGCCCAACTCCCTTGCAGCCTTCAACAGCAGATAGCGTTCGATGAGCATGTCCAGGGCCTGCCGGCGGAGGTTGAACTGACGGATCAGCTCCGGAGAAAATGCTCCTCCCAGCTGGCGTCGGTACATCTCCACCAGCTGGTCATAGGCGCGGTTGTATTCCGTGAAGGTGATGGTGTAATCGCCGACTTTGGCGAGTTGGTTTCTCTCACGATCCTGATAACTGTAACCACCCCAAAAAATGAAGACGACCACGATGAGGAGGAGCACGGCCTTGATCAGCCAGGATTTGGCGTGTTTTCGAAAGAGATTGAGCATGTGTCTTGTCTGCCTCCTTATAAGGACTGGGCTTGAGTTTCTTTAGGCTCTGTGTGCCGTCGCCCGAAAGCGATGTAAAGGAGAGCGCCGATGCAGGGCAGGCTCGAGACGGTCAAGAACCAGAGGACCTTGCTTCTGGACGTTTGGAAACGACGTTTGGGGATATCCAGGATGGCCCAGAAGGTGGGGATCAGGGGAATAGCAAGAATAATCAGCAGCAGGATCATCTGCAGCGCCATGCACGCATCCTCATTGGTCGGAAGTTCTGAGGGTTTTCAGAGATTCCAGTCGAGCCTGGACCTGATTTCGATGTTCCGTCAATTGCTCCAGAATGAGATCGAATTCGTGCTCCCAGAGCTGGAACATCTCCGATTTCAGGGAAGCTATAAACTTTTGAGTGCGGCGCTGCAACATTTTCTTGTACTTTCCATAGAACCGAAACCCGACGAACAGCTGCAGGAGAAGAAAGCTTCCCAGGGCAGCGAGCCCGAAGGGACTGAAGATCCGGTCCAGTATGGTCAGGAGAATCCTGGTCAAATCCTGACGGTTGGGATGTTCTGCGAAGGACATCCAGCCTTCGACTCCCCCCAGGGCCAGCAGGAAAAAAAACCATAGGCTGGAATAGACGAGGAACTGAAAGAACCGAAAGGCTCGAAAGGATTTGCCCCTGAATTGCGAAGCCTTCTCCTCAAGAAAAATCCTCATCCGGTCCGTCACCCGCCGCCAGCGTTCATTGGCATCCACAAAACTCAGCGATTCACTGAACGGGATGGTGCGAAAATTGCCCTGCAAAATCCTGCGTTTGAACCGGCTGTCGATGCGCTCCAGCTGGTGCTGAATGGTGCAAAGAGTTCCAGGGTCTGCAGTGATCTGGGCCAGAGAGCAGGAGGGTTCCGGGGTCGACCGCCAATGGCGCCCCTCCCGCATGACCGAAGCCAGGACATAGCCGGGACCGATCAGAGAGGAGATGTTGGCGAGCAGGCGGGAGGCTTCCATTTTGAAGTCGCCCTCCAGCCAGACGTCCATGGCTTTTCGACCCGTCTGAGTCCAAAGGGACCGCTCCCCATCCAACTCTCCGCACAATTCCGCAATCAAGTCCACGTAATCCTTCAAAAGGACCACCTCTTTTTGCAAAGCTGAGGCCAGGCGCGAGATTTCAGTGTCCAGATTGGCGGCTTTGATGGCGACAATTTCCTTCAAATCGCGCTGTTTGAAGATCTGCGTGCGGAAGAGAAAAAACTGGTTCCAGGGCGAGAGATTCTCCTGGCGAAGGGCCTCGGCAGCGGACACGGCAAAGACCATGGGATGGCTGATCCCCTTCCCGCTCAGGTGCTGCTGGAAAACCCCCAAAACCCTGCCAAGGCTTTCGTGGCCCCCTTTTTCCGAATTCTCCTCCTGATCGGAAAAGAAAAGATCCACTTTGTTGAGCACGAAGTAGAAATTCTGCTCAGATTTGGGAACTTCCTCCAGAAAACTGTAAAAGCGCCCGTCCGCATACTTCTCGGGGGAAACCACCCAGACCAGCACATCCAGGTGCTCCAGAAAGTTCAGGACCTGCTGCCGGTTGGCCTCCTTGATGCTGTCAAAATCCGGGAGATCGCAGAGCAGAATGCTTTTGACCGACTCCGCATCATGCAAAAACTCGCGGTAAGGGATGGTCGACTTGAGGATCCGCTCAGGAATGGGGGCTTCTCGAAAACGGTAGATGAGCACCTTGTCCGTTTGAGGGCGCCTGTGGCTGGTGGTGGCGATGGGGGCCCCTGCGAGGGCATTGAGCACCGTGGACTTGCCGACTCCCGTCCCACCCACAAGGCCCATCGTGAGGCTGCTCAGCTCCAGACTGTTGATGCGGGCCAGGATCTGCTCCGCACTCTCCAGAAACGACCGACGCTCTTCGTCCGAGAAGGTGATCCAGTCACGATGAGCAAGCAGCGACTGAATCTCCCTGACCTCGGCACGGTATTTTTCGAGAGGATTTTGCATCATGAATCCAGAGAGGAAAGGGTCTGCTCCAATTCCTTCAGAGCCTGATCGTCCATCAGGAGGCCTTGCACACACGTTTCATAGCGCAGGCGCTGATGGTTCAAGACCGACACAAGCCCGTCGTGGTACCTCTGTCTCAGGTCACGGGCCACTTTTTTCAATTCCTGGTCAGCAAATATCTCCACGGCTCCCTTGGTGATGAACGGGGCGAGGGCTGAATTGAGGACGGCTTCCAGAAGGGTGATGCCTCCCATGACCAGGGTTTCCAGGGTGATGATGACGGCGCCCCAGAGGATGGACATGGAATGGATTCCCAATTGCTTGCTTTTGGGAATGCCCTCCGCCATCTTGCGAAAGGTTTCCTCGAGCCAGGCCACGAGTAGATCCTGTTCTTTTCGGACCAACTCGCGAATTTCCTCCCGCGTGAGAATCAGTTCCGGGCGTCGCAAACTTTTGAAGAGAGGGGAAGCGGGGTCCTGAGGAGAAAGTTTTTCCAGCACCTCCCGATTGAAAGATTCCAGGGAGGCCTCCAGAGGGCCGAGATCGATCTGGTCACGAATTCTTGCAAGGGCGTCTTCATGGGATTCTTCGCGCCGCTCACCCACCAGACCGAGAAACATGAGCGGCGCTCTCACCACATCGGCGATGAAACGTCGAGGTCCCCGCAGCACGTCGTAGCGGCTGAAATGCTTGCGAATCTGTTTCTGGATGTATTGACGGCTTTCAAGGGTCACCCGCTCCTGCTGCTGTTGCTGGGACAGGCGCACACAGGCTCCCTGAAAGGCTGTGTGGAGTCCCTGGATCCACTTCTTTGCAGCAGTTTGTTCCGTGCGCAGACACTCCAGCAGCTGTCTGACGTCCTGGGAGATCTGCGCGGATTCCCTCCTGCGTGCTTCCTCGATGAGTTGCGGCAGGTTGCGGTCGGAAAAAAGCGCGGTCAGGGTTTTGTAAAAGGAGGCGAACTCAGGAGTCTCCCTCAGTCGGCGTCCGGGCTCCCTGGAAAGGTAAGGGAGCACAAACGTCTGGTCCTCTCTCCAGGGAATCCCCTCGTTTTGAAACGCTTCCAGCGCTTCACTCCGATTGAAACCGGGCTGCGCCTTGTTCAGGATAAAAAAGTATCGCCGGCCCTCGGTGTAGAACCGTTTGAAAAATTGAAACGGAACCTCGTCGGCATACTTCTCCTGGCTGGAGACAAACAGGATCACATCGGAGAGCAGCATCAGGTCATCCACAATCCGGCGGTTTTTCACTTCAAGGCTGTCCAGATCGGGCGTATCCACGAGCACCAGATGGGCAAGGGCGTCCTCCCCATGATCGACGACAACCATGACCCCTTCGCCCCCAAGGGTGCCGGACAGGGATTTCGTAGTGAGGTCAAGCCGGGAGATGCGCTCGATGCGAACGTCCTGGAGGGGGAACTCGTGCTCCAGGGCGGCTTTTTCATGGGCAAAGACGATGGGGCCGCTGGTTTTAGGCCGTTCGATACCGGCCTGGCTGATGGTCCCTCCACAGAGCGCATTGAAGAGTGTCGACTTGCCGGTGCCCGTGCCCCCGATGAGGGTGATCCACAGGAGCCGCCTGGCCTGCTTGTAATGAAACGCGGAAAGTTTCCGGGGGATGGACCGCCCAAGGCGAAAGACATCCCCTGCACACGCCGAGAGACCAGGGCACTTGATCTCCTGCCAGATTGAATCGCGGTTTTCTCTCGATTGCCCCATGCGTCTCTTCCTCAGTATGGGAATCAGTACATCGCCACCTCAAGCTCCTCCGTGCCGACAAGTCTGAGCGGGAGGGTCTTGAAGAGCGGCTGATAAACATAGAGCAGCAGATCCCCCCTGGAGGTCTTGAGAAGCCATTTCCCAAGCAGGAATCCAGGGTAGCGCTTGTGCTGTTCGAGCTCGTCCAGCAGCAGCAGCTGACTCTGGACTCGAAACCATCGCCTGTACAGGAAGTGAACCCCCCGGGTGGTGACCACGACCTGCACGGCGGTGAATTTCGGGATGCCTTTCACTCTTACGGCATGGGCTTTGCCGCTCCAAAGGATTTTCTCTTCCTTTTCCTTGATTTCATCGAAAAATCGGTCAAAAACATAGGGCAGGTGACGTGAGCTCGTCCACGCCATCTCCCTGACAAAGAGGCATCGGATTCGAAACCAGATGGCACCGAAAAGCATGCCGATGGTCCTCAGGATGAGGGGCATGCAGCAAACGATGACTGCGAGGCAGAGCAGCGTGATGAAAAATGCCGCCACCGGGTGTGCGAGGGTCAGGTAAGCGAACCCGACCGCCCCCACATCTTCGAAAAGACTCACCAGAATGTTGGAAAACGGTTCCGGGCTGGTGTTGATGATGAGGCGCGTGCCGGCTTTGGCCACGTGCGCCACGGAGGCCATGCCGGCACCGAGCATGAAGACGATGACCTCCAGGGCGGGAGAAGCCTCCCCGACCTGCATGAGGGCGAGCATGGCACCCCCCAGAGGGCGGATGAAGGTGTGAAGGGTGTCCCAGAGCGTGTCCAGTCCCGGAATTTTGTCCATGAAAAACTCGAGACCGTACAGGGCAATGGCAACGAGAATCACCAAGTCATTCCCCAGCACGTGAAACTCGGGGGGCAGCCCCTCGATGAGTCGAAATTTGGTGCATAGGCCGGTGACGGCGACCGTCGCATAAAGGTTGATCCCCGATATGAACGACAGCCCCAGTATGGATCCGAGTTGCGCAATGATTTCCATGGAGTATCCTTATGCTGTAGACCGGGCTGTTATATTAGAGAATTTTGTTCGGATTTACAAGGGAAGCACGGGAATCTCCGCGGGCGTGAGCCGCTCTGTGCAACATCCTCGCAGAGGGCGCGTCGTCAAAATGTCAATTTGACACCTTTTGTCGTCCTATAATATAGGTGAAAGTTGAGCGACTGCTGACAAGATCCCGTATTCTTGCGTGCCGCCGCGAAATGCCCGATGCGTGCCGGCGCGAGTGCCGCCGGCGGCCTGGATGCTGATATGCCCAAAGTTTTGATCTCAGACATCACACCCGGCCAGGATGTAAACACCGCCTTCCTGGTCAGGGAAAAAGAGCTTCGCAAGACCAGGGGCGGGAAATCTTTCCTCTCCCTGAAGCTCGCGGACAGGTCCGGTGAACTGGTGGGACGCGTGTGGGACGGGGCGGAAAACCTCTTCGATTCCATACCCCGCAAGGGCGTCGTCACAGTGCAGGCGCGTGCGGAGCTCTTTCGGGAAGAGTTGCAGCTGAATGTTCAAGGCATTTGCCCTGTCGCCCCCGAAGAGATCGACCCTGCGGATTTCATGCCGGTCTGTCCCCGCGACACGGAGTTCCTCTTTCAGGAGCTCAAGCAGACGCTGGGTCTTTTCAGGCGCAAACCGCTGGGACTTCTCATGAAGCGCTTCCTGGCCGACGGGGAACTCATGGGAAAGTTCACGAGGGCTCCGGCTGCCAAGACCATGCACCACGCCTACCTCGGTGGACTGCTTGAACACACGCTGGGGGTGTGCAAGGTGGCTCTCATGATCGCCGATCACTACGAAGCCCTGGATCGCGATCTGCTCCTTGCCGGAGCCTTTTTACACGATTTGGGCAAGGTGGATGAATTCGTCTACGAACTTGACATCGATTACTCCCATGCGGGTCGCCTGCTGGGCCACATGGTACTTGGCGTGCAACTTCTGGAGGAAAAAATCAAGGGCATCAAAAATTTTCCCCCCCACGAAAGCATGCTCCTGAAACACATGGTCCTCAGCCACCACGGGGAAACGGCGCTGGGAGCCGTGCGGCTCCCCATGACGCGTGAAGCCGTGGCGCTTCATTTCGCCGACGACCTGGATGCCAAGATGAACAGTCTCTCCCGCATCCTGGAAGACAACAAAACCGGCAATGAATTCTGGACGGGCTATCAGCCCCTGTTTGAACGATTCTTTCTGCGTGGATTCCCTCCAGACGTCCATTCCCCTGCAGCCTCCGGTAACGAGCAAGACCGGGCCGTCCAGCTCTGTCTGTGGTCGGGCAGGAAGGACTCTTGAACCTTTTTCACGAGCAGCATCGAGTCACTCTCATGGCACTCGGCCGCGTTCCCGGACAATTCCGGGTCAAACGATTTTTGCAGCAAATCCACCAAAGAGGAACGGCACCTCACGCCCTGCTTTTCAGCGGCATGGCGGGGGTGGGGAAGAGGGCCATGGCCAGGGAGTTTGCCAAGCTCATGAACTGCCTTGACCCACGAAACCAGGATTGCTGTGACCAATGCAGATCGTGCAAAAAATGTGAGGCCGGCGTCCACCCCGATGTGATTTGGGTGAGCCCCGACGGCGCCTTCATCAAGATCGCCCAAGTCCGTGATGTTCAAAACCGGCTGCGGTTTCCGCCTTTCGAAGGTTTCAAACGCCTGACCATTCTGGAGGAAGCTCAAAATCTCACGGAGGAAGCGGGGAATGCGCTGCTCAAGATTCTGGAAGAACCCCCCGGTGACAATCTCTTCATTCTCCTCACGCCTGAACCGCAAATGATCCTGACAACCCTTGCATCCCGATGCTGCCACGTGCGCTTTCAACCGCTGGAAGAGGAATTGATCCTGGAGACTCTGGCGGGTCAGTCGCCCGGCAGGGACCCTGCGGCCCGAAGGGCGGCGCGGTTGTCCCTGGGCAGTCTGGATCTTGCACGGCGCTTCGCCCGGGAAGGGCTCCTCTCTCACTGGGAGGGACTGGTCGCAAACATGGAGAAACTCTCGAGTCTCTCCATAACCGGCCTCTTCAAATACGTCTCTGATTGGGTCAAAAGCACCGAGGACTTGGAACAGGACCTTCAGGGCATTAAATTCTGGATGCGGGATGTGATTCTGACCACGCTCGATCCAACCTATGAGGCTGTTTTTGAACTCGATACGAGCTGCCTCCCGGCTTTTCGAAAGGCACCCACGGAGGCTCTCCTGGAAATCTACGACGAACTCGAAGCGGCGGGACACCATCTGGCACTCAACGGGAACAAACAGTTGATCCTCGAAGGCCTGGTCCTCGCCATAAGGAATATCCTTCATGGAAAAAGTCATAGGAATCCGATTTCGCAAATGCGGTAAGATCTACCATTTCGATCCCGGGGATGTTGCCGTGAAGCGGGGTGATTTCGTGATGGTGAAAACGGAGCAGGGAGTGGGGCTCGGAGAAGTTGCCGAGGGGCCATATCCCAGGGATCACCGGGTCCACCCTGCCGAGATCAAGAAGATCGAACGGCGGGCCACCGAACAAGAAATTCAAAAGCATCTGCACAATCTGACCATCGAAGCGGAGGCAAGAAACTATTGCCTGGAAAGGATCGAGGCCCACAAGCTCGACATGAACCTGGTGGACGTCGAATACTTCTACGATGGAAGCCGTATCATTTTTTACTTCACCTCCGACGGCCGCGTGGATTTCCGCGAACTGCTCAAAGACCTCGTTCGCCGACTGCGGACTCGGGTGGAACTGCGGCAAATCGGCATCCGCAATCAGGCCAAGATGGTGGGAGGTCTAGGGAGCTGCGGCCGAGCGCTCTGCTGCTCGACGTTTCTCAAGAATTTCCACGCGGTGTCCATCAAAATGGCCAAGGAACAAAATCTCAGCCTCAACCCCACAAAGATCTCCGGAGCCTGCGGACGCCTCATGTGTTGTCTCCAGTATGAGTACGACACCTACAAAGAGCTCAAGAAAGACATGCCCAAACTGGGCAAGAAGATCGATTTGCCCGAGGGACGGGGAAAAGTCATCCGACAAAACATTTTCGATCGGACCATCACCGTGCTGCTCGAAGACGGCAAGGAACTGGAAAAACAGCTGGAGCCCAGGCAGAAGGAATGAAGAAGAGGCCTGTCGCCATCCTCGACGACCAGCCGCACCGGCACCGTGCGCAAGCCTGCAGGAACGGCCGTCCAGATTTTGACGAGACCTTTTCCCCGGCAGTCACTTTCCCCTGCGGCTCTTGAATTTTCGGCCGATGCCCGTTTCATCACCAACAGAAAGGGATGCTCATGGAGCGCTTCTACGTCACCACGCCCATTTACTATGTCAATGCAGAACCTCACATTGGACACGCCTACACAACGATTGTGGCCGACGTCATGAATCGATTCCATAAACTCATGGGCAGGACAACCTATTTCCTCACGGGCACCGATGAACATGGAGACAAAATCGTGCAGGCCGCCGAGGCAGCCGGGGTGGATCCCAAAACCTACGCGGACCGGATCAGTTCCCTCTTTCGGGAAACCTGGCCCAAGCTCAACATCAGCCACGACCATTTCATCCGGACCACGGACCCGAAGCACATGAAAACCGTGCAATACATCCTTCAAAAGGTTCACGATTCCGGGGACATCTATTTCAGCACCTACAAGGGGCTGTATTGCGTCGGCTGCGAGAGATTCTACACGGAAAAGGAACTGGTGGACGGCAAGTGTCCCGATCATGACAAGGAGCCTGTTGCACGGGAAGAGGCCAACTACTTCTTCCGCATGAGTCGCTATCAGGACTGGCTCATCGAGCACATTCAGACCCATGAGGATTTCATCCGTCCCGAACGTTACCGCAACGAAGTCCTCTCCTTTCTCAGGGAACCTCTCGAAGATCTTTGCATTTCAAGGCCCAGGGAGAGATTGAGCTGGGGCATCCCTCTCCCGTTTGACGACCGTTACGTCACCTACGTCTGGTTCGACGCCCTCATCAATTACGTGTCGGCGCTGGATTATCCCGACGGCCGGTTGTTTCAGGACTTCTGGCCCGTGGTGGAGCACACCATCGCCAAGGACATCCTCAAACCGCACGGCATCTATTGGCCGACCATGGCCAGGGCCGCGGGTTTCCCACCCTTCAGACATCTCAATGTTCACGGGTACTGGAAAACAGCCGAGGGCAAGATGAGCAAGAGCCACGGGACAGTGGTCCGCCCTCTGGAACTGGCTCCCCGCTACGGAGTGGACGCCTTCCGGTATTTCCTCATGCGGGAGATGGTTTTTGGCCTCGACGCCAACTTCAGTGAGGAAGCCCTCGTCCAAAGGCTCAACTCAGACCTCGCCAACGACCTGGGAAATCTTTTCAGCCGCACCCTGGCCATGACCGACCGCTATTTCGACGGGAAAATTCCAGCCTTCGGCTCCGAAATGGAGGAGCAGGACCGTGACCTGCATGCCCAGATGGAAGCCACCCTCGAACAATGGCGCACCGAGATGCACAAACTCGCCTTCCACAAGGCACTCATGGCCGTCTGGGAGTGCATCAACGCCGCCAACAAGTATGTGGACCACGCCGCGCCCTGGAACCTCGCCAAGAGCCCCGAGACGCTGCCCCGGCTGAAAACGGTCCTGCGCACCCTCCTTGAAATCAACAAAGTGGTGGCGGTGCTCATCAGCCCCTTCATGCCCGAGACCGGTGAAAAAATGCTGTCAAGATTGGGAATGGAGCGAAACGCTCTGGATTTGCGCCTGGAGAAGGAGGGACGCTGGGGCACTCTCGCGGAAGGCACGGCCGTGAGCAAGGGCGAGGCGCTCTTCCCCCGAATTCAGAAGGAGGCGCCGAAGGACGTCAAGCCGCCCAAATCCTCCGTGAAGCCCAAGGCGGCAAAAGAGTCGCAGCAAGCCCCCCCGGCTCCGGGAGGGACAGAACCCATCTCCTTTGACCTGTTCAAACAGGTGGACCTGCGTGCAGGCATCGTGAAGCACGCCGAACGCGTCCCCAAATCCGACAGGCTCCTGAGGCTCATCGTCGACATCGGGGAGGAGAGGCAGGTGGTGGCAGGTATCGCCCAAAGTCACAGTCCGGAAGAACTGCTGGGGAAACAGGTCATCGTGGTGGCCAATCTCAAACCGGCCAAACTCATGGGCGTGGAATCTCACGGCATGGTGCTGGCCGTCAGAGAAGGGGAAACCCTGCGGCTTCTCACCACGGAAGGCCCCGTTTCGCCCGGGCTTCGAGTTTCCTGAAGGCTTCCGCTCTCGTTCAATCCGTTCTCTTCCATCGAGCGGCAAAAAATCCGTCCACATCATGGCGATGCGGCCAGGTTCTCAAAAAGTAATCGCTGGTGAGACGAGCGCAGGTTTCGGGCAGCAGGTCGGCGGCGTTTTCCAGCTGAAACCCGGTGTGTTCCTGCGTGAACCATTCCGCCACACCCTCGTTCTCCTCCCGAAAGACGGTGCAGGTCGCGTACACCAGGATTCCCCCCTCCTTCACCAGCGTGGACGCCTGGTGCAGGAGTCGCTTCTGCATTTGTGAGAACCGGTAGGGGTCCTTGGGATGGCGCCGCCACTTGATGTCCGGCTTTCTTCGAAGGGCTCCGAACCCGCTGCAGGGGGCATCCAGCAAAACCCGATCGAAGCGCCCCACCTCTTCCCCTTCGAGTTCCAGGACATTCCGCGGCATGGCCGAAATGATATCGACGGACTGCCTCGCCGCATTCTCCCTGAGGTGTTCGAGTTTCCAGGCGGCGTCATCGACTGCAAGAATTTCACCCCGGTTGTCCATGAGCTGAGCCAGGTGCGTCGATTTGCCCCCAAACCCGGCACAGAGATCCAGCACACGGTCTCCAGGCCGCGGGGACACCAGGTGCGACACGAGCTGCGACGCTTCGTCCTGCGCCTGAATCCACCCGCCCTTGTAGGCTTCCAGAGCCGTCAGGTCCTGCCGCAATCCCCTCAGGCGCAGGGCTCCTTCCAGGACGGGAGACTGACCACAGTCGATCCCTTCGGCGAGAAAGGCATCCCGCAGATCCTCCGACCTTCCCCGCAACGGGTTGACACGTACCACGAGCGGGGCCACTCCATTGGATGCCTGACAGAAGGCGAGCGTTTCCTCCCAACCCAGTTCCTGAAGAAACCGCCGGGTGAACCAGAGGGGATGAGACGTCGTCACCGCCAGGTATTCGGCCGGGTCCGATTCCCGTGAAGGCCAGTCCCAGTGCTCCCCCCTGCGAACCGCTTCTCGCAGGACTCCGTTCACGTACCCCGTCAAATGCTTGGGGAAACTCGATTTGGCGGCTTTCACGGCCTCATTGACGGCGGCGTGAGCGGGAATCCTGTCCAGAAAAAAAATCTGGTAGAGCGCCAGCCGAAGGAGAACCCGAATGGGCGGCGCAATTTTCTCCGGCCGGGTCCGGCTCAAGGCGTCGATGTGCCAGTCCAGACGCCCCCGCCAGCGAAGAACCCCGTAGACCAGTTCCGTGAGCAGGGCACGCTCCCGCTCCTCAAGAAGGGAATGGCGGGCCAGCGCCGCTCGAATCATGCGGTCGGGATGGGCGGCCTTCTGATCCAGGTGGAGTAAAATCTGGTAGGCGAGAGAACGTGCGTCCATCATGACCGTTACCGCTTCATGGAAGAAATGTCGCGCAATACGGCATCCACCCGGTCGATGGCCACCTGGGTGTTGAAACAGGGACCGAAGGGGCGTTCGTTGAAGATTCCATAAACGGGAAGCGGCGTGGTGTCCTGGATGCCGCTGGTCAGATCCCGTTCACACGCCACCGCGATGATGAGGTCCGGACGCTGTTCCATGACGGTGCGACGCGCAGAAGTTCCCCCGGTGGCCACGGCCATGCGGATGCCGTATTTTTCGGACAGCTCCAGGAGGTCCTTGATGGGGCACTTGCCGCAGCGCTTGCAGTTCTGCACATTGTGGGTGATTTTCACCGTGCAGTCCGCATCCTGCAGACAGTGGGGCAGAAGGAGGAGCACGTTCTGGAGGGGCTTGCCGTTGCGGCACTGAGCCAGAACCAGGTCGTTGTTCACGGCCACGAAGGCGTGCTGCACCTCTTCCCTGCGGAGCCCCACGGCCCTGCCCACCACCACGAGCACCGGCAGGAGATATCGTGTGGCAATGCTGCGAAGTTTCATGGAAAAAGGGACATCGCGCCCCAGCAGCACCACCAGGGTCAGAAGGCCCATGGACACGATCACCAGGCCGGCAAGAACCCCGACGCTCACCGCCATCACTTCGGGCAGGAAGCGGTGGATTCTTTCAAGTCCATAGAAGGGAACGAAAAAGGAGAGCGCCAGCAGGAGCAGCAGGAGTACGCCGGTGAGCAGGAGGAGGGAAACGATGGTGATCCGGGCAGGCTGCCACCGGGAGGGGTTGTGCTCTCTCACATCGTTTTCAGCGGAGGACATGCCCCGCACCATCGGTTTCTTTTTCACTGCAAAGCGTCCCACCCCAAAAGGTGTCCCTTGTTTTCGAACTCTATTGGCCTGCAGCCGTGTGCGGAGGAACTCCGGTCGGTGGTCGGCTCATCGAATGGCGGCTCACTCAAAACGCGATCCAGGGGGCATTGTGCGGCCTCGAAGAAATTCTTCGGCCCTCAGGCGACGCTGCCCCTCCAGTTGGAGCATTCCCACGCTCAGGGCCCGGCCGTCACCCCCCAGCACAACAATCCCCTCTGCACTGGGTCCCACCAGTTCCCCGGCGGCACCCGACCCGGACCAGGGCAGCAGAGAAGCATTGAAGAACTTGACCCTTTTTTGGTCAAGGAGGGCGTGAGCACCGGGGAAAGGATCGAAGGCACGGATGCGATTCACGATGACTTCAGCAGTTTCCTTCCATGGGATGCGCAGTTGCTCCTTGGTGATGGGAGGAGCGTAAGTGGCACGGGAATCGTCCTGGACGGAGGGGCGGATTTGACCGGAAGCCCATTTTTCCAGCGTGGGAATGAGAAGCTCCCGTCCCAGGATCGAGAGTTTGTTGTGCACATCCCCCGCATTTTCGCCGGAATCAATGGAAACCTGGGCCATGGATAGCACAGGACCCGTGTCCATGCCTGCGTCCAGAAGCATGATGCTCACCCCCGTCACCGTGTCGCCTGCGAGGAGGGCGTGTTGAATGGGGGCCGCCCCCCGGTATTTGGGCAGGAGCGAAGCATGCACGTTGAGCACCCCCAGGGGGAAGGCGTCCAGGACTGCCTGGGGCAGGATCTGGCCGTACGCCACAACCACCGCACAAGCCGCCTGGAAGGATCGGAGGTGATCGAGAACCCCTTCGCCGCGAAGGCGTTCCGGTTGAAAAACGGGAAGCCCGCGATCAAGGGCGATCTTCTTGATGGGTGACGCGCTGATTTTTTTGCCTCTCCCGCTGGGGCGATCCGGCTGCGTGACCACCAGAGCCACATCCGCGCCCGCAGCCAGAAGTCCTTCAAGGCTGGGAACGGCAAAATCGGGGGTTCCCATAAAAATGAGACGGGGCAGGTTTGCCATGAGTGGCGCAGCTCCTCAGGATGCCGTTTCGGCAGCCTCTTCCTTCAATTTCTTTTTCCATCTCCGCTTGAAAAGGTCCCGCGCCACCAGGCCCATGCGATCGATGAAGAGCTTCCCGTCCAGATGGTCCATTTCATGCTGCAGGGCGATGGCGAGGAGGCCGTCGGCTTCGATGTCCACACACCGGCCGTGTTGATCGAGGCCGCGCACCGTGACCCGTTCGCAGCGCTTGACCTTGTGGTAGTAGTCGGGAACGCTCAAACAGCCTTCTTCGTAGGTCACCTCGCCCTCGGCCGTCACCAGCGCCGGGTTCACCAGGACGATCAAACCATGTTCATAGTCGGGTTTCTGGAGGTCGATCACAAGAACTCGATGCAGTTTTCCCACCTGATTGGCAGCGAGCCCGATCCCTGGCGCCTCATACATGGTTTCCGCCATGTCGTCAATGAGCTTGCGAATTTCCGCATCGATTTTGTCGACCCGTTCCGCCTTCCTGCGCAGAATCGGGTCCGGATACGTGCAGATGTCCAAAAGAGCCATGGATCAATCCTCGATGTCAGATGGGGTTTCAGCCTCGGAAGCATATGCGTCGATGCGGACGCTGGATTCGCATCCCCTGCTCAATCAAATGGAGTCAAACAGGGAAAACGTTGAGGAATCCGCATCCTTCAGAAACTTCCCGAGCCATGCTTGAAAACCTTGAAATTCTTAATCTCAAATATTGCCCTGTTTTGAGCACGAGTTCAGTGTTCAGCCTCGGCGTTAAGGGTACTTATTGTAAACGCAGGCTCGATCGATTTCAACGGGGGCCGACTCTGCACTCGGTCGAGGAGACCGATGTCTTCGCAACGTCCGAATCTAGAAAATGTCTTCCAGAAACACCCCAAACGCAGAGCTGTCCTCCAACTGCGGTCGGGACAGGTCATGAATCAAACGACCTTCATTGAGGACCAAAACCCTGTCCGCCAATCGACGCATCTGCCCCAGGCTGTGAGTAACTGCCACAATGGTGTAATGCGTCTTAAGGCTCAAAATGAGTGCTTCAATTTTGCGGGTCGCTTTAAAATCCAGTGAAGCTGTGGGTTCATCCAGCAGGAGGACTTCGGGCTCCAAGGCGAGGGCCCGGGCGAAGCAGAGCCTTTGCTGTTGACCGCCGGAAAGTGAATGAGCACTGTCTCCAAGACGATCCTTGACCTCATCCCATAGCCAGACATCCCGCAAAACCTTCTCCATTCGCTCTTCCATCGAGCGCCGATCCATGGAGAGGGTGATGGAAAGCGGCAACGTGAAGTTTTTCCGAATGGAAAAGGGCAGCACATTGGGATGCTGGAAGACCATTCCCACCTTGCGTCGCAGCTGAGGGAGCGAAACGGAGGAATCATAGACCTGCGCCCATTCCCGGCTGAAACGAATGTGCACGCCCCCGGCAGTTCGGCACCCGGAAAAGGTCTCATTCAAGCGATTCACGGCACGCAGCAACGTCGTCTTGCCGGACCCCGACGGACCGACGGCAACATTGATGACACCCCGTTCCAGGGCCGCATCGATGTCTTTCAGGACGAGCTTTTCCTCAAAACGAACACTCAATCTCTCAAAGATGAGACCCAGGTTCCGGGAATCACGATCCCTCACCGCATCCATTGTCGCTCCATCCTTTTCTGCAGCAGGAACGCAAAGAGAAATATGCCGGCAGTCATGGCGAGAAGAATGAGTGCCGCCCCGAAAGCATGCTCCAACTCCTCGGGAGTGCGATGTTCCGCTGCCAGATAATAGATGCGAAAAGGCAGCGCCTCGAACTTATCCCACAAGCTGCGGGGAAGTGAGGCCTGAGCCACCACACCGGTGAGCAAAATAACAGCGGTGTCTTCCGCTGCACGCCCCACGGCCAGAATGATCCCACTCAGAACTCCCCTGCTGCATGACGGCAGCAGGATATGCCGAATGCTCTCCCACTGGGTCAGCCCCAGGCCGGGCCCCAGGAGTCTCAACCCGGCGGGAATGCCGGACAGGGAGTTCATGGTGGTGCGGACGATGTAGGGAAGAACCAGAAGGGCAATGCACCCGGAGGCAAGAAAGAGGCAGGTCGTGGCTCCCGGCAAAATGGTCCTCCGCAGAACCACTATCATGCTGAAGCCAAAAAGTCCCATGACGATGGACGGAACGCCCGCCAGCAGATCCACGGCAAAGGTGGAGAAAGCTTGCATCCTTCGGCCGGCGTATTCGGACAGGTAGATCCCTGCCCCAACACCCACGGGAATGGCCAGAGTCGAGGAAATTGCCACCAGCAGCAAGGTGCCGGCAAGAGCGGGCCAGAGGCCGCCGAAAACGGGGCGTACCCCTGTGATCGCAGCCCACCAGGGAGTGCCCCCAAAAAGGAGGTTCATGGAAAGACTCTCCCAGCCGCGAACAACCAGAAAAGCGACCAGGGTCCCCGCAGCCCCCAGGACCAGGACACCAGACCCCCATGAAAAGAGAACAAAGATCGTGTCCAGTGTGCTTTTTTCTGGCTTGTGAGACATTCTCAGCTCCTGAAGCGGATATCGGGATAGTGGCCTGGTTTCTCCGTTCACCTCACGTCCTGGTGAACCAGTCCCTTCCCTTGCCGAGGCGACGCACGACGAGGTTGATGACGGCCATGATCAGGAAAAGGATCAGACCCGAGGCAAACACCGAATGGTAAAAGGTGCTCTGGCTGTCCGTAGCCACCACCAGGCCGATATGGGCGGTGAGTGATCGAAAGGAATCCAGGAGAGACCGGGGAACGATCGGTGCATTGCCGGCCAGCATGAGGGAGATCAGGGTATCCCCCAGAGCTCTCCCGAAACCCAGTATGGCGGCGATCACAAAGCCTTTGCCCGAAAGCGGCAGCAAGACCCTGCGCACATACGCTGCATGAGGGATGCCCAAAGCGACGGCCGTGAGATGAACCGAGGGATGAACCAATTTGAGTCTGGCCTGAAAAACCAGAACGATGGTGGGCAGGATGAGGAGGCTCAGCGTGAGAAGTGCAGCGAGGAGGGAAAAACCGGTACCGTGTTGGAATCCGTCTCGAATGAGAGGTACCAGCAGAAAAACGGAGACAAACCCGTAGATCATCGTGGGAATGCT
Organism: uncultured Syntrophobacteraceae bacterium; assembly: GCA_964654275.1. Taxonomy (GTDB): domain Bacteria; phylum Desulfobacterota; class Syntrophobacteria; order Syntrophobacterales; family Syntrophobacteraceae; genus SLCH01. The sequence continues at coordinate 61,175 of CAZZHS010000015.1, forward strand.
GGTCATGTAATGGATGACGGCGCCAATGAATCGCGCGGCTCTGCCTTCACCCAGGATCATGGTCAGGCTGGTCAGACCCAGCGCCGGCGGGCAGGCGAGAAACAGAGCGCCCATGGAGAGCATGAGAGAACCCGCCACCATGGGGAGAATCCCGAACTGCCCCTCGTAGGGCCGCCATTGCCAGCTGAAAACTCGGGACAGACCCTCCGCAGACAAGAGGGGGGCAACGAGATAGAGAAGCACAATAAAAATGGAAAAGGCCGTGGCAGTCGAGAGAGCCGCCGCGGCCAGCAAGATTTTACGAATCCACCTTTCTGAGCTCGCTGCCATGGGGAACCAGCAAAATCCTCACTTCTATTTCAGAGGGATGTACCCCGCAGCCCGAATGATTTCAGCGCCCTCATCGCTCAGAATGTAATCGATGAAAGCCTGGACGAGGGGAGATGGGTCGCCCTTGGTGTTCATGTAGAGCTGGCGGACAACCGGGTATGAACTGTTGAGGGCATTTTCCTGAGAGGGGACGATTCCGTCCACGGCCAGAGGCTTGACGGTTGTGTCAATGTGGCCGATGCTCATGTAACCCATGGCATTCTTGTCCCGGGCAATCGCAACTTTCATCGCTCCGTTGGACTGCACAATGTTGGCGGTCATGACAACGGGTTCCTTGTTAAGCAACTTGCCCCAAAAAACCTCGTGCGTGCCGCTCGCTTCTTCTCTCCCAAAAACGTGGATGGGCGCATCCGGGCCCCCCAGTTCATTCCATCGAGTCACTCGACCCGCAAAGACATCTCGAATCTGCTGGGAAGTCAAACTGGAGAGGGCATTCTCAGGGTGCACAATCGGGGCAACGCCATCGATGGCGAAAGCAAAAGACTTGAGACCGAATTTGGCGACTTCCTCTTCCGACAGGGCTCGACCGGTATTGCCGATGTCCACCAAACCCTCACCCACCTTCTGAACGCCGATGCCCGTGCCTCCGCCTGCGACACTGATCTGAATCTTGGGGTTTGCGGTCATGATGCGTTTTGCGGCCTCATTCATGACCGGGATGTGGGCCGTACCGCCCGCTATGTCTATACGGCCTTCCAGGCCGTCGAATCGTTTCAATTCCGATCCCTGGGCAGGAAGGCAAAGAAGCAATACTCCCATGACCACAGGCAGGAGCCCTAATCCGAAAATCCTTTTCATGTCCACATCCCCTCCGTTGAAATGATTGAAAAATCCAGATTGAAACCCGCGGGGATTATAAACAGAAGAGCCCTGGGGGGGTCCAATAGTTTCTTGCGATAGCTGCTGCAACGCTCAATTGGTTTTTCCAATAGAATTGCCGGGCTATCCCTCCAAGACCCTCGCAACGACCAAGACTTGCCGGCATGGAAGTTGCTTAACCATCTCGGCGTCTGCTTCTGCGTGAACCGGTTGGCTTTGCGGCGACATCTCCGTTTGATCGACCGAATCCCCAGCACCCCTTCATGGAGATCTGAAGTGAAAAGTTCTTTTGAGTCAGGCCAGGTTTTCCGAACAGGCTCCGCCATTTTGCCCCATCATTTTCTGTCTCTCGAAGAGGATCCGCCAGGGGCATTGGACGTGAGCATCATCTTGCCGGCCATGAATGAGGGGGAGACCGTTGCTTCGGTCATATCGAGAATTCATAAGATCATGAGGGACCTCGGAAAAACCTTCGAGGTCCTGGTGATTGATGACGGATCAACGGACCACACGGCAGAATCCGCGCAGCAGGCAGGCGCACGGGTCATCCGCCATCCGTACAACATCGGGAATGGCGCTTCCATCAAAACAGGCATTCGCAGCGCACTCGGCAGGGAACTGGTCATGCTCGACGCCGATGGTCAGCACGCCCCGGAAGACATCCCTCGCCTCCTCGACGGGCTGAAGCAGTACGACATGGTGGTGGGGGCACGCACCCAGGAGTCGCAAACCCGGTGGCATCGAAACCTGGCCAACAGGGTTTACAACAGGTTCGCCTCTTACGTCTGCAACCGAAAAATTGAAGACCTCACCTCCGGCTTCCGGGCCATGAAGGCACAGATTGCCCGTGAATTTCTCACCCTCCTGCCCAATACTTTTTCCTACCCGACCACCCTCACCCTGGCCACCATTCGCTCGGGCTACAGCCTCAAGTACGAACCCATCGTCACCGCGGGGCGGCACGAGAACAGCAAAAGCAAGATCAGGCTGTTTCGGGACGGTTCTCGATTTTTCCTCATCATATTTAAGATCACGACACTCTTTTCCCCCATGAAAATTTTTCTTCCCATCAGCATCACCACTTTCTTGACGGGTATGGGTTATGGGTTGTTCAAGATTTTCTTTTTGAACAGCCGCTATGGTCCCACATCGGCCATGCTCATGATCATTGCGGTGGTCATGTTCCTCATCGGACTTCTTTCCGAACAGGTGACCCAGCTCAAATTCGACAAGGGGGACAACTGGGTCGGCAAAGAGTGCTGAAACACGAGGACGCCGCCTCCAAATGGATCGATCTGCAAAACGTCCCAAAATTCTTGTGTTGACGTCCACCTATCCGCGGTGGAAGGATGACTGGGAGCCGAGATTTGTCTTCGATCTCTGCCGCCGTCTCGCCAAAGATTTTGAGGTCCATGTGCTCGCCCCCCATTTCCCCGGATGTCTTCTCGAAGAAACATTGGACAACACCCACATCACGCGTTATCGATATTTTTTCCTCGAGCGCGGGCAGACCCTCACATATGATGGCGGCATACTGAACCGGCTGCGAAAGAACCCCCTGCGATACGCACTGGTGCCCTTCCTCCTTCTGTTCCAGGCACTGGCGGCACGGCGGCTCATGAAGCGCCACCATTTTGCCGCCATCCACGCTCACTGGATCATTCCTCAAGGTCTGGTCGCCCTGCTTGCACAGGGGCGCCGCTTCAGAATCCCCATTCTGTGCACCTCCCACGGCGGGGACCTTTTTGGACTCCGGGGAAAGGTCCTCATGCGGTTGAAACGATGGGTGCTCAGCCGCTGCCGTCACGTCACGGTGATGAGCAAAGCCATGCAGCGGGAGATGAACCGCATTGCCCCGCAAATATCCGCAAGCATCATTCCCATGGGAACAGATCTCGTGCATCGCTTTTATCCCAACGGAGTAAAGCGCTCTCGCAACACGATTCTTTTTGTCGGGCGGCTCGTTGACAAAAAAGGGGTACCCCAGCTCATCGACGCCTTTGCCCTGGTGAAGCGGAGCCACCCCCATGCAGAACTCCTCATCGCGGGCCGGGGTCCTGACGAATGGGCAATCCGAAGGCAGATCAAAGCGTTGGACCGTGAGTGGGCTCCAAACAGTTCAACAGTTCAGGGCAATCAAGGGCGGTTTGCATCGGCCATTCGGTTTTTGGGATCCGTTCCCCACCACAATCTGCCGGACCTCTATCGGCGGGCGACCCTGGCGGTCACCCCTTCCATTGTGGCCGGTAACGGAGATCAGGAAGGATTTGGGCTCGTCATCGTCGAAGCCCTTGGCTGCGGCTGTCCGGTGGTGGCCTCCGATCTGCCGGCAATTCGTGACATTCTTGAAGACGGCGTCACCGGACTGCTGGCTTGTCCCGGCGACGCGACTCAGCTGGCCGGGCAAATCTGTCGACTTCTGGAAAACGAAAACCTGCGCGCCTCCCTGGCTCAAGAAGGGCGAAAGCTCGTGGCGGCCAGGTTTGACTGGGAACCTATCGCCGGGGTCTACAGGGATCTGATCATGGATCTCGCCCAGCCGGCGGTCCCGGCAATGCCGAAAAGGGTCTGAGAACGCAGGAGGATGCCGGACAAATGGAGCAGGGAGCCCCAAGTCAGAACACCCGGTCGGCCCAAATCGTCACCAGAACCGGCAGTCGGGAGATTCGAGCGCCGTTGGCCGTAGAATCCTCGCAGGCCGGCCGCAACCGCAAAGTCTCCGGGAGACCCCGACCCGCAGTCTGGTTTCCAACGGTACGCACCGGTACGGGAACGGATGTTTTCACCGAGCGACTTGCGACCGCTCTGATCCGACGTGGAATTCACGCCGAAATCGGCTGGCTGCCCCACCGTGCGGAGTACGCGCCCTGGAGTGTCCCTGCGCCCCGCACCCCTTCGTGGGCCAACATGGTGCACGCCAATTCCTGGCTGCATCAGCGCTTCCTGCCCCGAGACCTGCCGGTTGTGGTGACCATTCACGGGTGCATGCACGACCCCGAGCTGGAACGCTACAAGAGCTCGCCCCAAAAGCTTTACCACCGCTTCTGGATCAAGACTTGCGAAGCCGAGGCGCTCCGGCGGGCGGACGCCGTGACGGCTGTGAGTCACTACACCGCAAGGGTTGCGGGTGTTGTGTTCGGCCGCCGTGATATTGTCACAATCCACAATGGGATCGAGGCCTCCCGGTTTTATCCTGCTGTACGCCGGGAGCCCCATCGCCCGTTTCGTCTGCTGTTCGTGGGGAATCCAAGCCGGCGGAAGGGTACAGATCTTCTGCCGGATATCATGCGGCAGCTCGGCGGAGAATTCGAACTCCGATACACCGGCACGCCCGAGGCATTTCGCCTCTCCCGCAAGCCCCCTCCCAACATGACCGCGCTGGGACGGCTTTCAGGGCCCGTTGCACTGCTGCAGGCCTACCACGCATGTGACGCTCTGCTGTTTCCGACGCGACTGGAAGGATTGAGCCTGGTCGTTCTTGAAGCCCAGTCGTGCGGACTCCCTGTGATCACCACGGACGGCTCGTCGTTGCCCGAGGTGGTCCGGCATGGATCCACCGGCTTCCTTTGTCCCCTGGATGATGTGACGGAGTTCGTCGCAGCCATCCGCACGCTGGCCTCGAATCCACATTTGTGGCAAAAAATGAGGATCTCAGCCCGTGAGCTGGCCGTGAGCACTTTTAAAGAATCAGACATCCTCGATCGCTATGTCCGACTCTATGAGCGCCTTTTATGAATCAAAGCCGCTTCTTGCGGACGGAGGATCAGCCCCCAAAACCGTTGCTCACGGTGGCCTCGTGAGCTTCCGCAGCAATGTGTCTGCCACTTTCATGCGCCAGTTGCTCGTTGCGGGACTGGGCATCTTGGCGGTATCCCTGGTTTCGCGTTCGCTGGGCGGGGAGGGCTACGGAAAATATGCGCTTGCTGTCCTGAGTATCCAAGGGGCCCTGGCGGTCTTCTCTTTATCCGTTCCGTCCATCGTCGTTTTCTACGCTGAGCGCTGCCGGCAAAGCGGAAGCCTTGCACATCTCTTCGGCACCGCGGTTGTTCTTCAATCCGGGGCTCTGCTGGTCCTGACTGCACTGACCGCATTGGCCTGGTTCATGGACCTCAGCGCAATTCGCTCCCTGGGAGCGGGATCGATCTGCGTGCTCGGCACACTGCTTGTGGTGCAAATGAGCAACATGACGCTGGAAGCCTTTTTACTGGGCCTGAGGCGCTATCACCTCTACAATGGGTGCCAGCTGACCCTTTCCCTCATGTATCTCGCAGGGTTGCTGTGGTTCCTGCCTCCTGAAAGCAGCTGGCAGAAGGTTTTGTTCATTCAGACCCTTTCCGCCGCTGTGGTTTTTCCGTTCTACATTTTTTCCGCAAAGCGGCTCGGGCTGGGCAAACCATCCTTCTCCTCTCAAAACCTCAAGGAAGCTTTGAGATACGGTCGCCACATGTGGGCGTCCAACCTGATTTCCCTGGCAAACTATCGTGTGCAATACATACTTGTCGAGGCGTTATTCGGTCTGAGGACGTTGGGGCAATACGCCCTCCTCACGCAAATCATGGAAAAACTGTGGTTGCCCGGCCAGGCCATCGCAACGATTCTTTTTCCGGAGCGGGCCGCCTCGAGAGAAATTGACAAAAACCTCGTGAGGCGTCAGGGACTCAAAATCACGGCCGTGAATATGATCCTGGTCTTTTCAGGAACTCTTGCAGTCTATGGGTTCCTCACATGCTTCGACTCGAAACTATTTGGCACCGACTTTGATAGACTGACTCTGTTGTTGCTGGGATTGATGTCCGGAATCATCGCCTGGGCGGGAGTCAAGATCCTGGCTGCGGAGTTGGCAGGGAGCGGCCGATCACAGGCGAATGCCCTGATTTCGCTCTGTTCTCTTTGCGTCGGCTCCCTCGGGCTCTGGCTGGGCAGTGCATTCGGATCGATTGGGGGGGCAGTGGGAGTGAGCGCAGGATACACGTCCGGATTTATCCTGGCATTGATCCTGTTTCTCAAGATGACGGAGACCAGGCCCTGTGGCGCATAAACCCCTGTTGGTTCTCGTGTCGAATAATTACCCGTTCAGAGCCGATCACGGTGAGGTCATGTTCTTGAAGCCAGAAATCCCCGAGCTCGCGCGGACATTCGATCGCATCGTCGTCGCTCCCCTCCACCCGGAAGGGCCAAATCTCGATCCTTCCATCGAGGCCACAGTGGATTTGAGCCTGGCGGAACGGCTCAGGCAGAATCGCGTCGTTCCTGCCTGTCGCAGCGCTTTCAGTGAAAATTTCCGTCGCGAAGCATGGCGGGCGCACAACCAGGCCGGCATCACCGGGGTGCGACGCGCACTGGGATGGAGCGCGACGGCCACCGTGGCCGGAGACTGGGCACAAAGCCGATTTGGCAACGAAGCACAAATTCTTTTTTACACCTACTGGCGCACCGGCGTCACCCTGGGACTGCTCAACGCTTCGAGACGACGCGCCGGCTGGAAAGTGGTCACGCGCGTCCATGGGCATGATCTCTACCTGGAAAGACACCATCCCCCGTATCAGCCTTTTTCACCAGGCATGTACCGCCACCTGGCCAAAACTTACACCGTTTCGCAAGCCGGTCAGGACTATCTTGGGACGCTGGGTGTCTCGCGGGATCACACGGCAGTGGCGAGACTCGGTGTCGAGGATCCCGGGCACACCTGCCGACCCTCGGATGACGGGGTTTTCAGATTGGTGTCCTGTTCGCTTCTCGTGCCGCTGAAACGCGTGCCCCTGCTGGCGCAGGGCATCCTCGCATTTGCCGGGAAGCACCCCTCGATGAAGATCCAGTGGACTCATCTCGGGGATGGAAACGAGAAAGGTCGAGTGGCCCGAGAAACAAGATCCCCTCCGGAAAATCTCCGGATAATCCTGATGGGACAACTTGAAAACTCGGAGATCCTGAGATTCTACAGGGACAACCCCTGTGATCTGTTCGTGCACCTCAGCGCCTCCGAGGGTCTTCCCATGGTCATGCAGGAAGCAAGCTCCGTAGGTCTGCCCATTTTGGCCACCAACGTCGGTGGAGTGAACGAAATCGTCACCCCTGGAAATGGCCGTTTGCTGCCGGCAAATCCATCACTGGAGCACATCGTCGAAGGTCTGGAGTGGTTTGCGGGACTCGAGGAACCGGAGCGGTCCCAATACAGAAAAGGAGCCCGTGAGGTTTACGAGAAGTTCTTCAATGCCCGGGAGAATCACCATGCGTTTGCACGCTCCCTGCTCGGAAACTGTCTGGAGGAATAAGAGGGTCATGCTGCTCGATAAAGAAACCACGGATTTTCTGAGAGGCGATCGATTTTCAAATGGACGGCTGTTCTCCGTGCCCCCACAAGGCCGCATCGTCAGCCGCAATGACCGTCTCGTGGAGATTGCGCGAGGCAAATCCGTCCTCCATTGGGGCTGTTGCGATCATCCTGAACTCATCGAGGCAAAAATCCGAGAAGGGCGATACCTGCATCAGCTCCTGCACGAGGCAGCCAGGAGTCTAGTGGGGGTCGATATCAACGAGCACGGCCTGAAAAAAATGTACTCGATGGGTTTCCACCAAGTCCATCTGCCTTCGGAATTGCCCGGACGGGAGCACGACATCTTGATCGCTGCGGACGTCATCGAGCATGTGGCTGATGTTGTCGGATTCTTGAGAAACATTAGATCATGCCGGTTTGACCAGCTGGTCATCACGACACCGAATGGGTTGTGTCGAAATAACAGGCTGACCTGGAATGGAGAACTCATCAACACCGACCATTTTCATTGGTTCACCCCTTACACCCTTGCAAAAACCCTGACCAATTCAGGATTTAAGTTAAAATCAATTGAATACACGGATAACAGTTCGAAGCGCAGATGGTATAAAAATATCCTCCTGAAAAGATATCCGGTTCTGCAGGACGGACTCTTAGCTATCGCATGCGCATGACAGGAATACTCGTGTTGATGGATCTATTATGAAACGCCCCAGGACAGTTCTGATCGGTGCCTACTATTTTCCTCCCTATGCAAACGTCAGCATATTCAGGACCACCAAGCACTGTAAATTCCTGCCCGGGTTCGGCTGGAACGTCCAGGTACTCACCGTCGATCCGCGCTGCTACGGACTTCGTGTTCTCCCCTCCATGCCGTCGGATGTATCGAGCGCCAAAATCCGTCGCCTCCCCTACGCGCGTTTCCCAGGACATCTTGCGCTGTCAAAACTGCTGTTTCCACTCTGGTTGGTGCTTCATGCCGCGATTCAACGGAGGCGAATCGGTGCGGTTTACCTGTGCGGCAGCCCTTTCTACCCTTTCCTTTTCTCCGGCCTCTTTACGGGCCTGCTCGATCTCCCGACCGTCCTGGATTTCCGTGATTCCTGGAGCATGAATCACGGATATGATGGAAAGGAACGGCCTGGGATCACCGGCTTCATTCGAGAACATCTGTGCCGCATCGTAGAGCACCTCGGCATCCGGTTTGCCACCTCGGTCGTTTTCGCCACGTCGACACTCCGCGATGAATACGCCGCGCTTTTCCCCCGGTTCAAAGACAAATTTTCGACCATTCACAACGGCTACGACCCAGACGAATTTCGTGGTGTAACTCCGCTGAGTGTGTCCCCAGGCAAGACCCTGGTGCTGGCAGGACAATTTCTGGTCTACACCCCCGAAGCCGCGCAGACCCTCATGCAGGCGCTGAAACATTTGCCCACCTGGCATTTCCTCTACATCGGCAATGAGCATGAGGCCATGAGGACCGCTGCGGAGGCAAACGATCTGCTGGACCGGGTCACTCTCAAACCTTACCTGCCCTATGGGGAGGTGTTGCGCTTGGTCGCCGGCTCGGATGCGGCTCTGCTTTCAGCCGGACTTGCCAACGGCATGGGCACCAAAATTTTTGACTACCTGGCCCTTTGCAAACCCATCCTGTGCCTGG
>CAZZHS010000016.1:0-67869 GCA_964654275.1 uncultured Syntrophobacteraceae bacterium
GGGACAGGCCGCCGTCATCGATCCGCGAAGAGACTGTCGCATCTACATGGACATTGCTGAAAGGAACGGCGCGCGAATCACCTATATTTTCGAGACACACCGTAACGAGGATTATGTCATTGGCTCTGTGGAACTGGCCGAGTATACCGGGGCGACCATCCTTCACGGCAAAGGGCTTCCCTTCCATTACGGCCAAACCGTCTCGGAGGGAGACTCCTTCAAAATTGGAACGCTCCTGCTCAAGGTTCTGGAAACGCCGGGTCACACTTACGAGAGCATCTCCATCTCCTTTGCCGACACCTCTTTCAGCGAGGAACCCGTTGGCGTCTTCACGGGCGATGCCCTCTTCATTGGAGACGTGGGTCGCACGGATTTTTTCCCGGGAAAGGAAGAGGAAACCTCGGGCCTGCTTCATGACAGCATCTTCAAAAAGTTGCTCCCGCTCGGCGACCACGTTCACCTTTACCCCAGCCATGGAGCGGGTTCCATTTGTGGTGCAGGGATTGCCGCCCGGGAGTTTTCCACCCTCGGCTATGAGCGGCGGCACAGTCGCATCCTGCAATTGACCGATCGCCGGGATTTCATCCGGCACAAGGTGCAGGAGCGCCATTACCGCCCTCCCTACTTCCAATTGATGGAAGTTTACAATTTGGAGGGACCTCCACCCCTCCAATGTCTGCGAACACCCCCCCCTCACAACGCCTCACAGTTTGCAGAGGCCATGGAGGGAGGGATGTCCGTCCTCGACGTGAGGAGTGCCGAGGCATTTGCCGGGGCTTACGTGCCCGGGAGTCTGGCCATTCCTTTGGAAATGGTGCCCGTTTTCGCCGGGTACTTCCTCGATCCCCGGCAGAAAATCGGCCTGGTCGTGGAACATCAGGGCCAGGTGGAGAAAGCTGTCATCTACCTTGCCCGGATCGGTTACGATAAGGTCTCGGCCTACCTCTTCAACGGAATGATGGAGTGGGAAACTAAAGGACGCCGCTACGACAACATCCCGACGGTTCATGTGGATGAGGTCGTTCGGCGGATCACCGGAAAGGAGAAATTCACGCTGCTGGATGTCCGGAGCATCAACGAGTACAAGTACGCTCACCTGCCGGGATCCCTTCACATCTATGTGGGAGACCTCGCTCAAAACGTCGGGAAGATCCCTCGCGACCGACCCGTCACCACGTTCTGCGGCAGTGGCCAAAGAGCCATCATCGCTGCATCGGTCCTCAAGAGCCGGGGTTTCGAACAGGTGGAAAATTGCCTGGGCTCCATGGCGGCCTGTGCCGCCCTGGGGTGCCCCCTGGAATCCTGATTTCAGCCCCATAATTCGGTGTTGTGTTCCAGGAGGTGACACATGCCCTTTGCCGCCAAACAAACGCTCCCGAGAGATCAACTGCTCGAACTGATCCATTTTGCCACCCTGGCTCCCTCGGGCCACAACACCCAACCCTGGAAGTTCGGCATCCGGGGCAACGAGATCCGCATCTTTCCCGACTTCGCCCGGCGCCTTCCCGTTGTCGACCCGGACGACCACGCACTCTACATCAGTTTGGGATGTGCCCTCGAAAACCTCCTGGTGGCCGCAGCGCACAAAGGCTTTCGTGCGGAAGTGGAGACCTTCCCCTCCCATGAACCTCAGGAGTGCCTGGTGGTCTACCTGAGTCCGGGCGGCTCCCCGGGAGAGACAGAGCTTTTCAACGCAATTCCTCGGCGACAGTCCACGCGCTCCTCGTTCACGGAGCACGGCATCCCTGCGGCAGACCTGCGAAAACTCGAAGTCGCAAGCCGCCGGGAGGGTGTTCTCTTCCGGATTTTCACAGAGCCTCGGGAGATTTTGAAGCTCCTCGAGTTCGTCAAGGAAGCGGGCCGTCGGCAATTTTCAGACCCCGCTTTTGTGGAAGAGCTCCTGGCGTGGATTCGCTTCAGCAAACGCGAGGTGAAAGCGCGGGGAGACGGTCTTGCGGCCAGGGCCATGGGATTCCCTGCTTTGCCGCGCTGGCTTGGGAAGCGGCTTTTCAAGCTCCTCGCCACCCCGGAAAGCGAGGCCAGACGCGTGGAAAAGCTGATCCGAAGCTCCTCCGAGCTGATGCTTTTTTCCGCGGCAAGAAATGACAGGCACCATTGGGTCGATCTCGGTCGCAGCTTTGAACGTGTGGCCCTCACGGCCACCTCCCTGAACATCAAGCAGGCTCACATGAACATGCCGTGCGAAGTCCTGGATGTTCGCAGAAAGCTTCAGGAATATCTGCGCATGGAAGAGGCACAGCCCCTTCTGCTGCTGCGAATCGGATACGGCAGCGACATGCCCCGGTCCCCAAGGAGACCGTTGCAGAGTGTTTTGATCTAGCGGAACGATCCCTATGATCCATCACCTTGAAGGGAGAGGCAGGGGTCATGGAAGGCAAACAGTTCAAAGGCTGGAGTTTTCGAGTGTGGTGCCGCATCGTGTGGGCACTCTTTTCGGCATTTGTGGTGGAAAGCCTCGTCTTCGGGTTTGCCGTCCTCCCTGCCGCATGGCTCTGGGACTGGCACACCCAATGGAAACTTCCACATCAATGGATGGATACCATTCTCGTGAGCATGGCCTTTATTCCGGCCTATCTGCTCTTTGCCTTTGCGCTCATGGTTTTTTCGGCCCTCTCCACGCGCATCACGGGATGGCGGGCTCATCCCAATGCGGAAATGAGACTTTCCGAGCCCGACTGGCCCCTGCTGGACTGGGTCCGCTACAGCATTTCCATCCATCTGGTGCGCATCTTTGCCGGCCTGGTTTTCAAAGCCTCCCCCCTCTGGACATTCTACATGAGGCTCAACGGGGCGCGCATGGGACGGCGGGTCTTCGTCAACAGCCTCTGGGTCACCGACCACAACCTTCTGGAATTCGGCGATGACGTGGTCATCGGAAGCGAAGTGCATCTCTCCGGCCACACGGTGGAGCGGGGAGTCCTCAAGACAGCCCCGGTGCGCCTGGGCGACCGGGTGACCGTGGGCGTTTCGGCCATTGTGAGCATCGGTGTCGAGGCGGCATCGGGATGCCAGATCGGTGCCCTCAGTTTCGTTCCCAAGTTCTCCAGACTCGAGGCCAATTGCTCCTATGCGGGCATCCCGGTCCGGCTCTTTGAGAAAGAAGGTCCTCGTGAACCTTTGCACGAAGAGATCAAACCTTGAAATGAGCGTTGCATGATCGCTTCACCTTTCAATTCCCTTGATCCGGATCCCCGCCCCATCCTGGTCTTCGTCCCGGGAATCGACGGCACTGCCCTCATGCTTTACCGCCAGATGCCCATCCTTTCCCGACAGTTTCAAGTCATTCCCTTTCCGCTGCCCAACGATGCCCGCTGCACCATGCAATCACTGGTGAACGACCTTCGGCTGCTGATCGAGGACGTATTGAAGCACAGTCCACACTCCCGAGTCCTGCTGTGCGGAGAGTCTTTCGGCGGCGCACTCAGCCTGAGCTTCTCTCTTGCCCACCCTCAACTGCTCCACGGCCTGGTCATCATCAATTCCTTCCCCTTCATCCGACAGCGTCTTCAGCTGTTCATGGCTCCGAAGCTCCTCAAAGCGGTTCCCTGGCAAGCCATGCCCACACTGCGACGCTGGACCGAATCCCGCCTGCACAGCCCGCATGCAACGCCTCATGACTTGAGCGAATTTCATCGAAGGATGCTGTTCGTGGGCAAGAAGGGCTATATCCGACGTTTGCAGATCCTGAGAACCTTCGATGTGCGGGATCGACTGCAGGAAATTCAGACCCCCACGCTGTTTCTGGCAGGCGATCAGGATCGGTTGATTCTCTCGGTTCAGGAAGCCCGGTTCATGGCCTCACGCATGCCCCATGCTCAAGTGACCGTGCTCAAGGGCTACGGCCACATCTGCCTCATCAATCGCGGCTTTAACCTCCTCGAACACATTCGCCCGACTTTCAACGGTCTATCCTTTCCGGAAAACTGAACGCCGAAAAACTACGCCGCTCGGTGGGCCACTTGAATCTTGACGGATTTCCTCAAAAGAAGCTTCTTTAAAGATCGTGGGACTTCGGCAGCGATCGAGGACACCACGTCATTCATAAATCAGGAGGGCATCGGTACCGTTCGGGCAACCTTGCTCATGGAGTTGCCCGATTGGAATCGTCCTGATCGAGACATTCAACCGGGAGGTGGATTGTGAGAGGCATGGTTTTGATTCTGACCCTTGGGCTGCTGCTTCCGGCAGCGGGCTGTGCCGTCAACCAGGAGTTCGTTCGATCGGTGGACGGATACACCCGGGTGATTCTGCCCGATTACAAGGAGTATGTGGAAAAGGACCCCGCGCTGAGCGAGGACACACGGCGGATTCGCATCCAGACAGCGGACAGGTTCCAGGAGCTGGTCGACGCAGCCAAGGAGAAATGACATGGGCGATTATGGGAAGCTCAGAAGCGAAATCCTCCTGTTGCTGACCGATCAGGTGCGAGACCTGTGGGAGGAGGAGGATCGCAATTTTTTGGAACAGCTGGCCGAAGACATTGCCCGGGAAAAATTTCTGGCGGTCACGTCCCCAACCCCGCAGGAACATGAAAAGAACCTTGCCTTCCTTGCGGCGACGCTCCAGGGGGAGATCACCAAAAGACGCCTCAGGCTCAATAAAAAGGGCAGGGAAATTTTTGTCAGGGTCCTGATCACCGCGATCAAAACGGTGGCAATCCCCGCCCTGGGAGTTGTGTGAAGCCTCCACGCGACTGGAAAGAGACTCGCACAACGGCCGATTCAAGTCCCAGGAAATCACTCTAATGAGGCGAACGTTCCCGAAAAATGCCGGGGGGTCTCGTCCTGCACCGTGCCCCATGCGTGCCCCCCCATCGAGATGTCTTCAAAATTACTTTGGAGCGAATACGGTTTTCATGGGCGGGGGACATGGTGAACCCTCTGGGATCTGCTTATGTTCCTGACAGAAAGGAGACACGCCATGTCCACAAACAGAGACAGCAACCTGGATCACCTCCATCCGGTCTTTCGCGCCAGGGTCAAGCAGCTCCTGGAAAGGCTGGAAGCAGAAAACCTTCCCTTTCGTCTGTTCGAGGGCTTCCGCTCGCCCTCCAGGCAGCAGTATCTCTACGCCCAGGGCCGCAGCCGACCGGGGAATATCGTGACCAACGCCGGACCCTGGTCCTCCTTCCACCAGTACGGCGTTGCCGCAGACTTTGTTCTCTTCGAAAACGGCCAATGGAGCTGGGATGACGGTGGAGCGAAGCGGAAATGGTGGGAGCGCCTCCACGCTATGGGCAGGGAACTGGGGCTGAAACCGCTGAGCTGGGAACAGCCCCACCTGGAAATGGTCCAATTGGAGCTGACGGCGCTCCGCAACGGGCACTATCCCCCGGAAGGCGACTCCTCGTGGGCCGAGAACCTGCAGGCTGCCATCTTTTCATGGACCGGTCCGCCCCTGGCTCCCCCCATTCCCGGAACCGGGGATGAGCGGCCCCCTTTGAACACAACGGGCATCACTCGTCTCCTCAAGCGGGGATCGCAGGGAATCGAGGTGACCGAACTGCAAAAGAGGCTCAAGGAAAAGGGCTTCGATCCCGGCAATCTGGACGGCATCTTCGGACCGGCGGTGGAAGCTGCGGTCATGGCTTTTCAAAATAGCGAAGGGCTCCTGGCCGACGGGATCGTGGGTGTGAAAACCCTTGCAGCGCTGGAACTGGCTCAGAGCATCGGAGAACGCAACCCCATTCCCCTTTTGCGGGTGGGCGCCACCGGCGATCGTGTTCGTAAACTGCAGCAGAGACTCACGGCACTGGGTTTTGACCCCGGGGCTGCGGACGGAATCTTCGGTCCAAAAACCGAGGCGGCCCTCACCGCGTTTCAGGAAAGCCGGGGTCTCCAGGCGGACGGCATCGCAGGACCAAAAACCTGGGAGGCCCTTGAGCTGGCTCCGGAAAGTGATGTCGATCAGCCTTTTGCCGGTGCGCGGGACGAGGTGACCGTGGAAATGGTTTCGAAAATGTTTCCCGACGCGCCTCTGAAAAACATCAAGAAATACCTCCCCCACGTGCTCAAAGCCCTGGAGGAGGAAGACCTCCTGGACAAGGACATGATCCTCATGGCCCTGTCGACCATCCGGGCCGAGACGGCAGGATTTGAACCCATTGACGAGTTCATCTCCCGGTTCAACACCTCCCCCGGCGGGCATCCCTTCGACCTCTACGACAATCGCAAAGACCTGGGAAATCGTGGGCGTCCCGACGGCGAGCGCTTTAAGGGCCGGGGATTCATCCAGTTGACCGGTCGCTTCAATTACGAGAAATATGGTCAGGCTGTCGGGTTGGGCAATCAGCTGCTGGAAAATCCGGATCGGGCCAATGAACCGGAAACGGCGGCCAGGCTGCTCGCAAAATTCCTCAAAGACAAGGAGATGGCCATCAAGGAAGCTCTGCTGGACGGCAGCCTGGTCACGGCGCGGCGCCTGGTCAACGGCGGCCGCCACGGGTTGCAACAGTTTTCCCAGGCCTTCCAGGTGGGGGAAACGTTGATCGCTTGAGGCTTCGCGACGGCTGTGATCCTCTGAGGCAAAAAGACCGGCCCGCTTTCATGAACCGAACCGGTTCGGTCGAAACGGACATGGGTTGGATGGCTGCCGCGCGGTTCATGAACCTGGCTTTCCGGGAGAAAATCGTTTCAGCCCGGGCACACTGGAATCGACGCCTCGGCATTTGGAAGCTTCGGAAGAAATGGAACCCGGTCCCCCCGGCATTGGGCCTGGCAGGGCCGTTTTGTGTCTATGAAGAACATGCAGGAGGAAGTCATTCATGGGCTGGAAAAGGACCCTCGGAATCCTCTCAATTGCAGTGGCCTTCTGTTTGCCCGGCCTGGCCTGGAGCGGAAGCTCCAAGTCGTCTCAAAACGACGAAAGCAGCCGAACCTCCCCGGCTTCAGGTGAACCTGCGGTCGAAGAAAGCCTCGATAATCTGATTCAGGAGACCCTCTCGGCGAACCCGGGCCTTCTCGCCACCCGGCATGCAGCGGACGCCCTCAGAAACCGGGTGAAAGCCGAGGAAACCCTTCCCGATCCCATCTTCTCCTTCGAAACCATGGGCGACCCCTTCCCCTTCGAGCTGCAGGCCGGAGACCCCTCCTCGGGAAGGACGTACAGACTGATGCAGGAGTTGCCTTTCCCGGGAAAACTCGGGCTCAAAGGAAAGATCGCCTCGTCTGAAGCCGAGGCACAGCGCTGGAACTACGAGTGGGAACGCAGCCGTCTGGTGTCCGAAGCGAAACAGGCCTATTACGATCACTTCCTGGTCCACAAATCCCTCGAGGTCCTCGAGGAGAACCGCGGCCTCCTGGAAGACCTGGCGCGAGTGGCTCAGTCCAGGTACGAGGTCGGTGAAACCTCCCAACAGGACCTGCTCAAAGCCCACGTCGAAATCTCCAGGCTCGAGGACCGAAAAGCCGTTCTGGAACAACGACGCATCGTGACACGGGCGCTTCTCAACAATTTGCGCAACCGTCCCCCGGAAACCCCACTGGGAATCCCCGTGATTCCGGAAAGCTCCCAGCTGCCCTACTCCCTGGAAGAACTCACTGAGCTCGCGTTGAAGAACGCTCCGGTTCTGAAAATGCAGGAACAGGAGGTCGAACGGAACCAGCAGAGCGTGGATCTGGCTCAGCGCGAGTATTATCCGGATTTTGCCGTCAGCGTGAGTGTCACCGACCGAAAAGACATGCGCGAGATGTATGGCCTGATGGTCAGCACCACGGTGCCGATCTATTTCTGGCGCAAACAGCGCCCACTGCTGGAAAGTGCCCGGCAGGAACTCTCGGGCGCCCGACACCGCCGGGAGAGTGTGGCCTCCTCGCTTCATTACAGCGTGAAGGACGCACACACGGCCGCGAAAACCTCCGAGGAACTCCTCAGGCTCTACAAAGGGACCGTCATTCCCCAGGCAAGTCTTGCGCTCGAATCCGCCCTGGCCTCCTATCAAACCGGCCGGGTGGATTTTCTCACGCTGGTGGACACCGAGTTGACGCTGCTGGAATATCAGCTCAAATATTACGAATCCCTGACGGATTTCTACAAGGCACTGGCCCGCCTGGAGCCTTTGGTCGGCGTGGAGCTCACCCGGTGACGTCCGTCTGTCCGGTTGCCCACCCGAGGGTCACACCAAAACTCACACCACCCAACAAAAACGCCGTTCCTCCCGGTGCTCCAGGTTCGAACGGCGTTCCGGCAAGCTGCCGAGCGCGGCACCTCTTCCAGCTGACACCCGAGTCTCTTGCAAAAATATTTCCGTTCATGGTTCGAGACCTCTCAAGAAACAGCTGTCTTTTTGCACTCCTTGCCGCCCTTCGATACCTCAGGGCGAACGTAGTTTTGTCGGTTTGTGGTTCTCCAGAATCTTGTAAGAAACGACTGTTTCTTGTCGGTCACCTTGCCGCGCTAAAGCGGGGCTTACTTCGCTCAGGGCGAACGTAGTTTTTGTCGGTTTGTGGTCCTCCAAAATCTATTTAGAATCACTGTTTCTTGTCGGACAGCTTGCCACGCCAAGGCGGGGCTTATTTCGCTCACCACGAACGGAGAACCAGCCCCGTACAGTCAATCATGATCGTTCGCCTTGAGGCCTGCCGCGAGGTAGCGAAGGGCATCGAAGGGCAGAACGGAGCTTTGCAAAAGGCTCACCCTATTAAGTTCCAATTTTGAAGCCAATCCAAGAACTCACCTGCGAATGACCAGGAGCTGGTGCAATGGAATTGCCGGCCTTTAATGTGGCATTCAAATTCCGGAGCGCTTCAGGTAATTTGGCTTTGAGACCCAAGGATTGCAGTGGGCCGTGAAACGACAATCGCTCAGTGCGCGTCAATGTGCTCGAACTCCAACAGCCGTCACCCAAGGAAAAATTTACATCCATCACGCGGCAAAGATTGTTGGGGCAATGTGCTCGAACTCCAACAGCCGTCACCCAAGGAAAAATTTACATCCATCACGCGGCAAAGATTGTTGGGGCAATGTGCTCGAACTCCAACAGCCGTCACCCAAGGTGATTCCCCCCTTGAGGGGGCCAGGGGGGTGTAACGGTTTGGATCTCCCCAAAAACACCCCCAAGGAAAGAATTGAAACACCGATCGCGTGCTCTGGTGTGCGGCACGGGACTGAGGGGCACCCATCACGGGCGAAAAACCGTCAGTATGTCAGATCGTGCGGCGACACCTTGGTTTTGAAAAGGTTGTAGGCCCAAACCTGGTACGCGAGCACCACGGGAATGAACAGGACCACGACCACGAGCATGATCTTCAGCGTCAGCGGGCTTGAAGAGGCGTTGAACGCCGTCAGGGTCCCCTGAGGATCGATGCTCGAGGGCAGCATGTTCGGGAAAAGACCGATGATGCCGAAGAACGTCGCGCCCACGATGGTCAACGCCGAGGAGAACCACGCTTTGAAAAGCGCTCCCCGGGCAAGAAAGAACCGACTCCCGAGCAGTCCCGCCACGGTGGCCAGCACCACGAGGAACAGCAGGGGATTGGCCAGGTAGTTGTTGTAGAGATCCGTGGCAAACCTCGTGGCCACCAGGAAGACCACCGCAACAGCCAGGAGCACCGGCCACGTCAGCCGGGAGATGCGGGTCGCTTTGTCGTGCAGCTCCCCCTCCGTTTTGATCGAAAGCCACAGAGCCCCGTGATGGAGAAACAGCAGCAGGAACAGCACACCGCCCAAAAGTCCATACGGGTTCAGCAGAGTGAAGAGGGTGCCGTGGTAAATGCCGTCCTGGTCGATGGGGATGCCCTGGAAGATGTTGGCGAACGCGACTCCGAAAAGCAGCGCCGGAAGAAAGCTGCCGACGAAAATGCACACGTCCCAGACCTTTTTCCAGCGCGGGTTATCGATTTTGCCGCGAAATTCAAAGGAAACCCCGCGGATGATGAGCGCAAACAAGATGAGCATGAGTGCAGAGTACAATGACGAGAACATCACGGCGTAGAGGGTGGGAAACGCGGCGAAGGTCACTCCGCCTGCGGTGATCAGCCAAACCTGGTTGCCGTCCCACAACGGCCCCATGGCATTGATCATCACCCGCTTGTCCTCTTCGTTCCTGCCCAGAAAGGGGTACAGGGTGCCGATGCCCAGATCGAATCCGTCGGTGATGAAAAAGATCGCCCAAAGAAGGCCCCAGAGGAAAAACCAGATGGTTTGAAGGTCCATAGTGCACTCCTTTTCATGGATTGGGTCACGCGTGATTCCGATGGCTCATGCGGAGGGAGTTTCCAAAGCGGCACCAGGTTGAACCCGGGGTTCCGCATCATCGAACTCGGGGCCCTTGCGGGCGTGCCTGGCGATGAGAGAAAAACCGGCCAAACCCAGGAGTCCATAGACCACCAGGAAGCCCACCAGGGACACGGCCACCTGGGATGCGGCAATGGGAGACACACCGCTCGACGTTCTCAGAAGCCCGTAGACGATCCAGGGCTGCCGGCCGACTTCCGTCAGCAGCCATCCCAGCTGAATGGCCAGATACGGCAGCGGTATCGAGTAGAGCATGAGTTTCAGATATCCAGGGCTTTCCAGAAGCTTGTTTCTTTTGTACCAGCCGACCAGGGTCAGGAGGATGAACAGGCACCCCAGTCCCACCATGCCCTTGAAGGCAAAGCTGGTCAGGAGCACGGGAGGCCGATCTTCAGGGGGAAAATCCCTGAGCCCTTGAATTTCCGCATTGATGTCGTGGCGGGTCAGGAAGCTGAGGGCACCGGGTATGGCCCCGAACTCGATGGCGTTGCGCTCGTTTTTCTCATCGGGCCAGGCAAAGAGGTACACAGGGGCGCGGGTCTGTGTTTCCCAGAGCGATTCCATGGCCGCCAGTTTGGTGGGCTGTTTTTCCGCCACGACCACGCCGTTGAGATCTCCCAGGATGAACACGATGAGGGAAAAAGCCAGTCCGAAAGGCAACGCCATTCGGAAGGAACGCTTGAAAAAGTCCACGTTTTGGCGCTTCAGCAGGTGGTAGGCGCTCACACCCATCACAAAAAAAGCGGCCAGCACGTAAGCGGCACTGACCGTATGGATGAATTTCACGACGGCAAATTTCTGTGTGATGACGGCGAGAAAATCTGTGAGCTCCGCCCGGCCATCGCGAATCGTGAAACCCACGGGGCTCTGCATCCAGGCATTGGCAATGAGAATCCAGACCGCGGAAAAGTTGGACCCGATGGCCACCAGCCACATCACAGCGGCGTGCGCCTTTTTGGAAAGTTTCTTCCAGCCGAAGATCCAGATGCCGATGAACGTCGATTCCAGAAAAAACGCGAGAGTGGCCTCGATGGCGAGAATCGATCCGAAGATATCCCCCACATAGGCAGAATAGCGGGACCAGTTGGTCCCGAACTGAAATTCCAGCGTGATGCCGGTGACGACACCGACGGCAAAGTTGATGAGGAAGATCTTGCCCCAGAACTTGGTCATTTTGAGGTAGGTTTCGTCCCCGGTTTTGACGTACCGGGTTTCCATCCAGGCCACCAGGATGGAGAGGCCCAGCGTCAAGGGGACGAAGAGAAAGTGAAACATGGTGGCTGCGGCGAACTGAAGTCTCGAGAGCAACAAGGCATCCATATTCTTTCTCCTTTTGTGATGGATGGACTGTCAGGGTTTCCGAATCTGAGCTTTTGAAACCGGAGGGTCTTCAGTTGCCTGGATCACGCTTGCGGCACAGGTGTCCTCAGCCATGAGATCGGCAAATCGTACCCCACGCAATGTCTCCCGCAATTGATTTCGAGCTTTCTCCCACACAAGATGCACCGCACAGGATGAACTGCGGTTGCAGCTTTCCGCGTTCATCAAGCAGTCGTTGAGGGCAATTTCCCCGATGACGGCCTCGACCACCTCCAGGAGGGTCAGGTCCTCGGGGGGCTTGATCAGCCGGTACCCACCCTGAGCGCCCTGGACGATTTCCAGGATCCCCGCGTGGGCCAGTTGCTTGGCAATTTTGGTCAGGAACTGGTCGGGAATCTCCATGGTCCGGGCAATGTCTCTGCGCCTGGCCACCACACCTTTCTCCTGGAGGGAAAGGCAGAGGACGCAGCGAACAGCGTAGTCTCCGGCACGGGTCAATCTCATGGCCACCTCAAAAAAGGACAAATCGGATAATTTTAATCCGAATACATGACTTCACCCCCTCCGTCAAGCACTCTTTTCACCCCACGCAGACGCCCCGGTCGCATCCTCCACTTCAAGATCTCAACGCACAGCGACACTCTTTCCAGATCCGGGTCTCAGCGGAACTTCAGGCCCAATCATACTGTGCTGCGGACCTTCCGCCCGGCTCCATTCCCCTCCACCGACTCACGCTATCCCTTGGACCGATCAGGGGCAGGAGCCTCACCGGGGCCCATCTCATCGTTTTCACCCGCGCCTTGCCGCTCCTCACCCACTCCAGCCGCGGAGAGCAAGGTCCGACGTTCCACCTCCAGGAGCTTCTCCTCCGGAATTCCAAGGGTCAGCCGCAGACGTTCCAGGTCCGCCCGCGTCTCCATGGCCTGGCGCGCCAGACGGTAGCGCAGGTAGAGAAACCAGAAACAGAGGCTCAGAAAGCCTGCAAAGACGACGGCAAAAACCCAGCGAAAACGCCAGATCAGTTCCAGCATGGACGACGCCGTCCTGGAAATGAGTACCGGCAGGACCCAGAGGGCCAGAAAGAAAGCAAAGACCAGTCCCCCCACCACCAAAACACCCGGACGGTCCAGGGAGGACAGGCTCTGTGCGAAAGATTCTTCTTCCTCGGCGTGTTCGCCCTTCTCTCCCGGAAACAGGGACCACCACACCTTCACCACAAAAACCATGAAAAGAACAAGCCCCACGGGGACGCCGATTGCCGCGAAAAGCCACCCGGTCAGGGGGAAGGGAACTTCTCGTGTGACGAGACGGGTGTGATATTGATTCAGAGGCCCAAAATTTTGTTCAAAATAGTAACGGTCAAAGCGCGTCAGGGTGTCTCCACGGGTTTCATAAATCACCGTGCCGTCGCTGTCCTGAACCTGAAGCCAGGATTTTTTCCCCGAGCTCTTCCAGGCCACACCAAACGCAATCAGTTCGGCGAGGACCAGCAGCAGCACCAGAATCAGAAGGAACCTCCGCGAGGTTTCCAGAGGCATCCGGGCATGGGCCATGAGCAACGTCCTGTTGGAATCTGTGGGTCGTCAAAAGGAACCGGTGGGGCCTGTCACATCGCATTTGCTTAAATTTCTTGAGTACCAGAGCCTCCAGGGCCTGTCAAAATCAATCTGGTCGCGCTGCAGACCGGCCGTCCCGCCATTGCACACATCAACTCGCCCGCAAAGGAGGTGCGCTCACAGATTTGAGTTTTTTCTCCTCCCAGGCACAATACAAAACGGGCACCACCAGGACGGTGAGGCTCGCAATCACCATGCCGCCAAATGATGGAATGGCCATGGGCACCATGATGTCCGACCCGCGGCCCGTCGAGGTCAGCACGGGAATGAGGGCCAGAATCGTCGTGGCAGACGTCATGAGGGCCGGTCGGATGCGACGAAGCGCCCCCGCCAGCACCGCCTCCCTCACCTCTTCGACGGTCTCCGGCCGGTGCTTCCCGAAGCTTTCGTCCAGGTAGGTGGCCATGAGCACCCCGTCATCGGTGGCGATACCGAAAAGGGCCAGAAATCCCACCCAGATGGCCACACTCAAATTGATGGGGTGTACCTGGAAGAGTTCCCTCATGGAGACGCCGAACAAGGAAAAATTGAGGAACCAGGGCTGCCCGTAAAGCCAGATCATGATGAACCCGCCGGACCAGGCCACCAGGATGCCGGAAAACACCATGAGCGTCGTCAGCGTTGCGTGAAAATGCAGGTAGAGGATCATGAAGATGATAAAGAGTGCGAGGGGCAAAACGATGGACAGGGTCTTCTGAGCGCGGATCTGGTTTTCGTAGCTGCCCGCGAAAGCATAGCTCACCCCCGCCGGAAGTTCCCACTCCCCGCTTTCCAGTTTTTGGCGCAGGAACGCCTGGGCCTGCTCAACCACATCCACTTCCGCATGCCCCGGTTTCTTATCGAAAATGACGTAGCCGACCAGGAAGGTGTCCTCTGCCCGGATCATCTGGGGTCCCCGCACATAGCGGATGTCCGCCAGCTGCACCAGAGGGATCTGGATGTTCTCGTCGGGTCCCGGGACAAGGATCTGCCCCAGGGATTCAGGATCATCCCGAAGCTCCCGCAGGTATCTCACCCGCACAGGGTATCGCTCACGCCCTTCCACCGTGGTCGTGAGCTGCCGGCCTCCGATGGCCGTTTCAATCACATCCTGGACCTGCTGCACCTGCATGCCGTAGCGGGCGATGGCCCTCCGGTCGATGTCGATTTCAAGATAGGGTTTCCCCACAATGCGGTCGGCAAGAACCGTGGCAGGTTCCACGGAGGGGATCTCCTTCAGGTACTGTTCGATCTGAAAGCCCACCCGTTCGATGGTTTCCAGATCCGGCCCCTTCACTTTGACGCCCATGGGTGCCCGCATGCCGCTCTGGAGCATCACGATCCGCGCGGCGATGGGCTGCAGCCGTGGAGCTGAAGTGGCGCCCGGCACCTGGGCCGCCGTGACGATCTGTTCCCAGATGTCGTCAGGCCTCCGAATGCCGGGAAACGGTTCGCGATCGGGGTTGAGACCCGGGTCCAGAGGCGGGCGCCAGAGGCGGAAGGGAATGCCCCGGGCATCGGGAATCAGGCGGCCCTCCTCATCCCGTTCGAAACGCCCCTGAACCACGTAGGGCAGTCCGTCCAGCGCCGGGATGGGAACCCCCCGCTCGTCTCGAAAAAGATCCGTATCCCCGGGATCGTGACGAAACCTCAGCCTTTTACCGCTTCGATCCGCCAGGTACTCGGTCCGGTAATTGATCACGGTCTCGAACATGGAGATGGGAGCAGGATCGAGGGGAGATTCCACTCGCCCCAGTTTCCCCACCACCGATTCGACTTCCGGAATGCCCTGGATGGCCATGTCCTGCTTTCGGAGGATGTCATGGGCTTCCCCGATGGAAGCGTGGGGCATGACGGTCGGCATGTAAAAGTAGGACCCTTCATCGAGAGGCGGCATGAATTCCCTTCCCGGACCGGGAAAGGTGTGGGCCAGGGAGACCAGCGGCCGCGTCTGCCGAAGGGTCTGAGGCAGCCATCCGAAAAACGTTTCAAAACCCAGCCAGATCATCGCCCCCAGGAAGGTCACGAAAAAGGGAACCGAGAGAAACAGGAGCTTGTGGCGGAGGCACCAGTGGAGAATCGGACCATAGGTGCGCTGATACACATAAAAAAGCGTGAGCAGGCTTCCAATGATCAGTGCCACAAAAACAAAGTTTCTCACGCTGCCCACCTGGGGGCCGAGTGGCAGCCAGTGTTGTGTCAACAGGAGCGCCACGGCCAGGACCAGGACCCAGATCGACGCCCGTGAAACCCACACCCGGACAGGTTCCGGAATCCATTTTTCCGCCAGATGATAGGCACCGACGGCCATCACGACGGCTCCAAGCCAGAAGGCCACCTTGAAGGCCAGATAGACGCCGAACCCCATCAGCGCCAGGCAGGAGAACCAGCGTATAAAGGGGCTGAAACGACGACGCCGGTCTTTGGTGCTGAACAGCAGATGGGCCAGAGCCGGGATCACGGTGAGGGCCACGATCACGGAAGCAATGAGGGCAAAGGTTTTGGTGAAAGCCAGGGGCTTGAAAAGCTTTCCCTCGGCTTCGATCATGGTGAACACAGGCAGGAAGCTCACCACCGTGGTGGCGACGGCCGTGAGCACTGCACTTCCCACTTCCCGCGCAGCGCGATACACGACGTCGATCCGCCTGGCCCCCGGTTCCGCCTCATCCAGGTGTTTCAGGATGTTTTCACAGATGATGATGCCCATGTCCACCATGGTGCCGATGGCGATGGCGATGCCCGAGAGGGCGACGATGTTGGCATCCACGCCGAAGAGTTTCATGGCGATGAAGGTCATGAGCACCGCCAGGGGCAGCAGGCCGGAGATCAGAATCGCGCTGCGAAGATGGGCCACAATGACCAGGACCACCACGATGGTCACCAGGATCTGGGCGGAAAGCGCCGAATAGAGCGTTCCCAATGTCTCGTGGATGAGTTCCGTCCTGTCGTAGAAGGGCACGATGGTGACCTGGCTCACGGTCCCGTCGGGGAGCGTCTTCCGCGGAAGCCCGGGGGCGATCTCCTCAATTTTGTCCTTCACATTCTGGATGGTGGCGAGAGGGTTCTCTCCGTAGCGAACGACCACCACGCCGCCCACCACTTCGGCTCCCTCCTTGTCCAGAACCCCGGTGCGAAGGGCCGGGCCGAGGGTCACATGGGCAACATCCCTGATGCGCACCGGAACATTGTCCCGGGACACGATCACGCTCTCCTCGAGATCCTCCACACTCTTGAGAAACCCGATGCCGCGTATGAGGTATTCCACGCGGTTCATTTCAATGGTGCGTGCCCCCACATCCAGGTTGGACATCTGGACCGCCCGGGCGACCTGGTCGATCCCCACCCTGAAGGTGCGCAGCGCATTGGGGTCCACATCGACCTGGTATTCCCGCACGAAGCCGCCCACCGAGGCCACCTCGCTCACGCCCTCGGCGGAAAGCAGCCCGTAGCGGACATACCAGTCCTGCAAACTCCGAAGTTCATGGAGTTCCCAGCCTCCTGTGGGTCTCCCTTCCGAATCCCTTCCTTCCAGCGTGTACCAGAAGATCTGCCCCAGAGCGGTCGCATCCGGTCCGAGCGCGGGCTGGACTCCCGCAGGCAGCGACCCCGCCGGGAGGCTGTTGAGCTTTTCCAGCACCCTGGATCGTGACCAGTAGAACTCCACCGCTTCATCGAAAATCACGTAAACGGAGGAGAAACCAAACATGGAAACGCTGCGGATGGTTTTCACCCCCGGGATGCCGAGCAGGGAGGCGGTGAGGGGATAGGTGATCTGATCTTCCACGTCCTGCGGCGAACGCCCCGGCCATTCGGTGAAGACGATCTGCTGGTTTTCTCCGATGTCGGGGATGGCATCCACCGCCACCGGGTTGCGCGGCATGCCCCCAATCTCCCAGTCAAAGGGAGCCACCATGATCCCCCAGCCCACGAAGAGGAGGATCATGAGATAGACCACGATCTTCACGTCGAGGCAAAAACGGATGACGCGGTCCGTGAAAGACATGGGGGGCGGAGGCGTCACGGGAGAGCCCGGGTTCTCACTCATGTCAAGGCCCCTCCCCCGCCGGGCCGGAATCCTGGCCAAGGGTTCGGACCACCTCCCCGCAGCGGAACATCATGGCCCCGAAGTAAGGATTTCGAACCTCGCTGTCCTTCTGAAGCCACGTGCCTCCTTTCCATTCAAAAGCCATGGGGCAGAGGATCTCGTAGACGGGCTGCGGAGGGTGAATGCCGAAAATCCGGACCGCGGAGGTCATCGCTTTCGAAAGGGGCAGGAAACTCGCACGGAGACTCGCAAGATCTTGAGACTCCCGGGCCGCTCGGAGTGCTTCCTGGAATTCAGAGAGGTTTTGCATCCACGCAGCATGGGACTCGCCCTCGAGGAGCTTCATGTCGACGGCCTGGAGGGCTTTTTCGAGGTCCTGGATTCCCGACCGAGCCGGATCGAACCGATCGGCGGCCAGATCCTCATGCATGGCAAGGTAGGCGTCCAGAACACCGCTCAGCTGGGCCTGAAAGGCTGCAGGAATCGGCCCCGCGGGCTCCGGAGCCGCAGCGGCGTGGGCCGTGTGATCCAGGCCCAGTTCCCTTTGCAGCCGCTCCAGGTGGGCGCTCAACGATTGGAGTGTCCACGTCGCCTCGCGCAGGGTCCGTGCATCGCTCCCCACGACCGCATCGTTACCCAGGAGCATGGCGAATTCGAGCCAGAGCATCCGCGCATGCCCCGACAGGGGGGACACGTCCACGGTCTGAAGCGATTTTCCCAGTGCGGAAAAATCCTTCCGGGTCCGAGCCAGATCCTCGGCCTCCACCGACTCGGCAATTCTCCCGTGAGCGGACAACACGGGATCGAGCTGTTGCACGAAACGAGCTGGAAGCGTCAAGGGGGCAGGTGCCACAGTCATTTCCATTTGTGGTGCCGTTCCAGGATGATGCTCCATGACAGCCGCCCCTTCGGGAGTCATCATGCTGGGTCTGGCAAGGATCTGAATGGCGCTGTCGATCTTGAAGTTTCCGTGAACCACCACCCGCTCCCCTTCCTCGAGACCACTGCGGACCAGGTAGTGATCGCCGGCGCGAGGTCCCAGGACAATTTCCCGCCCTTCATAAGTCCCGGGGGCTCCGGGAACCGCGACGTAGACCACGGCACGCCGCCCCGTAACGAGAGGCGCGGTGGCGGGAATCACCAGGGGAGGAATTTCTTCGTTTCTCGATGGAACCACCACGTCGCCGGTTTGGGCAAGCGCTGGTCGAACCATCGCCTGGACCAGCATGTCAGGTTTCAACTTTCCCTCGGGATTGGGCGCATTGAGCCGCACCCGGACCGTTCGGGTCTCGGGATTGAGGAAAGGATCGATGAAATCCACCGTCCCCGTGAAGATCTTTCCCGGGTGGGCTTCGGCCTGGAACTCCACCTCCTGGCCCTTTCGAATCCGGTGGAGATCCGATTCATAGGCCTCGAGAGCGACCCAGACTCGGGACAGGTCCGCAATGGTGTAAATGCGATCGCCCGTCTGCACATACATGCCCTCCAGGGCGTCTTTACGAACCACCACCCCGCTGATGGGAGCCGCGATGGTGATGCGTTCCAGGGGCTTTCCCCGTTGAATGATCTCTGAGATTTGCCGGGGACCGAGCCCCCAGAGCCGGAGACGTTCCCGGGCGGCGTTGACCGCACTTTCCGTGGTCGCCCGCATGAGGGGGCTCTGCCCCGCGCGTTCCTGGGCACGGACGGCCTGCAGCAGTTCCGTTTGGGTGGAAAGGAGTTCGGGGCTGTAGAGGGAGACCATGGGGTCCCCTTTCTTGACGCGCATTCCCGTGAAGTCGACATACAACCGCTCCAGGCGTCCCGGCACCCACGACGCGATGTTGGCGACACGAGTCTCATCGTAATCGACTCTGCCCACCATGCGGAGGGTGGTGTGAACGGACCTGCGTTCCACAGGATGGGTCCGGATTTCCGCGAGCCGCTCGGCGTAGGGGCTCAGCCGGATTTCCCGCAGGCTTCGGATCTCCCTGTCCCCGTGGCCCGCATCCTCCTTCACGGGAATGAGGTCCATGGCGCAGATGGGGCACTGGCCGGGATTGGGAAGGCGAATCTGCGGGTGCATGGAGCAGGTCCAGATTTGGGTCTCTTCGCGTGGGGAAGGGCTCGTTGCATGCAGTGAGTGATCGTGCTGGGAAGAGGAGGACAACCAGAGGGTCGCAGCCACCCACCCCCCGGCGCCCGCAAGAAGAATGCACATCGATACAGCAACATACTTAAAGAGTTTTTTCTCAAACATGGTCGTCTCCTGCGCCCGGGGAAGCATTCATCGCTCAAGGACTCAAACCGGTCGGGAATTCACGGCATACATTTCAAGAAGGCAAACTTGTTCCACAATTCAAAACATAGTATTTTCTTTTCATTCCATAAAGAGGAGGTTAGCCAATGTTTCATGAATCCCGGTGCGATTTCTGCGGAGAGTGTCTGAACCGTTGCGCCTACATGGACTTCAGCGAAGGAGAGGGGGCAAAAGAGTTTGCACGGCTCGTTCGCGGTGAGAAAGTGGAATGGCTCCATGACTGCGTGACCTGCATGGCCTGCAATGAAACCTGCCCCAGGGATGCAAGGCCTTTCGACCTTCTGCTGCACCGCCTCGAAGAAGACGGCAATTTCGTCGATCAGGGACTTTTGCTTCAGATGGCGGACAGGTTTGAGGCAAAAAGTGAACCCAGACCCGTAACCATCCAGGGACGCGTCCTCTCCCTCTGTGTCATGGCGGGCAACATGCCCTGGGCCGTTCAGGGACAGCTCTTTAAAGACGTGACGATTCTCAAGGGACTCCCCTATTTTTGCAGCGTCCTGTTCGCTCACATGGGCAACGAATCCATCCTTCGAGAACGTCTCGGGAAAATGGTCGACAACCTGGCCGCATCAGGTGCCCGGGAGATCGTTTTTGTTCACGAAGACTGTTACGCCGCCGTACACGATATGGCTCCCGAACAGGGCATCGAGGTTCCTTTCAGGCCGGTCCATTTTTTCGAATACCTGCGGGACCTGCTCCTGGAAAAGAAGAACGAACTCAGGAAGCTTAATGTCAAGGTGGCCTACCAGCGCCCGTGTGCCTCCCGGCAAACGCCTCATCCGGTGGAAATCATCCTGGACGAAATCTTTGAGTTGATCGGAGTCGAACGGGCTGACAGAAAGTACGACGGCGTCCATGCGCTCTGCTGCGGCGTGGAGAAGGCAGGGCCCGAACTGAAACTGTTCCCCCGAGGGAAAGATTTCGAACCCTTCCGCACCAAAAACATCCGCGACGCGGTGGACCACGGAGCCCAGGCCATGGTCTACCATTGCCCCATGTGCTTCAAGTCTCTCAACGGCTATGCACGGGCATCGGGCCTGGAAAACTACATGATCAGCGACCTCTGCCGCCTCGCCCTGGGAGAAGCGCTGCCCGAGGACAAGCCCCGCTGATGGCAATGGGGTCGCGAGGGTCCACACAACCTGCTGAGCCCGAAGTTAAACCTCGGAGGACTCCTCCCCCATGAAACCGCCGGTCCACAAACAGCTGGCCGTCACCCACTTTCTCAGGACCTCCCTCTTCCTCCCGCTGCCCCGCGAAACGGTTTTCGCCTTTTTCGCCGAGGCCGAAAACCTGGAACGCATCACTCCCCCCGAGCTCTGCTTCCACATCGTCACCCCCCTCCCCGTGGTCATGCGCGAGGGGACCCTCATCGACTATAGGCTCAAACTCTTTAAAATCCCCTTCCTGTGGAAAACGGTCATCTCCCGCTGGGAACCACCCTGCCTCTTCGTGGATGAGCAACTGAGCGGTCCCTATGCCCAATGGATTCACACCCACCGCTTCGAAGCTCGCGACGACGGAACCGCCGCCCATGACGAGGTGCGCTACCAGCTCCCTTTCTCCCCCTTGGGTGAAGTCGCCTCTCCCCTGGTGAAATTGCAACTGGCCAGGATTTTCCGTTTCAGACAGCAGGCCATTCAGCGACTCCTCCTTCCCGGGGCCGCCCCTGAAGTCGCCACAGCGAAGGAGTGTCCCCCCTGCATACCGCACCAGTGACCCAACCCCCTGTTTTCCGGCACTGCACTCAATGCGCTTCCAACGGGCTGCGCTCCAGACTTCTTCAAGATCAGGATTTTGAGATCACTGCGCCGAAGGCCAGTGTTTCGCCCTCAGGGATCGCAGCGCGACAACCCCCAGGGTCACCACGGTGATTGGAATGACAAACCCCAGCATGACCGTGCTGAAGACGGGCATGGAGGCGTGGTGCGTGGCGGCAAGAACGAGGTAGAGGCTGTAAGCGACGTAATAGCCGAAAAAAAGTGCGCCCTCCCACCTGGCAATGACATGACCGGTAAAAAAAATGGGCAGACAGGCGACCGCTGCAGCAATCATCACGGGGAGGTCGAAGCGCAGGGCCGCACTGGAAATGTGAATGCCCTCAGGCGCGACCATCCCCGAAAGCCCCAGGACCGACAGAAGATTGAAGATGTTGCTGCCGACCACGTTGCCCACGGCAATGTCCCGCTCTCCCCGAATACTCGCCATGACGGAAGTGGCCACTTCGGGGAGAGAAGTTCCCGCCGCCACAACGGTCAACCCGATCACCAGTTCGCTCACCCCAAGCCGCTGAGCAATGGAAACCGATCCATCGACGAGCCACCGGGACCCCAGGACCAGGAGCCCGAGACCTCCCAAAATCAGGGTGGTGTCGATCATCCAGGATTTCGGCGACACTTCCTCCCTGGGTTCATATTCCCCAACCCATTCCTCTTCCACCTCCCGCTTCCCTTTGCGGCTCTTGTGGATCAGGAAACCGGTGTAGGCAACAAAACCCGAAAAGAGAACGATGCCGTCCAACCGGCTGATCTTCCCATCGGCGCCCAGGATCAGCGTGAGGACGGAAACTCCGATCATGACGGGCACATCGAGACGCACCAGTTGTTGTGAAACGACCAGCGGGACGATGAGCGCCGACAGGCCGAGGATGAAAAGCACGTTGAAAATGTTGCTGCCGACCACATTCCCCAAAGTGATGTCCGGTTGACCCGAAATGGACGACATGACGCTGACGGCCAGCTCGGGCGCACTGGTCCCAAAGGCGACCACCGTGAGACCAATGATCAGCGGGGAAATGCCCAGAGCGGCGGCAAGCCTGGAAGCTCCTCGGACCAGGGCCTCTGCACCGATAACGAGCAGAAGAAGGCCGACCAAAAGCAGTAAGAGTGTCATGAAACCCTCGATCCGGAGCGTTCTCAAGAAAAGGAAGTCCTTCAGCACGGTGCCGGGGAAGGTATTTTTACCGGAACGCGCATGGATTTCCACAATTTCGGGGCGACGCAGCGCCGAGAGTTTTTCATCTCATGTTCCTGGGAGCGGCTGGGATCCATACAGCCGCGGCAAACGGCGTCATTCGAGTCCCGATGAGTTCAACTGTTCCGCTATGGCGGGGATGCCGTGCAGGCGATAGAAGCGGCAGGCGGTTGTCCAGAGATGGCGGGTCAGTCGAGCCTTCACCTCGGCCACCACTCGCAACGGGATCTCCCCGTAAAACGCCTCCGCCATGCCACCCGTGATGCACGCGAGGGTGTCGCTGTCTCCTCCCAGGGACACGGCGTTCCGGACGGCATCCTCAAACGACGTGGAATCCAGAAAGGCGATCAGGGCCGCGGGCACTGTTCCCTGGCAGGAGACGTCGAAAAAATAATGGGGACGGATCTCATCCGTGGTGCGAGAAAGATCGTAGCCGAATTGCGCTTCCACGCGGTCTCGAATGGCTGATTTCGAGGCTCCGTGACGGGCAAGAAACACGGCGAGGGCCGTGGCCTGCGCTCCCTTGATCCCCTCGGGATGGTTGTGGGTGATCTCTGCAGACTTTTTCGCTTCCTCGAGCACGGTCTTTTCGTCGTCGAATGCAAACCCCACGGGGCTGACCCGCATGGCCGATCCGTTGCCCCAGCTGTTGTAAGGGCTCGGATTTGAGGAAAAAAGCCAACGCAGAAAGGATCCTCCGTAGCCGGCGCGGGGATATCGCCGTCCAAATTCGAGAACAGCGTCCCTGTAGGAGACTTGCGAGATTATGGCTTCGGCTACGGCAATGGTTAGAACGGAATCGTCCGTGAAGGTGGAGTATTCCGAAAAGAGCGGAAAATCTTTGTATTTGATGGGCCGTCCCTCGTAGACGGATCCGATGATGTCCCCCGCAATGGCTCCCAGCATGACGCGCTCCCTCATCGCTTGCGAGAAGCGGACCGATCGCTCATCGCTCCACGGGAAAGAATTGGTGATTAGAATAGGCAAAGACGGCCGGAGGTCGCTGCGATCTCAGGTGTCGTGCCCTGATCCGCTCCAATTCGGATTCATCAACCCTGGAGGATGGAATCATGAACACACCGTTCAAATACAACCGACTCTCCAAAGACAATGCCGCGCTGGCGCTGGTGGATCACCAGGCCGGCTTGATTTCACTGGTTCAGGATTTCTCTCCCAGCGAATTCAAGAACAACGTCCTGGCTGTTGCCGCCTGTGGCAAGTACTTCAATTTGCCGACCATTCTCACGACCAGCTTTGAAAACGGCCCGAACGGGCCGCTTGTGCCGGAACTGAAAGAGATGTTCCCGAATGCTCCCTACATCGCCCGCCCCGGCAACATCAACGCCTGGGACAATGAGGATTTTGTCACGGCCGTGAAGCAGACCGGGCGCGGGCAACTCATCATCGCCGGCGTGGTTACGGAGGTGTGCGTGGCCTTCCCGGCCCTTTCCGCCCGGGAGCAGGGCTACGAGGTGTTCGTGATCACCGACGCCTCCGGCACCTTCAACGAGGTCACCCGCCACACCGCCTGGCTGCGGATGCAGGCGGCCGGCGTACATTTGCTGAACTGGTTCGGCATGGCCTGTGAACTCCACAGAGATTGGCGCAATGACATCGAAGGTCTCGGTACGCTCTTCTCCAATCACATTCCAAACTACCGGAACCTGATGACAAGCTATTTCACCCTGGCGAGCAGTAAATGAAGACCACCGGCATCACCGGGGCCAAACGGATGACACGGGTCAGTTCCCCTGCAATCCTCACCGCTGCGGGCACGCGGGGCCGCCCCGGATGATTCACAAAGTCTCCCGGCCCTGATCCGGGGCGGTCCATGCAAGTTGCAACACCCACTTGAATGCGAAAGGAATTGCCTCCTCCTCTCCCGCCGAAGCCGGAGATCGGCGGGAACAGGGTTGTTACAGCAGTCCGATTTCCCGGCCGAGTTCCCGGTGTGCTTTGGGAAATTCGGGCTGAAAATTCATGTAGGGCGTCACGGGATAGCGAACCCCCATGGCCTTGCCCACACGTTCGAGACCCTGCACCAGAGTCCCCAAGGCTTTGCCGGGAATGGCAAACACCATCTCGTCATCCTGGGTGCCCGCGAAAATGCGCTCCCCGTTGCCGGGCAGCACCACGCGGGACGACTGCGACTTGTACGGCCCGATCAGGTACTCGTCGCACTCCACCTTACCGCCGAAATGCCCGAGGACCCGCTCCCCCGTGAGATAGGATTCGGCCTGCACGAACCGCATGATCTGCGCAGGATTGCCATAAAACACGATCGTGTCGGGCTCGAAGGACGCTCGAGCCAGAGGGGCCAGCACCACGGCGTCGATCTCCCCCTTTTCGAACCGGTTCATGGACAGGGTTTCCTTTCGGGCACACTCCTCATCCTTCGAGAATTCCACCTCGGCGAAGAGCCTGGTGATAGCGGCAACGGGTTCCGGAGCGTCCGTGAACCCGAACATGATGGCTGCCGGGGTGCACATGAAGTCCTCCCGCGCCATTCCCACCGTCCAGCCGTAATTGCGCGCCATGGTGACTCCCTGGCACAGGGCGATCCGCTTTTTCATGGCAACAGACGGACGGCGTGTCTTCTCGGGAAACTCCTCCCCGTTTCGAAGAAACCTGGCCGCCACGGGAAAGGTCTTCATGCGCAGATCATTGTGGATGAATTCCGCAACGTCACGGTGGTTGAGCTCACTCATCGTCTCATTCCTTTCCTTTTTCAGGGAAATAGTCCACGGTTCGGGGAAGCACCCGGCAGCTTCCCGCTCCCAGACAAAAATTCATTGCCATGAATCGGGCAAGCGTGTAGGTTTTCCCTGCCTGTTCAATCCATTCATAGCCGACCGCAGGCGCACAGGGGCGGAACTCCTGACCCGTATCAGCAAGTTTTGAGGTGTCCCCTCCACAGGGAGCTCAGTACAGCTCCACATGATAGAGTGTCCAACGCTCGAGTCGTCATTCCGGCAGTCTTTTGGCCGGAATCCACAGAGAAGAACTGGATGCCGGCTTAGAAACCGCCTGCAAGACGAACGTCGAAATGGACACCTTCCAGTGAGGGGCTGCACGTAGAGATGGGCCCTTGATTGACAACCACCGGCACGCCTCACGGAGAGATTGGACATTTCCGCCGCGATCTGCTGAACCGCAAACTCACACCGCATGGGACCGTTAGGGATGCAAAGCGACAGGATCGATCTGGAATTTGTGGCTCAACTGGCAATCCAGGCAGGCGAAGCCATCCTCCAAGTCTACGACACGGATTTCGGCGTGGAGCACAAGGAAGACAACTCGCCCTTGACTCTCGCCGACCGGCGGTCGCACCGGATCTTATCCGACGGGCTCCGATCGCGCTACCCTCAAATCCCCATCCTATCAGAAGAAGGCAGGGAGGTTCCTTACGAAACCCGGCGTGCATGGTCGCGCTTCTGGTGCGTGGATCCCCTGGACGGCACCAAGGAATTCGTCAAAAGGAACGGGGAATTCACCGTCAACATCGCGCTCATCGAAGGCCGCATGCCCGTCATCGGGGTCATTTACGTGCCGGTGCACGGAGATCTTTTTGTGGCTCGAGCCCATGAAGGCGCCTGGAAAATCAGCGGCGGCCACAGGCAGAAGCTGAACCTGGAGGGCACGTCGCCCCCTTCCCCGGTGAGGGTTCTGAAGAGCCGCTCCCACCCCTCGCCGCACCTGGAAGAACTCCTGGAGCTCATCCCGCAGCACGAGGCGGTCCGAAAGGGCAGCGCCTTGAAATTTTGCTCCATCGCTTCGGGCGAAGCCGACTTCTACCCGAGACTCGGCCCCACTTCGGAATGGGACACGGCTGCGGGGCAGGCAATCGTTTCTGCCGCAGGAGGGGTCATGGTCGATTTCCAGGGCAACCCCTTCCTGTACAACAAGCCCAATCTGGTCAACGGCCCCTTCCTGGTGGCTTCCAGCGCACGCTGGCTCTCAGAGAGCGGCATCCTCGAAAAGGCTGCCTCCCTTCCCGTGTGAGACGCCTGCACTCCCCTGCTCCAGGACCGCTCGCGACAGGGTCACAGCCAGGACCTCTACGGCCCCGTTTTCCTTCAGAACCTTCGCGCACTCACTGAGCGTGCTGCCCGTGGTGAACACGTCGTCCACGAGGAGCACGTTCCTGCCCTCCAGACGCTCCGGATTTTCGACAAAGAAAGCATCTTTGACATTCTTGAGCCGCTCCTCGCGGCTCAAGCGTGTCTGCGGAACCGTCCACACGCCACGTTTCAAGAGGCCCAGATCCATGGGAACCGCAATCTTCCTGGACAGGAACCGGCCCAGAAGAGCGGCCTGGTTGAAACCGCGCTGCCGAAGTCTGAGGGGATGCAGAGGAACGGGAATCAGCAGATCGATCACTGAACCCTCCCAGTCCTGGACGGTCCGGACCAACAGCTGGGAGAGGGGTCGAACCAGGTGCAGCCGGGCGCCGAACTTGACCGCGTGCACCGTTTCCCGGACAAAATCGGCATGGTACAGAACCGATCGCGCCCGATCGAAGTGGAAGGTTCCCAGGATACATTCTCCACAGAGGTGATCCGGCGAAGAAGGGCTTTTGGGAAAGGGACGGCCGCAACCCTGGCATTGGGGGCCGCGAATCCAGGGCAGTGCCTCCAGGCAACCCGGGCACCACTCCAGGTCATCGGAGGCCGCCTCGGAACTGCCGCAGGCCGGGCAGGAAGGAGGATAAAGGAGATCGAGAAGTCCCCCTGCCGCAGCGCTGCCGCAGGAGGAGACCAGAGAGTAAACGGCCGCCGAACGGGAAGGCAGCTGGAGCCAGAGTGCCCGCAGTGCCTCTGAAGGAGCACCGCCCTGCAGTCCCTTCCACGGTCGCACAAAACCGTCTGGAAATGCCCTGATGAGATGAGACAGCCTCTTTCGCACGCGCTGCATGGATCCCATCATGCCATTCACCTTTTCCTGCCGCCCGCAAACACCCCTGCAGGCAGGATGCGTTCGACAGCAGCGGCATTGCCGGACTTCGGGAGATGTCCCCGTGAATCAGCTGCCCATGTGGGACACGATCGCTGCAGCGAATTCCGAGCACAGCACTTCCCTGGCTCCTTCCATCTGCCGGGCCAGGTCATAGGTGACCGTTCCGGACAAAATGGTCTTTTCCAGGGCTGCTTCCACGAGAACCGCCGCTTCATTCCACCCCATGTGCTGCAGCATCATGGCTCCGGACAAAATGAGGGATCCGGGGTTGACCTTGTCCTGACCCGCATACTTGGGCGCCGTCCCATGGGTGGCCTCAAAAACGGCGCACGCATCCCCCACGTTGGCCCCCGGGGCCATGCCGAGTCCCCCCACCTGGGCGGCAAGTGCATCGGAAAGGTAGTCGCCGTTCAGGTTGGGCGTCGCGAGCACCTGGTATTCTTCCGGCCTCAGCAGGACCTGCTGGAACATGGAATCGGCGATGCGGTCCTTGATCACGATTCGCCCCGCCGGAGCCTTCCCGTTGTGGGCGCTCCACACTTCGTCTTCCGTGATCGTTACCCCGGCAAACTCTTCCGCCGCCAGCTCATAGCCCCACGAACGAAAGGCCCCTTCGGTGAACTTCATGATGTTGCCCTTGTGGACCAGAGTTACGGAGGACAATCCCCTGTCCAGAGCGTAACGAATGGCCCGGCGCACCAGTCGCTGCGTGCCGTAACGGCTCATGGGCTTGATGCCCACGCCCGGATCGTGCGGAATCTGAATCCCGAACTGTTCCTGGAGCAGCCCCACAAGGCGCCGCGCCTGTTCCGAACCCGCAGGCCATTCGATGCCGGCGTAAACGTCTTCCGTGTTTTCACGAAAGACCACCATGTTGACCCGCTCAGGATATTTCACCGGGGAAGGCACGCCCGCGAAGTAGCGCACAGGGCGGATGCAGGCATAGAGATCCAACACCTGACGCAGGGTCACGTTGAGACTCCGGATGCCTTCACCCACCGGCGTCGTCATGGGGCCCTTGATGGAAACCACGCATTTGCGCAGTTCCGTGACGGTCGTTTTTGGCAGCCACTCCCCGACACTCTTGAACGCTCTCTCGCCCGCAAGCAGCTCCAGCCACACGATGCGCTTACTGTCACCGTACGCGCGGTCCACTGCGGCATCCAGGACCAGCCGAGTCGCCCGCCAGATGTCGGGCCCAACCCCATCACCCTCGATGAATCCGATGAAAGGCCTGGAGGGAACTTCCAGTTCTCCCTTTTCACCCACCTTGATCCATTCGCCCGCTCGTTCCCGATCCATCATGCAATCTCATCCTTTCTCTTCCGCGCGAAAGCCAGCAGACACCATTCTCCCGCCTCCCGGACTTCCTGTAATCTCAGGCCAAGCAGTTCGTAAGCCTGCTGTACTTCCTTTTGCTGCTCACAAAGAATGCCGCTCAGCACCAGCTTTCCGGATTCCCCCAGGCGCTCCACGAGCTTCCCGGACATGACGATGAGGGGACCTGCCTGTATGTTGGCCATCACCACGTGAAATTTTCCGGCCACTTCAACCTGGTCCGAGAGGACAAAGTCCACTCGATGTTCCAGACCATTGATCCGCGCATTTTCCCTGGCCACTTCCAGGGCTTCCGGATCGTTGTCCACCCCCACCACCGGATCAAACCCCAGGAGCGCAGCGCCAATGGCCAGAATTCCGGACCCAGTTCCCACATCCAGCAACGAACGGGGTGCCGCTCCCTCCTGTGCCGGATCCCCACAGGCATCGAGCCATTCCAGGCACAGCCGCGTCGTTTCGTGGTGCCCCGTTCCAAAGGCCATCCCCGGGTTCATGTGGATGACCTTCTCATCCCCGGTGGTCGCCACATGCTCCCACGTGGGGCAGACAATGAGTCGGGAGCCTATCGTGAGCGGACGGAAATAGGCCTTCCAGCGATTGGCCCAGTCATCCCCAGCAAGCTCCGAAGAACTGAACGTGATGGGCTCTGCCAAAGAAAAAGCCCGGCGAAAACCTTCCAGGAGATCTTTGACTGCCCTAACGTCCACATGCTTCCGGGACTTCCGGTCGATATAGAACCGGATTCCGGCGGGAGTGAATTCCACCGAAACCGCCAGGCGCTCCGCAATCCAGACGGCGAGTTCTTCCGCAACGTCCTCGGGGCAGTTCACATCGTAGCAGGTCCAGGCCTTGGTCATGGCATTTCCATCAGTCCGCGGGCCGGCAAACAAGGACGGCGGGGCTTGCGAGCCGACCTCCTGCCGGGTCGCGCGCTCAAGCAGACTTTTCCACAGGACCACTCTGGAGCCAGCGTTCCATTCGGTCCGCAGCTTCCATGATTTCCTCTTCAGTGCCCCCAAAGGACATGCGCACATGGTGTTCCCCGTCGGGTCCAAAAGCGGCTCCCGGGATGGTGATGACCCGGGCTTCCTGCAAAAGCCGCAGGGCGAACGTCATGGAATCCACCCCTTCCGCATGATAACGGGCCATGAGATAATAGGCGCCCTCGGGCTTCACGTGGCTGAAGTGATCGTTCAACCGATCCAGCCTGGACCCGATGAGATCCCGACGCTTCTGCAGCTCTCGCTGGATCTCCGCCACACAATCCTGCGGCCCTTCCAGTGCAGCCAGGGCCGCGTATTGCGACACGGTGGGGGCGCAGATGGCCATGGCGTCGTGAATTTTCATGATCTGGTCCAGCAGGTCTTCACAGCAATACAGGTAGCCCACGCGCCATCCCGTCATGGCATATTTCTTCGAAAAACTGAAGGTGGCAATGAGCTGTTCTTTCAGTTCGGGCATGGAACAGAAGCTCACGTGCTCCTTCCCGTCATAAACGAGAAAATCGTACGTCTCATCGGAAATGACGAAAAGGTTGTGCTCCAGGGCCAATTGGGCGATCCCCTCCAGTTCCGGCCTGGAGAAATTCGCTCCGGTCGGATTGTGGGGATTGCAGATCACGATGGCTTTGGTGCGCGGCGTGACGGCTTGGCGCAGAGCGTCCAGATCGAAGGCCCAGCGCTCTCCACATCGGAGAGGCACGAAGACGGGATGGCCTTCCGCCAGGAGCACCTGTTCGATGTGTGACGCATAGTTGGGCGATGGGAGGATCACTTCGTCCCCTCGGTCCACCACAGTGAGAATAGCCGCGGAGAGCGCTTCCATGGCTCCCACGGTGATGCAGACTTCCCGGGTGGGATCGACCGAGACTCCGTGCTGAAGGCTTAATTGACGCGCCACTGCTTCCCGGAGGGGCTGAAGACCGGGTCCCAGTGTGTACTTTCCGCCGCCGGGATCGTCCCTCAGGATGCGGCAGACGGCATCGACCACATGAGGCGGAGTCGGAAACGACGGAATGCCCTGCCCCAGCGAGACGCAACCGTCCAGCTTGCTCGCCAGGAGCGGCATCTCCTTGATGGCCGATATGGTGATCTGCCTCACCCGGCGGCTGATGCCCGCTGTTCTGTAAACCTTTCCCGAAGCCACCAGGGCCGAACGCTGGGGTGTCATCGATGTCGCTCCCTGCCTGACCGATTGCACGGAAAAATCTACTAGGGAAAGATTTTTCCAGGGTTGAGAAGATGCATGGGGTCGAACACATCCTTGACGGCCTTTTGAAGCCGGATGCTCTCGCTGCTCAATTCCATGCCGAGGAATCTTTTCTTTTCCAAACCGATGCCGTGCTCTCCCGAAATGGTGCCCCCCATCGACAAAACTCTCTGCAGGATAACCCTCAGGCCTTCTTCCACGCTTTCTTCGGATCCTTTCACCTCGCGGGTGATGTTGAGATGGATATTGCCGTCTCCCGCATGTCCGAAGGAAAAGATCTTGAACCCGAATCGCCTCTCCAGTTCCGGGAGGCCTTCGACAAATTGGGCAATGGCTGCAATGGGCACCACGACGTCCTCGGCAATGTAAAGCGGGAAGCTGCTTTCAATGCGAAGGGACACCTCCTTGCGAACCCCCCACATCTGGGCCCGCTTGGCCGAATCGGGAGCCATGAAGACGTCCATGGCGCCGTAATCCAGGCAAAGCATCCCCATGCCTTCCATTTCACCGTTGAGCACATCCGGATGGCCGTCGGCTTCCACCATGAGAAATGCGCCCACGCCTTTCCCGTTGCCGAAAGGCAGCAGATCCCCAACGAGCTCCATGCAGTGGCGGTCCATGAATTCCAGAGCGCAGGGAATATAGCCGCCATTCAGGATGGCGGTCACGGCACGCATGGCTGAGGAAAGATCGGGGAACACGCTTACCAGGGTGCTCAGAGCCGGGGGATGGGGCAACAGTTTCATCATGAGCCGTGTGATGATGCCCAGCGTTCCCTCGGATCCGACCATGAGGTGGGTCAGATCGTATCCCACGACTCCCTTGCGCGTCTGGACGCCCGTCTGGATTTTTTCTCCATTGGCCAGGACCACCTCGAGTCCCAGCACATAATCCCGGGTCGTGCCGTACTTGATGCACGACGGGCCACCGGCATTGGTGGCAGCGTTGCCTCCCAGAGTGGAAGTGTCGTGACTGGCGGGGTCGGGCGGGTAAAACAATCCTTTCTCCCGAGCGGCACGCTTCAAATCCACGTTGATGACGCCGGGTTCGACGATGGCCAAAAGATTCCGCTCATCGACGGAGAGGATGCGGTTCATGCGCAGCAGGGAGAGGAGCACGCCGCCGGCGACGGGCACCGCCGCTCCGGTCAGCCCCGTTCCCTGACCGCGGGGGGTGACGGCGAAGCGGTGTTCCCGGGCGAGCCGCATGAGGGCCTGGACCTGATCGCTTTCAACCGGCTCCACAACGACCTCGGGCAAAGCGGCACAGGTTCCCGCATCCCTTGAATATTCCTGGAGTTTGTCCGGATTCACCGTGACGGCGCTGTCGCCGACCTTCTCACGGATCCGCTGAAGCACATCGGGTGTGATGGGGGAGTACCGGGATGCGAGGAGATTCAATGGGTTCAGGTCCTTTGATGCTCGAAGCCGGGGATGCGCAGCCGGTCCTCCAGGTGCTTCAAAATCCAGCCGGCAATGGTGACCAGGGCCAGGTAAATCAACCCGACAATCAGAAAAACTTCCGTGAATCGGAAATAGTGAGACGCCAGGATCTTGGCCTCGCCGGTCATTTCGATGCAGGTGATCATGTAGGCCAGCGAAGAGTACTTGATGAGGTAGATGATCTCATTGCCGCAACCGGGGAGGGCCCGCCGCATGGCTTGAGGCAGAATGATCCGGGTGATCATCTGCCACTTGGTGAAGCCGAGCGCCTGCGCCGCCAGCATCTGGCCGCGCTTGATGGAGAGCAGAGCACCGCGCACATACTCGGCCTGGTAGGCTCCGCTGCACAGGGAGAATCCCAGTACGGCCGCGGCAAAGGGCGAAAGGTAGATTCCCAGATGGGGCAGGCCGAAATACCAGATGAAGAGCTGAACCACGAGGGGAACGCCGCGAAAAAGCGTCACGAATCCTGCGGCAAGGGATTGTACCGCCCTGTTCCCGTAGACGCGGGACGCACCGATCCACATGCCGATGCAGATCCCGAAAAAAGCCGAGGGGAGGATCAAGCTCATGCTGACCTTGAATCCCCGCTGCATGGCGGGCAGCACTTCCTGCTGAATGAACTGCAGTTCGTCCATGGGGCCTAAGAGCTCTCCCCGTAAAGTTCCGCGATTTTCGAACAAAATTCCTTGGTTCGGTCACACTCGGCGGCAGAGAGGATCTTTGCGGGCGGTCCCTGTTCCAGGATCTGCCCGTTTTCCATGAAAATGATTTCATTGGCCAGGGCACTGGAAAAACCAATCTGGTGGGTGGCCATGATCATGGTCATCCCTCCGGCCACCAGGTCCCGGATGACAGCCAGAACCTCACCGATCAATTCCGGGTCGAGAGCGGAGGTGGGTTCATCCAGCAGCATGACCTTGGGATCCATGGCCAGAGCGCGGGCGATGGACACCCGCTGCTTCTGGCCGCCCGAGAGTTCGGCGGGGTAATGATGGGCGTGTCCTTTCAGCCCGACCCGTTCCAGTTCCTCCATAGCCCGCTGCCGGGCGGATTTCTTGTCGATCCCTCTCACATGAACCAGCCCGACGGCCACATTGTCGACAGCGGAAAGGTGGTCGAAGAGGTTGAAATCCTGGAAGATCATGCCGACCTGCCGGCGGTAGGCGTAGAGCTCTTTCTTGCGCTTTCGGTTGATTCTGACCCCCTCGAGCCAGACATCCCCCTCGTCGGGCAGAACCAGGAAGTTGATGCACTGAAGAAAGGTGCTCTTGCCCCCTCCCGAGGGCCCAATGAGAACCTTCAATTCCCCCTTGGAGATGCTCAGGGAAACCCCTTTGAGAATTTCTTTGTCTCCGAAGGACTTTCGGATGTTTTCAACGCGAAGAATCGGGTCGATCAGCATGGTCGCTCACAGGCTTCAGGCGTGGGTGTAGCCGCGGATGCGGACTTTCCGGTCCAGATGGTTGAGCGCTTTGACCCCGGCATAGGTCAGCAGCAGATAGATCAGTCCCGCGGCGAGGTAAAGCGGCAGGTGCTGGTAGGTTCGAGTGGCCACGAAATGGGTCCTCGCCATGATTTCGGCCACGCCCAGAGCATACGTCACGGCGGAATCTTTCAAAACGATGGAGTATTCGTTGGACCAGCCCGGGATCGAGAGGCGCAGGGCCTGGGGCAGGACGATGCGCGTGATGGCTTTGAACTGGCTCATTCCCAGCGCCTGGGCCGCTTTCAACTGCCCTGAGGGCAGAGAAAGAATCGCACCGCGAAAGATCTGAGACTGGTAGGCGGCACTGATGAGCCCCAGAACGATCACCGCGGCGGCGAACGCCGAAAGATTGATGTGAAGGAGCGAAAAGAGACCAAAATAGAAGAGAAACAGAAGGACGAGGAGCGGGACACCCCGGAAGAACCAGACGTAAACGCCGATGAACCGACGAACCCATGGATGGCCGTAAACCTGCCCCACCGCCATGGGCATCCCCAGGGTGAACCCGAGAGCCATGGCCCCCACCACGGCACCAATGGTCACAAGGGACCCTTGAAGGATATAGGGCAAAGCGTCGATGACGGCGATCAAACCTTCAGGCATGTCGGTCCCATCAGGGCTCAATTTCCCTTGCAAGAGATCCAGGTGATGCTGAGAAAAAAATCGGAAGGCACAGGGAATATTCCCCACGCCTTCCGACATGAAAGGGTCTCACCACGGCCATTCGGCTCTCAGTGCAGATCGTATTTGACCTTGAGCTCTTCCCACTTGGGAGAGGCCATGATCTTCTTCAAACCCTCATTGAGCATGTTCAAAAGTTCCGTGTCCTCTTTGCGGACGGCGTAGCCGAAGTCCTCTTCGGGCATGCCGAAAGTTCCAAGAATCTTGACTGGTTTCTTGGACGCGGCATCCCGGGCGGGTGCGTCATCCATGGCTGCAGCCACAATGCGCCCGTTCACCACGTCTTCCACCGCCATGGGCGCGGAATCGTAATAGACCAGCTCAAACTTCTTGCCCTGAGCTTTCAGCAGGTTCTCCTCGATCCATTTGGCTTCGGAGGTGCCGCGCTGGACGCCGATTTTGTTCTTTTCGCCCAGTGCCTCCTCGACCGTCAGGGTGGAATCCGCCTTGGCCACAAGCACCTGAGTGATTTCCCAGTAGGGTTCGGTGAAATTCACTTTCTGTTTGCGCTCTTCCGTGATGCTCATGCCCGAAGCGATGAAGTCGATCTTCTTGGCCACGAGACTCGGCACAATGCCATCCCAGTCCATGGGCTGATGCTTCACTTTGAAGCCCATTTCCTGAGCAATCCAGTCGACCACG
Source organism: uncultured Syntrophobacteraceae bacterium (assembly GCA_964654275.1). Taxonomy (GTDB): domain Bacteria; phylum Desulfobacterota; class Syntrophobacteria; order Syntrophobacterales; family Syntrophobacteraceae; genus SLCH01. Next base: position 35,246 of record CAZZHS010000016.1, read on the forward strand.
GCCACATCAAAACCGTCGGGCTTGCCCGACTGGTCCACGAATGCAAACGGAGGAAAATTGGCGTCGATGCCGTTGATGTAAACCTTTTCCTGTGCAGATGCGGCTCCCACCATCAGGCCCAGTGATAGCACCACGGCCGCAAACCAGAACCCCTTCTTTGCCATTGCCCTCTCCTTGAAATGTTACACGGTTCCATCTACCTTGCCGACTTGAGACTCATCCACGACGGGAATCCCATTCGGCACAACCCTCAACGTCCCACGTTCTCGGTGTACGCACAAGACGTCCGAAATTATCAAATGGTTAGACGCTGATCAAGAAAAAATCCCCTTTCACTCTCAGCAGCCCCAGATCGGTTCCCCATTCCCGTCGGCAGCACCTCATGCCCCGGATCGGGCCACGCACTTGATTTCCACCAGAGATCCCCGGGGGAGCCCGGACACCTCCACCACCGCGCGCGCAGGCTTGTGGGGAGAAAAGTACTCTTCATAGATCTCGTTGAAAATGGAGAACTGTCGCATGTCTTTGAGAAAGACGTCGACGCTCACCACATCGGCGGGTCGGCATTCCGCAGCGCGCAATACCGCAAAAAGATTGTCGAGAGCCCGGCGAACCTGCTCGGTAAACTCGGCGCTCACCAGTTCTCCCGTTTCAGGTTTGAGGCCGATCTGACCGCTCACGAAAACGAAGTCCCCCGACCGGATGGCCTGAGAATAAGGCCCAATGGCGGCAGGGGCTTGAGGGGTGTGGATGACCTGAAGCGACATTTTTTTACTCCCTGAAGTCTTACGGGGGACGCGTTGCCCCTCGGAAGTTTTGATCATCAAATTCCACAGATTCTCAACAAAACGTTTCTCAACAAACCGTGACAGGCCACTGACCCGTCATGGCCGCATGCTCCCCCGGGAGTCCCGGTTTTCGGAACCCACCGTGAGCCACCGCACGAGGGCTGCGGCCATGACGTCGTGGAGTGAATGGCATGTCCTTTCGGGGGCGGGTGTTAGGACGCTTCAAAATTCTTGATGAACTGGGCAATCTGAACCCCAAGGTAGATGCACTTGATGCCCTCCAGACAATCTTCCGCATCTTTGCGCTCGAGGTGCGTGGTCAGTTCGTGCTGTCCCTTGGCCAGCTTGACGATCCAGGCATCCTTGCCCTTGTCGAAATTCAGGTTCAAGTCCAAAGCGTGCTGGGAGATCTCCGGATACATTTCCTTGAGTTTAGCGGTCAATGTGTTTTGATCCACGCTCATGATTCCCTCCTTTTTTGTAAGGTGCTTTGCGGGTCCATTATTCTAAAATTTAGACAACCTCCGGTTAATAATAATCAGCATCTTGTACAGCGCCAGTTGGAATTCCAATTTATCGCCGGATGGACACCGGCAGAAAAGAAATCTTTGTTGCGAGATCAGGGCGTTAAATTATAAGATACGGTCATCTGAGGAAGCCGCTCCCCAGAGCACTTTAAGAATGCGGACTTACGAGGCCTGTGCCTTGCCCGACAAACAGGGAGTCGCCCATTTTCACGCCAATCAAAGTCCTCATGTATTCGCATGATACCTACGGGCTGGGGCACATCCGAAGGTGCCTGGCGATTGCAAAGAGTCTCAGCAAGCTTCCGGCCAACGTGCTCATCATGACCGGCTCCCCGCTGGTGGGCCGCTTCAAGCTTCCCAAACGCATCGATTTTGTCCGCATCCCGGGAATGATCAAAGTCACCAACGAACAGTACCTGCCTCTTTCCATGAAACTCGAAGCCACGGAAGTCCTGGAAATCCGCAAAAAGATCATCCTCGCAACGGCCATGGCTTTCGAACCGGACTTTTTCATCGTGGACAAGGCCCCTCTGGGACTGAAGCGGGAAGTGGTGGAAACCCTCCAGTGGCTCAAGAGCAATTTCCAGCGCTGCAAAGCCATCCTGGGTCTGCGGGATGTCATGGACAGCGCGGAGAACACCATCGAAGACTGGCAGGAGAAGGGCATTTATGAAGCCATGGACCAACTCTACGATGAGGTCTGGGTCTACGGATGCCGCAACCTTTACGATCCCGTGAAAGAATACTGTATTCCGCCGCACATCGCTCAGAAAATCCACTTCACCGGTTACATCCCCCGCCACATTCCATCCCCCGAAGACATTCAATCCACGAGAAAAGCGCTCCGCATCCAGCCCGAGGAGAAGCTCATCCTGGTGACCACGGGAGGCGGAGGCGACGGCCATCCCGTGGTCAAGGCATTCCTGCAGGCGTTTTCCCCCGAAGAAGGCGGGGTTCCTCCGGGCGCGCGGGTCGTCATCGTGACCGGACCATTCATGTCCCCACGCGATTACAGCGACGTGCTCAAACGCTGCGACAAGCTGGGCTTCACGACCCTGAAGTTCTATCGCTTCATGGAACGCCTGATCGGTGCGGCACAGGTTGTGGTGAGCATGGGCGGCTACAATACCGTCTGTGAGATCGCCAGTCAGAAAAAACCGTCCCTCATCGTGCCGCGCACCGTTCCACGCGAGGAACAGCTCATCCGTGCTCAGGTGCTCTGCTCCCGGGGATTCTGTGATTACCTGCACCCCAATCATCTCACCTCCCGGACGCTTCGTGAAAAGGTGCTGGCCCTTTTCGACAACGGTTCCGGCTGCCGTGAAAAGATGACGGACTTTCCCTTCACCGCCCTTGAAGTCATCCGCAGACGCGTCCTTCACCAAAATCTGGTACAACGCCAGGCCGTCGCGGCAGGTCATTGACATGCTCGGCATGATCCTCAAAGGTTACCCCCGCATCTCGGAGAGCTTCATCAGCACGGAAATCCTGCTCCTCGAAAAGCTCGGAATTCCCATGGAAATCTATTCGCTTCGGCAGCCCCGTGAGAATTTCAGCCATGCACATGTCAAGCAGATCCAGGCGCCGGTCACCTACCTGCCAGAATATGTCCTTCCCCATTGGCCTGTCCTCCTGCGATCCAACCGGGCTCTTTACAAGATGCTCGGCCGCCATTACGTGCGCTGCTTTTTCGAGGCCTGCCGTCGCGCTTTCGACAGGAAGAAAACGGCCACAATCCGTCATTTCCTCCAGGCGGGCCATCTTTCCGCCCTGAGGCTCATGGGCTCCCGGGTCAGGCATCTCCATGCCCATTTTTGCCACACACCCACCTCGGTGGCCCTCTTCGCCTCGCACCTCACCGGGCTCCCCTTCAGTTTCACCGCCCACGCCAAAGACATCTACACCTCCCAGACGGACCAGCTGGCCCGCAAACTTCTCGAAGCCAGATACTGCGTGACCTGCACCCAATACAACGCCCGCCACCTGCAATCCATTGCAGACCAGCTCGATTCGCCACCGCCCATTCATGTCATCTACCACGGTATCGACCTGGAATTCTTCAGCTTCAATCCTCAGCGACGGCCCGGGCCTCCCTTCCGGATCCTCTCCGTCGGACGCCTCGTTCCCAAGAAGGGCTATGAAGATCTCCTTCAAGCCTTGAAGCTTCTGAATCTGGATGGACTGGACTTCCAGTTCACCCACCTGGGCGGAGGCGAACTCAAAGAGACGATGCAGCAGATGACCAAGGACTTGGGGCTTCAGTCGCGGGTGACCTTTCGCGGCACTCTGTCCCACAAGGAGGTGCTTCAGGAGTACCTCAGGGCCCACTGTTTCGCGCTCGCGTGCAAGGTGGCCGCCGATGGAGACCGAGACGGCATTCCCAATGTTCTGGTGGAAGCCATGGCTGTGGGCGTCCCGGTGGTCTCCACCCGGGTCTCGGCCATCCCCGAACTGGTCCAGGACGAGGTGACGGGCAGACTCGTCGAACCCGGCCGCCCCGACCTGCTGAGGCATGCCCTTCGGGAAACCCTTCTGTCTTCATCTGCAGAGAACGGCATGACGAACCGTGCCAGAGCCAGGGTGGAGGCCCTTTTCGACAACACCAAAAACGTCCGCAGACTCTACGAACTGCACACGGACGCACTCGGCATCACCACCTCCCGGACACGACCTTGAAAATCGCCCTGTATTGTCCCAACAAGCCGTTGGCGCACCCTCATCCCTCGGGAGACCTCACCATCGCGCGGAGCATCCACCGCGTGCTCAACCGGCAGGGACACGACTGCAGAGAAGCGGTCGTTTTCAGATCGCGCTGGTTCTGGAAAACCTGGTGCGGCATGGCGAAGGCCTTTCAGGCCGCACGAAATGCCCGGACATTCACCCGGTTTTTCCTGCCGGACCTCTGGCTCACGTATCACCCTTACTACAAATCCCCCGATATCCTCGGCCCATGGATGAGCGCGCTGCACCGCATTCCCTATGTGCTTTTTCAACCCATGTACGGCACGAAACATCGAAAAAACAAGGTCTCGCGGCCCGGCTTCTACCTCAACCGCATGGCACTCAAACGGGCCGATCTTCTCATCACCAACAACCTTCTGGACGTGCCCTCCCTGGAGAGGGCCGTCTCTCCCTCCCAAATCACTTACCTCCCTCCCGGGATTTTTCCGGAAGCGTTTCACAGGGACTTCGAGGCCGGCGAGGCCGTTCGATCATGCTGCAACTTCCCTCCCGGCCTTCCCGTACTGCTGACCGTCGCCAGGTTCCGTGCGGATGTGAAGCTCAAGAGCCTCCTGTTTCTGTTCGAGGCTCTGGCTCACCTGAACCGCCGTCTGAGGGAGTTTCACCTGCTTGTGGTGGGCGACGGCCCGGCGGAAGCAGCCGTTCGCAAGGCCGCCGGCGAGACGTTGCCGGGGCGGGTGACGTTCACGGGCGGGGTCCCGCGGGAGGAACTCTACCGCTATTATTCGGCCGCTGATGTCTTTGTATTTCCGGGCATTGGGGAATCTCTGGGCATGGTCTACCTGGAAGCCCAGGCGTGTGGTCTGCCGGTGGTGGCCCTGAACAACGGGGGAATATCGCAGGTCGTTCAGGATGAAGTCACGGGAATCCTGGTTCGGGATTCTTCCCCCGAATGCATGGCGGAAGCGATCGAAACGCTCCTGAACGATGCGGGCCGCATCCAAAGGATGAGCCGGGCGGCCCGCCGCTTCATCGAGACAGAGAGAAATCTCTGGATCAACTTTCACCGGCTGGAGACGCTGCTCGCAGGTCTCGTGGAGCGGTCAAAAGCCTCCCGCTGAGACCCTTTGACCTTCGTGCCACACCCACTGGTCTCGAACCCGAAACCGATCCGAGCCCTGGCGTGCCTGGGACACGCGATAAGACACCGAGTCTCCCTGCACACGAACCCCCACAACGGTCAGATGGCCGTCATTATGTGATTTCTGGCCTGCGTTGCCTGTATTGATGAGCTGGATGGCGCCCGCCTCACCGCGGATGGTGCGGCTGCTGTAGATGTGCGTGTGCCCGACAAATACAGCGCGAACCCTGGCCGCATGTCGGAGGAGGAGCGACCAGAGCGGATCATCGTCGGGAAACCACGGCACCAGAGGTTCGTGGAAGGCCACGAAGACGTGATCCGCATGGGTGGCTGAAGTGAGACTCTCCTCCAGCCAGCTCAAAACGTCCGCATGGTCGAGGCTCTTCCCAAAACCAGCGTATTGGTCGATCACAATGAACCGGGAGTTCTTCCAGTCGAAGGTGTAGGTGAGGCCCCCCTGTTCGAAGCGCCGGACCTTTTCCCCGAGAGCGGGGAGGACAACGGTTTCGATGTGCTTCACATCCCGTTTCTTCTCATGGTTGCCCCGCACGGGGACAAACCGCGTTGGGCGATCTTTAAAAATCTCCTGAAAAATCGAATAATTTTGGGGGACGGGACTGAAATCCCCCACCACCAGCACCAAATCGCTCAGGGCGCCATCAGGACGAGTGTTCGGGTCCGGTCCCCGAATTTCTCCCAGGACCGTGCGATACGAATCCGTTTCAGCCAGAATGTCCGAGATGACGGAAAAGTTCCAGGACTCAGCCCGAGCCGATGCCGCAAAGAGGAGGAGTGCCGCGATGAGCCCCAGGAATGACCTTTTCCCATTATAATATTTACGATTTTTCATCATTTTCCTCAATCGAAGCGCCCGATGAACCCCCGATCTCCATCGGCAAAGTGCCATTGACCTGAACTCCCGCCTTCAACGTCCTTCGTGCGCCGGGAAGCGGCCACGAACGGAGGTGCAGTTTGCAACCATCATTCCACAGTTGCAGGATCTGACGGAACAAGCGGGAAGTTCCAATTTGATTTTGAGCCGCGGTTATTATAGTATTGATTCTCGTTGAATGTCGTCATCCGAATTGTTCTTGAGAGCTGTGATTTCAAGCAGGAGGAGAATGGAAAATGTCTGAAAAGCGCGAAGTGTGTACCTGCACCAACTGTGGAAATGAAGCCGAAATGATCGTCACCTGCCAGTTGGTGGACCTGGAAGAAAAAGGCGCCACGGTCAAGAAGAAAAAAGAAACCAGAAAGTGCACATCCTGCGGCAGTGAAGCCGACATGATCATCGACTTCGACGAATAGACCGCCCTGAGACCACCCAAAACGGGTCTCTGCGACGTTGCGAGGATGACTCTCCGACAGCTCCGGCTTCGGAGAGTCATTTTTTTGAAAACAAACCGACGGTCACAAAAAAACCGGCGCCCCCCGCGAGCCAGGTTCCTGGCTCTGAAAGCATGTTTCTCCCGTACACATTCCCGACCCCGAATCGAACAGGCCCGACTCAGATGCCCGGCCTTTCCGCACCGGCTGCCGCCGCCCCCCTCCTGCTCCCTCCTTTATTCAGGCGGGTTCAGAGCGTGACGGCAGTGTTTGAGGCTTGTGCCACGAGGTGTCGCGAACGTATTCGATGACGCCTTCGACCTTGCCGGAGACGGCGTCGATGAAAGGATAGCTGCAGAGTTCCAACTGCCCCGCCGTTACACCATCCGGCCCCACCTTGTTCACCATCGCACAAGCAACCCTTCCGGTCTCGAGGGTCACGAGGGTCGGGCATACCTGACAGGGCTTTTGTCTCCCGTGATAAGCCTCATAGCACTTCTTTCCGAGCAGAGGCATTTCGTGCACGTACCAGCGTTCCATGGCGGGATTCACGTAGACGATCGTCAAGCTGCTGTCAACAATGCTGATTCCATCCTGGATGCTGGCAAAAACACTGGACAGAAAACGCTCTCTCTCCCTCAGGGTATCCTCGGCCGCGATGCGTTTGGAGATATCCACGAGGCTCCCCTCATAATAGAGCATCTCGCCGGACTCGTCTTTCACCGCCGTCGCATTGTTTTCGACCCAGATCACCGAACCGTCCTTGCGGCGCAGTCTCACCGGATGGTTTCGGATCATCCCTTCGCATTCCAGCAGCATGTAGATCTGGCGCGCATCTTCGGGATCGACAAACAGTTCGTTGGCATTGACCATGAGGAGGCTTTCTCGATTGGGATAGGCGAGCATTCGAACCATGGCGGGGTTGGCATCCACAATGAGCCCCGTGAGGGAAACCCGGTAGAGTCCGACGGGGACCGTGTCGAAAAGCTTGCGGAAACGGTTTTCGGATTCTCGAAGCGCCTGAAAATACCAGCTCTTTTCGCGGACCCGTGCCACCTGCTGAGCCAACTGCTGCAGATTCTCAGGGGATTTGACCAAATACTCATCGAGGCCGTTTTTCATGGCCTCCACGGCCGTCTCTTCACTTCCGCTGCCCGTGTACATCACCACGGGACAGTTGGGGTTTCGTGACTTGACGGCGCGCAGCACCGCCAAACCATTGGTCCATCCCATCTGGAACTCGGTGACCACCACATCGAAATCGCCCTGTTTCAGGGCTTCGGAAAATTCGTAGGCATCCAAAATCTCCCGCACTTCCACGTCAACCAGGGAGTCTTTCATGGCCCGTGCCGTCTGCGCTCTTGCTTCGGCATCGACGTCGAAGAGCAGGATTCTTAATACCTGAGGCATTTGACCTCCTGCTGCGCTTCGCCGGTACGACAGATTCCGGCCTCTGTCCCAAGCCGCACGAACTGTCGCATCGATGGCGTGTCTGGTCCGCTCACGTCCTTAAAGGGAATTCCCACAATGTTGCAGAAAGTTTCGAACAAACAGGGCTCCTTGCTCGCTGCATGCAGACATGTATTCGGGTCCTGCAGCCTGAACCCACGCATTTCAATGGGGACTGCGTCATGTGATGGGCGATCCGAAAGGGGCTGTGATCCGGCGAGCAGGACCGATGGAAATTTCTGCAGAATGTGGAACCGTAAACTCCGTTTCACTTGGAAGAGTCTAACGATATAGATGGAGGAAGGCAAGCCCGCAGTTAAACGAAACCCCAACCGGGTCCGGCTCGAGTAAGTCTTCGTAAAAGCGATCTTATTCGCTGATCATATCCGGATTCCGTCTTGAAGACTGTCGGAATGACGTGGGAACTCCTTGGGTCAAACGTCCAAAATTGAGTCGATTTCTGAATATTCCCACAGACCGTGCCCCGAGGGCTCAAGGCCGACAAATCCCACAGGGTTTGAAACCCTTTTGCACCGCTTCAGTCCGCGAGCTGAAGGTCTCGAGGCACTGGGAACAGCGTGCATGGGGACACCCCTGCCCATGAAAGACCCGCGAAGAAATATTTCCCCTGTACCGCGCAAACTCCGGCGAAGAAGTTTGGGAACCCTTTGCGGGACGGCCCATGCGTCGCTGTCGGTACTCCCACGGGGGCTCCGGATTGGCTTCCTTCCACAGTCCCACCTTCTTTCGAGACGCCTCTTTTTGCAGTTCCTCCCAACGGGAGCAAATCTGCTGTTTGCAGTTGCGCCGCCACCACCATGCGAACCCCTCCTCGATCAATTCCTCATTCAGCAATTTCCCGCCAACGTATACCAGACAAAGGTCTCTACCGTAACGGTCCTTTCCATCCACCACCCGACACTGCACGGGCTGATGAAGATAGGTGAGCACATGAGCCCTTGCTTTGCGCCCGTAGTTCTGGTCCCACTCGGGGGCGTCGATTCCGTAAAGCCTGACGGCCCGCTTTTCTGTGCCGTTCTGCACCACAAAAGAATCACCGTCCAGAACTTTGATCAATACCCCTGAAAAGCTGTCCTGCCGCCCGGAAACCTCAGCGCAGCTTGACGGATTTCCGATGAGCAGCAACACCAGAAAAAACCCCCGGCTCACTTTACCCCATAAATTTTCCACGGCTTTTGTTATCCCAACGTGACGACGAGTGAATAAAATGGTGACGACCACCGGCGTCTCTCCGGCGGTGCAGCGTTCTCTGCAGGAGAGCCCATCACCTCAGTCCGTCACACCCGCACGTTCCGGATGGAAGGCCGTGAATGTACATGAAGAGCTGAATTCCCATCAAAACCACCTGAAACCGACGGACCGGTGAACGCTCATTTTCTGTATGCCACCTGGGGTCACTTGCTGCCCCTTCGCTTCTTCGCTCCGGCAACGGCCGACTCCAGCACCCACCGACGCCGGGTGCAAAAAAGAGGCCCTGCCAGCCTATGCGCGTGCCAGTTCCGCGCAAAGGCTTCCGTGGCGCCGAGAGCGGCTGGAGGGCGCATCAGCGCCGCAGGGGGGGCATGACACTTTCCATCGGGGGCAAAGTGAAGTATAGAAGCCTCTTGAAACGATTCCCGTCATCCGGTTTCCCTGCTCTGGAACGTTCATGAGATCAAGGAGGGAGTTTGGGGATGAACCTCTATGTCTGGCGGCACTACAAGAGATTTTCCAGCTGGTCCATGTTTGACGAACCTCAGATCCACAAGGAAAATTACATGAAGGCCGAGGTGGCTGTCCTGGCCGAATCCGTGGAGGAGGCTCTTGAACTCCTCGCGAGGGAAGAGGGCTGGAACGTGGAGGAAATCAGGCGGATCCAGCCTGTCGTGATCCCGCTCGACAAGGCCGCCGTCGTGAGTTCCTTTGTGAGCTACGGGTGATGATTTCCGCCGGGGTCTCCACGCCCCGGTGCGCTTCAGCCCGGTCCTGAAGCCCCCTTTCCCCCCTGTCGTGATTTGCCGACAGGAACAGGCCGGAATAAAACCTGCGGCGGGGTTTTGTCGATGGCACAATGGGTGCGCGTTTATTTCAACCGGCGGGTGCTGAGCCTGCTGGGACTGGGTTTTTCTTCGGGCCTTCCTCTGGCGCTGACGGGCACCACCCTGCAGGCCTGGCTCAGCAGTGAACAAGTCGACCTCCAGATCATCGGGATCTTCTCCCTCGTGGGACTGCCCTACACCTTGAAGGTGCTCTGGGCGCCGCTTCTGGACCGCTTCACCCCTCCCTGGATGGGCCGGCGGCGAGGCTGGATCCTTTTCTGGCAACTGGTTCTGGCCGCCAACATCTTCACCATCGGGCTCATCTCTCCTGCGGCCATGCCGTGGGCCGTGGGCTTCATGGCACTGGCCATTGCTTTTTCCAGCTCAAGCCAGGACATCGTCATCGACGCCTACCGCGCGGACGTTCTCAAGGAGAAAGAGCTGGGGGCGGGTGCAGCCACCACCGTGGTGGGCTACCGGGTGGCCCTGCTCATTTCGGGTGCCCTGGCACTCATCCTTTCCGACCACCTGAGCTGGAAACTGGTCTACACCCTCATGGCGGGGCTCATGGTGGTCAACACCCTCTTCACCTTCATGGCCCCGGAGCCGGCGGAAAAACCCTTTCCTCCCCGCACCCTCAAGGAAGCCATCTGGGGGCCTCTCAAATCCTATTTTCAGCGGGCAGGGGCCGTGGAGATGCTCTGTTTCATCATGCTCTTCAAGCTCGCCGATGCCATCGCCGGCGCCATGACCACGCCCTTTCTCCTCGACATCGGTTTCACCCGCACCGACGTGGGCGCCGTGAACAAAGCGTTTGGCCTCCTTTCCACCATTTTCGGCACCTTGGCGGGCGGAGCCATCATCGCAAAAATCGGCATCAATCGCTCGTTATGGATTTTTGCCTTTCTGCAGGCCTTTTCCAACCTGGCCTTTGCCGGTCTGGCCATGATCGGGCCCCATTATCCTGCCATGGTGACCGCCATCGGCATCGAAAACATTTGCGGGGGCATGGGGACCGCTGCGTTCATCGCCTTCATGATGAGCCTTTGCGACAAGCGCTTCACGGCCACCCAATACGCACTGCTCACCAGTTTCATGGCGGTCTCCCGGGTGGTCGCCGGGGCTCCCACCGGCTTCCTGGCGCATTCCCTGGGATGGCCCTGGTTTTACAGTGTGAGCGTTCTCGGGGCGCTTCCCGGAATCCTGCTGCTCCCCCGTTTCGCGCCCTGGAACGGACGCTCACGGTACGCAGAGGTGGCGGTGGAAGTGGTACCAGGTAAATGAATCCCCGGGCGGGTGAGGGGAAGGTCCATGCCGATGCACCAAGACAAACGAGGGACGTGAAGCACTCTGCGGCGGATGGAAAGGCGCGGATAAACGGACTCGTCTGATGCGGTCTCGCTCACGTCGGTTCAGGATCCGGAGCGTGCCTCATTCAGTGCAGCAGAAAGCGATTGGCCAGCCTCACATTTTCCAGGCCGGCTTTCCGGGCCGCATGGACACAGGCTTCAGCCTGTGCATACGAGGTGGTGGGGAAGTCATCCATGTGGAAATGAGGAGCGAAAGCCAGAAGTGCATAAGGGATGGTCGGGTCCAGCTGCGCAATGAAAGAGGCGATGGAGTGCACCTCCCGCTCATCCACAAAGCCGGGCACCAGGAGGGTGCTTGCCACCACCAGAGGAGGCTCCTGCCGGCGAGGGGCCCAATGCCGCACCAGTTCCACAAAATTCTTGAGCACCACCTCGTTGTCGCACCCGCACAGAGCCCGGTGGATTCGAGGATCCCAGGCCTTGATATCGGCCTTGATGCAGCCGCCGGAGATCAGGGATACCGCGGCCATGGCTTTCAGCCAGGAAGGGTGCATGCTGAGATTGGTCTCCCAGCAGACGCGCAGGATGCCCTCGGGACGCTCCCGGCGCATACGCCGTGCAACCCTGAGCGCATAAGGAAGCTGCGGGGTCGGGTCGCCTCCGAAGAAACAGACACAGCTGGTCTGGTCATTGGCTTTGAGGGCCAGGTCTTCGATGGAACGCCACGAAGGGGGATAGAGGTTGCTCTTTTTGAAAGACCAGTTCTGACAATAAAGGCAATTGAAATTACACGATTCGAAGAACACGGCCAGGTTGTAATAGCCGACCTCGGGGCCGTCTTCGTGCGCATAAGTGGGAAAGCCGGCCCCGGTACCTCCAGCGCAAACCCAGTCCGCCACGCAGTTGGTCGGCAGGGGATCGTAGTAGGATGACAGGAGGCCACGAAATCTTCCGTCCTGACGCAAGCTGCGGGGATTGCCCCTGCGCACCCCGCAGTAGCCGGGGTCCTGTCCGTTCATGCTGCAATGATGAAGGCACAGGTTGCAGGGAAGCCCCCCGAGATCCCGGGGTGGAATCGACGGCAGGTTGAAAAGGCGTCTGGAGGCCCGGTGCACCTCCAGCAACCGCGCCTCGCTCTCTTCAGAACCTGCGCGAACGCACTCCGGACAGACCCCCACGCTCTGCCCGATCCCTGAAAGCGATCGGCCGCAGACCATGCAAATCGTCGCCTTCACACCCGTTTGCCCACAATTTTTGATCAGCATGGTCTTCCTCGAAAGAGAGCGGCACCATCCAAGCGGGAACCTGTCGTTCCTCCCCTCAATCCACCTTCACACCATCGAGCTTCCCAGATTCATGACGCGCCGTTCTTTTCGAGCCGGCGGACGGGCGCAATCCAGTGCGGTTCTGCGGGCCCGGGGGCGACACAGAATAAAATGCACGTAACCTCGGAGCAGCATTCCAGAACCCTCCCGCGTCGGAGATTCAGGAATGCGCAGGGGCAGCTTGATTTGCCCCCCAACCGCGTGGGAAGGGCGCATCGCCAAAGGGCCCGCTTTTCAAGGTGTTGCTCAGCAAATGCGGGGCAACTGCTCCCCCCGCAGCATGTGGACCACTCGATGCCCGCCGATCCGCGTGCGTAGCGTCACCCGCCCTGCCGGTTCCTTCGTCACACGGCCGATGCCGACCGCTTCGCGGCCCAGAGGATGCGTTTGCATGGTCTCAAGGACTCGCGCCTCAGCTTCAGGAGGAACGATGACAAGAACCTTTCCCTCATTGGCCACGTAGAGCGGGTCTAGCCCCAGGATCTCGCAGGCACCGGCCACATCCTCCCGGATGGGCAGATATTCTTCAAAGATCTCGATGCAGACTCCCGACTGGTGAGCGATTTCATTGAGGGTGGTCGCCACCCCGCCACGGGTGGGGTCGCGCAAAACGTGCACCTGGGGACAGGCTTCCAGAATCCGACCGACCAGGTCGTTGAGCGGCGCCGAGTCACTGAGGATTTCGCTGTCAAACGCCAGCCCTTCGCGTTTGCACAGGACCGCCATGCCATGATCGCCGAGCGTGCCGTTGATGAGAACGATGTCGCCGGGCTGCGCGTATTGCCCCCCCACGTTGACCCCGGGAGGAACAACCCCCACGCCGGCCGTATTGATGAAGAGGCGGTCCGCTTTGCCGCGCGGCACCACTTTCGTGTCCCCCGCAACGATCATCACTCCCGCTTCTCTGGCCGCTTCAGCCATGGAGCGGATCACCCGCCCGAGCACATCCAGGGACAACCCCTCCTCGAGGATGAACCCGGCGGTCAGGTACAGCGGCCGAGCGCCGCGCATGGCCAGATCGTTCACGGTTCCGTGCACGGCCAGGCTGCCGATGTCTCCCCCTGGGAAAATGATGGGGTCCACCACGTAAGAGTCCGTGGTCATGGCCAACCGCCCTCCGTTCCAGGGAATGAGCGCGCTGTCGTTCAGTTCCAGAAGGTACTCGTTGGCCAGGACTTCTACGAAATATTTCCGGACCAGCTCGAGGGTAGCTCGGCCTCCGCTCCCGTGATCCAGCTGCACGGTTCCCGCATCCATGCTCAAGCTTCTCCTCCAGTCTGTTTTTCAGGCGTCCTCGTGATAGCGGTAGTAAGCGCCGCAGGTCCCCTCGCTCGAAACCATGCAGGGTCCCAGGGGCGTTTCCGGAGAACACGCCTTGCGAAAGAGGCCGCACTGGGGAGGCGTCATCACTCCGCGGAGTACCTCGCCGCAGCGGCAGCCCGGATGTTCCCTGCTCTCCAGGGGCGGCATGTCAAAGCGCCTCATGGCATCGAACCGTTCCCAATCCTTCCGAATCCTAAGGCCGCTTTCAGGAATGAGTCCCAGACCGCGCCACACCGTATCCGCCGGCTCAAAAATCTCCCGCAGCAGTTTCTGGGCAGCTCGGTTTCCCTCCCAGGAAACGCCCCGGGTGTAAGGGTTCAGGACCCGCGGAACGCGCGACAGCGCCTGGTCCACCAGCAGGTGGATCCCCTGGAGCAGATCCAGCGCTTCAAAACCCGTCACCACGCAGGGAATGCCGTAGCGGGCCACCACCTCTTCATAGGCGGCCGCGCCGATGATGGTGCTCACATGCCCCGGGCACAAAAATCCGTCGAGATTGAGACCCTCCCCGTCGAGAAGAGCCCTCATGGCGGGCGGCAACAGCTTGTGGCTCGAAAAAACGGAAAAATTGTGCAGGCCTTCCCGTGAAGCCTGAAGGATTGCCGCGGCCACCGTTGGGGCTGTCGTTTCGAAACCGATGCCCAGAAAAACGATTTCTTTTTGAGGGTTGTCCCGCGCCATTTGCAGTGCGTCGAAGCTGGCGTAGACCATGCGCACGTCGGCTCCCCTGCTGCGTTCCATGAGGAGGGAGGATCGAGACCCGGGTACTCTCAGGAGGTCCCCGAAGGTGGCGACGAGGACGTTCGGCTGCTGCGCCAGCCAGATGGCCCGGTCGATGTCCTGGTTGGCGGTCACGCAAACGGGGCATCCGGGACCGCTGATGAGCTGAAGTGAAGCAGGCAGCAGGTGTCTCAATCCAAGGCGAAAGAAGGCCACCGTGTGCGTGCCGCAGATTTCCATGAACCGCAGGGTCCTGCCGCCGTAGTCACGCCTGCGCAGCCCGTCCAGAAGTCCCTGGGCCAGTTTCGGATCCCGGTATTCATCCAGATACTTCAACCTTCACCCCGTTTTGGAAATGTTTCTCCGCAAGTTCCGAATCATCGCCGGCCCCCGGACCGACTTCCTTTCACAAACCGAGGCGGTCTTCCGGTCCGGGTCGATCCCTTTCACCCAGCTGTTCATCACCGTCAGACTTCAACGCATCATGCCCTGCAGGTTTTTCAGCCACTGGGCGCCCACATGAGCCTGGCCAAGAGAAATGCACGCGTCGTTGGCTGGGACCTCACGGTGGCAGAGCACCTCCAGGCCGGCTTTTTTCAGTTCGTATGCGAGCTGCCCCTGAATCACCCGGTTCTGAAACACACCTCCGCTGAGGCCCACCGTCTCGAGGCCCGTGCTTCGCGATGCGCCAACCACCCAGTGAAAGAGTGTATCGACCAGGCCTTGGTGAAAGCGCGCCGAGATGATCCCAGGTCTTGTTCCACGGCGGATATCCTCGACGACTTCCCGCACCATGGGAGAAGGGTCCAGAACCCGGCGTTCACCCTCGAGGACCACTTCACCGAGATACCGGCCCGCAGCCTTCTCCATCACCTGTTCGAGTTCGATGGCCGCCTGGCCCTCATAGGTGATCCGATCCCGAAGGCCGATGAGAGCCGACACGGTGTCGAAAAGCCGCCCGCAGGAAGATGTGAGCGGACACTGGACGCCTCTGGAAAGCATCTGGAGGAGGATCCTCATCGTTTTTTCCGGAAAACGGCGGACCAGATCCTCAAAGGCTTCCTCGGTGCCGGGCCCCTCCAGGGACCAGAGAAAAGCCACGGCCATGCGCCAGGGTTCCCGGATGGCCGCCTGGCCCCCAGGCAGGGGGATCGGCTTGAAATGCCCGAGTCGCTCGCATTTGTGCCCTTCCACGCGAAGCAGTTCCCCGCCCCAGAGCGTGCCGTCACTGCCGTAGCCCGTTCCATCCAGAGCCAGGCCCAGGATCGGCCCTGCATGGCGGTGCTCGGCAGCCACGGAGGCAATGTGTGCATGGTGATGCTGCACGGCCAGGCGAACCACATCCTTCTGTTCCTGCCCCCAGCGGGTGCTCAAATAGTCGGGATGCAGATCGTGAGCGATGCATTGGGGCTCGACTTCCAGAATCCGCTTCAAATGCGCGATGGTTTGCTCGAAAGACTGCAGAGTTTCGAGGTTTTCCAGATCCCCCACGTGCTGGCTCACAAAAGCTTCCTCACCCCGCATCAAACACACCGTGTTCTTGAGCTCGGCCCCCACACCCAGCACGGCGGGCTCCCTCTCTCTCAGAACGATGGGAACCGGAACGTAGCCACGAGCCCTCCGTACAGGCCGGACCTCGCCCTCGTGCACGCGAACCACCGAATCGTCGCAGCGGAGGTAGATCTCGCGATCGTGCAGCAGGAAATGGTCGGCAATGGAGCGCAGCCGAACCCGCGCCTCCTCGTTGGATGTGACAATGGGCTCGTCGCTCTGGTTGCCGCTGGTCATGACGAGGGCGTCATAGGGCGCCTGATCAAAAAGCAGGAAATGCAGCGGGGTGTAGGGGAGGAACGCCCCCAGGCAGCGGTTGCCCGGAGCGATGCTTTGGGCCAGAGGAAGCTGTAAGGCCGAGAGCTTGCGGTCGAGCAGAACGATGGGTCGAGCGGGACTGGTCAGGAGCTCGGCTTCCGCGTCATTCAGCTCACAGTGGAGCTGCACACAGTCGAGGCGGGCGAACAGAACTGCAAAAGGTTTTTCCTCACGGATCTTGAGGCTTCGGAGCCGACGCACCGCCCTTTCGTCCGTGGCCGAAACGGCCAGGTGAAATCCTCCGAGTCCTTTGACGGCCACAATAGCCCCTTCGGCCAGCAGATCCACCACGCGCTTCAAAGCGTCGTCGCCGTCCGCCTGGGTCGAACCACGGTTGTCTTCCAGCCGGACCCGGGGACCACAGACGCTGCAGGCGTTGGGCTGAGCGTGGAAGCGCCGGTTGAGCGGATCTTCGTATTCCTCGCGGCAGGCGGGGCACATGGTGAAGGGGGCCATCGTGGTCTTGTCGCGATCGTAGGGGATGTCCTGGATGATGGTGTAGCGGGGACCACAATGGGTGCAGTTGATGAAAGGATAGCGAAATCGGCGGTCCTGAGGGTCGAAAAGTTCGCGCAGACAATCCCCGCAGGTGCACACGTCGGGTGAAATGAGCGTGGATCTGGCCCGCGTGCCCTGACTTTGGAGGATGGTGAAACCTTCCAGAGACACGTAGGGCTCCTCGTGAACCTCGCAGGCCGTGACCCTGGCCAAAGGAGGGACATCGCGCGGGAGCCGGTCGAGGAAGCCGCGGACCGCCTCGCCGGGACCGGCCACCTCCAACTCCACTCCCTGGGATTGATTTCTCACCCACCCCGCAAGTCCATGCTGCCGCGCCAGGCGGTAGACATACGGTCGGAAGCCCACCCCCTGGACAATCCCACGAACTCTCACCGACACCCGGCGATGGCTCTCACGGATTCCTGATTCCACAGGCAGCCCCCTGTCCCTGCAGCAAGATCTCAAATGAGTGTGTCAGCCCCAAGTCCGGCACCACGTCGGCACCACACGAAAAACTTCCGTCTGCCACATCAATTCTCCTGGAGAAGGGCCTGTGGAATTCTCCTCGGCACCCGCAAACAATCACATCCGTCAGGCCTTCCTCGAGGAGGAATCTCCAAAGCATGACTCGTGAGGGATTTTGAACGCTTTTTGTTTGCGGGCTCCCCCATAAGCCCGGCAGCACGCACCTGGCTGGCCCCTCACCCATTCGCCATTCCCGGCGTGATTTTGAGGCGAACCGGGGTGTTTGACGGCATCCACGCCATAGTGCCCCTGGATCTTGAGACCGACGCACCCGATTTTGGGACCTGTTGGGCTCTGGTGCTCCCCCGCAGGGCACCCCTGGGACCCATGCGGCAAAGACTCCCGCACACGGCGGGATCAGAGAGAGGCATCCCCCTTGACCTGCCGGACTTTCCTCTCGAGCCATTGGAACCAGAGATCCAGGCCCGTTCCCGTGCGGCAGGAAATTTCGAAAATTTCCTGAATCCCGTTCAGTTGATGCGCGCGCTCCCGGATCACGTCCACATTGCAGTCGACGTAAGGGAGCAAATCGATCTTGTTGATGAGAAGCAACGAGGAGAGCTGAAACATGAGGGGGTATTTCAGAGGTTTGTCATCGCCTTCGGTGACGCTGAGGATCATGACCTTGTCGTGTTCGCCCAGGTCGAATTCGGCGGGACAGACCAGGTTGCCCACGTTCTCGATGATCAGGACATCGAGGTTTTTCAGGTCAAGGGACTCCAGGGCAATCTGGATCATGTTCCCGTCCAGGTGGCAACCGCCGTCCGTGTTGATCTGAACGGCCTGCACACCTCTCCTGCGAATGCGCTCCGCATCATGACTCGACTGGATGTCCCCCTCGATGACCGCCATTCGCAACCGTCCTGAAAGGCCGTCGACGGTCTTTTCAAGAAGGGAGGTCTTGCCGGCCCCCGGTGAACTCATCAAGTTGATGACATAGATCCCAGCCTCCTGAAAACGTCTTCGGTTGGAAGCCGCCAGTCTGTCATTGGCCTGCAAGATGTTGCGAACCACCGGTACTTCAATCTGCCCCATCCTCAATCCCCCGTTTCTCCCTCCAGGCTCACGACAGACAATTCCCTGCCGCTCACAAGGTCCAAAGCGGGCACCCCGCAATCGGGACACACAAAGATTTGATTTTCCACTTCAAACATGAGTCGGCACCGGGCACATCGAGCCACGACGGGAACCGTTTCAATGTCCAGAACCGCCCCGCACGCCAAAGTGTTCTCGCTGATCATCTGAAAGCAGAAGAGGAGCGAGTCCGGAACCACGGCGGCCAGTTCGCCCACCTGCAGGCGGATGCTTCTCACTTTCACCATGCCGTGCCGGCGGCTCTCCTCCAAAACGATGTCGAGAAGACTCTGAGCAATGGACAACTCGTGCACGATCAAACCTCGTTTCCTGAAGTTCCCTGTTTCCGAAGAAACTCTTACCTCCCCCGACCCATCGCACACGGCCGCCGGAGTCCCGGACCTCCCTGGCGCTGGTTCCTCGCGGGTGTCCGGACCATTTGAGGATGTTCGATATCCTCCCCGCGTGGAGCCCCACAGAAACGATACGGGGGCCGGTTTCCTGGGAAGTCGCTCCAGAACAGTCGATGGCAATTAACATGCGATGGGGGGCGGGTCAAGCATCGAGACCAGGCGGGCTGATTTTTGGTCAAGGGGTGGGAAAATGCCGCCGCCGCTTTCGCTCCGGCCCCTCCTCCCGCCATGGAGTCCACATTTTCCCCGTCATCGTTGCATCGAGCCGGTTTGTGGATCTCGAAGGCTTTATTCTGTGGCGCTGTGCAGAGAAAATCCTCATAATGAACCATGGAATGCAATTTGCGCCACTTCTCTATTGGGTCCACCCCAGCCGGCAAAAAGGAAACCCCATGCGCACCTATTTCCTGGGAGACATTCACGGAAACCGGGCAGCCCTGGAGGCATCGCTCGAGCACGCCCGACAACTCGGTGTCGATGACATCATCTGCCTGGGAGACATTGTGGGCTGGCTCCCTTTCGGGAACGAAACCCTCCCCAAAATCCAGTCCCTGAATCTTCCGTGCGTTGCCGGGAACCATGACTGGATGGTGGCGGGTATTTTTGAAGACCATCCCGACCAGGCGGATCGGATGGAAGCCACCCGTTACAATGCCCATCAGCTGAAGGCCATGCCCGGCGCTCTCGAATTTCTGGCAGGTCTCCCCCTGATGCTGGAGCATCCTCAGTTCGTGGCGGTGCATCACAGCCCCTTTCACCTTCCCAGGGAAGGGGAAAAGGTCCACTTCTCTCACTTCGAGTACCTCAGCGAGGACGTCCTTCGGGGCGTTCTGGACAGGTGGGCGGTTTTTCCCCATCGCCTCATACTCAGCGGCCACGACCACATCCCCGCAGTGTTCGAGCTGCAGGGGGGCGATGCGGCCGCAGCCCCCCCGGACGTGATCGTGCATCGAGCGCCCGCAGCAGGATCGCTCACCGTCTGCATGAAGCCCCAGTCGCGCTACTGGGTCAAGGCCGGAAGCGTGGGGGGCCCTTACCGGGACGGCATCCCCCTGGCCAATTCCGTGCTGCTCGACATGACCGCAGCGACCCTCACCCTCTACCGTATTCCCTACCCCGCCGCAGATCTGGTTCGAAGGCTCGAGGCTCACCCGCTTTGCGCCCGGCTGTCCACGCTGCAAAAGTACCTGGAACTTCTCAAATCTCACTCGTGAAGGCACGCCTCCAGGCACGGCACCACCTGAAACAGTGAGGGTCAAGAACCCCTGGAAACCCGGGCCATGTCTTGAATGACCTGTACGGTGCTCTTGAAAGCGTGGGGAAACCAGCTCTTGAGAAACGTGTTGTCCGCGACAAGCGTGGGAGGATCTCCCGGGCGAATGGGTTTCTCCTGAACATTCACCTTTCCGCCCACGGCCTCTTCCACGGCGCGCAGCAGTTCCTTAACCGAAGTGCCCTCGCCGCGGCCGACGTTGGAAATGAGCCGGTCCCGGGATTCGATCATCTTCAAGGCCGCCATGTGGGCTTCGGCCAGGTCCATGACGTACACATAGTCCCGGACGGCGGAACCATCGGGCGTGGGGTGATCCGTGCCGAACAGGGTGAAGGTCCCGCCGGTCCTGGCCGCGTTCATGAGATTGGGCAGCACGTGGGTTTCCGGCTCGTGCCGCTCGTAGATTTCCCCTTCGGGGTCGTTGCCGATGACGTTGAAATAGCGCAGGGCGGCGTAGCGGATGCCCACCACGGGAGCCACCTCCCGGATGACCTGCTCGCACATGAGCTTGGAGAGCCCATAGGGATTGGTGGGTTCCTGGACGTGGTCCTCCCTGATGGTGGGGGTTTTGGCATTGCCGTAGGTGGCGCAGGAACTGGAAAAGACCAGTTTCCTTGTTCCCGCGCGTTTCATGGCTTTGAGAAGGGCCACGGTGCCGCCCACATTGTTGTCGAAATACATTTCCGGAAGGCGTGTGGATTCCTCCACGTAGGCGTTGGCTGCAAAGTGGATCACGGCCTCCACGTTGAACCCTTTGAGGGTCTGGAAGAGCGCTTCCTCACTGCGAATGTCGCCGAAGGCGAAAGGGCCGAACTTCACCCATTCGGCCCACCCGTTGGACAGATTGTCAAAAACAATGGGGGTGTGCCCTGCCCGCTTCAGGAGCTTGGAGGTGTGAGACCCGATGTAGCCGGCCCCCCCGGTGACCAGAATGTTCATTGTCTTCTCCTGTGATTCCGATGATGCGCACGAAGATGATGGATCGTACAAAATCGAAAGACCGACTCGGCTCTCAAAACCGCGTCGATCCGGATGCCGCGCTTGAGCTTCATAAAATGGAGCGTACGGCCTCGATGACCTTTTCGGCACTGGGCTTGTAAAAGCTCTCCTGTATGGGCGCCATGGGCACGGGAGCTTCCAATCCCGCCACGCGCCGTATGGGAGCTCTCAAGCTGTGGAAAGCCTCTTCGGCAACCATGGCGGCCAGTTCCGCCCCGAAACCGCAAAACCGGTTGGCATCGTGCACCGTGATGAGTCGTCCGGTCTTGCGGACCGACTCGAGCACCGTCTTTTTGTCGAGAGGCACCAGGCTGCGCAGGTCGATGACTTCAAGGGAAATACCGTCTTTTTCCAGTGCACCCGCCGCCTGGAGCGCTGCATAGACGGGGGTTCCATAGGCCAGCACCGTCACATCCCGCCCGGGCCTCAGCACGTTGGCGCAGCCCAGGGGAACCCGCACGTCCCCTTCGGGAGCCGGCCCGGCGGCCCAGTAGAGCCCCATTTCCTCCACCACGATGACGGGATCGGGGTCGAAAATGGCCGAAAGGAGCAGCCCCTTGGCATCGGCCGGGTTGGAGGGGAAAACGATCTTGAGACCCGGCACGTGAGCCATCCAGGCTTCCAGGTTGTGCGAATGCTGGCAGCCCGCCTGAAAACCCAGGCCCGCCTTGACGCGCACGGTGAGAGGAAACGTGCTCTTGCCGCCGCTCAGGTAATGCAGCTTGGCTGCGTGGTTCACCAGCATGTCCGAAGCCAGGGTGATGAAAGGAAAAAACATGATTTCGACCACGGGCAGCAGCCCCAGGTTGGACGCACCCACGGCCAGGCCGGCGATGGCGGCTTCACTCACCGGGGTGTCTTTGACCCGTTTCTTCCCGAACCGGTTCAGAAGGCCGTAAGTGGGCATGAGGGGGTTGTCATGGATGGAAGTCCCGACGCCTTCACCTGCCAGGAAGACCCGTTCGTCCCGCTCCATGGCGATGGTCAGCGCTTCCTGAATGGCCTGTCCGGTATACAATTCACGCATCGCGGTTCTCCTTTTTTCAGGCTTGAGCCCAGGGGGAATTCACCCACACGTGTTCCAGGGCTTCTTCGGGCCTGGGCAGCGGGCTCGACTGCCCGAATGCGACGGCCTCCTCCACTCGGCGCCGGGCATCGGCTTCCAGGGTCGCAACATCCCGGGACTCCACCACGCCCTCTGCCATGAGCCGCGCCGCATAGGTCTTCACCGGGTCCTTTTCTTTCCACAAGGCCAGTTCTTCAGGATCGACGTAATGCTGGTGGTCGTGTTCCCCGTGGCCCCGCAGCCGGTAGGTGAACGCTTCCATGAGGGCGGGTCCGTTGCCCTCCCGGCAATGAGCCACCAGGCGTTGAGTGGTCGTCAGGATTTCGTCGGGATTGTTGCCGTCCACCAGTTCACCGGGCATGCCGTAGGCGGAAGCGCGGGCCGCGATGTTCCCGATGGAACAGTGTTCCCGGAGCGACTGTGCGCCGGCCCAGCAGTTGTTTTCACAGACGAAGAGCAGCGGCAGCTTCCAGAGGGCCGCAAGGTTCATGGCTTCGTGCACGCTGCCTTCCGCAGCTGCGCCGTCTCCGAAAAAAACCACGGTGACGGCCGATTCCCCCTTGTACTGTTGCGCGAAAGCGGCCCCCACCGCCAGGGGAGGCCCTGCTCCCACCACGGTGCTCGTCATGAGCGCATTCACTTCCGGCACAATGAGGTGCAGGGTTCCGGACTTGCCCCGGTTGACCCCGGTGGCCCGGCCCATGATTTCGGCCATGAGCGTTTTGGGATCGGCGCCCCGGGCCAGCAGGTGCCCGTGGCTGCGATGGTTCGTGACCATCACATCCTCCGGGGTGAGGGGGTGAACCACTCCCACGGCGACCGCTTCCTGGCCGGTGGCGAGGATCTGCATCCCGGGCAGAGCGTCCTTCTGGGCTGCGAGCTCGGCCAGCCGGTCTTCAAAGGCGCGGATGAAGATCATGTCCGCGAGCATATCCCGGCGGACCTTTTCGTTCGGTTTGGATGCAAGCATGCAGACTCCTGCGAGATGAAGAAGAAAAAGATTCCTCGCCCCGTTCAGGACGAAAGCCGGTTAAAAGCCCGGCTGGTCCCGACAAGGGCCCTTCCTTCCATGCCCGCCACTATACTCCAGGCAACCGATTCCCTGAAGTCCCATTTAAGTGATCCGGCGGGCATGCCGAACAACATACCTCCAGGCTGATTCTCCCCGGCTCCCACTGCCTGCAGCAGACAGTGCAGCTGACCGCAGGTTTACACGCAGTCTGTCGCTGGGTATAAAACAGGAGCGGTCTGTGCACACCGATCCAGCATCCTCTGAACCTTTGGCCGTTCGCCAATCCGGGTCTACACCCGAAGCGCGCGGAAACGACGAACCGGCTGGACCGGCACACCGGGCTCCGGACATCCACTCCGACTACAAAACATGATGGAACAGGCGAGGAAAGTTCTCAAATCTGTTTTCGGTTACGATGCCTTCATCTTCCGGCAGGAACAGGTCATCGGCCATGTCCTCTCCGGAAGGGACGCACTGGCCGTTATGCCCACAGGGGCGGGCAAATCCCTTTGCTACCAGGTTCCAGCCCTCATGTTCGAGGGCCTCACGGTGGTGGTTTCTCCCCTGCTCTCTCTCATGAAAGACCAGGTGGACCAGCTGAGTGAACTGGGCGTCCCCGCGGTGCAGCTCAACAGCACCCTTTCGGTGCGTGAACATCGGGCTGCGCTGGATCGGCTTCTGAATAAAACGGCACGACTCCTCTATGCAGCCCCCGAAACCCTCCTGAAACCTCAGATGCTCACCCTCCTGCAATCGCTTCCCGTCAGCTGCCTGGCCATCGACGAAGCGCACTGCATTTCTGAATGGGGGCATGATTTCCGCCCGGAATACCGCCAGCTGACCGAACTGCGCCGCCGCATGCCCCACGCCGTGTGCATCGCTCTCACTGCTACGGCCACCCCGAGAGTGCGCCAGGACATCCGGGCCTCTCTGGAACTGGAAGAATCGGCCGAATTCGTCTCCAGCTTCGACCGAAAAAACCTTTTCCTGCAGGTCGTTCCCAAGAGCGATCCCCTGCGTCAGACCGAGGCCTTCATCCAGCGTTTTCCCCGTGAGCAGGGAATCGTCTACTGTCTCACCCGGGCGCAGGTGGAACACCTGCATGCCGCGCTCGAGACCAGGGGGCTTTCCGTCTGTCCTTACCATGCGGGACTGCCTGAAAAGGAGCGGCAGCGGAACCAGGAGCGCTTCGCGCGTGACGAGGTGCAGGTCATCGTGGCCACGGTGGCGTTCGGCATGGGCATCGACAAATCGAATATCCGCTTCGTGATTCATCACGATCTGCCCAAGAACCTCGAGAGCTACTACCAGGAAATTGGACGGGCGGGGCGGGATGGGCTGCGAGCCGACTGTCTTCTGCTCTTCGCCCACGTTGATGCCTTCAAGGTGAGGCAGTTCATTCAGCAGAAAGAAGGGCTGGAGAGACGGGCGGCCAACCTGCAGCTCCATGCCATGATGCAGTTCGCCCAGTCGGACGTCTGCCGGCGCATTCCCCTTCTGAACTATTTCGGAGAAACGTTCGATCAGACGCGCTGCGACATGTGCGACATCTGTGCCGCGGGAGAACGCCCCGTCCAGGACCTCACCGTTCCTGCTCAGAAGTTTCTCTCATGCGTCAAACGAACGGGGGAAAAGTTCGGCGCGCATCACATCATCAGCGTCCTTCGAGGGTCCAACGCGGCAAAAGTGAAGCAGTTCGGCCACGACCGGCTGTCCACCCACGGCATCGGCAAGGATCTTTCCCTGAACCAGTGGCAGCAGCTGGCCCGTCAGCTGGTCCACAAGGGCCTCCTGGCGTTGGACCCCGCCTTTGGGGGACTGGCCCTCACGGAAGCAGCGTGGGCGGTCCTGCGTGGCCTGGAGCCATTCTTGGGAAGGCTCGATGAACCAGTGGAAGCAGAAACTTCCAACGCCACGCCGAGGGAATCGTCAGCAAATCACGATCGCGACCTCTTCGAAAAGCTGCGAATAAAGCGGAAGGAACTGGCTGATGCAGCCAATGTTCCGGCCTTCGTGGTGTTCTCGGACCGGACCCTGGTGGAGATGGCGCTCCATTTCCCCCAGACGGAAGAGGAACTGGAAGCCGTCCACGGAATCGGGCGGGCCAAGCTGGAAAAATACGGCCCCCATTTTCTCCCCATCATCCGCGAGCACTGCCGGGAGCATTCCATCCAGCAAACAGACTCGCCCCCTGCCCCTGCTCTCCCATCCAGTTCCAGGCCATCGTCGGGAAAGAGATCCACGGCCATTGGCGAGGCTTTCAACAGCGGGCGCTCCCTGGACGAACTGGCTCAAGAGTTCAGCATCCAAAGACGCACCGTCGTGAATCATCTCCATCAGTTCCTTCGCGCCGGCCACACCCTGAAAACCGAAAGTCTCCTCGCTGAAGTCCACCTCGAGGCCGAAGTGAGGCAAAGGGTTCTGGCCGAATTTGATAAGCTGGGCACGGAATTTCTCAGACCCGTTTTCGAGTCCCTCGGCGGAGAAATCTCCTACGATGATCTCACGCTTCTCAGGGTTGTCCACCTCGGTCTTGAGAGGGAAAAAGCCGAAAGTAATGAGGAATCATCAAAAGGGCAGGCTTTCCCGCCCACGCGGACGATCATCTGCCTGGCCCATTCCCGGAAATACTCGGGGGTTTGCATCGCGGGCCTTGAGTGGAACGAAAGGACTGCAGGGAAATGGGTTCGCCCCGTGAGTTCGGAACCCAGCGGAGCCCTTTCCTCCCGGGAAATCGTGCTGGAGGGGGGAGAAACGCCCCGGCTTCTCGACGTGATCACGGTACCGGTCACGGGACCGGCTCCCCACGAATACCAAAAGGAAAACCTTCGCATTTCGGGTGCATCGTGGAGCCGAAAGGGGACCTTCCCGCTGTCCCGCCTGGAGGAACTGTGCGACCATGTCGATACCCTGTGGATCAACGGGCACCACAGCCTTGGCGGGCTCAACGACCGGATGCCGCTGTCGGAGGTCATCCAGGGGAATTTCCCCTCGCTCCTGCTGGTGCGTGTGGAAAACCCCACCATGATAGTGCGGCAGAACGCCAAAGGCTTCAAACAGATACGAATACGTTTCGGGTATCGAGGAACGGATCACTCGCTCCCGGTCACCGATCCCGAAGTGGAACGGCGATACCTGGAAAAGGATTACGGAGAGCACCCCGTGGAGGGCGGCGCAGTTTTTTTGACCCTCAGCATCAGTGAACCTTTCGAGGGATTCTGTTATAAACTGGCTGCATCCGTTATCCTGCAATCCTGAAACTGAGTGAAGAGCCCCACATGATGCACGATCTTTACACCATCGGTCACTCCAACCATTCGCTGGAGCGCTTTGTGGAACTGCTGGAAATGCACGGCATCGGGGCCGTGGGGGATGTGCGCTCCAGTCCC
The DNA here is from genome assembly GCA_964654275.1 of uncultured Syntrophobacteraceae bacterium. Lineage (GTDB taxonomy): Bacteria > Desulfobacterota > Syntrophobacteria > Syntrophobacterales > Syntrophobacteraceae > SLCH01. Next base: position 61,994 of record CAZZHS010000016.1, read on the forward strand.
TACAGCAAGTTCAACCCCCAGTTCAACCGCGAGAATCTGCAGAGGGCCCTCAAGGAAAAGCGGATCGCGTATGTTCACCTGGGGCAGGAGCTCGGTCCCCGCAGTGAGGATCCTTCCTGTTACCGGGACGGCAAGGTGCGGTATGACCAACTGGCGAGGACGGACCTTTTCCGAAAAGGCCTCGAACGGCTGCGCCACGGCATGCAGTCCTTCCGCATCGCCCTCATGTGCGCCGAAAAGGACCCCGTCACCTGCCACCGCATGATCCTCATCTGCAGGGAGCTGCGAACGGAGCCCTTTCAAATTCACCACATCCTGGAAGACGGGAGCCTGGAAAGTCAGAAAGACGCCGAACGGCGCCTGCTGCTGACGCTTCGCATGCCGCAGCTGAGGTTGTTTGAAAGCCCTGAAGGGCTCATTCAGCGCGCTTTCGACGCGCAGGCGGAACGCATCGCCTACGTCCGCGACTCCGAAAGGCCGAAAGACGAAAACCGGGAGGACGACGACTCATGGGAAAATTGAAGGTCTACACCATCGGCTTCACCAAGAAGTCGGCGGAGAAATTTTTTGGATTGCTCAAGGAAAGCGGCGCCAGGCGTGTGGTCGACATTCGCCTGCACAACGTATCCCAGCTGGCCGGGTTTGCCCGCAGAGACGACCTGCGTTTCTTTCTCAAGTCTCTGTGCGGCATGGATTACATCCACCTGCCGGAACTGGCCCCCACCGCGGAAATCCTGGACGCCTACCGCAAAGGGGACGGTGGGTGGCCCACCTATCGGAGGGACTTCCTGAAACTTCTGGCTGAGCGGCACATCGAAAAAAAGGTCCCGCAGGACCTGATCCATGACAGTTGTCTCCTGTGCAGCGAGGAGTTGCCCGACCAGTGTCACCGGCGACTGGTGGCCGAATATTTGAAAGAACACTGGGGGGAGCTGGAGATCGTCGACCTGGTGTGATGGGAGCACAGAGCCGCATCAGCTGCGATAAGGCTTGAATCCGGAAGGTGGCTCATGCCGGCTGTGAGTCGATTCCACAGTCTTCTCATTGTTCAATCAGCGTGAGTGGGCGGAGATCATTGCGGAAAGCGCTTCTTCAGCCGCCCGTAAGCTTCACCGTCCACCCGCGTTTCTTCAGTTCCCCCAGCACCACATCCCGGTGATCGCCCTGAATTTCGATGACGCCGTCCTTCACCGTGCCTCCCGCACCACACCTGGCCTTGAGCTGTTTGCCCAGTTCTTTGAGCCCCGTTTCATCCAGGGGAACGCCCGAGATCAGCGTGACGCCCTTCCCTTTGCGGCCTTTCGTCTCGCGGCCGACCCGCACTGTGCCGTCCCCCTGCGGCCTCACCGATTTCGTTGAACGGCACTCACATGCGGCTGCAGGTTTCCCGCACTCGGGGCACATTCGGCCATGTTCCGTTGAATAGACGAGTCCGCTGCCCGCCTGTTTTGGGTTCATGCGTTTTTCATCCTTTTCGGCTTCAAAGGAGGATCAGGGTTCTTACAGGCTGCTTCCACTCCACCGGGTCCGGATCGGCGGGATGGGGTTGGCTGCAATGAAAATCTTGATTCCCCGCGGGGAAATGACCGGGAAAGAGGGAAAACCCTCTTGTGTGATGCTGCAAGAGGTCCACGCGCAGGTTCACTTCACCCCTGAACTCTGCCGGGAAGCCTTCGCCGCTGTGTTCCTCAAACAACTCTTCCCGGAGATTTGCCAGGTCAACACGACCAGGAGGGCCATCAGCACGTTTCCCGACAGCATGAAGGGGTACATGCCGGGCGATATCCGCAGCCATTCGCCGGTAAAGTTCATCATGCCGTGAAAAACCAACGCCGCAAGAATGCTGCGGTTCGTGCGATTGTAGACGTGAACGATCAGTAAAGTATGGCAGACGATCATCGGCAGCCACCAGGAGAGCGCCGGATTGAAGGTTGTGTGAGCGTAATAGCCGGGGAACCAGACAAAAGGCGCGTGCCAGAGTGCCCAGACCATGCCGTTCACCAATCCTGCGGATGTCGGTGCCAGCCTCTTTTGCAGCGCATCCAGATAATAGCCTCGGAGCCCGACCTCCTCAACGGCGGGAAATACAACCGAGAGCACCATCAGAAACGACAGGGCTGCGGGGTCAAACAAAAGGCTCCAGTGGACATCGAGCGGGGAGTTCGTTATGCCGAGCAAGACGGCCAGAGCAGCCATGGCCAGGTCGAACAGCAACCAAAATGAGAGGAGAACCGGCCACCAGGTGAATGGGATGCGCCGCCAGTCAACCAGACGCCGAAAAAGATCCTCGAGTTGCGCACGGCCGCCGTCCAGGGCGGTCAGCACGACACCGGCGAGCAGCGGACTGGCACCCCCGATGAGAAACCACACCAGATTGGGGAACTCCCAGACAGACTTCCCCGAAAGCAGCACCGGTGCCCAGAACAAGTAGGCCCATCCCAGGTAAACAATGGGAAACGCATGAACCGGATTCCGACGGATCCATTGAGACAACCGCTTGGTACATGGGACAGGTTCCGTAGTCTTCAACAAAAAGCCGCTCCTGGAACTTTACACTCGCGCAGGGACGCCCACAACTCAACCAGATTGAGTCGGCTTCAGCCGCTTCTATTTAGCCGTCTCGGCTCCCCGGGCAACTGGTTTGCTCACCGACGCCGTTAAATGATTGACCCGGCTCGCCATAGCCGTCATGCTCAAGCCCCGTTCGCGTGCAGCCCGCAAATGTTTGGGCATCTGGGACCACGCAAAATACGCCGGACCCGTCTGCTCCAGGATCCGCTCGAGATGCCTCCCAAAATCATGGTGGTCCTGGTCATCCTTGAAAATCATACACCGCTCAACGCATCGTGCCATGAGCTGATGCGGCGCTGCCGGCATGTCGCTGCACGACTGTCCGGCCATCCCAGCGAGAATATTGAACAGAAGCGAGCATTGCAAGTCAATTGGCTTCAAAAACACCAACCTATGCCTTCGATTTCATATTTAAATCGACGATTTGACCTGGTCCGGCCCAGACCGCAGACCGCCGGATCGCAGGTGGGCGACCCCGTTCACGCGCCTGCGGCGGCCCCTTTTCGGAGCGTTCTTAACGGCCGAAATCCCATTTCCTCCATTTACATAGAAATCCCCTTTTTGTATGGTTGCAGTGAAGGGGGATTTTGGTGCAGAAGAAAATCATCGTCTATGGCGCCACCGGAGGAATTGGCCGCGAGATCATCCGGCTTCTCCATGCCGGGGGATACCCGCTTCATCTTGTGGCGCGCAACCTCGAAAAGCTTGAGGCACTGGCAGCCGAGGTCCAGGCCGGCCACACGGCAGGCGATGTGACCGACCCGGCGCTTTTTGACCGCGTGGCGGCCGATTGCGGTGACACGGACGGGCTTGTCTATGCCGTCGGAACGATCAGGTTGCGATCCCTCGGCAGATTGTCTCCGGAAGACTTCATCACCGACTTCCGGGTGAACGCTCTGGGCGCGGCTCTGGCCATCAAGGCCTCCCTTCCCGCACTGAGGCGCAGCCAGTCGGATCCTTCCGTGGTGCTCTTCTCGAGCGTGGCTGCACGGCAGGGGTTCTCAATGCACGGTTCGGTGGGCATGGCGAAGGGGGCAGTCAGCGGACTCACGCTTTCGCTCGCTGCGGAACTGGCCCCCCGCATAAGGGTCAACGCGATCGCCCCGTCTCTGACCAACACGCCCCTTGCTGCACCAATGCTCTCCAACGAGACCCTGGCCCGGGCGATCGCGGCCTCACACGCGCTCGGCCGCATTGGAACCGCGGGCGATGTGGCGGCGGCAGCAGTCTTCCTGCTCTCGGAGGATGCGGCCTGGGTGACCGGTCAGATCCTGGGCATCGACGGCGGGCTATCCACACTCAGGACCAGGGCATGAAGAGCCTTCGCCTGAGCCTTGGCGATCAACTCAGCAATTGCATCAGTTCGCTTCGGGACATCGACCGCGCCTGCGCCCTCGTCCTCATGCCGGAGAGCGTGGGTCAAAGCACCGTGAGAGCAATGGAGGTATCGTCATGAGTTCTGCACCTTTCGACCCCATTACGGATCTTGAGCCGGTCCCGTTTCATCCCGAAGTCCTCGAGCTCGCCGCCCGGATGAAGCGTGCGGGACTGCAGTTCAGGCCGCACGCGGGATGTTTCGTATGGGACCCTGAAGGAGTGATCGATGCGCCTTCACCCTTCCCACACCGCGTTTACTTCATCCTCAACCTCCACCGATTTGAACAGATTTTTGGCAGCATCGAGAGCATTGCGGAGCGCCTTGTTTGGGTGCCGACCGAGACACAGGGCCGCGCCGTACTGGCGAAGCTGGGAGGTGAAGCCGAATCACCGGCCACGGGAACTCGGGAGCTCTACGAGCTGATCCTCAAACGCCTCGGAGTGTGACATGCACCGCGTGGCGCTCTGGTGGATCAAGCGCGACATACGCCTTCTGGACAACCTCTCGCTTTCGTGGTGCCAGGAGAATGCCGGTGCAATTCTGCCCGTCTATGTGATCGAGCCGGATTTCCTGGCCGCCCCGGACAACGGCTCTGCCCACCTCACCATGATCGCAACAGCCCTCAACGCGCTGCGGCCGGAACTGCGGGCGCGCGGGGGCGACCTGCTCATCCTTCGGGGCCCGTTGCCCCATGTGTTTGAAGAACTCCGAAAATCCCTGAGTTTCAGTGCCATTGCGTCTGAGCAGGAAACGGGGCTCCGGTGGAGTTTGCGTCGCGACGCAGCTGTCCGCGCCTGGTGCCGCGATCAGGGGATCGAGCTGCATGAAACGCCCCGGAACGGCGTGATACGCGGACTGCCTGACCGGGAGGAACGGATCTCGCTCTGGCGCACTCAGCTTGCCGGCATGCCGCTTCCCGCCCCTGCGCACATTCCGTTTGCGTCTGAAGCGATTTCCCGCGCCGCCGAAAGCTTCGTGGACCTGGGGACGGCTCGGCTTGGGCTGCAGACCTGCACGGAGGCCGCAGCCCACAATACGCTCGATTCCTTTCTCGAATCCCGCGCCGGACGCTACAAGGCCGGTCTGTCCGGAATGAACACAGCGGCTTCCGCCTGTTCGCGTCTCTCCGTGCATCTTGCCTGGGGAACCCTGAGCCTCCGTACTGTCCTCCGCCGCACAGAGGAGCGGCGGGCGCAGCTCCACGCTCTCACGGCAACGGAACGCAAAGCGCAAGCGCCGGGTGTCCTCGCGGGTCTCTCGGCGTTTTCCAGCCGGCTCCACTGGCATGACCACTTCATCCAGCGGCTCGAATGCGAACCGGAGATGGAGTTCCATGCCCTCAACCGGGCCTTTGATGAACTGGAGTTTGAGGACAGCGCCGAATTGCTTGACCGCTGGCTCACGGGCACCACCGGATTCCCCTACCCGGACGCCGCCATGCGCTGTCTCTCAAAGACCGGCTGGCTCAACTTTCGTTCCCGTGCAATGCTCGTGAGCCTCGCCGTGCATGCCCTGCACCTCTCGTGGAAATCGATCCTCTACCCGATGGCCGCTCTCATGGCGGACTACCTCCCGGGCATCCACGTGAGCCAGACCCAGATGCAGACAGGGGTCACCGGCATCAACACCGTCAGGATCTACAGCCCCTCGAAGCAGTTGGATGACCACGACCCCGAATGCACGTTTGTGAAAACGTGGATTCCGGAACTTCGTGACGCCAGCCCTGCGGAAATCAGGAATGGAACCTGGAAGGGGCCATACCCGCACCCGGCGGTGGACCACCGCGAGCGTAGCGCCGTGATGCGATCACGCATCCAGGCGATCAGGCGCTCATCGTTCGGAAGAGCCGAATCCGAGCGCGTACTGATTATCCACGGTTCCAGAAGGCAGATCCGCAGACAATAAAGGGACGCCCTTAACTTATTAA
>CAZZHS010000017.1:0-67303 GCA_964654275.1 uncultured Syntrophobacteraceae bacterium
CTGAGCGGTTCACAATATCGAAGACTTCGATCACCATTTTGTGAACTTCACCGGGGGGCCCGCTTCCTGCCACTAAACTTTTCACTGTTATTTCATATAATTAGAGTTTGGCACGGAACATGATTCTCTTTCATGCCAAGTTCAACCGATGGCAGCGAAGGAGACAAGACATGTGGATCACGATGGTTTTCTTGATGGCGGGCTTACTCTTTGTCACGGAGGTCCTTCTCGGTTCCTCCACGTGCATGTTCGACAGTGAAATACATCTGTCGCATGCCTGTGACGATCGGAAATTGATTCCTCACGGGGAATTTGCCGTGAAAATGCTCCCCATGGCGTTGTCCGCGCTTGGCCTGCTGCCATGGGTGCTCGCCTCCTTCCTGGTGAACGTGTAGGGGCGGTATCTCGCCGGTCTTCCCTCCCCCCAGCGGGCAATGCCCCACCGCACGTCCGCCAGGCAGGGGTGAAGCAGAGCCGACGTCTTCGAACTCCTCTCTCGCGGCTCTGCTTCACCCTACTCTTAACGGGGTCCCTCGGGCAGAAACATTTCGTCCCCCAGGAAGGTGAAGGGAGATTTGTGGTCCATGCCTCCCGGTTTGTAACCAAAAATCTCCTCAACCAGCTGGTTGACTTCTTTGTACAGTGATCTCAAGGGAATGCGTGCCGGACAAACCTCTTCACAAAGCCCGCAGTCGATGCAGCGTCCCCCCATGTGAACGGCCCGCACCAGGTGAAAGGAGGTATCGGGAGGAAGCTTTTCCGCCGGCACCAACTCTTTGTGCTCCAGGCTGCACTCGGTGCAGAAGCAGACGGGACAGACATCCCGACACCCATGGCACTTGATGCAGCGGTTCAGATGGTTCAGCCACCAGTTGAGGCGTTCCTGCAGACCCATGGATTCGAGCTCTGCCACTTTGGCGCTCCGTTCCACCGGGCTGGCCGCCTGCCCGTAGTCGATCTGGTCGGGATAGGGTTTCCAGCATTCGCACTGACGGGCCAGGGTTTCGCTGCAGGCCTGTCCGACAACAACCACGCGTGCCGGTTGGAGCTGGTTCCATTTGAAAAGCTCGTGCAGCCCACGTTCTTCGCAGCCCCGCACAAGAATTCCATATTTTTTTTGCGGATTCGCCCTCGCCTGAGAAAGCAGCAGCTTCAGGATGGGATACCTTGCCGGGTTGGAGTTCCACGGCTCCAGCTCGTCCTTGCTTTCCTTGGTGAAAAGCCATGGAAAGAGGTAGCCGTTCAGGGTCTTGTAGGCAAAAAAACCGTCCACCTCCCCATTTTCCAGGATTTTTTTCACTTTTGTATTCATAGCGTCCCGTTTCCTGTAAACCATTCAGGTTTCAGTGTCGTGTCACGATGAACATGGGCCCTGAGCAGAGTCGAGCAGCCAGGGCTCTTCCTGGTCTCGAGCTCCGAATTCATGCGCCAACCGAGCGCTCGGGCACTGCCTCCAGGGACGGTGCGGGCCCGAGACCCTTGATCTTTGCGGTGAAATCCCTCACCGTTTCGGCAAACTTGATCCCCTCCGCGGCGGAAATCCACTCGAGCCTCAAGCGTTCCGGCTGATACCCGGCAAAGCGCAGCAAACCCTCCAGGAATTTCAGCCGCTTCAATGTCATGTAATTGCCCTTGATGTAGTGGCAGTCTCCAATGTGGCACCCTGCCACCAGAACGCCGTCGGCACCTCTCTGAAAAGCCCGCAGAACATGATGCGGCGAGACGCTTCCGGAGCACATGACCCGGATGACCCGGATGTTGGGGGGATACTGCAACCGGCTGATGCCCGCGAGGTCCGCCCCCGCGTAGCTGCACCAGTTGCAGAGAAAAGCCAGGATTTTCGGTTCGAATTGGCTCTCTTCCATTCCATCACCTCATCTTGTTGGAAACGGCAGATCGGGTGGCCTCAACCCCAAAGCTCCCTGCCGGAAAGGAATATCGACCTGAGCATCCGTTACTGCCCTGGATCACTTCATGCAGAAAGGGCTTCGTCGATCTGCCGGTAGAGCTGCAGATGCGTGAATCCGAGGAGGGAAACGGCCTCCGACGGGCAGGTTGCCGCACATGTGCCGCAGCCCTTACAAAGCGCCTGGTTCACCTCACACACCCCCTCCTGGTCCAGGAAGCTGATGGCGCCAAAGGGACAGCACTCCATACAGGCCTGGCAGCCGATGCACTGCTCCCGGTTGATCAGCGCAGCGACGCCGCCCGCCGTGATGTAATCCCGCGCCAGAACCGTCGCAGCTCGAGAAGCCGCCGCTTTAGCCTGGGCGATGCACTCCTCGGTCGGCTTCGGCCAGTGGGCCAGCCCGGCGATGAAAACCCCCTCCGTCGCAAAATCCACCGGGCGAAGCTTCATGTGAGCTTCGAGGAAAAACCCTTCGGGATTCAGCGGGACTTTGAACATTTTTGCGAGCGAATCGACTTCTCGCGTTTCGATGGCACTGGCCAGCGTCAGGATTTCGGGCTCGAGGATGAGAGTCCGCTGCAGGATGGGATCGAACACCTCGACTTTGAGACTGTTGCCGTTCACCTCGACTCGCGGCTTGCGGCCGACTTCAAACCGCACAAACAGCACGCCTTTCTTACGCGCCTCCTTGTAGAGATTCTCACGCAGCCCATAGGTGCGCATGTCCCGGTAGAGCACGTACACATCCATGTCCGGGTTGAGCTCCTTGAGACGCAACGCATTTTCAACGGAGTGACTGCAGCAGACCCGGCTGCAGTAGGGGCGTTCGGGTTCGCGGGATCCGACGCACTGAATGAAAACCGCGCTGTTGGCCCCTTTGAGTGTGTCCGGACGGTTTTTGAGGGCCAGGTCCAGATCCAGATTCAGGAAGATTCGGTCGCTCTGCCCGTATCCGTATTCCACCGGCTTGTAGCTGTGCCCGCCCACTGCGATGATGGCCACCCCATGTTTCACTTCCTGGGGCTTCCCCGCCACGTCGACCACGGAAGAGAAGTTGCCCACGAATCCCTTCACTTCCTTCAAGCTGGCTTCCTTGAGGACCGTGATGGATGGATGTGCCTCCACCGTTTTGACGAGTTCATCCACGTAGGGCCTGATGGGCTCACCGTTCCAGGCGGTGAGGAGCTTGAGCGCATGGCCCCCCAACTGGTCCTTGTGTTCCAGAAGGGTCACGGGGTAACCCTGATCAGCGAGGGAGAGGGCCGCCTCCATCCCTGCAACCCCGCCGCCGATGACCAGGCCGCTCTTGTCCACGTTGAGCCGGGCCTCCTGCAGAGGCTGCTGCAGCGCGACCTTCGCCACCGCCATGCGGACCAGGTCTTTGGCCTTGGCGGTGGCCGCCTCGGGAAAATCCTGATGCACCCAGGAATCCTGATCGCGGATATTGGCCAGTTCAAAGAGGTACTTGTTGAGACCCACTTCCCGGATCGTCTGTTGAAAGAGAGGTTCGTGCGTCCTGGGGGAGCAGGATGCCACCACGATCCGGTTGAGGTCGTTCTGGCGAATGACCTCCTTCATGCGGTCCTGAGTGTCCTGAGAGCAGGTGAAGAGGCTCTCTTCCACATAGGCCACGTGGGGGAGAGTTTTTGCGTATTCTTTCACGGCGGGAACATCCACCACCGATCCAATGTTGATGCCGCAATGGCAGACAAAAACCCCAATGCGTGGCTCCTGGACCGATTCCGCCGCTCGCTCTTGAATTTCCACCGGCTTCCTGGCGACCGTTCCTCGCACGGGAGAGAGGAGCGCCGCGATTTCCGATGCCGCCGCAGAAGCTTCCATGACCGACTGAGGTATGTCTTTGGGTCCCTGGAAGGCGCCGCAGACGAAGATTCCGGGGCGGCTGGTCGTCACGGGCAGGAACGGGGTCGAGTCGGCAAATCGTCCTGAATTGACTTCGATGCCCAAAACCTTTGCCAGCTCCAAGGTCTCCGGAGGGGTCTCGAGCCCCACCGAAAGGACCACCAGGTCGAATTCCTCTTCCTTGATCAGCCCATCTTCGCTGACATACTGCATACGCAGGTTGCCCGTGGCCGGTATCTCCTCGATGGAGTGGATGCGCGAGCGCACGAACCGAACCCCCTGCTCATCCCTGGCCCGCATGTAGTACTTTTCGAAATCCTTCCCGGAGGTCCGCATGTCCATGAAGAAGATCGCGGTGTCCAGGGGATCGTGACTGTGCTCCTTGGCGATCACCGCTTCCTTTATGGCGTACATGCAGCAGACGGCCGAGCAGTAGCCGTTGTCGCAGTGATGGATGTCCCGGGACCCCACGCACTGCAGCCAGGCGATGCGGTGCGGGTGTGCGCCGTCCGAAGGCCGCTTCAGATCCCCTTTGGTCGGCCCCGAAGGAGAGAGGATGCGTTCGAATTCCATGGAGGTGATGACATTGGGATAAGCCGCATAATTGTAAGTGTCGAAATTCCTGGGATCGAAAGGCTTGAACCCGGGGGCCAGGATGACGCTTCCCACCTGAAGCTCCAGGTCGCGGTCCTTGTCGTCGAACCGCACGGCCTGAGTCGGACAGAATTTCTCGCACGCCCGGCATTTTCCCTTTTCAAAATAAATGCAGTGGTCCTTGTCGATGGCGTATTTCAAGGGCACCGCCTGCGGGTATTTCACGTAAGCCGCCTTGCGGGGGCTGAGTCCCTCGTTGTAGGCATCGGGAACTTTTCGGGGGCATTTTTCAGAGCAGGTGCCGCAGGCGATGCACTTTTCCATGTCAATGAAACGAGCCCGCTGGCGCAGCTTCACCCTGAAGCTGCCGGCCTCCCCCTCCACACCGAGCACGTCGGCGAGGGTGATGATTTCGATGTTTGGATGACGCCCGCACTCCACCAGCTTGGGGGAAAGGATGCACATGGAGCAGTCGTTGGTGGGAAACGTCTTGTCCAGAGCGCTCATGACACCGCCGATGGCTTCACTCTTTTCCACAAGATAGACAAAGATCCCCGTGTCCGCCAAATCAAGGGCCGCCTGAACGCCCGCAATGCCGCCACCAACCACCATGGCGGATCCGATCATGTCCTGAGATGATTTGACCATACCCTCACCTCTCCTACTGGCTTAAAAATTCATGCATGGCCGCTGCCGCACGGCGCCCTTCACCCATGGCGCTGATGACCGTGGCACCTCCGGAGACAATATCGCCTCCTGCCCAAACCCGGGCCTTGGAGGTCTTCCCCTTTTCGTCGACCACGACCGTGCCCCACCGGGAGGTTTCCAGGTCCGGGGTGGTCGAGGAGATGAGGGGATTGGGGGACGTGCCGAGAGAGACCACCACCGTGTCCACCTCCATCACGTACTCACTGCCCTCGATGGGCACGGGACGCCTTCGACCGCTGGCGTCGGGCTCGCCCAGCTGCATGCGGATGAGCTCCATGGCCGCCACATTGCTGCGCCCGTCGCTGATGAACCCCGTGGGGTTGCAGAGGAAATGAAAGTGGATGCCCTCCTCCTCGGCATTTTCCACCTCTTCCAGCCTTGCGGGCATCTCCTGTCGCGTGCGGCGATAGATCACATAGGTTTCCTGAGCCCCCAGCCGCACGGCACAGCGTGCCGAATCCATGGCCACGTTGCCACCTCCGATGACCGCGACCTTTTTACCCATTTTCACCGGGGTGGCGTAGTCGGGATAGAGGTAAGCCTTCATGAGGTTGGTCCGGGTGAGAAATTCATTGGCTGAATAGACCATGTTGAGATTTTCCCCCGGCACGCGCAGGAACATGGGCAACCCGGCACCCGTGGCCAGGTAGACAGCGTGATAGTCCGTGTTGAGCAGTTCATCCAGGCTGTAGTTGATGCCGATGACCGTATCCAGGCGAATTTCCACCCCCAGAGAACCCACGTACTGCACTTCTCGCTGCACGATGTCCTTGGGAAGACGGAATTCAGGAATGCCGTACATGAGCACGCCGCCCGCAACGTGGAGAGCTTCGAACATGGTCACCTGGTGCCCTGCAATGGCCAAATCCGACGCCACGGTCAGGCCTGAAGGACCGGACCCCACCACGGCCACTTTTTTGCCGGAAGAACGGGCCAGTTGTGGAGTGGTCGACGCTCCTTCCATGCGCTCCCAATCGGCGATGAAGCGTTCCAGCCGGCCGATGGCCACGGGGGCGCCCTTTTTGTTGAGCGTGCAAAAGTTCTCACACTGCAGTTCCTGGGGACAGACCCGTCCGCAGATTCCGGGAAGAGAGGTCTTCGCCTTGAGCACACGCGACGCGCTCTCCATGTCGCCCTGCTGCAAAAACTTGATAAAGTCGGGAATGTCGATGTTGACGGGACAGCCGGCCTGGCAGTTTCTCTTCTTGCACTGGATGCACCGACTGGCCTCCTCCATGGCCATTTCGTATGTATATCCGGTCGCGACCTCATCGAAATTGTGACGCCGCTCCTCGGGAGTTTGCTTGGGCATCTCAAGGCGATTGAGATTCATCTTGCCCTTTTTGACCGGGGCTTCCCCTTGAGAAGCGCCGGGATCTTTCTTTTCCATCATGACTGAGACTCCTCGGTTTTAGGTACCCATCGAGCCCACCGGAGGCGGGTAGATTTCGATTCCCATCCCAGTTTGGGTCTGCCGGTCAGCGTGATCACCACTGGGAACAGCCGCGGCATTGAAAACCCTGCTGAAAAACGGAATCGTCGGCGTAGGTGCAGCGCCGTGCCATGAGCACTTCCCATCCATCCACCTCGTGTCCATCGAATTCAGGGCCGTGGACGCAGGCGAACTTGTTGCTGCCCTTCACACTCAAACGGCAGGCCCCGCACATGCCCGTCCCGTCCACCATGAGAGGGGTCAGGTGCACCATGGTCTTGATCCCGTAGGGTTTGGTCAATTCGCTGATGACCCGCATGAGGCAAATGGAGCCCATGACGATCACCCGGTCCACAGGGGTCTGAGGATGGTTGGCCAGAAGTTTTCGCAGCGGCAGGGTGGCGCTTGTGGTCATGTCCTCCCCGTTGGCCCCCACGGCCAGGATGACGCGATCGCTCACCTTGCCCAAAGCTTCCTGCCCAAAGGCCTTCTCCTTGTCTGGAGCCTGCAGGATGGTGGTGATGCGGTTCTCTTTTGCTTTGAGTGCCGCGAGAATGGGCACAATGGCCGAAATGCCGTAGCCGCTCGCCACCGCGACGACATGGCCGTATTGGTCGATCTCCGTGGGTTTTCCCAACGGGCCCACGAAATGGGCCAGTTGGTCTCCGGCTTTCATGGCGGCGAGCTGACTGGTGGTCTTTCCCACCTGAATGTAGACGAAATCCACAGTTCCCGCTTGGACATCCCAGCCGCTGATGGTGAACGGCACCCGTTCGCCTTTCTCGTCGGTGACCAGGATGATGAACTGGCCGGGCTTGGATTTTTCCGCAACGACGGGAGCCTGCACGCTCATGAGGAACACTTTCGGCGACAACTCTTCATTTTTCACAATGGAAAACATGGTCTACCCCTTCTCCACTTTTGCGGCAAAAATCTTGCCTTCGCTCACCGGATCACCCAAATGGGACTGAGCCGCCGCTTCAGGCACAAACACCATGTTGCGCGGCAAGAGACGGTTCATGACCAGCCGGGCTGTCCACTCTCCCTTACGCGTGCTCACGCGCAGCGTGTCATCAGGCCGGAATCCCAGGCTGAAGGCGTCGGCGGGATTCATCTCCAGGTGGTCGTTGGGGCTGAACTGGCGGCGAGTCTCTTCCGCGAGCAGAGGCCCCTGGAAATGGGCCCGAACGGGCTCCTTGGGGATGAGCGCAAAGGGATAGTCCGCATCGAAGGGCTCGGCCATTTTCAGATCCACATCCGGCTGCCAGTCCACCCATGGAGGAGTTTTGACTGCAAAAAGATTGGAGGTGCCTCCCTGTCCTTTCTCCGGACAGGGCCACGACACGGCATCCACCCCCGGCTGCATCCCTCGGTAAAGAGACACCTCCGACTGGATGAGCTGAAACCACGCATTGAAGTCATGATCCTGGAATCCTGCGGTGCCCATGCGGCCCGCAAGCTGCGACAAAACCCAGGTGAGCGACCTGGCCTCAACGGGAGGATCCAGAATGGGCGTGACTTCCTGCACTCTGCGTTCTCCGCTGGTGAGCGTGCCGCCCTTTTCCAGGATGGAGGCCATGGGAAGCACCACATGGGCTGGAGGCATGCCCGCGGTTTGCCCGGCACCGGGGCCCGCCAAGTCCTGAAGCACCACAAATTCCACGTTTTGGATCAGAGGGGCGAGTTCTTCCATTCGGCTGCCCTCGAGACTCTCCATGGCCAGAAAGAGTCCCTTGACCTTACCGCTGCGAAGGGCATCGAGAAGATCCGAAAGCGCTCCCGGTCCCGTTCCATTTTGCATTTTCTGCCCGGGCAGCACGCCGGGAGCCATCCCCATGTCCCAGCTTCCCTGGGTGTTTCCGTTGCCGTAGAGTGCGGCAATGCCGCCCCCCGGTTTTCCAAAACTTCCCGTGATATGAAGAAGGGTGATGAGGCCCTGCAGGAGTTGCTTCAACCGTGGCGACCGCAGTCCGCCCAGACCCACCAGGATGGCCAGGGAGGGCTCCCTGGCGAGGAGGCAGCCCACATCCACCAGGAGTTCGTGGTGAATTCCCGTGGCTTGGCCGACGTGCTCCGGATGGAAATCGGACAGTGTTGTTTTCAGGATTTCCAGCACGCGCGGATAATTGTCGGCAAAGACGTGGTCCACTCGCTTCTGATGGAGCATCATGGCGATGAAGCCGGCCACCAGAATTTCTTCGGTGCCGGGATGGTAAGGAAGGTGAATGTCGGCAAAACGCGAGAGTCCCAAGGTGCAGGGGCTGACGACCACCAGTTTCGTACCGCTGAGGGTGGCCTCGCGAATGTAGGGGGACGCAAGGGGATAACTGGCGGCAGGATTCAACCCGAAAGCGAGGATGCAGCCCGCGTGCTTCAAGTCACTCAGGCTGAGCGTGTTGGCAACCACCCCGAAATTTTTGTGGAAAGTCCGCGCCACTTCGTCATGGCCCGTCGGAGCGAGCGATGCCACGAGTTCCGTCCTGAGTCCCTCCCGCGCGAATTTTTGCAGCGCAAACAACTCTTCGTTGGTGAGCCGCCCGTCGGTCAGACAGGCAACTTCTCCCGGAGCATATCCCTGGAATTTTCGGCTCACCACATCGAGGGCCTCGTTCCAGTCCACTGCCCGGTATCCGCCGTTTTCCCGAACCTGAGGCACGGTCAGTCGATCCTCCCGCTTCAGGTATTTTTTCAGCAGAAATCGTCCCTGAACACAGGCCTGTCCCGCGTTGCCGGGTCCTGCCGGATCCGGACGCACCTGGATGATGTCCTGACTGTCGGTCACCTCAAAGAGCATCTGACAGCCGGCGCTGCACATGGGGCAAATGGAGGTTTTCCAGTCCGTGGAAATCTCATGGCGATACAGACTGATCACAATATTCGCCAGGCTTTCGCACACTTCCGTCATGTGTGCGCGGGGTGTTCCCTGGTACGTCTCCAGCCGTTCGCGAAGAGCGCCCACAGGACAGACATCCACGCAGGCACCGCAAAACTGACAGCCCGTTTCTTCCAGGGAACGGCCAAAAGGAGTGGACACCGTTTGCTTTCCCAACTCCTCCCGAAAGACGATGACTTTGGCCCCCCTGATTTCATGACACACCCGCACACAACGCCCACAGTGCACACACAGGCTGTTGTCCCGCTCGAAATAACTCCCGGCCAGCTTGGCCGGCGGCCGCTTTTCACCCGGCGGAGGATAGGCAAAGTCGATGCCCACCACCGAGACAAGCTCCTGGAGTTCGCAGGTCCCGTTTCGCGCACACCCGAGGCACTCCCTGGGATGGTCCTGCAAAATGAGGCGCAGCATTTCCCGGCGGAATTCCTGCACCTTGGAAGTCGCGGTCATTATGCGCATCCCTTCCGTCACTTCCGTGGAACATGCCGCCGGAAGTCCTCGATGCCCTTCGACCTCGACAGCGCACAACCGGCAGGAACCGCTGGGTTTCAACGATGGATGGAAACAGAGACGCGGGATGTAGATCCCCGCGGAATCCGCCGCCTCCATGATCGTCTGAGCCGGTTTCACCTCAACCTCTTGAGAGTCAATCCAAAGCCGTATCGTACTCATCTTCACCTCAAGATTTGCCTCATGGACTCGAAAAAGTCACCCCACTGGCCGGGCAGAACGATTCTCCGCGAGACTCGCGCTGCCCGACCGCCAAATATGGTGATCTGCTCATGAACATAAGAAAAAAAGCACAAATCCGGGGATGGCCCGCCCGCGGGGAGTGCCGGGGACGCAACGCACGAACTTGTTGAGACCTGGATGAACTCATGGATTCCAGAAGCCGTTGCCACAGAGGCCACCCTCGCTGCCGACGCGGTGCATGGTGCGGTGGAAAAGGGACTCGCACAAGTTCTTCAGGGAGCTCAGCGGCGGATATTATTGAGAAATGCTGGAAAGGCGAGGATCAGAGAGCGTGCTCGGAAGCGAACCGGGAATCCACTGCAACGGCGAGAATCGAAAAGGCAACACCCAAAAATTGGTCGTTTGAAAACGAACTGCGATTAAAGCTGAAAATTCCAAGCGATGATATATGATAAAAAATAGCATGTCAAACTGGAATCAAGAGACAAGCCTCCGGCCGGGGAGGTCATCGCGAGCCGCTGAACAGAACCCGTTTCCCTCTCAGTGCGAGGTGCTTTGTCCACGGGTTTTGTTCACTCTTCAGGAGGAGCCCCATGAAGCCCATCTATCTCGACCACAATGCCACCACCCCCATCGCCCCGGAGGTCGCGGAGGCGATGCTCCCCTTCATCCACGAACATTTCGGGAATCCGTCCAGCGGCCACGGCTACGGAAAGATCGCCAAAGAGGCCGTCGAGAAGGCACGCCGTCAGGTGGCCCAAATGCTCCATTGCCTTCCCGAAGAGCTGATCTTCACCAGCGGAGGAACCGAGTCCAACAATCACGCCATCAAGGGAGCGGCCTGGGCTCATCGGGACCGCGGCAACCACATCATCACCTCCTCCATCGAACATCCGGCCGTCGCCGAGGTCTGCCATCACCTGGCCCGGGAGGGTTTCCAGACCACCTTCCTCCCCGTGAACCACGAGGGGCTGGTGGACCCCGAAGCTGTCAAAAAAGCAATCACTCCCCGGACCATCCTGGTGACCATCATGCACGCCAACAACGAGGTGGGCACCATTCAGCCCATCGGGGAAATCGCGCGGATCGCCCGTGAACACGGCATCCTCAGCCACACGGATGCGGCTCAGTCCATCGGAAAAATCCCGGTGCATGTCGACGAACTGGGTGTGGATCTCCTGTCCGTCGCAGGCCACAAGCTTTATGCGCCCAAGGGAATCGGGGCCCTGTATATCCGGGGAGGTGTCCAGCTGGAGAAATTCCTGGACGGCGCGGGTCACGAGATGCATCGGAGAGCCGGGACAGAGAACGTTATCCACATCGCCGGGCTTGGAGAGGCGTCCTCGCTGGTCGAGAAACGCCTTTCCCGCGATGCAGCCCATTTTGCCCGGTTGCGAGACCGTCTGGAAAAGGCTCTGGAGGAGCGGTTTCCCGACCTGCGAGTGAACGGGCACCGGGAAAAACGCCTTCCCAACACCACGAGCGTCAGCTTCAAGGGGCAACGGGCCGAGATCATTCTTTCCAGGCTGAGCGGCGTCGCCGCCTCGGCAGGTTCGGCCTGTCACAGCGACCGGGTGGTCGTCTCCAGTGTGCTTCAGGCCATGCAGGTACCCCTGGACTACGCACTGGGAACTCTGCGGCTTTCGGTGGGCCGATCGACCACGACCGAGGAAGTGGATGCGGCCGTGGAGGAGATCATCCGGGTGATGGAAATGCCGGCCTCCGGTGGAAACACCGGCTGAGGGAAGTCATTTTTCCGGCAAATGTCTTTCGAGACAGGCGACCAGCTGCTGGGGAAGCCGCGTGACCTTGCCTTCAAACGTGACACATACGAAATTCAGGGAAAGTTGCGTGCAAAGGACCGGGACTTCGGATTCCCCTGCCCTCAGGATCTTCTGTTCCATCCCGAGGCTGCGCGTTTTCAACCACAGGGGCCGCGTGAGAATTTGGATGCAGTCGTCGTAACGAAGGGATTTCCGATACTCACAGTGAGCCTCCACGATGGTGAGGTGAAGCTGCAGGTCCATGACCTGTTTGTAAGGAAACCCCACATCCCGCAGAAACTCATCGCGGGCCACCTGAAACAAATTGTAGTAGTTGCCGTGGTACACCGCCATTCCCAGATCCACCTCATGGAGAGGCACCCGCATGGAAGTGAGGTGCCAGCCCGCAAAATCAAAATTTGTGCTCATGCTGTGAATGCCTTTCAAGCTGGAGTGAGCAGGATAGGACAACAGGCAGGAATCGAGGGGGAAAAGCCATGAGTCCCTTTGAGGCAAAAGTCTGCATCTTCGACGTCAACGGCGTGCTGATCGACTCCAATGAAGCCAATGCTCGGGCCATGAGCGAGGCTTTCACCGAGGATCCTGAACTCAAGGCACGCATCGTGACCCTCTACCTGACCCTCACGGGCATCGACCGCGGAGAAAAGATACGGCGCATCCAGGAAGCCGTTTTTCAGCGTCCCTTTCAGGAAAACGAGTTTGAGCTGCGTTGGGAACAGTTCAAGGAACGAGGGCGGGAATCCATGCTGCGCGCGCCGCTCGCCCCCGGGGCAAAAGCGGTGCTTGTGGAACTCGGTCTCAGGAAGGTCCGGCGTGTGGCTCTCTCCAACACTCCCGGCCCGGAACTGCAGTCCATCCTCCGGGCCCGAGGGCTGGCGCCCCTGCTGGACATGATCCGGGGCGGCGGAAACTGGCCCAAAGCGGACTCTCTCTCCCGCCTTGTGGATGAATTCCGCTTCGAGCCCGGACAATGTCTCTTCTTCGGTGACGGCAAGGGGGACCTGGCCGCCGCGAGGCACGTTGGAGTGCCTTTTGTGGGCATCGATCCCGGGACCGGCGAATTCCAGGGCGCCCCGGATGTCCTGGGGCCTTTCCGCAACCTGGAGGAGTGGGCTCAAGAGAATTTGAAGTCCTTTGGAAAGCACCCTTGCTGAACTCACTGGAAGCGCAAGGATTAAGACTCCGCCACATCCGCGGCCACATCCTGGGAAACATGCCGCGGAGCCTCGAGCGCATTTCTTTCGCCGAAAAGAACATCGTAGTGCAGCAACCCCAGGCCCTGGAGAAACGGAAGATCCCTGCCGCTCCGAAAATCCATGAGCCCCTCACTTCGAGTCCACAGGAAGCGCGGATGGATCACGGGGTATTCCCTCATGCCCCGAGACAGGTAGCGAAGGTGATCGGGCATCTCCACGCCCAACTGTCCCAGGAGGAGAGGAGGAATGTAGTTGGGGCTGAGGTTTTTAGGAAGCTTGAGCCCCTTGAGGATCTCTTTCTTGTTGCTCCAAAGCAGACAGGGAACGCTCGACATTTCGAAATGTTCTTCGAGCGTCAGTTCCCGAGGTTCGGAAACCACCGCCCCCGCCTGACGGTAGAGCGCAAAATCATCCCCAAAACTGGGCAGGTGGTCCCCACAAAAGAGCACGAGTGTGGGCTCCTTCCTCTTTTCCAAATATTTTACCAGACGCCCCAACTGGGCATCGGCATCACGGACGCCCGTGACGAAGGTCTGGAGGGCAAGCCTCAACTTTTCGGGGTAATCCCCTTTCACGGGGAGCTCTTCCGACCCATAGCGGTGAGGATCGTAGACCCCATGGTTCTGCATGGATAGCGCGTGGATGAAATAAGGGCCTTCGACCGCCTCCACCGTGGAGATGATTTCGTCCACCAGAGCCTCGTCGGAAACAAACCATCCCCGTTTGTAGGCATTTTTGAAATCCTTGAGAAAATAAAACTCGTCAAATCCCAGCAAAGGATAGGCATTGTTTCGGTTCCAGTACCACTCATGATAGGGATGAAGGGCAATCGTACGGTATCCGCTGTCCCTCAGGACACTGGCGACGGATGGAAGGGGGTCGGTCAGATAGTGGTCGAACGGGACAGCGCCCTCGGGAAGGAAGGCATTGCTCAGGCCTGTGAGGACCTCAAATTCGGCGTTGCTGGTGCCGCCACCGAAAACGGGCGAGATCATGCGAAAATGAGGGAACCTCTTTCGGAGCCCCTCCAGATTCTCCAGTGGATTTTTTTCCGTTTCATAGGGCACATGCTTCAAGTCATAAAACGACTCGCTCAGAAACAGGATCAGGTTGGCAGACTTTTTCGCCGCAGGGGAGGCTTTCTGCAATGAGGTCGGCCCCAGACCATAGAGGAGTTCGCGCACGGCCGCCTCCGAGTAGTCTGCAGGACGCTCGATGAACAGGGGTTGGACATTGAAGGCCATGGCCAGCAGAAACCCATTCTTCTGATAGTTGGCGCGCTGGTCCCACACGGCGTTCTCCGTTTTGAACCATGCGGGCAGGTCCACAGGCAACTGGCGGTGGTAGATGAAGCCGGCAAGAATCATAGTGGAAAGCGACACCA
The DNA here is from genome assembly GCA_964654275.1 of uncultured Syntrophobacteraceae bacterium. Classification (GTDB taxonomy): domain Bacteria; phylum Desulfobacterota; class Syntrophobacteria; order Syntrophobacterales; family Syntrophobacteraceae; genus SLCH01. The sequence continues at coordinate 14,457 of CAZZHS010000017.1, forward strand.
CCAACATCCGAAAGTTGATCCGAATGGCCCGCTCTCTCCTGAAAAAAACGAAAAAGAGCACGAAAAACCCCGCAGAGAGGGGAAAGAACAGTGACGAAGAGAGCGCGGAAGGGGACATGGTCGGCAGCAGGACAAAAATCTGCTCAAAGTAAGCCAGATCCCACGGATACAGGGGCTGCTGCAAATGCCCGATCTTCATCTGGTTGACAATGGAAACGCCCACAATGAGGCCCACCGAGCCCATGAGCCCCGGCACCACCCGCCCCATGATCGCCACAAAGAGGGACATCAGGCACAAGATGATGAGAAGATTGCCGAAAGCCTGGTGGGGATAAAACTGAAGCCAAATCAGGACTTTTTCCAGGCTGTTGCGGGCAAGGGTTTCCTGAATGAGCAGAGACGAGAAAGCCGCCGTCACAAAAACCAACGCCTTCAATAGGCTCCATTTCATTGCTCGACTCGCATCCCATGTGTTCAATTCATTTTGGCGGCATGAACGCGTGCTGCCGTCAAAGCCTCATCAAGAAAAGAGAGACCGGTACCCCGATTGTTACAACGCGGTGACATATAACATAATTTCTCGCGTCAACCAATTAAGATGACGCACTCGGATTTCGGTCTCGCACAAGAAGCTCAGGCCGCCCAGCCAGAAAACGGCGAGCACAATGAACACGGGCCTCAGAAAGGTCCCGATCACCTCCAAAATGAACTCACCCCGGGCCTTCTCAGCCATTTTCCACCCCCCCCCGGCACGAGCCTTACCGGCTTTTTCTCATTTGCGGAAACGTTCGACGCTTTCCCTCCGGACAAATGCGGGATTCCTTGAGGGCCGGAGCACGGCGCTTTCAGGCGGGCTCTTTACTTTTGTGGTTAGAATGAGGTTTTATTCAGGCGGCGACAGGGCATTCCCAGAGCACCGGAGGGCTGTGCTATCCGGGGAGGGGACAAACGAGCTTTTGAACCGGTCGTGCGCACCACACACATCGTGCCCTTTCGCCCCTGATGGATTACTTTGAAACGCGGCCGTCGACCTCTAAACGTATGGGGACTACGATGCACATCAAGAAGCTTTTCCGGATTTTTTTGATTTCTGTTGCCTTCATGGCGGCCCCCCACAAACTTCCTGCGGCGGGTGCCGACGCAATTCTCGGGATCTGGATTCCTGCGGACGGCGGGGCGAGGATCCAAATTTACAGATGCGGGGTGCTCTATTGCGGCAAAATCAGTCACCTGGAGGACCCGTACTACCCGCCCCACGACCGGCGCGGCATGGGGGGACTCCCGAGAATGGACCGCAACAACCCCGATCCGGAACTGAGGCATCGCCCCATGCTGGGACTGACTTTCCTCGAGGATTTCCGCTATGCGGGGGATGACTCCTGGGAGGGCGGGCGGATCTACAATCCCGAGAACGGAAAATTCTACCGGGCCAAAATCACCCTTGCCGATCAAAACCGCCTCATGCTGAGGGGTTACCTGGGGATATCGCTTCTTGGGCGCACCGAAACCTGGGTCCGATGGGAGGAAGGCGGGAACCCGGACGCCTGACCACTCCTCACGCGGAAAAATGCGCTTCGGTTTCGCCGCTTTTCGGGAGACTTTTCGGCGGCCACAGCAAAGGCAGGGAAAGCTGTCGAGGTTCATGCGTCAGGGCGGGCAGGGAAGGCGGGGGATCGGACCCTTTTTCGCCATCGGCCTGAGCGGCGCGCCGCACTTGAACGGTCTTGCGGGCTCGCCCTCTGGAAGTGACGGACAGGGACTGGACGAGGCGTTGCAAATATTCAACGTTCACCCACCCCAGGGAGATTCCCTGCAGACTGTCGTCACACGCCTGCTGAAGGCATCTGATCAGCTCCAGGCCGATTTCGTCCTCCCAATCCAGGCTGCCGTTCCTGCACCGGCACGAGGAGAGCCGCTGAAGCAGGGAGTCCGCCCGCGGGCCCGGAACGTGGCGTTTCTGCCAGTGGTCTGCAGGCGTCAGGACCTCCAGACCAATGAGCAGCGCCAGCACGGGCGCCCCATCCTGATCCGAGAGCCGTTCGAGGAGCTGCCCCTTCATGTTCCGCCGGATTCTCAGCCAGTTGGTGTAGCCCAGTTCACGGGCACACAGCGCGGCACAGAAAAGCTCTTCCAGAGTGGGCCGCCGTATTGTCGCCGCCGGTTTCAGGTCCTGGAGCAGAGGGAAATGGCGGCTCAGGCAACTTTTCTTGAAACCCCAAAGGTCTTTCAGCGCCTGCGGGGCGTTCCAGGATTGCGGATCCACCATGGCCAGCAGGGATGAAAACAATCTGCGGCTCAAGCCGCTTTCAGCCCACTGACACAGCCGCTCCTCACCGACGAATTGCCAGAGAGGATAGGCATCGGCGGGTTCTCCCGCATGGCGAGCCATGGCGTAGATGCGGCAGTGACGCACCGTCAGGTGAAGTTTCGCCGCGGATTCCATCATTGCGGGCTCACTCAGGTGCTCCCGAAGCATGAATATCTCGGGAGCGACCATGACAATATCATGGGACGCCTGAACCAGGGCGCTCAGGGACTTCATGACCAGTTCGCGCCCGAATCTGCCCTTGAAATGGTCGAGCAGCTCAACGGCGTGGAGGGGCCCGCCGGCGAACATGCGGTGCAGGAAGTCCAGAGGATCTTGCCGGGGCGGCTCAAGCCCCCTGAAAATCGGGCGTCTCGAAACGATTCCATTCGACTCGGAAACAGAAACAGAGACCCCGCTGGTGAGGTATGAAAGATCGTTTCGAGGCAGCCCCAGGGCCAGCCAGCCCATTTCCCCCGTCAAGAGAAACAGGTGGGGATTCGATAGCAGGATCATTTCAGCGTATTCAAGAGTGATGGCGGCTCCGGGAAACCTTGCGTTGTGGTCCAGCAATACCCGGCCCGCCTTGGCAAAGCTTCCCCGATAGAGGGAAGCGAACAGCAGATGAAGTTCGACGGTTCTCACTTCAAGGGCCCCGGCAGGCGCGGAAACGATATAACCCTTGTAAAGGGCCAGGTGTTCCGTCAGCTTCACAGCCAGGATCAGAAGCTTGAGATCAACCTCGAGAAATTCAGCCACCCCCTGCACGGGAAATGGCAGTCTGATCTGCTGGTGCAGGCGGTCCATGCGGTCCAGAGTCCCCCGCACCTGCTCACAGGAATAACGGCCGCGGTACCAGGCCCTGGGCGTTTCGCAGGCGTAGGTCTCGAGCCAGGGGTGAATGCCGCCGTACCGGACCTGAAGGGCCACATGGAACTCCCCCGGCAAACGATTTTCCAAGGCGGCATCGAGCTCGCTTTTGAAGAGAAGATCATCGGGGCCGGCGAGCGCGGCCCAGATCTCGCCGGCACAATGATCGAGCGCCTCCGTGATGGAATGTGACGGAACGGATTGCCGCAACTTTTTCAAAGCGGCGGCTTTCAGGATCTCGACGACGTCCTCGGGACACCCCACCTGTTCTCCTGCCTGACGGGGGCTGCATCTGGGCCTGCCGTCGAAGCCGTACAACAGTTCCAGGATCTGAGCCTCCTCGCCCCCGAGGCTCCTCACAGCCTTTGTGATCAATGCTGCAGGACTCACTGCTCCTGCCCCCCTTCAACGAGAGTCATCTCTTCCCTTCCGCGCCCACCCATCGAGCAGGCGCTCCAATTCCTCACTGAGACTCTCGGAACTCATGTTTTCCGTCCTCAGGCAGAGGGCCTCGAGCGGATCCACAACGATGTAGCCCTCTTCCGTGTCGATGACTTTGTCCTCCTTGAGAAGGACCCGCAGGGCCGTCTGAATCTGGCCCGGAGTCAAACCGCATTCCCTGGCAAATCGAGTCGAATAAGGCTCCGGTACGGCCCCGAGCCGCGCCATCTTCGCCAGAACATTGAGAGCCGGCCGTGAAAGACCGCGGTTGATCTGCTGATAATAGCTTCGCTCTTCGTGGATCAAAGCTCCAACGATCTCCTTCCAGGCCTCACGCACAAAATTCTCGTCGGGCTTCCGGGCAAGCTGATGTGCCGTCCACAACCTGGAAGCCGTGAGATTCAGCGCATGGGGATGTCCCCCGAAAACCGCTGCGGTGGCGCACCCGATGCCGGCGGGCAGCACCGCGCCAACGGTTTCCTGAAACTGACGGGCCATGAACTCTGCGAATTCGACCACCCCCAGCTCCTTGAGCTCGAGCATCCTGGCACTTCTGTAAAACGGAGCGCTTTCGCTTTCGAACATGAGTTTGAGCAAATGCCGCATCGACCCCAGATAGATGGGCAGAAACCCACGCGAACGCCTCTGAAAGACGGAACGAATCATTCCCACCAGCCGCTGTTTGGGGTCGAGGGAGGCCACCTCCTGGAATTCGTCGATGGCGAGGCAAACCGGTCGCTCGATGTTACGGGGGAGAACGGCGATCCTCTCCAGGGCCGCAGCAAGGGCGTCCTCCTCCCCTGCTCTGGGTCCTGAAAGGCTCACGGAAAGCGTCGGAGCGCCGGACTTCAGATCGATGGTCATCTGGGGATTGAGACGCGAGGCAAAGGCGCCGGCATGCTCTCTGATCCTTGCCCACTGGCTGGAGGCTTCGAGGCGCTTCTGCTCGAGGGCCTCCACGAGGGCCGGCAGGGAGCGGATGGTCATCATGTCGAGGCGCAGGGCAATCCAGCCCTGTTCGACCAATTTTCCCAACACCTGGTTCACCAGGGAAGATTTCCCGTAGCGCCTCGGGCTCAGCAGGCAGATGGCCTCGTCGGAGGCTGCCGATTCCATGAAGATCCCCATTTCCCTTTCCCGATTGCAGAAAGGTTCGCCGTAGGCAATTTCGCGCCGCACGATGAATGGGTTCATGGGAAGCATGCAGATTCCTCCGGAGGTTATGTTTCTTAGCTTATGATAGACTCATAATTCAAGGGACACCGTAAAAATCACCTCGCCCGTCTCTATCCTTGCCTGACGCCCCTGAGGAAATTTCAGCCAGTATAATGCCCAAAGGGTGCGTTCGCCAGACCCCGAAAAAGCAATGCCGAATGAAAATTGATAATTCCAATCTCAACGGCATATCTCGATAGACACTTCCAATTTGACATCCTCCCCTCAATCCTATTCTCTGAACGGGCCGAAAAAGTCGCATTTTCCCGACGATTCGGTGAGGAGGTGCAGCAAAGAAAGGTGCGTGATGCCAGAGGTTTATCCGGAAGATTGGGATTTTGACGACGAATTCGACGGGGGGGAGGAGACCTGCGGCAGGGTGATCATCAATTTGTACATGTATCTCAAGCCCATGCCGCCCGGAACCCGCATTCTCGTTATTTCCAAAGATCCGGCCGCCCCCATCGAATTTCCGGCCTGGTGCCGCATGACCGGAAATACCCTCCTGGCGAAGGCACACCCCTATTACCTCATTGAATACAAATCCCAACTGAAGAAGGAATAACACATGAGCGACAAATTCTGCGTTTCCATCACTCACTGCCGCACCGACGGCGACAAGGCAACTCTGGGTTTTGTGGTGGCCAACGCCGCCCAGGGCAGTGAAAAGGAAACCATGGTCTTCCTGAGCACCGACGGGGTCTACTGTGCCGTGAAGGGCGAAGCAGAAAAGATCGACGAAGGCGCTCCGTTCGCCCCGTTGAAAGAACTGGTCACCAAGTTCGTCAATGCGGGAGGCAAGATCTATGTCTGCACTCCATGCCTGAAAAAACGCGGCCTCACGGAGCACGACCTCATCGAGGGCGCCACACCCGCCGGAGGCGCAGCGCTGGTGGAATGGCTTTCCTCCGGTTCCCCCTGCGTGGTTTATTGAACCCCGTGCCTCGTGGGATGGAGCAACACAGCAAGTGTCTTTCAAGGGCCGTGCCTTCACGCCGATTTTTCAGCTGTGTCTTTGAGTGAATCGGCCAGAGGCTTTATAAAAATACATCGAGGAGCGTCCCATGTCTGACGCTGAACAAATGATCAGCCTGAAGGAAGTCGTCCCCCAAAGAGTTTTTGACGGGGGCGATCTGGACTGCGGCTCCGGGCTGATCCTGCTCATACGGGAAAACATGCTCCAGGTTCCCGTGGGAGGCATCCTGGAGATGCGCAGCCGCGAACCCACCGTAGCCGACGACCTGCCCCCCTGGTGCCGCATGGTGGGCCATCTCTACCTGGGAAGTCTGGAGGGCGACGGCTGCACCCGCTACTTTGTGCGCAGGGGGGAGCTTGCCGGCGCAGAGGGTTCTCGACTGTCGGAAGAGGAAGCCCTCGCTGAAGACAAAAAAAAGGCACGCGAATACGAGTGGCGCCTCAGAATTCGGTCCACCGGCCATTTGAAAAGCACGGTCTACTGCCGCAACTTCTCCTGGGACCTGGGCCAGCCTGCAAGCTTCGAGGAAAAGGATGCACACCCCTGCGCCCTCGAAGCTCTCCTGGGGGCTCTGGGAGCTGCACTGTCAACGGGCTTTGCCACGGAGTGCGCCAAGTCGGGCCTCGAGGTGGACGACATCGAGATCACCGTCCGGGGCCGCCTGAACAACGTCCTGGCCCACCTCGGCCTGGAGGACGGAGACCCCTCGCTGGAGGCCGTTGAAGTCAAGTGCTTTGCCTCCACCATGGACGACGAGGGCAAGGTGCGGGAAGCCTGGGAGCGCACCGTTCAGCGTTCCCCCGTCGCCGCAACCCTGGCCAAAGCTTTGAACCTGTCCGTCAAACTCTCTGTGGTGTGACCATGTTTGAAACGACTCAAGTGGGCAGCTGGCCCCGATCCAAAAAAATGCTCCGGACACTGCGCGACCGGCGGCTGGGAAAAATCTCCAGGGCCGAGTTTGACCGAGTGGCCGACGAAGAGGTGCGTCGCACGGTCAGGATTCAGGAGGAAGCGGGCCTGGACATTCTCGTGGATGGGGAGCACCGACGGGACAACTTCTATTCCTTCATCACCGAAAAAGTGGAAGGAACCCGGCTCATGTCCCTGGCGGAAATGCTGGACGAGGTGGAAGACAAGTCCGGCTTCGAGGAGATGCTCACCACCCTGGATGTGCCCGCTTCCGCCATCCGTAACCCCACCTGTGTGGGAAGGCTGGCAAGGCGCGAACCCCTGGCCGTGGACGATTTTCTTTTTGTCAAATCCCTCACGGACAAGCCCGTCAAGATCACCCTCCCCGGCCCTTACCTCTTGAGCCGTTCCATGTGGGTGAGCAGCTACACCAAGAAAGCTTACGGAAATCAGCGGGAGATGGGCGACGACGTGGTACGCATCCTGCGCGAGGAACTCCAGGAACTGGCCCGGGCAGGCTGCGAGTTTGTCCAGTTCGACGAACCGGTGCTCACGGAGGTGGTCATGTCCGCGGAGTGCGGCCGCAGGACCTTCATGTGAGCCACCCTGGCCACCCGCCGTGACGTGGGTGAGGAACTGCAATACGCCGCGGAACTCATCAACAGGATCATCGAAGGGGTCGAGGGGCCGCGCATCGGTCTGCACATCTGTCGTGGAAACTGGAGCACCCGGGAGGATGTGTTGCTGACGGGTGACTACACCCCGCTGCTGCCGGCCTTGACGGCCATGCGCGTGCGCCAGTTCGTGCTGGAATACGCCACACCGCGGGCGGGGGACATCAAGGTGGTCGGGGAGTCCCTCTCGGACAATGTGCCGGGCACGCAAATCCCGCGGGAACTGGGATTGGGTGTGGTCAACCCCAGGACCACCGAAGTGGAACCCCCCGAAGCCATCATGGCCAAAGCCGAACAGGCCCTGGTCTTCTATCGACCGGAACAGATCTTCTTGAACACCGACTGCGGGTTCGGCTGTTTCGCCAACCGCTGCGTGAACATCGAAGAGGTGGCCACAGCTAAAATCCGCAGCATCGTGACAGCGGCAAGAAGGCTGCGCGACCGCTACGGCTGAGCCGACTGAATTTTATGCCACGTATCGCCGCGGCCCCGAACCCCCTCCTTCTCGCCTCGGGAGATGAGAACGTCGCGGGCAGATCAGCCTTGTGCAACCGATCCATACGCGGCCAGCTTCCCCTTGAGATCCTCGGGGATGGGCATGGACACATTGCCGGCATAGTCGAAGCACACCTGGACGGACTCGCCCCGCGCGTACAGGACCGATGGATCGTCTCGGTCCCGAAGTGCGTAGGCCAGCGTGAAGCTTTTGTTTCCCATCTCCTTCACCCGCATCTCCAGAGACAGACGATTGTGCAGCTTGACGGGCTTCAGGTAATCGCAGCTCACTCGAGCAAGGATGAAGGGAAACGCGGAAAGGTCGGTGCTTTCAGAAATGCGGAAAAAAAAGACTTTTCTTCCCTCTTCGAAGTAGGTGAAAAACACCGCGTTGTTCACATGGCCCATGGCGTCGAGGTCTCGGAACCTCACGTCGACAGGCAGCTCGAATGCCTCGCTCATGTCCGTTTCCCATGATTGAAGGTCGTCGTCCCTGCAGCCTCCTGAAGAATCAGTCCCTGATCCCCGCAGGAGACCGCACTGAGTGGGACGCAACCAACCGTTCAGTGCATCACATATCCTGCCGGGCATATCCCGAGGGAACCGTGTAGTGATCGGCGGGAGCAGCCTTTTGTTTCACTTCCAGCAGTTCTTCAGTGTTTTTCACTTTGGCACCCATGACATCGGAAGTCGAAACGGTCAGAACGTGAACACCTCGGATTTTCTCCATCTCCTTGAAGGCGTCTCCCATGGCGCTCCCCTCCGCCATGAACATTCTGGCCAGGGTTCGGTAGATCTCCGTGTCGACATCGATCTCCTGGGTCGCCCAGACTTCGGACCTGGATGATCCCACTCCCATCGTCGTGTTCACCACGTACTTCGTAGCGTTCCAGTTCCCGATCTTCTTCTTTTCTCCGGTCTCCGTCACGCTCATTTTGAAAGAACCCATCATGCCCTCGGTCATTCCGCGAAACATTTCCATGGCTTTGCGGCCCTCTTCGGTCTGACCCTCTTCCGCCATGGCTGCCTCCATGGACGCCTGCATGGATCCCAGGAGATCCCCCTGCTGCACCACGGTGTAAGTCTTTTCCACGTGATCCAGGATGGTCAGGACGTTCGTTTTCATATCCAGAAGGGTGGACTGCTCCCCTTCGTCAAGCCTCGCCCTGTCTTTTCCGATCCAGACTTCCCGGATGGTCTCCTCGGCCGGTTGCACCCGGCCCATGACCTCGAAGGCTTCCGTGTGGCTCCGGTATTTCATGTAAACATCGGCATGCGCGGCGGTGGAAAAAGCAAAAAAACCGCAGGCAAGAAGAGCCCACACTGTCCTCAAAGACGCTTTCTTCATCAGACAACCTCCCATGTCCATTCAATGCTGCTTGTTCGAAAACCTGAATTTTGCCCCCCCACACGCTCTCACAGCAGCGGTGGGCGAACGGGCAACCTCCGTGCGTTCGCATCCCGGCGTCGAAAGTTCGCGATGAAGGATCGAAAGGCGAACGCCACCTTTTTTACACAGATTTTATACGGAAACTCCGGAATGTCGCAGGCAAAAACCATGCCCGACCCAGGGCCGGTGAGAGACGGAATTCATCCGCGAAACCGTCACCGGCCGCATCCATGCAGCATGCATCGGCAGAATCCGGCCTTTTCAGGGCATGATGCCCCGGGACATGCGGCTCAACTCGGCCATCAGGGCTTGGAGGCGGGTGCAAACGCCTCCGTGTTCCGAAAGAGCGGCTGATCGTTCATGAAGGGAGCCCGCTCGGCCACATGGCAGGCGATGCAGGCCTGCCTCTGTTCCAGAAAGCTTTTTCGAATGCGTTCCTCTTCCCCTGAAGAAAGGGCCTCCGTCATGGCCTTCCAGGGACCGTTCAGGAACATGGCATCGGCATTCGCTTTGCGGGCAGGACGCTTCATGGTGCCATTGACCATGGCACTCCCGATCTTATTCCAGTGGTAACTCGCCAGATCGTGGTTCCCGTCCTTGATGGCATCAAAGACCCCCTGGTAACGATAGCCCACTTCCCACATGGGCCCGGAGAAACCGCCGAGGTAGGTTTCGAGCCGGTTGAATCGTTCCGTGTCGTTTGCCGCATCCAGCAGCCACCTGTTGCTGAATTTCTGTCCTTCAGCCTGTTGTGCCCACACATCCGGGTGGCCGAAGACACAGCAAAAAATCAGCGCGAAAGCCAAGGCGGCCCCGGAAATCCAACTCGCTTTGTTCGTCATGCATTTGCTCCTTCCGTCTCGCTGTCCCCGCTTCGGATGTCCTGGAGGTCTCCTCGAAAGGAAATCACTCGACGATCGTTCCCCGACCGGAGCACAAGTTCATCAAAGTATGTGCCCGAATCCGCTTTTCCCCAAAGTCCGACAAATCCCTCCAGTGCCTCCTCGCCCTGGTATTCCAGGACACGCTCCCCATCGAGGTAACCCTCCATCGCGGTTCCCTTCAGCCTGACGGTGAGCGTGTACCAGCGGTCGGGTTCGATGTCGACCCTGGCTTTGGCAAGTTCGGAAGGGCGGTTGTTCACGAACTGATAGAGGACCACATCGTTTTTCAGCGCGTCGACCCTCATGACCAGGTAATTTCCCGCATTCTCCATGGCGAAAGCGAGCCCGCCCGCCATGTCGATACACCCGCGCACGCATTTCACCCGCACACTCACCTCGCCGCTTGAAATGTCGCTGTTTTTGGCGATGGCCAGCGGGAAATAGTGATAGGCTCTGATGTTGTTCAAAAAAGACTGGTACCTTCCCAGGGTGAGGGTGCCCAGGAAGCAGGCGAGTCCCCTCGAAAGCGGGTCGACCTCCCTGGAACCGTCGAGATAGCACACTTCTCGGCCCTCTTCCTGCGCCCTCATCCAGTGGCCTTCAAAAATGTAAAAATTCTGGATGTGCTCTTCGCTCTTTCCCGCGAGAAAGTCATAATCGCCGTTGAAAAACATCTCTGTCAGGCGATCCACATCTCCCTCGCTGCGCAAGGCCACGTCCAGCAGGCGGCTGCAGGCGAGCATGCGCCCCATCTGATTCAGCCGCTCCAGTGTGGTTTCCAGGTCATGTCCGGCGAGAAAAGCCCCCAGGTAGTCCCCGTTGTTCTTGATGGTGAAATCGAGCCGCTCCAGGATGTTGGCCAGCAGCAGCACCCGCAGCGAACGGCCGTAGTAGGTGCCGACACCGCCTGAAAATTGAAAATTGATGTGGTTTTGATTGCTGTCCTGAGTGCAGAGGGCATCCAGGTTGGCAAAATGATATCCGAACTTGGCACTCAGGTTGAGGTAGTCGTGAGACACCACGGCGTAGCTGTCTGTCCCCACGACATCGCTCATGTCGCTCATGGCACCGGACAGCATCACCCTGGCCAGATTCTCCGCCGTGAACCCAATGGAACTGGACCAGTTGATGCCGGGGTGGGTGAGGCCCTTCCAGAGGGCTTTCATGGGAACCGATTCGATGTCGTCGGGCGTGATCGGGTCGCAGGTGGTCAAACCTTCGCGCAACCCTCCCCCCAGATCCAAGAAATGAATGGCCAGGGGGATGTTCGCCTCGAGTTTCTGAGAACGCAGGTCTTGGTCGGCGTCTTCCACCATGGAAAACATTTCCTTCATGATTTTCTCGTGAAGGAAACGGATCACGTCATGGACGGTCCTGCAGCCCTCGGGAGCGAACGTCGGGGCTTCGGGGTCCGTGAGATTCAAGGGGGAGATCTTGTCCAGAACCCGTCGCATCCGACGATGAACGGGACTCTGGGAGATGTTTTTCCGCGACGGTTTTCCGTCATCGATCAACTGGGAGACCACTCCTCGGTAGACGGTCGCCGTGCCGGCATTCAAAGTGACCAGGTCGCCGGGAGGCAGTTTGGAGGTCGCGTCCTTCGCATCCACCAGCGCAGGGACCCCGAACTCCCGCGCCACCGATGCCAGATGGCTCGCCACGCTTCCCAGATCAGTGATGACGCCGGCGACACGGTTCATGAGCCTGGCATAGTCGGGGGACGCCGTTCTGGCCACGAGCACCGCATCTTCAGGAAGTCCCGTGATGTCGTTTCCGCGCACGATGAAAACCGGCCCTGCCGCCACACCCAACGACGCCGTCTTTCCGCCGGAAAAAATGATCGGATGGCCCTCGAACTCTCCGGGCTCCTCCGCTTCAGCTCCTTCCACAGCCAGACCCAGAGGTCTCGACTGGAGGATGAACAAATTCCCCTCCTGGTCCTGAGCCCACTCGATGTCCTGAGGCGACTGAAAGAATTCCTCCAGCCGGGAAGCATAAAGAGCCAGGCGCACCACGGCGGCATCGGACAGGGAGGGAACCTCCCTGTCCGCCTCGGGCACCTCCTCTTCCTCGTGGCCGCCCTGGGGGAGCATCACCAGCCGTTTCTCCTTGTGGGCCACCTGCCGTTGGAGGATGCGATGATCTTCCTTTCTCACCTCGAAGGTGTCGGGAGAACTTTCGCCGCTCACAAGAAGCTCACCAAGCCCCCACACGGAACTGATCCTGATCACCGAGGCATCACGGCTCGACGGATCGACGGTGTAGATCACACCGCTCGCCCGCGCATTCACCATGGCGAGACCGAACACGCACATGGGGGTTTCTTCGTCTTCAAGACCGTTTTGGAGCCTGTAAAACACGGCGCGGTCGTTGTATTTGCTCGCCAGCACGGTCTTATAGGCTTCCAGGAGGTCCTCCCGGCCCACATTGAGCACCGTGGTGTACTGACCGGCAAAGGAGGCTTCCGTGTCCTCGCCCACCGCGCTGCTTCGCATGGCGATGTGAACTCCGGAACCGACCGAATTTTCCAGCTCGTCAAAGGCGCTCAGAAGTTCCTTCGCCAACTTTTCAGGCACCTCGGCGCCGAGGATCCTGTTCCGGATGTTGCTGCAGGCTGTCTCCAGGTCCTCCGTCGAGTCACGGGAGAGTCGGGAGAGTTCCCGGTTGATGATTTCCACGAGGCCGTTGTCCTCCGCGAAAAACCGGCCGGCATTGGCCGTGGCGACGAATCCCGGCGGCACGGGAAGTTCCAGGGTGTTGCCCACAGTGGCGAGATTTCCCGCCTTCGCACCCACGTACTCCATCATTTCCGGTGTGACTCGGGCGAGAGGCACCACCAGTTCCTGTACCTCGGTCACGGGAACCGAGCGGCCTGTGGGCAGCTCCCGGGAGAGTTCCTCTTCGATTCGCCGAACCACGGGGTGCAGTCCCGCATACTTTCCCCCGGCGATCTCTCCCATGGCTTCCACGAGGGATCTCAACGACTCCATGAGATCCTCCGCGTGCTTTCGGACGGTGTTGAGACTGAAAGGCCTGCCGCTGTGATACATCTGTTCCAGTTCTGCAATGATATTGAGGGCGGCATGGTTGCCATCCAGAAAGTTTTTGAAATGTCGGTACTTTCGAACGGCATCCCCTTCCTTCTGAACCAGGTAGGAGCAGACCTTTTTGCCGGGACTTCTTGAAAAGACTTCCAAAAGGGTCCTCATGACGTCATCCTTGTGGCTCGCATTTTTCCCAGATGATGCTGCTGCGTCAGGGCCTGCTTTGAACGAACCATCAGGCACTGCCGACCTCAAAGCATGGTCGCCCCGCCCCAATTCCGGGGGGCACGAAAGCTGAAGAAATTGAACATTACCACAACATACTTCGAGATGGATGCAATGAAGAGGGAAACCGACTCGACTTTTCAGAAAGCTACCCTGCCTCACCGAGCGTTGTCAAATGCGGCGTGTGGCCAACCACAGCCACAGGCGGGACGCGCCATCCAGAATAGTTTTCCGGAAAACCTGAGAGTTGGAAAAGAATCTGGTTGTCTTTCTCCACTGAAACACTATAATACGCGCTGTTTGTTAGTTTGAGACGCCGGTTGAAATGGTTTTGCGGACCCGTCACATTTTTTCTGCACCTGCCATTGAGTTCCATCGATCACTGACCCCCCTTGCCCATTACAAGCCTTTGCGCTGCGGCAACTCAGTCGGTTGGCGACGATGTTCACGCCAGTCGTCTTACGTGAGCCGGCGCCGCCCCGCGTGCATTTCGCGGGTTCTCGCCTGCCGATGTTTCGTTTCAACCTTCAGTTGAGTTCCCATGGGGATTGCCCTCATTTTGCGGCTTTCCACGGGTGTCTGCAGGGGTCGCTTTCCAGCGCAACGCCTTCAGGCGCTCTCCTGCCGCGAAAATGTGCTGTTCTTCCATGGAAACACCAAGGATTTTATCATTCATGACGTTTGAAAACCTGCAGTTGGCTCCACCCCTTCTCAAAGCCCTTGCCCAATGCGGGCACGATGTCCCCACACCCGTTCAAGCCAAAGCCATTCCCTGCGTCCTTGCAGGGAGAGATCTCATCGCTTCCGCGCAAACGGGCACGGGCAAAACCGCCGCCTTTGTCCTCCCGGCTCTGCACCGCCTGGCCGCAACGCCCAAACGCCGGGGCGGCCCACGGGTTCTGGTGCTCACCCCAACCCGGGAACTGGCGGATCAGATCTCCCAGGCAGCCAAAACCTACGGCAAGTTCCTGCGCACCGGGAGCACGGCCATCTACGGCGGCATGCCCTTCGCCGAGCAGATCCGGGCTCTGTCGAAGTCTCCCGAAATCATCATCGCCACACCGGGCAGGCTGCTCGATCACATGGACCGTGGACGCATCGACCTGTCTCAGCTGGAGCTCTTTATCCTGGATGAAGCGGACCGGATGCTCGACATGGGCTTCACCGATGACGTGGAACGCATTTCCAACGCCGTTCCCGAACTCTGCCAGACCCTCCTGTTTGCTGCGACCCTGGGAAACACCACCACCCGCCTGGCCCAGAAGCTTTTGAAAGAACCCGAACGGGTGGAGATTGCGCCGGGCAAAATCACCCACGACAAAATCGAGCAGCGGCTGCACCTGGCCGACAGCCTGCACCACAAAAACCAGCTCCTTCAGCACCTGTGCGCCGATTCCACTGTGACCCGGGCCATCATCTTTTCCGCCACCAAGCGCGATGCGGACCAGCTGGCCTGTACGCTCAAGGAGCAGGGTTACCCGGCGGCGGCTCTTCACGGCGATATGAGTCAGGGTGCACGAAACCGCACCATGATGAACATGCGCCACGGCAGGATCCGGCTCCTGGTGGCCACGGACGTGGCCGCGCGGGGCATCGACGTGACCGGGATCAGCCATGTGATCAACTTCGATCTCCCCAAGTTTGCAGAGGACTACGTGCATCGCATCGGACGCACCGGGCGGGCGGGCGATTCGGGCATCGCCATCTCCTTTGCCTCCCGCCATGACCTCCCCTACCTGACGCGCATCGAGCGCTACCTGGGGAAGCCCCTTTCGGTCCATGTGATTCCAGGGTTGGAGCCGGTGCAATCCGTAAAGAGACCTGGCAACGGGCGGGGATCGGGAGGCTGGGACCACAAGAAACCCGGCAAACATTTCGGTCCCAAACCCACGGGGTCCGGGGGACGCCCTTACAAATATGCGAGGACCGAGGATCGGCCGACGTTCCCAGGAATGAGAGACTCCGCTGCATTCAGAGGAACACGTTCTTCAACTCCGAAGATCTGACACGCCGTTGAAAGCAGGCACCAAATCGCGCGGGATCAGGAAGCAGGGCCCTCCCCGAATCGCCTGCCGCGTGGTTTGGTGCTGAACAGCCGGCTCGCCGCAAAGCCGAAACCCTTGACTCTCTCTTGCAGCAGAACGAGCTGTCCATCGAATCTTTGAGGTGTCCTCCTCGATTCCACAACCAACTCGCGACACACCTGATTACCTGGGATGGCACGGCTTAGTACAACGCAACACAATTGAGTGTCCACCGCTCTGGTCGTCATTCCGGCATTCTTTTAGCCGGAATCCACAGAAAAGAGCTGGATGCCGGCTTAAAACCTGCCGGCATGACGAGTGTCGAAATGGACACATTATAATGTGGAGCTGTGCTCGGTGCCCAAAGAGAATCTTGAGTCGGCAAAGTTCTTGTGTTACTTCCCCGGTAAAGGGAACGGTTTAGAAGCTGAAGTGGGAGGAACTGGTGTGTGCAGCCGCCTTGCCATCCAGGGCAACTTAAGAGCGAGTGAGGAGGAGAGCGGTCATGGTGGATCCAGCCAAAAAGAGAGCCACCCCTGACGATTTGTCGAACCTTCCCGAAAACGTGGTTGGGGAAATCATTGACGGGGAACTGCTGGTCACGCCGCGGCCCACCCGAAGACACATCCATGCGGCCGCGTCACTCGGCGGGGAACTCATTCCCACCTACCGTTTCGGTCGTGGGGGACCCGGTGGATGGATCATTTACCACGAACCGGAGATTTATTTTGGAGAAGATGTCCTGGTGCCGGATTTGGCGGGATGGAGGAAGGAAAGGCTGACCACGCCGCCCGAAGAACACCGCTTCAATGTGGCACCCGACTGGGTCTGCGAAATCCTTTCCCCCAGAACGGTCCGGACGGACAGAGTCAAGAAAATGCGCATCTATGCCGATCACGGAGTCCCTCATATCTGGATCGTCGACCCCGGTGCCCGGACTCTCGAGGTCTTCAGGCTCGAATCCGGCAAGTGGCTTCTGCTGGATACCTTTGTGGAAGATGATACAATGCGGGCAGAACCCTTCCAGGAAATCGAGATCGAGCTCTGTAACTTCTGGGTCGGCGATCACTGACAACCTCATCGAAGTCATTCATCGAGCGGCCCTGTGCAAAAACCGTCCGAACAAAATATGCAAAGCGAAGAATCTTTCGGGGTTCCCATATCGGCGAAATTTTCTCATGCGCTTTTGTGAAAGGTGCCAGCGTCCCGCTTCTTTTACAGAGCACTCATTTCTCTAAAACCGATATTCCTCAAGTCGGCCGGATTCTCTGACCAAACCTGTCACTTTTCAAGACACGTCCGTCGCCGCATCTTTCCGTGAAACCGATGGAATCGAGAAACTCCAGCACGGGCACGGTGCCCGTTCTCCCGTAACCAAGGATCGCTTTTCCGGCCTCCAGGCTCAGCGCTCCCTGGTCCTCGATGACCCGCCTCACCTGCTTTTTGATCTCCTCGACGGCCCGCGGAGACAAGTAGCGGCCGTTGTTGAGCAAAACGAGCCTTCCTTTTCCCTGTAATCTCCGCAGCATTGCGTTGATTTCCTTGAGCCGGTATTTCCTGTCACTATGCTCCCAGAAGGCAACGCCCTTGAAGCCCGCAAAGCCTCTCTCCCTCGCAAAGTGGATAATTTCGGCCTCCAGTTCCCGGCTCTGAGAGGTATGTCTCTCCTCAAACAGTCGCTCGTGCATGCAATAAGACCTGCCGCGCCGGCTGACGCGTCCTTCCTGACACCACCGGCGAAGACTGGCTTGAAGACCGGTTTCCAGCTCCGATGCAGACCCGGCCGAGTGGACGCCTGAGCCGCCTGAGCCCTCATGGTTTTCCACGTGCGGGTGATTGTTCATCATGTTCAACGCCTCCTTCCTCATAGATTTCCCGGCAAGAGGGGCATGGAGACGGTCCGCCGCCGAAGTGGGCGAACCGTCTCCGTAAGTTCCTTTCGAGGCCGTTCCGTCTTTGCACTGGGAGAAGGAAGCCCGTCGCTCCCCCTCTCCCGGTGGTTGTCAAAAAGCCTCGATCATGGCCAGGATCTGGTCATCACTGAAACCCTGGAGCCGAATGGCGCCGGACCGGCAGGATGCCGTGCACAAGCCGCATCCCTTGCACAGGGCTGCATTGACCTCCGCTTTGCCGGCGTCCCTTCCGGACTCCACGAAGCGGGGAGCGGAAAAGGGACAAACGCTCACGCACACCCCGCAGCTGCTGCAAAGGGACGGGTTCACCTGGGCGATGGTGCCGCTGAATTCCACGCTGTCCCTGGAGAGCAGCAGTGCAGCCCGGGAGGCGGCCGCCTGCGCCTGGGCGATGCTTTCGTCGATGGATTTGGGGTAGTGGGCCAAGCCGCACAGGAACACGCCGTCCGTGGCAAAGTCGACGGGCCGCAGTTTGGCATGAGCTTCCACAAAGAAATTCTGCGCATTGACGGGAATCTTGAAATACTGGGACAAGAGCTTGGTCTCATTGGGCTCGATGGCTGTGGCCAGGGTGATCAGGTCTGGATGCAACACGACCTCCCCCTGCAGGATGGGATCCCAGACCGTGACCTCGAGTCCGCCGTTCACCTCCCGCACCACCGGTTTTCGCTCGAGCGAGTAGCGCACGAACAAAACGCCCGCCTTCCTTGCCTCCTGGTAGAGCAGTTCTCGCTCCCCGTAAGTGCGCATATCGCGGTAGAGGACATAGACATCCGTCTCGGGATTGCGCAGCTTCAGTTCCAGTGCGCTTTCCACCGAATGGGTGCAGCACACCCGGCTGCAGTAGGGCCGCTCCGGTTCCCGCGAACCCACACACTGGATGAAAACGGCGCTCTTCACTTCCTTCAGCTGGGGATCGTCCGCGTTGAACCGCGCATCCAGTTCCTGGTGAGTCAGCACCCGGGGAGATTTTCGGTAGAGGTATTCCTCGGGCTTGTATTCATGGGCCCCCGTGGCAATGACGGCCACACCGTGTTCCACGACGAGAGGTTCTCCCCCGTTGCGCAACGTGGACTTGAAATTGCCCACAAATCCCTCCACACCCGCCACCTGCGTGGAAAGGTGAACGGTGATGCGAGGATGTGCCTCGATTTCTCGGGTGAGACCTGCAAGGTATTGGGGGATGCTGTCTCCGCGCCAGGTTTTGTGCAGCTTGAGGGCCTGGCCGCCCAGTTGAGCGGATTGCTCCACCAGGTGCACGGGGTAACCCTGGTCGGCTATGGATTTGGCGGCCACCATGCCCGCCACGCCGCCTCCGATGACCAGCGCTCCTGCAGTGACGCTGAGCGACGGCTCCCCGAGCGGTTCCAGAAGCGCCGCTTTGGCCACGGCCATGCGCACGAGGTCCTTGGCCTTCTCGGTCGCCTTGACGTGATCCCCCTGGTGGACCCACGAATCGTGGTTGCGGATGTTGGCCATTTCAAAAAGATACTTGTTGAGACCGGCACTCACCAGGGTCTCTCTGAAGAGGGGTTCATGTGTGCTCGGAGTACAGGCCGCCACGATGACCCGGTTGATATTTTTCTCTTTGATCACCTGGATCATCTTGTCCTGGGTGTCCTGCGAACACGTGTAGAGGTTGTCCTCCACATAGACCACATGGGGCAGGGAGCGGGCGTAATCCCTCACCGCGGGCACGTCCACCACGCCCCCGATGTTGATACCGCAGTGGCACACAAAGAACCCGATGCGCGGCGGTTCTCCTTTCACGTCCACCTCAAAGGGCTTCGTTTCGGTCTTTGCCTCACTCCAGCGGGTGTCGCTCAAAAGGATGCTGGAAGCAGCCGCGGCAGCCGAGGCTTCCATGACCGACTGGGGAATGTCCTTGGGGGCCTGGAGGGTGCCGCACACAAAGACTCCCTCACGGCTGGTGGCCACCGGCGCAAAGCTGGTCGTCCTGGCAAACCGGTTCTCGTTCAATTCCACCCCGAGGCGTTTCGCCAGCTCCTGGACTTCTTTCCCGACCTCGAAACCCACCGAAAGCACCACCATGTTGAAGATTTCCGTGGACAGCCGGCCGTTTTCATCCACATAAGCGATTTCCAGGTCTCCATCCCCCACGGGGGTGACCGAGTGCACACGAGATCGCAGAAAGCGCACTCCATGCTCGTCTTTGGCACGGTTGTAGAACTGCTCAAAATCCTTGCCGTAGGTGCGCATGTCCATAAAGAAAATGGCAGTGTCCAGTTTGCCGTGGGCGTGCTCCATGGCAATGACCGCTTCCTTGATGGCGTACATGCAGCACACGCCCGAACAGTAGGGGTTGTTGCAGTGATTGACGTCCCGCGAACCGACACACTGGAGCCAGGCGATCTTCCTGGGTTCCTCCCGGTCATAGGGTCGCATGAGATGGCCCCGGTAGGGCCCCGACGCGCTGAGGACCCGTTCGAACTCGAGGCTCGTGACCACGTTGGGATGGCGCAGGTAACCGGTTGAATCGTCCAGGGAGGTGGGGTCGAAAACATCATTGCCTACAGCCAGAATCACGGCCCCGACCTGCACTTCCGAACGGCGCGGCCGGTCGTCGTAATGGACCGCCTCGGCCAGGCAGACCTTTTCGCACAGCCCGCAACCGATGCAGACATCCCGGTCGATGGTGTAGCCGCGCGGAATGGCCTGGGGGTACTTCATGTAAGTGGCCTCGCGACGGTCAATGTTTTGGTTGAACTCATTGACCGCCTGGGCGGGACAAACCTGCCGACACTGGCCGCAGGCCGTACAGGCTTTGAGATCGATGTAACGGGGTTGCGACGCGAGCACGGCCGTGAAGTTTCCCGCTTCTCCGTGCAGTGCCTCCACCTGGGTGTTGGGAAGCAGTTCGATGTTGATGTGGCGTCCGACCTCGACCAGCTTGGGCGAGATGATGCACATGGCGCAGTCGTTGGTGGGAAAGGTCTTGTCGAGCTGTGCCATGATGCCGCCGATGGCGGGTGATTTATCCACCAGGTAGACGTAATACCCGGAGCTGGCCAAATCCAGGGAGGCCTGCATGCCGGCCACGCCGGCGCCCACCACCATGACCGCTCCCACCTTCCGGTTTTGTGTGTTTTCCATTGTGTTCATGTTCACCGGGTCCTCTTTCTGAAAATCCAACAGAGCTTCAATGTGAGCCGGGCAACGATGCACTTCATCGTGAACCCCACGGGGATGTCCTCAACACAGGCTGCCCGCTAAACGGCGAGGCTGACAAAAAGTGGGGTCGTTCCCTCGTAGCGATCCAGCTCCACCTGGCCGGCTTTCTCGATGTCGCTCAGGCGCTGGGAGACGGTGTACACGGGCAAACCACTTTTGGACGCGATGGAGCGCACCGAAAGAGAACCCTCCCTCAAAGTCTCCAGAATGAGGGCCTTCTCCAGTTCTTCCCTCGCTGCAGCGCCGAGCAACTGTTCGTACTTTTCCGGGTCGATTTTTTCGTGATAGACGTTTTCCCGCTCCGTGAGCTGGCGGTCCATGCCCAGAAGCCAGCGCAGCCGTGGAGATTCAAAGGCGCGTTTGGCAGCTGCCAGGGGCAACCGATTCGCCTCGGCGTCGAAAGGCCCCAGTTGGACAATCAGGGCACTCAACTCGCTGACAAAATCGGCGAACTTCTGTCCTTCAGCCGCACTCACCCAACGCAGGTGCATGCGGTCCTTGCCGATTCCCGACATCTCCAGCATTTCCCGCACCACTTGCATGCGTTTGGCCGTGTGGACATTCCCGTCGATGTAATGACAATCCCCGATGTGACAGCCGAAAACGAACACGGCGTCGAACCCGTTTTCGAGGCCTTCAAAGATGTAAGTGGGATCTACTCTTCCGGAACACATGGTCCTCATGACACGAATAGTGGGAGGATATTGAAAGCGGGACACACCGGCCAGATCGGCACCGGCATAGGAGCACCAGTTGCAGAGAAAAGCCAGGACCTTGGGTTCAAAGGGCTTGCTCATGAGTTTGTCCTTTCATCACATTCGGTTCTAAATTCGGTGGAATAGGGTTTTCCGATTCTACAAGGCAGAAAATATCCCCACGAAGTCCCTTCCTGCCGCCAGGATGTTTTCGAGGATCCGATGGCGTCCCCTTTTGGCCGCAAAGCCTGTGAACACTGCCTCACGGTGGCTTTCGCTCAGTCCTGCCTGTGGCTGTCGTTCAACACCGCGCTTTGGAAACCGTGCGGCGCTGCAGCCCTAAGGAATGGGCGGGATTCGAGACGTCCCCCGGGCGCATCACGCGAGAGATACACTCCCGGCGCAATTAAGGGATTCAGGTGTTTTCAACAATGAAAGACAATGACAGGATCGTTTCCACCGAACACGGGCAGTGTTCATGCGCGGCTTCAGGTGAAGCCCGTGGACAAGATCAGGGGGGTCAGGGACAAAAAAGGGGGAGGGACCGTCCTGAAGGAGACAATGGCGGAAGAAAAAGCCTTTCGCCGATCCTCGTGAATGTTGGGGAGATCCGTGCATCGTCGAAGACGGGGAGAGAATTCGGCGGAGCCATCGCCGTATCCGGAGCCAGCGGATAAATATCTTTCAACACCTTCGAGATGCACGGCCATCCCCTGGTTCAATCCGCCCTTCTCAGGGGTTGAAGGGCGGACCTGGAACACACTGTGAGCCACCCGGTTCCTGCTCTGCAGCCTCTTTGCCTTCGCAAAGGCCCCAGCGGGAGAGGACGAGGCAGGAAAACCGGTGACAATTTCTCTTACTCACCCATATCGACGCCGAGCCGTTCCCACTGGGCTTTGGCCTCCGCCTCGGCCCGGGCGATCTCCTCGTCGCTCCAGGGTTCGATGACCAGGGCATCGGCCACCAGTTCCCAGATGTATTTCACTTCGTAGTTGCAGTCGTCGGGATAGTACTTGGGAAGACGTTTCATCATCTGATCGTGGCAGTTGGAACACCCCACGACAACCACATTGGCGCCGCTGTTCTTGATCTGCTGCACCTTGAAGCGGCCGTGAAAGGCCGATTCCGCTTCAAAAGGAAGAGGCCAGTTGCCGCCGCCGGCCCCGCAGCAATAGTTGTTGGCCTTGGTGGGCTCCAGTTCCACGAAGTTGTCGACACACTGCTGGATCACCCAGCGGGGTTCGTCGTAGTAGCCCTTTCCGAAGTTGCGTTCCAGTTCGCGGCCGTGTTTACAGGAGTCATGCCAGGTGAACACCTTCCCCGCGTGGACACTCTTGTCGACCTTGATCCGCCCTGACTCGATGACCTCTTTGAGATAATCGTAGATGTAGATGAAATCGACCTTGTTGTCGGGGTTTTCGATGACGCAGGTCTTCATGCCCTTGCGGCATCCGTAGGAACCTCCGCCGCAGTCCGGCATGATCATGCGGTGGATGTGCATTTTCTTCATGAAATCGATTTTACGTCGGGCCAGAATGGCCGTGGCGTCATAGTCGCCCGTAAACAGACCCCAGTCAACCGCCTCCCAGTTTTCGGAGGGAATGGTCCAGTTCTCCCTGGCCGCATAGAAGATCTTCCACCACCAGATCATGTCGTCGTTGTCGGCAAAGACTTCCTTGGAGTTTGGGAAAAAAAGGATCTCCGCACCTTCCTTGTCGATGGGCACGTAGAAACCGGGGCATTCCTCCGCGGCCAGTTCCGCCCCCATGTCGGACATGAGGAAGAAGTAGTCCTCCTTGGGAATGGCCATGTTGTTGCCCGTTTCCAACACATTGAGGACCCCCTTGTGGAGGATGCCGGGGACCTTGTCACGATCTCTCAGGTGTTTCATGTGCCCCATGATGGCCACGATGTCGATGTTCATGGGACAGCCGTGCACGCAGCGGCCGCACCCGGTGCACAGCCAGGGAAACTTGGAGTTCACGACCTCATCCACCATGCCGTAAGCCAGCATGCGGAGCACCTTGCGGGTGTCCCAGCCCTCCATCCCCGGCGTTCCCGTGATGGGGCAGCCGTTGGTGCAGGTGCCGCATGTGAGGCACAGATTGAGGTCGAACTTTGACAGGTATTCGCGGACATCCTGGGGAAGCTTTTGGCGTTGTACGACTTGCATGGGTTTTGTCCTTTCAAACCGTCATGGCGATGAACTCTGTAGCCGGGAGGGCCCGATGAATCTCGACAAACATCACGATGAACGAAACGGCAACAGCGGCCGAGTGATCTTCTGAATGTCACGCCCACAAGTACCAGAGCGAAATTGATAGGTCCAATTGATAATTCCGATAATTATGGTGTTTCAGTTTTTAGGATTTCAATGGTTTGTCCGGGAGCACACGCTCACATGTCTCCAGAATTCCTGGAAGACTGCGCGAGAGTGAAATCCCAACATCAGTTGCGAAGGGTGGCTTTCAGTCTCAGAGGGTTCAGAAGCAAATCGAGGCCGTCCCGGATGTGCCTCACGACCACCTGCGCGGACATCAGGGCTTCAACGGCGCAACCTTCTTCTTGTAACGTGGCGACACTCAACGCCGCATCCCGCAACATCAGGGCGTCATTTCGGCCGTTCCCCATGCAGACGGTCTGTTCAAAGCCCAGCTTCTTCGCATAACGATGTTTGGCTTCGGCCTGGTTCCCCTGCGGGATCACCGTCAGGGTGCAGGAGACCCCCTCCAGTGCACGCGCCACGTTTCCAAACGTGTCCGCAGTGAGCACATGCAGGGTCAAGGTGTTCGTCAGAGCTTTCAGGCGCTCCGCCACGCCTTCCAGCAGCACGCCGTCACAGGCGAGCGTTCCGTTGTAGTCAAGCACGAGGTGCTGCAAACCCATCACCCCCCGGCCGGGAATTTCAACCTCCAGCATTCAGGATCTCCTTTCTGTGATCGCCGTTTCCATTTTCCCTGCACTTTCCCCCTGAAAATCCTTCCGTCTTTGTCTTTCTCCCCTCGCCACGCTCAGTGAAGTCCATGATCGGCAGCCGCCGAGATCAACGGGGCGGAGCTCTTTTCTGACAGAGAATCGATTCGCTGTCCCTCAGAGCCGTCTCGAACTGAAGACCGCCCTGAAAGGCAATCTTCGACAGGGCTGGGACAGGGCTGGAATTATCCCTGTGAGTGTGTTAGTTAGTTTGATTTAACACGTTGATCAAATTGGTAATTTCAATGGCCGGCCACAAACGCATCACGGACGAACCAATGGAGGAAATGAATGACGCCTGAAGAAATGAGAGAGAAGGCCATCGAACTGTTCAAGCAAAGATTCCATTGCAGCCAGGCCGTTTTGGCTGCTGGACAGGAGAAGCTCGGCATCATCAATGAAGACGTGGTCAAGGCTATGGGGTCCTTTGGCGGAGGAATAGCCAGCTCCGGTCGTGTCTGCGGCGCCCTGGTCGGCGGTGTGGCGCTGATCTCCTCTCTCTACAGCCGTGGGAACCTGGAAGGGAAGGAAGATCCCCGCATGTGGTTTCTGAGTCGCAAGCTGGCCAAAACATTTGATGAACTTTGTGAGCCCTACGGCAGCACCAATTGCTGCGACATTGCCCAGGTCGACTGGCACGACAAGGATCAGGTGCGTGAATTTTACAAGAACCCCGAAAGTCGCCGCAAACACTGCATCAAGCTGGTGGGGGAAACGGCCTACGCTTTGGGGAAAATTCTCGAAGAGGACGAACAAAAGTCCAGGGGCGAATGAAAAGCCCCACTCTTTGGAGGATGCATCCAGGGGGCCTGTGGAACGTCCTGTCAGGACGAGCGGGCTGCAGACCAAGTGAGCACCACGGGTTGTAGCCAGGCTTTGAAGAAAGCTGCTCGTCTTGGAGGAAACTCCCGGACGGGTCAGGCGGTGATCCCCGGATCGAAGCGCACAAGGCCCGGGAAAGCTCTTGCAGTGTCGAACTGGAATCGAGTATCATCGTCACGCCATGTTTCTTAGAGAATTCGCCAAGCCATCGAAACATTCCAAACGTTCATGACGTGGACAGAAAGGCCGAAGAATGCAGGAAAAGAATCCGGTGGTGGTCATGGAAACCACTGAGGGCGATATCACCGTAGAACTCTGGAAGGAGGAGGCCCCTTCCACCGTGCTGAATTTCCTGAAGTATGTTGACGAGGGCTACTATGACGGCACCATCTTCCACAGGGTCATCAAGGACTTCATGATCCAGGGGGGAGGGTTCACCCCCGACATGGTGCCCAAGCCCACCCATCCCCCCATCCAGAACGAGGCCCGTCCCGAGCTCAAAAACGACCGGGGCACCATCGCCATGGCGAGGACGAGCGTGATCCACAGTGCCACGTCCCAGTTTTTCATCAACGCGGTCGACAACGACTTTCTGAATTTCAAGAATGCCACGCCGGCCGGGTACGGCTATGCCGTCTTCGGGCGCGTGACGGACGGCCTGGACGTGGTGGACAAGATCCTGGCGGTTCCGACGAAAAACGTCGGCCCGCATGGCGACGTCCCCGTGACTCCCATCGTGATTCAGAAAATACGTCGGCTCTGACATCAAAGCATCGGTCGCCACGATCCGGCGTTCTTCGCCTTGTGACAGACTTCGCCTCTCAGTTTCTGATTCGCTGACTCCCATCCCTTCTCCGACTTCCGTTTTCATCCGCCGCATTTCTCCTCAGAGGGATGCGGCGTGTCCCCTCTCCTGCTCCTAAACCGTGCGGTCCATTCTTTATCGCGCAGGATCGACCCTGAAACATTTGGGAAAGCACCCGGTGAAGAACCTGCCGTCTTCCGAGACCAAGGGCGCTCAGCAGAGCATATCCAGCCGCTAACCATCATGAGGAGCTTGTTGCATGAAAGAGGGAGAATCTTACCAGGACTTCTTGAAGGGCATGTTTGATGTGGGGCAGCTTTTCGACAAACCGGAACCGCTCAAGGGCGTCCGCATTCTGGAGGTCTGTTACGTGGTTCTGGGGCCGGCTGCGTGCGATTACCTGGCAGAATTCGGAGCGGAAGTCATCAAATTCGAGGGCCAGCGGGGCGATCAGATGCGCTTTGTGACGCCCTATGCCTTCTTCTGGAACAACATGTCCCCGGGACTTGAAATCGAAAATCACAACAAGTACTGGGTCGGCATGCACATGGGCAATCCCAAGGCCAAGGAGATTTTCCTGGACCTTGTGAAAAAGTCCGACGTGGTCATCGACAACCTCACACCGGGCCGCATGGCGGAATGGGGGATCAGCTACCAGGACCTCAAGAAAATCAACCCCCGCATCATTCAGCTGCACGTTTCGGGTTACGGCAGCTGGGGACCCTGGACCGGCCGGGCCTCCTATGACGCCGTAGCCCAGAGCATGGGAGCCCTCTCCCCCATCACCGGCTACGAAGAACGAGGCCCGATCAAATCGGGCGTCTGGATCGCCGACTGGATCACGGGACTCATGTGCGCCATCGCCATCGTGAGCGCCCTCAACTACCGGGAAAGAACGGGGGAAGGCCAGTTCATCGACTACCTGCAGGTGGAAAACGTCATCCGCTGGCTGGACTGGACCTGGCTGTTCACGTCCATGAAGGGGGAAAATCGCAAGCGGGCCGGAAACCGCGACCTGGCCATCTGTCCTTCCGAACTGTTTGACTGCTCCGATGGGTGGGTTGCCCTCGCAGCTTTCAGCCCTGAAGAGTTCAAGGGCCTCTGTGAAGCCATGGGGGCCATGGACCTCTATGAAAAATACTCCGACCCCACTTCCCGTCTGGCCGATGAAACCGCACGAGAAATCCTCAAGAAAATCGGTGAATGGACCCGGACCAAGACCATGAGCGAGGTGGAAGAACTCGGAAGCAAGCTGGGTTTTGCCGCCACGCGCGTCCTGACCGCCGCGGATGTGTACCACAGCGAGCACTTTCGTGAACGAGGGGCTGTGCAAAAGTTTCAGGATCCGCTTTACGGGGAGATGGTCGAGGAATGCTATCCTCCAAGGCTCATGGAAACGCCCTCCCGTGTCAAGTGGTGCTCCCGCCCACTGGGATTCGACAACAACTACGTGTTCACCAAACTCCTGGGGATGTCGAGAGAAAAGGTCAAAAGCCTCCAGGAGGAAGGGGTCATCTTCAAATGGAATCCCAAAATCCCCTCTCACTGCCCCCCCAAAGACTGGGACGGTAAAAAAGGCATCAAGCTGGGTTAATCCGCGGACGAAAGGGAGCACAATATGGACGACGAAAAAATCATTGGTCTCGCCGCCAACGAAGAATATGCCAAGTGGGCTCACGAAGCCACCGACCCCGACAACATTTTTCAGAAACCCGAAGCCCTCGACGATCTGCTGGTCCTCGACGCCAGCCATGGAAGCTTCGCGGGTTTGTTCGCTTCCTCCATCTTGTCGGAAATGGGAGCGGAAGTCATCCGTGTGGAACCGCCCGGGGGAGACCTGGCGCGAAAGATGTCCCCTTACGGCATGATGATCAAGGATACGGGGCTCGGATACATGGTGGAGGGCCGAAACAAGTTCCACGTCACCTGCGACCTGACCACGGAAGAAGGACGCACGCTTTTCAAAAGACTCGCCAACAAGGCCGACGTGGTCATCGAAACCTTCAAACCGGGCTACCTGGACAGCCTCGGAATCGGGTATCGTCAGCTCAGGGAAACCAACCCGGGCCTTCTCTACTGCCCCATCCACTGTTTCGGCCAGTTTGGACCCGACGCGGCGAAAAACGCCAATCAGCCCGATTACGACATCATCAATCAGGCGCGGGGCGTCATCATGTCCATCACGGGTGAGCCCGACCTGGATCCCACAGTGCCCGACGAATTCAAAAAGCCTCTCAAACAGGGCAACTGGATGGGCTGGTATGCGGGAGGCGGATGGGCGGCGTTTGGAATCCTCCTGGCCCTCTTTCACCGCCGCAAAACGGGCAAGGGGCAGATGATCGACTGCTCCCCTCCCGAGGGATTGTTTTCCATGGCCAACTACGTGATGCAGTATTATCACATGGCTCAGAAGCAGATGCCCCGCGCCGGAAACTATGACTACGCCGTCTTCCCTTACACCTACGTGGAGTGCAAAGACGGCTACACCTTCATCTCGGGCTTCACGGACCCCAACTGGACGGCCCTTTGTGAAATCCTGGACCGGCCGGATCTTAAAGAGATGTTTCCCACCATCCGGGAGCGGCTCACCCCGGAAAATCAGCCCAAAATCCAGCACGAAATCGAGAAGTTCACCAAGCAGTACACCACCGACGAAGTGGTGCGCATCGTCACCGCCTACATGAATAAGCCCGACCGTAAGGGCACCGTGGCCACGGGACGCATGGAAATGCCGCTGGAGGTCATGGAGCGGGAACACTGGCAGGCCAGGAAGACCTTTGTCGAAATCAATGACCCCTACTATGGACAAGTCCTCGTCCAGAATTCATCGTTCAAGGCCATGTCCAAGACTCCCGGGCGCATCAAGTGGGTGTGCAGACCCGTTGGCGCCGACAATGAGTACATCTATTTGAAATATCTTGGAATCGGAGGCCAGCAGCTGGAGGAGCTCAAAACGAAGGGTGCCATATAAAAACAACATCCCAACCTGAAATACCATGCCCCCTTCCTCAGGGAGGGGGCAAAAACCGCGCTGCCCACTTTTTTCAAGAATGAAGCCCTTCCGCACGAAGTCGCAGCATCTCGGCCATCGGTTTCACCTGCACGCCGTGGTGCTCCAGAGTGTGCCGAATCCGGCGTGCAAGCTTCACAGCCGCGGGGTTGTCCCCGTGGAGGCACAGGGTGTCCACCTCCAACGGCAGGAAAGTGCCGTCCTCCGCAATGATTCTGCGCTCGGCAACCATCATGAGTGCACGCTGAGCCACCAATTCAGGTTCCTCGATGACCGCCCCGGGCTTGCGACGAGAAACCAGCGTGCCCTGCGCCGTGTACGCCCGGTCGGGAAATGCCTCGAACACCACGCGCAACCCTGCGGCGGCCGCGATTTTACGCATGCGGGGCGCATTTTTTCCCGCCAGTGAAACCAGCAGCAATTCCGGGTCCACATCCGCGACGGCCTCGGCAATCGTCCGGGCCAGATCTTCGTTTTCCACGGCCATGTTGTAGAGGCTCCCATGGGGCTTCACATGCTGCAGCTCGACCCCGTGGACTTTGCAGAAAGCGCGGATGGCCCCCACCTGGTAGATGACGTAGTTGCGGATTTCTTCCAGGGTGCAATCCATGTTGCGCCGCCCGAATCCCATCAGGTCCGGAAAACCGGGATGCGCCCCCACCCCCGCCCCCCACTGCACCGCCATCCGAACCGTTCGATCCATCACCAGGGGATCGCCCGCATGAAAGCCGCAGGCGATGTTTGCGGAGGTGACCTGCCGGATCACTTCGGCATCCATGCCGAGCGTGTAGGCGCCAAAACTCTCCCCCATGTCGCAGTTGAGATCCACGTAGTTCATGAGCGACCCCTTGAAGCTATCAAGTTTGAACGATCCGAAATCCATCCGTCCGCTATTTCATGAGGTTCGGTAAAAAAAGGACCAGCTGAGGAAACACGGTCACCAGAATGGTGGCCCCGCAAAGGATCAGGAAAAAAGGCAAGGCGGCTTTGGCGATCGTCAGAATGTCTTCGTTGGTCAGACCGCTGATGACAAACAGATTGAAGCCCACCGGAGGTGTGATCTGGGCCAGCTCGATCATCAGCACGAGGTAGATGCCGAACCAGACCGGATCGAAACCCACCACCTGCACCAGGGGCAGCACAATGGGTGTGGTCATGACGATCATGGAAAAGCCATCCAGGAGGCATCCCAGGATCAGATAGAGGATCGTGAGAATGAAGATGAGCATGTAGGGCGAAAGGCCCAGCTCTCCCACAAACAGGGTCAGCTGCCGCGTGATGCCCAGGTAGCCGATGGCCACGGAAAGATAGCCGGCCCCCATCACGATCAGCATGATCATGGAGCTGGTCTTGACGGCTCCTTTGAGACTCTCCACCAAAACTTTTCGGTCCAGACTGCCGGTAAGCAGCGCAAAGAACAGGGCTCCCACCACCCCGACCACACCTGCTTCCGTCGGAGTCGCCCAGCCCCTGTACAAACTGCCGAGCACCACGAGGATAAGGATGCCCACCGGCGCAATCTCCCGGATGCCGAGAAAACGCCGTTTCCAACTGTATCGATCGGCTCCGGCGGGTGCGAGTTGTCCGTTGAGCAGGCTGCGGACGAAAATATACCCGCTGAAAAGAAAAGCGATCAGGATACCTGGAATGATCCCGGCGATGAACAGTTTCCCGATGCTCACATCCCCGATGATGCCGTACACCAGCATCATCATGCTCGGCGGGATCAGAAAACCCAGGGTGCCGGCCCCGGCCAGGGACCCGTAAGACATTTGCAGATTGTAGCCGCGCCCCTTCAGTTCAGGCACCGTGATCCTGCCCACCGTTGCCGTCGTGGCGGCTGAAGAACCGCTCACCGCCGCGAAGAAGGTGCAGGCGAGAATGTTCACGTGCAGCAACCGACCCGGAATGGCATCCATCCAGGGCGCCAGTCCATTGAAAAGATTCTGGGAAATGCGGCTGCGAAAGAGGATCTCCCCCATCCAGATGAACATGGGCAATGCCAGCATGGCCGAACCATGGGTGTTGTTCCAGACACTCGTGCTCAGGAGGAGCCCGAACGGCACCTCTGTAAAAAGAATCAGGCCGCCGAAGCCGATCAGAAAAAGAGAAATCCCGATCCAGACACTGCCGCCGAGAAAAATGACCAGGAGGACAAACAGTGTTGCCGATACGGTCGCAAGGTCCAAAGCTTCACCTCTCTCAACCTATGGTTCATCCCACCCTATCGGCCCAGGTCACCGAAATCTTCCACGAGGCTGATCCCCTCCGTGTCTCCTCTCAGGACAAGGATTCTCCTGAAGAATTCCGCCAAAAACTGAAGGGAAAAGATCAAGGCGCCGAAAGGGAGGAAGGCCTGGGGAATGGCCAGATAGGTGCGCGAAATCTGCATGGACCGGGATCCTGTGACGAAGGAATCCCAGAAAAGAAGGGCGGTGAAATAACAAAGCGTCAGGCAGAAACAGAAGCCGACCAGGAAGCATGCCATGTCCAGGACAACCCTCGCACGACCGACCACCGCACTGCGCAGGAAGGTCATCCGGATATGGCCTCCCTCGCGCAGGGTGTAGCCCAGTGAGGCGAAGGTCAGCATGGCCATGAGGTATCCCGCATACTCGTCTGCCACGTAGAGGGTCTGATTGAACACGGCGCGAAACACAATTTCGCTCGCAATCAGCCCCACACCGAGACACATCATGGCACCGGCGAGAAAGCCGCCAAATCCGGAAACCCTGTCACACACCTTCACGACTCTCTTGAGGAAGCGATTCATGCCATTCTCCGCGGGCAACCCCTTCGAATCAGGGGCAGGGCGGGCAGCAGCGACCACGAACTTCAGGACTTCCAGCACAGGAGACCCTGCCGAACCCGCTTGACATGCCCAAAGGTCCGGCAGGGAGTACCCGGTGGAACCGCAACGGCGAAGGGCGAAATCCAGCCCGTTTCAGCGTTGAATGCCACCTCGCCCTGGACTGTGCGTTGGCACGTGGGGACACCGCCCGTTGCCTGAAAGGCGCAAACGCGCGAAGCCCATCCCAGCGCCGTCCTGTCGCTTTTCACCCTCCCGATATGTTCGGGTTGTTCAGCGGCCGACTTTTTTCAAAAAGGCCTGGACGATCTCGTTCGCCTCGGGAGAAGCTCCCTTCAGGTAGTCCTCGCGGATGCTCATGGTGACTTTGGTCAGGGCTTCCATAAATTCGTCGGATACGGGCACCGTCTCGATGCCGTTTTTGTTGGAAATGCTCTCCTGTTCTTTGTCGAGTGCCGCGATGCCGGCCCAGTGCTTCTCCTCCATCTCCGCGGCGGCTTTCAAAAGAGCTTCCCGGCTCTTTTCATCCAGCCGCTCGAAAGCTTTCAGGTTCACGTTGACCATGTTGGTGGCGATGGTGATGTTCAATGGCTGATAATATTTGAGCACTTCCCAGAACTTGGCATCCACGGCGGTGGGGGTGGAGGTGATGACCGAATCGATCAGCCCGGTGGCAAGCGATGAGTAGACCTCGCTGAAAGGAAGGGCATAAGGAGTCCCGCCGGTGGCTTCCACCACCAGGGCGCCGTTTTTGTCGTAGGTCCGGGTTTTGAGGCCGCGCATGTCTTCGATGGTCGTGACTTTCTTCTTCGTCCACAGTCCCGCACCCGGCCAGGGTGCGATGTAGAGGATTTTCTGGTTCCATTTTTCGGCGGCTTTGTCGAAGTGAGGTCTCGCAAGGTCGATGAGCAGCTTCAGTTCCTCGAAATTCCGGCAAAGAAACGGCACGGTGACCACCTGAAAGATGCTTTCGTCTCCGGCCACGCCACTGATCAACATGTCGGAGAGGGGGACGAGATTGTCCCGCACCACCTTCAGGAGTTCCGGTCCCTTGTAGCCCAGGGCGCCGCCGCTGCTGACGATGAGTTCCAGTTCCCCGCCGCTCAGTTCCTTGACCTTGGCGGCAAATTCTTCAAGGCCGATGGTGTGATGATTGTTGGGGGGCCAGACCGAATTGGCATTCCAGGTGGTCTTGGCCTGGACCGGCATCAGGGAAAATCCGAACACAACTCCAAGAACCAGAAAAATAGCCAGTTTCTTTTTCATTGCGGCACTCCTCGTTTTGGATGTGGATGACGCTGACACGCAACCGGACCCTTGTGTCCCAGGCGCACCGTCAGGGCTCCCGCTTCAGGCCCGAACCCTGCCGTTCTTTTTAATTCCAGTCGAAACCGAACTTTGTCAATGGAAACTTGAGAGCGTTTTCGTCTTCAGCGGCTGATAACCTGAAAACTCAAACATCTGCCAGAGCTTTGGGACAGGGTGCACAGCACGTTGTTGCAGGAGCGCTCTCCTCAAATATCTGGAAAAAAAGCCCGAACCACCGGCAATGACCAACCAGGGGATGATGGAGCTATTGGGCACAGACATTTCCAGAGGGAGAGACTGGTACGATTTCAAAGTGTCCCGAAAGGGGAGGATCGGACACACTCAAGCTGAAGCCAGTGCGGACGGGACCGCTGCTGAAACCTCTTCTGCGTCGGTGAGCACAACGGTCACGCCGGCGCTGTCGAGTGCATAACCAGGACCTTTCCCGCGCAAAGGCTCCTTCACCAGGACCACGTCCGTCCCCAGGCCGATGAGCCATTCCGCCACCCTGACCCCTTTCCCTTTGGGGAGAGAGGCGAAGGGATTCACCCTCACCTCCCGGCCCTCCTCCTCACCCGTATCCGTTTTCAACTCGACCAAGGCATAAAAGGGCGCCTCTCCGAAATGGCCGCTGATGGCCCCTCCCATGTCCGCCAGAGGAACCGCCACCAGAATTTTTTCCCGACGAGCCGGCTCTGCATGGATGAGCACGCGCTCCACATGAGGGATTTCTTTGCGGATCGTCTCCTCGATCTCCTCGGTGAGCCGATGCGCCTGGGTCAGGTTGTCGGTTCGGAGGGCCAGCGCGGTCTCCACAAATTGAAAGCGGCCCGCATTCCGCCCTGCAAGGAAGTTCACGGAAGCCACACCGCGGTGCGACTCCAGAAGGGTTCGGATGCGCTCCAGGGTCTCGGAATCCAGGGAGGCATCCAGGAGGACTCGCATGCCGTCGCGAAGCAGTTGAAAACCCGCCCACAAAATGAAAGCCAGCACCAGGAGTGCCGCCATACGGTCGACCCGAAAACCGAAGCGGGCGGAGACCAGTGAGCCCAGCACCACCGTCGAGGAGAGCACGTCCACCAGGCGATGTTTGCCTTCGGCCTGGAGCGTCGGCGAATGAGTCCGCCGTCCCAGTGCTGACGCGAAGTAAGCCATCAGGGAGGACACGACCACACTGACCAGCATTCCGGCCAAAACCGGCCACGTCACTTGAGGGATTGCCGTGGGCGTCTGCAGGGCTTCGCGCGCGATCTGAACCCCGACCATGAGGATAAGAACGGCCACCACAACGGACATGAAGTTTTCGATCTTGTAGAGCCCGTAAGGAAACAGGCGCGTCTTTCGGGTGGAGAGCCCCAGGCCGATCCAGATCATCAAGGAAGCGACAGAGTCCGTGGCGGAATCCAGAGAATCGGCCTTGAGAGCCAGGCTTCCGGACAGGTGCGCCAGGACCCCTTTGCCCACCGCCAGCAGGAGAGTCACCAGAAAGACCCCGAAAGCAAATCGCTTCATGGTCCGGACCTCCGGGTCTCTTTTCGACTCATCCCGATTCCTGTTCGCAACACCGCCCTGGGATTGATCAGGACAACATTCCCGCTCCTCGATTTCCTTCATGCTTAGCCCCTGCGTGGCAATTTCCAGCAAAACTCCCTGCTGAATGCCGGTCCTCTGATCCCACATGAAATTTTGAAAGCATTCCCCCGGTGCATTTTACTCCCACATGCTCACAAAAAAAGTTCAAGATGCACCCGCTTTGATCCATGGAAGGCACAAAGTTCCGCAAAGAAACCTGTGCTTCGGACACCTGGAGCGAAATCCATGCCTGTGGCATCCCTGTTGCTCTGCCATTCCATAAGCTCTATCGGCAGGGCAATTCGCCTTGCCGACCTTTTCATGGAACACATCCGTTCTCAGCAGGTGCAGGCATCAACTCATGGAACGGGGGTTCCTGCCGCTGCGAAAAGGACTCATCTCAAAAGGAAAGGAGAACCCACATGAAGGTCGCCATCTCGGCATTTCAACCGAAACTGGACAGTGAAGTGGACCCGCGCTTCGGCCGGTGTGCCTATTTTATTCTTCTTGATACGGAAACCATGGAGTGGAAAGGCCTCGAAAACAAAGACGCGACCATGCCTTCGGGGGCCGGAGTCGGCGCCGCACGGTTTGTCGCCAACCAGGGCGCTCAGGCGGTCATCACCGGCGTGGTGGGACCCAAAGCCGCCCAGGTTCTTGAGGCAGGAAACATCCAGGTGTTCACAGTTCCGGGAGGCACCGTGAGCCAAGCCGTGGAAGCCTTCAAAGGCGGCAGACTCGAGGCCGTTCGCCAGACTTCCGCCGCACCACAGATGGGCTGGGGCCAGGGCGGCCAGGGTCGTGGGATGGGGAGAGGTCGCGGCTGCGGCATGGGACGAGGTCCTGGTGGGGGCATGGGAGGGGGAAGGAGAAACTGGTGACGATTCCTTTCGGTCCCGTGCCGTCCAGACGCTTGGGAAGAAGCCTTGGAATCAACCACATACCTCCCAAGGTTTGCTCCTACGCCTGTGTGTATTGCCAGCTGGGGCACACCACGCATCTGAAGGTCAGGCGACAGCCCTTCCTCCGGCCTGAGAAAGTCGTGGAGGAGGTGGTCGCCCGGGTGGAGCTGTTGCCAACCCGGGGCGAACCCATTGATTTTCTGACATTTGTTCCCGATGGAGAGCCCACCCTGGATATCAACCTGGGTGAAACCCTGGTCCTCCTGAAACAGGCGCTGGGCCTCCCCATCGCGGTGATCACCAACGGCTCGCTCCTCTGGCAGGAGGACGTGCGCCGCGTCCTTGCTCAAGCCGACTGGGTCTCCATCAAGGTGGACACCTGTCGGGAATCCATCTGGAAAAAGGTCAACCGGCCACATTCACAACTGAGTTTGAAGACTGTTCTGGATGGAATTCGTATTTTTTCCAAGGCATACTCCGGACGGCCGGTGACTGAAACGATGCTCGTCGCCGGGGTGAACGACCATGCAGATGACCTCCGCACACTGGCTGGATTTCTGGGTGAGCTGGCCCCTGAACGGGTTTATCTCTCCGTCCCCACACGCCCTCCTGCGGAACCCTGGGTCCGGGCGCCCCATGAAGCCAGGCTGAACGAGGCCTTTCAGATCTTGAACGGTGTCGTGAAGAACGTGGAGCTGCTGACGGGTTATGAGGGGTCGAGTTTCGCCTCCACCGGCCGGCCCCGAGAGGACCTCCTGGCAATGGCTTCCGTCCATCCGATTCGCGAAGACGGACTGAAGCTCTGGCTGAAGAAAGCGGGAAGCGACTGGTCCCTCGTCCTGGAACTCCTTCGAGTTGGGGCACTCGTGGAGACCGAATACGCAGGGCGTAGATTCTACCTGAGAAATCTACATGGTCCCCATCCTGAGCAGAAGTATTGAAAAGAGATCTGCCCCCTTTTCTGGACAACCGTTTTCGCACTCCCCCACTGCCCTGCCGGCCGCTTCTGCATTTCAGTCATTGAGGGCCGCCGTGATCGCTTCGACCAACCTGACCCAGACCCGGTCCCGGTCTCCACGGCTCAGATCCACGAGCGGTTTGGAAGGAGAATTCACGGCCTGGAATTCGGAAAGGGGCCCCATCACGCACGGGCTGATGATCACCGGCAGGATGACCGCGCCCTCGTGCTCTGCCGCTCCCAGCAGGGGCGGCAGCTCGTTTTCGGCAATGAACCTGGAAGCCATGAAATACGGGCTGACCAGAAGGACCGCAACCTTCGCCGCCTCGAGGGCCCGGGCGATTTCTTCCCGCCACTTTTTTCCCGGGGCGATTTTGGTGTCGTCCCACCGCGTGACAACACCCGTGCGCTCGAGGGGTGCGAGGTGCACCTGGAGCATTTGCAGCCACTTTTCATCCGCATGACTGTAGCTGACAAAAACATGGGTTCGAGGCGATCTGACGGCACCCTCGACTCTGGTCGGCAACTTCAGCGCCTGGACTGTCTGGGGACCCACCACGCCGTCAGCAACGAGATTTCTACTCTTCTGAAACGCCATCACCGCCGCACTTGTCGCAGGACCAAAAATCCCGTCGACAGCCCCGGGATCAAAGCTCAGTTCCTGCAACCTTGCCTGGAGTTCTCTCACGGCCGGGCCCCTCGCTCCTTGCCACAAAATGTTCATGCCTCACTCCCGCTGGGTGGAATTCAACGCATTGAAACCAACACAAAACAAAAATAAGACACCGGCGACCTCCACCGGAAATCCAGAGACACTGCCGAAAATTTGAATCGACACCGCAGCCCGCCGAGCATATCGGGTCGTGTCGACGGTTAGGGAATGAACGGGAGAGATGGTCTGCCCAAAAGTATCTCACGCGGAGCCGGGATTACGCCATCGGCCGCTGCCCTGCCCTTTTCCCCCTTCACCGCTCGGAAATCAATCCAGCACATGGGCTTTGAGGTCCGCCAGGGACACATGGCGCAATACGTTTCGGTGCGTCGCGGCCAGGATGACGGGGGGAGCCACTCCTGCTTCGAGTGCCTCCTTCCAGCGGAGCGCACAGAGGCACCAGCGATCCCCCGGTTTGAGTCCCGGGAAACCGAGTTCGGGAGCCGGGGTGGAAAGGTCATTGCCGCGAGATCGGGTGAAGGCGAGAAATTCGGCGGTGACCTCGGCGCAGACCACATGGCTTCCGGAATCCTGGGGACCGGTGAGACATTTCCCCGTTCGGAAAAAACCGGTGGCCGGGGAGGTGCCGCAGATCTCCAGCGGGCCGCCAAGCACGTTCAAATCCTCTTTCATGGGCGCCTCCTTTCGTGGTGAGGCAGATCGCTCACGTTGCTTCCAATTTGTCCGCTTCTCTCAAAGAATCCTGCGACGCCTCGTGGCCCGCGCACGCAGAGGATGGTTTTTCCCGATGTATTCCGAAGGCATACGCCGAACCCAATTGATAAATTTCTGGATTTCCGGGTGCCTTCGCAACACCTCGGGATGGAAGTAGACTTCCGTCAGCTCGCGCTCACTGAATACCGTGTGAATTTTCTGGTGACAGATCCGGTGAAGCGGTTCCGCCACACGTCCTCCCTCGGATTTCGGCCTCCAGTGGTGCAGGTCCACACTGGGTCCATCCAGAAGGGGGCGTCCACACAAGGGGCAGGGACCAAGCAACCTGTGCCCGGGGTCCATCGACCGTCGATCGCCTTGTTTTTCAGGCAGACACTGTAAGCCGGCATTTCTCATGAAAAGGGCCTCGCTGATCGCCTCGCGACCTCTTGTTCCCGCATCGAGGAGAGGCTCGTTCGCAACGGCATAAAGTGATTGGGTTCCATCCCAAAGGGTGCTGCAGTTTTGGCGTGTGGCGCGTTGTCCCCCGATGTTATGAAACCACCCCGTCCGCAGGTCCCTGTGCCGGATTCCCCGAAACGGCCGTCAAAGACTTTCAGGGCCCGGCACCGATCCTCCCTGAACCGTTCCCATTTCGACACTCGCCATGCCGGCGGTTTTTGAGCCGCCTCCAGTGCTATGCTGTGGATTCCCTTGAGAGAACCGCCGGAATGACGACTCGATTGATGGACGCTCCATTGAGCCGAGTTGCACTCAGTTTGCTGCGGGCAAAGGCTGAGCGAGTCTCTGAGCAAAGGCCGAAGGCGGTTCGAGCAATCCTTCCACCCAACGCTGCGGCCAGACCTCTAATCCGTGCATGGCTCCCAGGAGGGCGCCCAGCACCACGCCCCGATGGCAATTGTCGCCGCCCAGGTTCGTGTTCACAAGCAGCGCCCGCTCCGGGTCATCCTGATATTTCCAGGCCAGGAAAAACGTCAGCGGCAGAGATTGCTGAACGTAGCAGGCCGTGCTGAACACATGCTGAGCGACCTCCACGTCGGACCGGCGGGAGAGTTCTTCAAACGGATACCGGGCAAAGCCCCCCCACGATCTGTCTCGTCTTGTGTTCAAGGCGTTTCGGATTTCAGAACCGCCCAGGACCTCCTCCAGCAGCGTCGCCAGGCAGTACACCGCATCGGCCATGAGCGGGCCGGGGTGAGTGAGTTCCAGGTGTCGCGCAGCAAGTTCCCGCGCCTCGGCCGGTTTCCGCGAATAGAAAAGCAACAGCGGCAGGACCAGGCTGAGCCCACCGATGTGCTTCTCGCGAGGAGGATCGACCTTTTTTCCCTTTCTGCGCAATGCCCAGGCGTAGAAAAATTCCCGGTGACACTCCTCCACGTATGTGTCCCGGTGCGTTCCCGGCGTGGTCATGAAGGCCACGTAACGTTCCAGGTAGAGTTCCGGATCGTATTCCCCCTTTTCGAGAAGACAATCCATGAGCAGGCGGCTGATTTTCAGGTTCAATGTGTTTTCACCGGCCTGCAGAAATTGATGGTAGTGAACACCCCTTTTTCCCCAGAACACAGCCTGGTCGTGCAGGATGTCCGCATCGGGAGCCGGGGGGCGGTAACTGGATCGCCACAGGATGCTGTCCGGATGCGGGTTTCTGGGTTTCAGATAGTCTTGGACCCACCCGTAGTCGCGAGCCAGAGCAAGGGTGTCGTAGTACCAGTGCACCGGCATGGCCAGGGCATCGGCGATGAAAGCTCCATAAAGGGCCCCTGTGACGAGGCTGCCGTGATCGGGTCTGGGTGGGTTCATCCTTCTCCTCTCGTGGTCACAGCGTTTCCAATTGTCGGTGCCGAATGGTCGTTTGAATTGATTAAGTGATAAGGAGGGAATGGGAAAGGTCAACGGCGTCAACACGGTGCATCGGCGGAAGATCACTCAACCGGGTCCTGCGGATGCTGTTTGATGCAAAGCCTCCAGCTGCGAGGAGCTTTGTGCACGGGTGACGAAGCATCGGGCGGGCTTCAGCGCCTGGGGGAGACCCTCCAAATCATGGAGCCGTCTCGAATCAGTGCGCATGCGCCCGTCGGCAGGCAAACCGGATTCTCCTGGGTCTCCCGCAGCGCAACCTCGCGTTCATCGATCAGCAAAATCATGAAGACGAGAAACCCCCTTCCGGGGGTCCTTGCAGGAAGTCGTGGTTCGGAAGCCGCGCCGCAAACGGGCAAAGCTTCAGGAGCGCCCGAAGTTCGAACTCACTGGGGA
Organism: uncultured Syntrophobacteraceae bacterium; assembly: GCA_964654275.1. Lineage (GTDB taxonomy): Bacteria > Desulfobacterota > Syntrophobacteria > Syntrophobacterales > Syntrophobacteraceae > SLCH01. The sequence continues at coordinate 54,508 of CAZZHS010000017.1, forward strand.
AATAGTCGCTGGAAGGACTCAGTCGCAGAGTACAACGCAAAACAAAATTATAAGAGTCAGCTGACTGGGTCCCAAGCCACGAATTCACTTGCGCGACTTCGTCCTCGCCAACCTCCACTCATACCACCCTTCATCATCAGGGGTGTCGACTATCTCGACATGAACGTCAGCCGGAAGCCACAGAAAAGAGCTGGAAGCCGGGTCAAAATTTGCCGGCATGACGTGTGTCGAAATGGACCCCTGAGACTGTGGAGCTGGACTATGCGCTAGCTCATCAGCTTTTTGGCGATTTTAGCCACATGCTCCCCCTGAAAACGGGCGCCGGCCAGTTCATTGGCGCTGGGCAGTCTGCTGCCGTCCGCCCCCGCGATGGTGGAAGCTCCATAGGGCGAACACCCGGTGATTTCGTCGACAACCATCTGTCCTGCGAACGAATAGGGCAGACCCACCACGACCATGCCCTGATGCAGCAGGGTGATGTGAAAACTGAGAAGGGTGGACTCCTGGCCTCCATGCTGCGTGTTCGAACTTGTGATCACACTGCCCGGCTTTCCCACCAGCGCTCCTTTCATCCACAACTGCCCCGTGGCATCGAGAAACTGGCGCATCTGGCCGCACATGTTGCCGAAACGCGTCGGGGTTCCAAAAATGACCGCATCAGCCTCGCCCAGTTCCTCGACCGTGCACACCGGCACATGAGCTTGTTGCTTTTGAGCCTCCAGGGCCCCCATCATCTCCAAAACATTTTCCGGTAGGGTTTCCGGCACCCGGCGCAACACGGCCTCAGCTCCCTCCACCAGACGCACTCCCTCGGCGGCAGCCTCCATCATTTTGTGGATGTGACCGTACATGGAATAATAGACGAGCAACACTTTCACTTTCATTTGCTTCTCCTTTCCTAAGTTTCAAACACCCGGGCACCGTGCGCACCGACCTTCGGGAGCAAAGAGCACGATTCAGAGCTCCCAAAGCGGATTGAATAGGAAAAGCCGGACGTTTTTTGGAATACTCCTGTCTCGGGCCATACCTGAAGTTTCGCGGGATGGTTCAGTGGTCAAGCCGGCCGCACTGATTCCGGCGGATGAGTTTCAGCGTGCAACCTGAAACAGAGATGTGTCGGGGCGTCACACCGGCTTCTCTTGCTTCCTCTCATTGAACATCGTCAGCTCCTCCCTCGTCAATGCAAAACGCCATGCAGGCATTTCATCCACCCTTGCCGATCCCATCCCTCCTGATCGACCCAAACCACGAGTGTCCTTTTGGGACGGTCGGTGCGTTGAAAGGCCTCAGAACAGGGCTGTCTTAAATCATGGGGGGACACGCGAGCCAGGATCCTGGAATTGTCGGTCAAGGGCAGTTCCAGGATGACGCCTTCGTTGGACTGTGGAAAGATGCCTGTCAACGCGGTGATGTTGACCTGGTGGGAAACCAGAATGACGGGCAGCCCGGGTTCGAGTTCGTTCACCTGGCGAATGGTCTCCCGGGTCTGGCGCGGCCCGTCTCCTCGACCCGCGAAGAAAGAATTGAGTGAGGTCATGATCCGAACCTCTCCCACATTCATCTCCCTGGCCGTATCCACGCAACGACACCATTCGCTCGAAAAGACCCGGGCTTCCCGGATGCCCTTTGCTGCGAGATAGGATTTCCAGGCTCGAGCCTCCTCTCGTCCGCGCCCGCTGAGATTCCGCTGGGTTGAACAGTCCCTGAGGTCGAAATTCTCGGGGTCCCCGACACCGGGGGCAGTGGCATGGCGCAGGATCAGCACGGCCCTGCCCTCGGCCAGAGCTTCCCAGGCAGCAGCCTCACCTGCCAGAACTCCAGGCTGCAGTGGGCTCGCGATCAGGAAGATCAAAGTCATGATCATTGTCAAAGCCATGGTGCAATATTTCTCCAGAGGCGGTTACGCATTCACCGGTGAGGACATGCGGACTCCAACTCCGAGAACTCTCAAGCTCCGGCCGCATCCTTCGCGGCGGAGTCCCTTGCCGCAACGTTTTTGGGGTATAAAAAGACTCGGGTCTCCTCAATGTGCCGTGATTCAAGGGTGCGCAGCTCGAAAAGCCTCAGCACCTCACATTCAAAGTCTTCGATAACCATAAGGGCTGCACAAAACGTCCGCAACGATACCATGGCATATGCCGTCTTCCACAATAATCTTTGAAGCTCCTAAATTGAGGCGCCGCACCGTGGTCGTTCATAAAGAACCGAGAACAAACCCGGCAAAAGGAGGTCCCAAAGCCCGCGCGACTGCGAAACGCTCCGCCGGATTCCGCCGGCAGCCCCTTCCTTAATTCACATCGGGATGGAATACTTTCCGGAGAGCGGACGAGCCGTCCGCTCCGAGAGAGTTCCTGCATGCAGGCGGCATGGAGGGCAGACCTTGAAATTTTTTCTCGGACCCGTGCGGATGATGCTGGACAAGATGCCCCTACACCTGTTTCCCGTCCTGATGCTGGGGGTGGTTTCCCAGATCGGGCAGGTCCTGATGCTCCGCGAGCTCCTGATGGTTTTTCACGGAAACGAGCTCGCCATCGGGATCATTTTGTCCGCCTGGCTGGCCTGGGTGGGAACGGGCAGCCGCCTGGGCGCTTTCCTCTCTGAGCGGGTCGACCGTCCCCTTCCGCTGCTTCTCCTCAGCGCTTTGGGTGTGCTGATAGCCCTGCCGGCGACCCTTGTCCTCATTCGCTCTCTGCGCGGTTTTTTTGACGTGATTCCGGGAGCGCACCTGTCCCTCACGGAAATGGTCGTCGCCAGCTTCCTGGTGATGGCTCCCGTCTGCCTTCTTCTGGGCTTCCAGTTTGTTTTCCTCTCCCGTACCTGGCGCGAAAAGGATGGAACTGAGGACATCTCCGGTGCCGGAAAGACCTATGTGGGGGAAGCCCTGGGCAACATGACGGGCGGCATCCTGTTCACTTTTTTTCTGGTCCACGTTCTCAACCCCTTCCAGTCCGCAGTCCTCGTGGCCGTGGTCATGCTGATGGCCTTCCTCCTGGTGGCTCATGCAAGCAGGAAAGGGTGGCCGGGCAGACCGGCGGGATGGCTGTCTGCCGCGCTTGTCCTGGCTGTCGGGACGGGGTACGGTTTCTCCAGACTGGAACACCTGGACCGCCGCGCCCATGAACTCCACTGGCGGCACACCGCTCCTTTCCATGAGCTCGCGGGCATATATCAGTCCAAACACGGAAACATCGCAGTGCTCCAGCGCGAGGATCAATTCAGTTTCTTCCAGAGTGGACAGCTCGTCTTCACCACTGCGGGGCCGGAAACGACAATTCCCGGCCTGGAGGAGCAGGAAGCCGTAGTCTTCGCCCACCTCGCCATGGTCCAGCACCCCAATCCGCAGCGGGTTCTGCTCATCGGCGGCGGTTTGCGCGGCCTGCTTCGCGAAGCCGCCCGGCATCCCGTTCGAAAAATCGACTACCTCGAACTGGACAAGGTCCTTACCGAGGCGGCCCGGTTTTATGTCCCGCCACGCACGTTCGAGGTGCTCGACGACCCCAGGATCCGGCTGATCCACACCGATGCGCGGCTCTTCGTGAAGAGCTCCCGGGAAAAATACGACCTGATCCTGGTCGACGCGCCCGATCCGACCACCGCGGTTCTGAACCGCTACTACACCCGGGAATTTTTTCGAGAAGCCCAGAGACTTCTCAAACCCGGCGGGGTGCTGGTGACCGGAGCTACTTCGACTCCCGGCCTGCGGGGCACTGCGGTGGCCAATCGCAATGCCGCCATCTATCACACGCTCGCCGACGTATTTTCTCATGTGCTTTTGGCGGGAGAAGGACACCTTTTTTTCATGGCCAGCGATACCCCGGGACAGATCTCCCTGGACGCGCCCAAGCTCAGGGAGCGCTATCGGCAACGCCACATCGTGGCCGAAGGCTTCTCGGAGCACCACCTTCACCTGCTTCTCCAGGAGCAGCCCCTTCGAAGAGTGAACTGGATCGTCCGCAACCACGGCCGCAGCCCGCAGGCGCACCTCGAGGGTCCCGGGTCCGGGCCTTTGTTTCCCGACCCGTTGGAAGATCAAATCGAGGCGGAAAAACTTGCGGCACCTGTCTCAGGCCGTTACTTCATCAACTCGGATTTCAAACCCATCGTGACCTTCTACTCGCTCATGTTCTGGGACGACCTGACCCGCGGCAGCGGCAGGGAGTCCCTCAAGTGGCTGCTGAGGGTGCAATCCTGGTGGGTCGCTCCTTTGGTTCTCCTGCCCCTGCTGACGGTGATCGGGCTGCAGCGCGTCCGGACGGCGCGAGCAAAACCGCCCCACGTCTCTTTTGCCGTGCTGTTCACCGTGTTCACCACCGGGCTCTCCACCATGGCCATGCAGGTGGCTCTGCTCTTTTCCTTTCAAAGCATCTATGGTTTCATTTATGAAACGGTGGGTTTGATCGTGGCGGTGTTCATGCTGGGGTTGGCGGTGGGAGCCTGGCTGACCCACAGGTATGTCAGGGACAAAGCCAGCCTGACGACCTTGGCCGCTGTGCAGGGAATCATGGCTCTGCTGGCCTGCCTCATGGCCCTGACGCTCCCCTTGACGGCCGCATTGACCTCCTCTGCTGCCATCTTCGCCCTGTTTTCCGCCCTCACCCTGGGGGCGGGACTCATCAACGGCATGGATTTTCCCCTGGCAACGGCCTGCTCCCTGGCCCAGACAGGAAGGGCGGAAAAATCCACGGGCCTGGTCTATGGGCTGGAACTCATCGGCGCCTGCCTTGGTGCCGTCCTGGCCAGCGTGGTGGTGGCTCCCGTGATGGGTCTTGCAGCCTGCTTCTATCTGGCCGCGGCCGTCAATGGAACGGCGTTCATCGCCCTCTTACTTTCCAGGAGATCATGATGTCCGAACGCAAAAGAACTGAAGGCAGGATGACCAGGAAGCAGTTCCTCCATCTCATGACGGGAGGGGTCTGTGCGCTGGGTTTGCCGGGCGTTTTCCCAGGCAGGGGCGAATGCAGCCTTCAGGCCGGAGGTCCCGGCGAGATGGCCCGCATGGGGTTTTTCAGGCCGGAAAAGTCACCGTGGTTCAGCCCTCTGGCCGACGGCAGGGTCCAGTGCACGCTCTGCCCCCACCAGTGCGAACTGGATCGGAATCAAAGGTCTCGCTGCCGGGTTCGGGAAAACAGGGACGGTCACGGTCACACTCTCGCTTACGGCAACCCGGTGCTGATCCAGGAAGACCCGGTCGAGCGCAAACCCTTTTTCCATGTGGTGCCGGGAAGCAGGGCCCTGTCGATTTCCACGGCCGGATGCAACCTCCAGTGCAAATTCTGCGAAGTGTGGGACATGGCCTTGGTCCGCCCGGAGGAGGTGCATGCCTATGACCTGCCCCCGGAGGCCGTGATCGCCCATGCTCTCGCGGCCGGGGTGCGTTCGGTCAGCTACGGTTTCGGGGAGCCCGTGGTCTTTTACGAGTACATGAGCGATGTGGCCCGCCTGGCTCGCAAGGCGGGTCTGCTGAACCTGGTCCACACGGCCGGCTACATTCGACCGGAACCCCTGAAGAAGCTGTGCACCGTCCTGGATGCGGCCAACGTGGACCTGAAAAGTTTCGATCCCGCCTTCTACCGGGAAGTGGTGGGCGGAGAACTCGAGCCGGTGCTCGCATCGCTGAAAATCATCCGTGAAGCGGGCCTGCACCTGGAAATCACCCAGGTGGTGATCCCCACCCTCAACGATGATGCCCGGAGCATCCGAAACATGTGCCACTGGATTGTGAGCGAACTGGGCCCGGAAGTGCCGGTTCATTTTGCCCGATTCTATCCCCTCTACCAGCTTTCCGCGCTGCCTCGAACCCCCGTTTCCACCTTGAACCGGGCTCGGGACACGGCCCTCGAGGCCGGCCTCCGCCATGTCTACGTGGCCAAAGTGACCGGGCACGAAGGGGAAAACACCTCCTGCCCCGGGTGCGGAGCGGTCGTCATCCACCGCGTCGGGTTTTTCATTGACCGGATGGAACTGGAAAACGGGCGCTGCAACCACTGCGGCCGGCAGTTGTCGGGCATCTGGACCTGACGGCGGCCGGGATGGCGCCGGCAGATCTTCGATAGCGGCAATTGAAGGTTCGTCGTCGGGCAGGGAACAGTTTCGGATGCAGTTGAGCTTCACTGAGAAAGGTGCTGCAGAGGGGTTCAGGAAAGCCGGCGCCGGTGAATCTCGAGCTGCGAGAGGGATCGTTTGTCCAGGTTGCTCAGACCCGCCTCCAGCGCCCACTCCATGGCCTCCACATACTCCCGGGAGGTGATGCCCCGCGCTATTTTCTCGTAATCGAACGCCATGTGTTCCACACGGTACTGGGACATGATGTTCACATACGTTCCGCGCGACAGGTTTTGCGCCACCCAGCCCACAAACTCCCGGGTTCCGGCCACCCTGTTGGGCATGACCAGGTGGCGCACCATCAATCCTCGCCGGGCGATGCCACGGTTATCGAGGATCAAATCGCCGACTTGTCGATGCATCTCCAGGATGGCCTGCTGGGCCATTTCCGGATAATTCCCCGCCCCCTCGACCGCATAGGTGGCCGATTCTTCTTTTCCCATGAATTTGAGGTCCGGCAGGTAAATGTCCACAATCCCATCCAGGAGCCGAACGTTTTCCACGGTCTCATAGCCGCCGGTGTTGTAGCACAGGGGCAGCCGAAGCCCCCTTTTGAGTGCAATGCGCGTGGCGCCGAGAATATTGGGCATGACATGGGTGGGAGTGACCAGATTGATGTTGTGGCAGCCCAATCTCTGCAGATGAAGCATCATCTCCGCAATCGTTTCGTCCTTTGCCTCGTCGCCCCGCCCCAGGTGAGCGATGGGCCAGTTTTGGCAGAAGACGCAGCGAAGATTGCAATTGGAAAAAAAGATGGTTCCGGATCCGCCCTGCCCCACCAGGGGCAGTTCTTCGCCAAAGTGCGGTCCATGACTGAAGACGACGGCCTTCGCTCCCCCCTTGCAAAAACCCTTTTCGCCCTGGAGGCGGTTCACACCGCAACGATGAGGACACAGGTCGCAATGCTCAAGTTTTTGATAGGCCTGGTCCACCCGTTCGGCCAGACGTCCCTGATCTTCAAGTTTCGCATAGGCCGGTTGCCAGGACTCGGGCTCTTCAGCACGCTCTCCTGCATTGGCGCACCCTTTCAACAGGATTGAGCCCGCAGCCGCGCAGACAGCCGTCAGAAAATCTCTGCGTGTTGTTTTCATGAAAAACCTCCACGCCGTTGAAGGCGTCATCCCAATCAGATCAGCTCGTGAACTTTAGAATCTCTTAACCTGCGCCGACCCATTTTGCCAACCGAAGGATCCCCCCGTGAGCCATTTTCGCCGGAAGACGGCAGGACACTCCAAATTATTCACCTTCTTTGACGCCGGCCCTCCTCATCCAGAATAGTTTCAATGCCTTTTTGTAATTATAAAGCCGCGTCAACTTAAGGACTTTCCAGCACCTGGCTCGCTGCCCGGCAATAAAAATACAAAACATATTGAAAAGTTAGCATCTTTGTATAATATTAGAGGCGTTGTGGTCGACTCTGGAGAGTTTGTGGGCCTGAGCACCTTAATTAAGGATAATCAATGGAGGATCTTGAACCATGAAGAGGATTTTATTGTTTCTCGCGACCAACATCGCGGTCATTGCCGTCTTGTCCATCGTACTCAGCCTCCTCGGGGTCAGCGGCATTCTCGATGAACAGCGGGTCGGGATCGACTATGGCAGCCTTCTCGTCTTTGCCGCCGTGTTCGGTTTTGGTGGATCACTCATCTCCCTGGTGATCTCCAAATGGATGGCCAAGAGCCTGACGGGAGCCAGAGTCATCGTGACTCCCCGAAACGAGGTCGAAAACTGGCTGGTTCACACGGTCCAGCGCCAGGCGTCCAGGGCCGGGATCGGCATGCCCGAGGTGGCCATTTTCGATTCAGCCGCTCCCAACGCCTTCGCCACCGGCATGAGTAGAAACAACGCCCTTGTGGCGGTGAGCACGGGCCTTCTCAGAACCATGAACCAGGATGAAATCGAGGCGGTATTGGGGCACGAAGTGAGCCACGTGGCCAATGGAGACATGGTGACGCTGACGCTCATCCAGGGAGTGGTCAACACCTTTGTGATCTTCATCTCGAGGCTCGTGGGCCATTTTGTGGACCGGGTGATTCTCAAGAACGAGGAGGGTCACGGCGTCGGATTCTTCATCACCACCATCGTCACCCAGATCGTTTTTGGTATCCTGGCCAGCGTCATCGTCATGTGGTTCAGCAGGCAGCGAGAGTTCCGGGCCGACTACGGGGGAGCCGACCTGGCCGGCACGCAGAAAATGATTTCCGCCCTGGAGAAGCTCAAAAAGAGCATCCAGCAACCCCTGCCCGATCAGATGGCCGCTTTTGGCATCAACGCAAAATCCGACGCGCGCGATTGGAAGATGCTTTTCATGAGCCATCCTCCCCTGGATCAGCGAATTGCGGCGTTGAGGAGCCGTCAGCTCAGCTGAAAGCAGGACTCTTCGTCCGATGGTTTTCCGAGGACCCGGCAGCTTTTCGAGGCTGTCGGGTTTTTGTTTTCTCGAGCGGGCTTCGTCGTCCGGGCAGGGCCGTCTTTTTGGCGTGGGAACAGTGAGTGAGCGCAGCCGCTTTGAAGACGGGGTTCACGCTGGGTGGAGCGACATGCAGCAACCTGTCTGATCGTGTGCCGCACCGGGTTTTTTAAGCTGCAGCTTCCGGCGATGGACTGTTGAGGGGCAGGTTCACCGTGAAGGTGGTCCCCTCGTTGGCGACGCTCTCCACGGAAATGTTTCCCCCGAGCATGGTGACAATCCCGTAGCAGATGGACAGGCCGAGACCGGTGCCCTCTCCCGGCGATTTGGTGGTGAAAAAGGGGTCGAACACCTTGTCGAGATACTCCTTGGGAATGCCGCAGCCCGTGTCGGTCAGCGTGATCGAAACGTGATTCTCCCCCACTTTCCGGGTCTGGATGAAGACCCGCCCGTCCCGTTTGATCGCATCAAAAGCATTCTTGATCAGATTGACGAACAACTGTCGCAAATGACCCGGATCGCTGCGAAGTTTCGGCAGACTTGTGTCATAGGTCTTTTCGATGACGATATTGTTATAAAAGGCATCCTTTTCCATCATGGTCACAATTTCATCAAGGATCTCATTGAGATCCAGATCTCTGACCTCCGAGTCCATGCTTTGTGCAAAGCTCAGCAGCTTGTGCGTGATGTTGGCGCACCGGCGCATCTGCTGAACAATGATTCCCAGAGATTCGCGAAAATCTTCGAGCCGTTTGAAGTCCTTGCTGTCCTGCTGCTTGAGAAGATCTTCGAGCCAACCGGCTTCTTCGTTGATGATCGCAAGGGGGTTGTTGATTTCGTGAGCCACGCCCGTGGCGAGCTGGCCGAAAGCGGTGAGCTTGTTGGACTGAATGAGCTGCTCGTCCACGCCGTGGATTCGAGTCGGGTCGAACGGCTTTTTTGCTATGGCTCGCGGCTTTGAACTTGGCTCTTCCGATACTTCAGAATCCCTGGATGGCAAAGTCTCCTCCGACTTCGAAGGAGAGCGCTTTTTCGACAGCATCCTGGAAACGATATGGGTCAGCAGCACGCCCACAAGGAGTCCCAGCGCAAACATCCCGGCCATTGAGAACCAATCTGCGGTTTGCAGAGAAGACGGGTCCTCCTGAGAGCCGCCTGAAGCTGCCTCGAGGCGTGCATGCGCCGTTTCGGCCACCCGGATGATCCGGGCGCTGCTGCCAGATTCCCCCCTGTCGGCCGCCGCGCGAAGGAGGGGTGCGGTTGATTCAGGAACATGGATCCGCAGTCCCGCATCTCCCCACGACTGGAGACCCGGCATGTGGAGCAGAGTCAACAGGGTGAGGATCAGGGTCAAAACCGGACAGACGGGAAAGTGCATCCTGGAGGAAACCGGTCGACGTTGATCTGCCATGGATTGGTCCTTCAGAAGGGTGGGAGGAGTCAGATCGAGAAGACACGAATGCGCACGGAGTTCAATTTAAAATACCATGATCTGGATTGAAAAAACCCTTCAAGGACGTGACCCTGCCGTCCTTTCTTCAAAAGATTCCCGTCTTGGGATGTCTTCGAGGAGCAGCACGGCTTCCGCCTCAACATGGGCCGCTTCCCGGCAGTTGTGTCGGCATGTTGCGCATCGGTTCCGGTCCGAGCCGGTCCGTAGTCAGCACGATGGCTGGTCCGACCCTAAAGCCGTTCCTTCATCACCCGGCCCTGCAAGGTCTCGTGCTCGGCTGTGGCCAAAGCATAGGCGCGCAGAGAAATACTGGAAACTCCGCGCGCGTCAAGTGCCCCCAATATCGCCGGGATATGAACCTCGGTCCATTCGGGATAGGTCACTCCCGGAATGCGGATCGCTTCAACCGGATCCGTCCTGCTCCGCAAGAAGTCCTCATAGACCGATGCTCGCGCCGCGACCTCTCGAGCTGAGCGGCTGCCGCCAGTGATCATGCGCCTTGCGCGGTCGTGATCCCCTGATTCGAGAGCTGCAAGCAGGCTGGCTTTTCGCTCCAAGAAAAATTCGACGAGGATCTTTGCGGCGATTTCAGGTTCTTCAGCCCTTTCAGGTTGCGACAGGAGGTCGGTGCCGATGGCCTTTCCGAAGCGGGCATAGTTGGCCCGCCCGGTGACCTGGAGATAACCCCGGCCAATAAAGCGCACCCCGTCGCCGGGTTCGATGTTGCCCAGATCCTGTCTTCCTTCATAGAGACTGATGCGGGATGGAAGCAGAGGTGTTTTCTCTATCAGATCTTCCTTCGTCTGGGCCGACAGCGGTACTCCGGAGTATTGGTTGATGATCTGTGTGGCCCATTCACGAAGATTTCGTGTCTCTTCCGAGGGATCCCCGCGCAGAATGTTCACGGCAAGTTCCACGAACTTTCCCTGTAGCTCCCGCTCTTTGATCGCCCCTGAAAACTGATTCCCCACGATCAACAGAACAATCGGCAGCACCAGTGCTGCGGCTATGGAACTGAATGTTTTCGCCTTCTCCCACGTGTCCATATGGCCGCTCTCTCCGATCCTGGGCCTCTGTATCCTTTAGGGGGGCGCTTCGCAGCGATCCACTTCATCCCTGATAGTTCATCCGCCATTTGCGGTGAAACCCTCGTGAAACGTCACGGTGCCGCGCGGCTCAAATTGTTCGAAGGGTAAGACGAGAAAGTACTCCTGCGGAACGCCTTGAAGCACCAATGCCGGGCAATTCCTGAAGCCGAAGCGTTCGTAGTAGGCCGGATCGCCTACGAGCATGCAACCCTGCGCACCTTGGGCTTTCAGCAGGGACAAGCCTTCACGAATCAGCGATTTTCCGATCCCCTGCCGCTGCAACTCCGGCAGGACAGAAACCGGGCCGACCCCGTACCAACCTGGACTTCCATCTGAAATGGTCACCGGAGAGAACGCAATGTGGCCCACCACCTTTTCACCGACCTCCGCAACCAGCGAAATGGTGAGCGCGTTCGCCCCCCTCAAGGCCTTGATGATGAACTGTTCCGTCTGCCGACTGTGGGGATGATTTTCGAAAGCCGCTTTCGTGATCTCGGAAATGGCTTCAAAATCTGACTTGACCTCGGGGCGAATACGGAGGGTCATTTACTCTTGCACCTCATGCTTTCGTTAGTGACATCCGGCAACACGGTCTGAGCCCAACGCAGCGTGCGCCACTTCAACTTCGTTCACTCACAGGGAACCGGGGGAGACGATCCGGTTCCTCCGGATCACAGTCTCACGCGGCCGTCGCCTCCGTCGGGCCCTAAAATCGTGGCACCGATTGGCTCTCTTGACCTCTTCCCGCCAACGCAACACCACCGAAAAAAACTGGCGCAGCCGCGGAGTACTCTCAGCCCGCAAACTGATTTTAACACAGCTGACTTTCCGGCGATGCAGATTCCACACAATGAAAGAGACTTTTGCACCGAGAACGGTCCGGTGAGCAAAAGGTCCCCTCGGAGCCTCTGAAACGAGAGGGGATGGCCCGAGGGTCGGCACCCGCTCTCCGGCTCTCACAAGGGCCTGCCCGGTATGCTTCGGCCCTGCTCTTGCTCGCAAAAGGGGGCGGCCAAGTTGAGCAGCGGCATGAGCGCCTGGGCCTCTCCCAATCATCCCACATGGGGCATCAGGGCCCACCGGATCACCGGGCGGGTGGTTTCCGGATAATGATCCAGGCAGACGATTCCACCGTTTTGCATGCGGAAAATCGGCAGATCGGCGCGCCCGACCACGAGATAGGCCATCAGTCGCTCCAAAAAAGGCAGGTGGCCCACGATCATTTCGTCCCGGTCCACCCGCACAGTCTGAGCGAAGGCCACGGCGTCATCCATGGGGTTGATGCCGTCGATCTGCCGCACGCCCTTCGGGGGATGGAGGGCCGCAGAGAGAATCTCGGCCGTCCGGGCGGCACGCTCCTTGCCGCTGTGCAATATGACGGACACGCGGACGCGGTAGTGGGCAGCCACCTCGGCAATGCGCCGGACATCGGCCGCGCCCTCCTCGCTCAACCCCTGGAGGGGATCTTCGCTCTTGGGCCGAGCCCTGCCATGTTGAACCAGATAGAGTGCCATGATGAGGTTCCCTCTTCGCCGATGGAGTTGAGGTGATTTTTGCGGTGCGTGCTTTTCCATCGAAACCGTGGGTAGCTCGTTTGCCCGGTGACTTGTGTCATGCCGGACGCTGAAAAGAGGCCGATTTTGAAGGGGCCGGGCTTTAACCCAAGTTTGTCAGCGTAGTGCAAAAAACTGTGGAATTTAAATAAGTTGAGTTTTTCGCTGTTTATTTTCGGCACTACAGGTC
>CAZZHS010000018.1:0-65772 GCA_964654275.1 uncultured Syntrophobacteraceae bacterium
GAAATTTTGCAGCCCCGGGAACCGGCTGGAATCGAAATTCCAGGGGCATCCTGTTGTAGGCGGCTTCGATATGTTCGGGAGACGGAGGATCCAAAAGCCGCTGCGGCTCCATGGGTCTGCCGCCACGTCGCACCAGGGTGCCTTCACCCTCCTCCAGGGTCACTTGCTTCCCCCGGCTCGCTGCCCCCACCGTTCCCTCAAGCACCTCGATACGCGTATCCCTGCGCTGGTCCGATCCAACCCTGAATTCGGTGCCCCTTGCAGCCGCGGTGGCCGAAGGCGTCCGGATGTGGAAACGAGATTCATTGCCGAGCGCCTCCTGCAGCCTCGTGATGATTCTGCCCACTTCCAGGAATATATCCCTGAAGAAATGGCGCCCTCCCCGCTTCCTTGCCCGCAAGACCTCGAGGCTGCTCTCAGGCATGAGGAAACAGGCCGAACCATCTTCAAAAACGATCTCCAGCGCACTGTCAACTCCGGTTCGCAGGCGGCTCCCCGGCGGAATTTCCTGCGAAACGTTCACGGGCTCCCACCCTGAATTCCGGAAATATCGGATCAAGACCTCTCCCCTGGCAAAAGTCACCTTTCCCATGGCGGGTACACCCTTGAGAAGGTGTTGGGGGATGAACAGCTCCTGGCCGGGAAAAAGGAGATGGGGATCTTCCAGACGATTGACTTTGGCCACCTCGACCCAGTCTCGAGGCTCATCCAGGTACTTTTCACTGAGGGTGGAAAGCGTGTCCCCTTCCGCCACCACGATGCGAACGCCTTCAGCACGGACGGTAAGGACCGGAAAGAGCGACAGGGAGAAGAAAATGAGCAGAACCCAAGGACCACCCCATAACGACAAGCGCCTCATCTCGACCCCCTCACAGGCATCCGGCGCCGGCGGCTCGTCCCCCGGCAAAAAACATGGCCGTATCCCCCGAAAATGCCGTCGATGCACACCCCGCTTGCTGCAAGAGGCTCGGCGTGAGCGCTGCGAGACAGCATGGCGTTTCGTTCAACCAGATTCATGGCAGATCCCGTCCAGTCGTTCTCGACGATGGGAAGCGAAGGGTTCCGAAAGGCTTCTTATCCCGAGTGTCCTCGCAAAATGGATAAAGCTCATGAATGATTGAGCATCATGCCATTTTTGAAACGCGCCCGCAAACGAAAATCATCCCGTTGAGGAGTCTTGTTACGTGCCTGGAGAAACGTACGATTGAAAATGCGTGTAACAGTGCAGGAAACGAATGGGCTATAATGGTTCCATCCCAATCGTTGCAAACCTCCTCCCGGCCCTTTGACAGGGATGAAACATGACTCGAACACCCAAACCCAGCGTGCTCCTGGTTGACGACGACGATGCACACCGCCTCATGCTCAGAACTCTTCTGGAAGCATGGGACTATGCCGTCACGGAAGCCCGGGACGGCCGCGCTGCCGTGGATTTCATTCATGAAAAGTCTGCAGACCTCGTCATCATGGACATGCGCATGCCCAAAATGGACGGCATCCAGGCGACCCGTGAAATCCACCGGCACAACCCGGCCATCCCGATCGTTGTCATGACCGCCTATTCCTCCGTATCTTCCGCCGTGGAAGCGCTCAAATCCGGGGCTTATGACTACATCACCAAACCGCTCGATTTCGACTCCCTCAAACACCTCCTGGAGCGTTCCCTGGAACATTTCCATCTCCAGGAGGAGAACCGGGACCTGCGTCAGCAACTCGCCCGACTGAAAGTCCCCGAAATCCTCGGGCGCAGCAATGCCATGAAGCAGCTTCTCGAAACCATCGCCATGGTCGCCCCTTCGGAAGCCACGGTTCTCATCACGGGGGAGAGCGGCACGGGAAAGGGGCTTATCGCGCGAGCCATCCATGAGAACAGTCCCCGGAGCGGCAAGCCTCTCGTGGAGGTCAACTGTGCCGCCATTCCGGAAAACCTCGTGGAATCGGAGCTTTTCGGGCATGAAAAAGGGGCCTTCACGGGCGCCAGCCGTCAGCGCCCGGGAAGATTCGCCCAGGCCCATGGAGGCACCCTGTTCCTGGATGAAGTTGGGGAACTGAACCCCGCGGTACAGGCCAAGCTGTTGAGGATTCTCCAGGAGGGGGAGATTCAGCGGGTGGGAAGCGACACGGCCATCGCGGTGGACGTACGCGTTGTGGCCGCAACCAATCGAGACCTGGAGGTGATGGTCCGGGAAGGCCGTTTTCGAGAAGACCTCTATTACCGGCTCAACGTGGTGAAACTCGAAGCGCCGCCCCTGCGGGAACGAGCGGAGGACATTCCGGTGCTGGCCAGGCACTTTTGGGAGGCCGCTGCCAGGAAGAACCGCAAGACCGTCAAAGCCATCGCTCCCCAGGCCATGGACCTGCTGCTGCGCTACTCCTGGCCGGGAAATGTCCGGGAACTGGAAAACGTCATGGAACGTGCGGTCATCCTCATGCGCGGGGAGGTCATCTCAGAAAAAGACCTCCCCCTCTCCCTCCAGAAACTGTCCCCGGAGCCGCCGTACTACGAAGACCCCTGGGAACGCCGAAAATTCTTCAAGGAAGACGTGACCCTGGCGGAAATGGAAAAGCAGCTCATCCTCCAGGTGCTCCAGGAAACTGAGGGCAATAAGAGCGAAACAGCCCGCCGTTTGGGAATCACCCGACGCACCCTTCAGCTCAAGCTGAAGAAGTATGCGGAAGAGGGCGTCGAGCTCGATCACGGAATCACTCACAGGAGCGGCCCCTGAGCTCCGCACTCGATCCCCGGTGCCCTGCTTTCACATCTCCGTGCGCGTCAAAGGCTGAAAAAGACCTTCTGCAAAACCTTGGGGGTTATGCCGGTCAAATCGAGGTGCATGGTGAGTCCCCCCATGAAAAAGGGCCAGCCGGCCCCCAGAAGGAGAGCCAGGTCCACGTCACGGGGGCTGTCCACCACCCCTTCTTTCAGGATGAGGTCCGTCTCTCGAGCCAGGTTGCTGAGCACCCGCTCGCGAATCTCTTCGGGATGGAACATTCTCGTCTGCGTTCGCTCCCAAAGCGCCTCGACCTCAGGGTTCACCTGCCTCGTCGGACCTTCGCCCGTGTAAAGGGAGGTGATTTTCCGATCGACCAGCTTCCGGAAATTTGCGTTGAGGGGGAACCGCTCGGGACCGTAGGCCTGATTGAGGGTCTCCATGACATGCTGCGCCACGGGCAACCCCACCAGGCCCAGCAGTTCGAAGGGCGCCATGGGAAGTCCCAGAGCGAGCAGGGATTCGTCCACTTCCTTCACCGAAGCCCCTTCCTCCACCAACTGCAGGCAGTCCACCAGCATGCGCGTCAAGATCCGGTTGACCAGAAACGCCGGGGAATCCTTCACCAGGATAGAGGTTTTCTTGAGTTTTTTCGAAAGATCGTGAGCCGTGGCGAGGGTTGCTTCATCCGTCTTTTTGCCCTTGACGATCTCCACAAGGGGGAGAACGGCCACAGGGTTGAAAAAGTGAAACCCCACCACCCGTTCGGGGTTCCGGAGTCCCGATGCCATGTCGCTGACACTGAGTGAAGAGGTGTTCGTGGCGAGAATGGCCGTCTCCGACACCTGCGCTTCGATTTCTGAGAAAACCTCCTTTTTCACCTCCATCTTTTCGAAAACCGCTTCAAGGATGAAATCGCAGTCGGCGAAATCCTCGGCAGCCAGGGTGCCCTTGAGAAGACCGGCAAAATATCGGGCCTTCCCTTCGGATATTTTTTTTCTTTCCACGAGCGTCTCGAACTGCCGCCGCACCCGGGCCATCCCGCTCTCCAGCACCTCCCGATTCACATCCTTCATGACCACGGGGACGGACAGCCGCTCAATGAAGAGCTGGGCCAGCTGGGAGGCCATGAGCCCCGCCCCCGCGATGCCCACTTTGGTCACCGCACGCAGGGGGAGTTCGGGCACGCCACGGGGTTTTTTGGCGTAGCGGTTCACCAGGTCGAAGGAATAGATAGACGCCTTGCACTGGCGGGACTTGATCAAATCTCCCAGCGCCTTGTTTTCTTCCTCGAATCCCTTTTCCACGTCCCAGCGGCAGGCGCCCTCGATCAGGTCCAGCGCGCGGTAGGGGGCTGGAGCCGCCCCGTGGACCTTGCCGTCGATGAATCTCCTCGCCTCCTCGATGAGACGCTCGACCTGAGAGCAGTCCACCTCTCGCCGCTCGACCGTCACCTTCCCTGAGATGACCTCCCCGAGAAACCGCAGCGATTCGTCCAGGAACTCCACATCGGGAAAAAGCCGGTCCGCCAGACCCATCTCATAAGCCTTGGAGCCGTTGATCATGCGGTTCTGGTTGAGAGCGTTCCTGATGATCAACTCGAGGCTTTTTTCCGGTCCCAGAAGCTTCGTCCCCAGCGTGCAGCCGCCCCAGCCGGGGATCAATCCCAGGAAACATTCAGGGAAACCGATGTGCTGCACGCTCGAGACGACGGTTCGATAGCGGCAGTAGAGGGCAATTTCGAGGCCGCCGCCCAGGGCGGCGCCGTTGATGGCGGCCACCGTGGGAAATGGCAGGTCCATGAGCCTTCGCATGACGGTGTGGCCCTGCTTTCCGATTCGATATCCCTGTTCGAACGTGGTGATGAACGGCACCTCGGACAGGTCTGCTCCCGCAGCAAAGCCGTAAGGCTTTCCCGTGAGCAGAAGGCCCTGGATGGCCGAATCGCCGGCGATTTGCTCAAGGGTCTCCTGAAGCGAGACCAGAGCCTTCTCACCGAAGGTGTTCGGCTTTTTGTAATCCCGGCCGTTGTCCATGGTGACGATGGCGATCTTGCCCTCGGGCGATTCGAAATAACGTGTGAAAAAACGGGTGACAGGCTCAGCCATGACCATTTCCCCCCTTTCCTGGATGCTATGGGGCAGCGGCCCCCTGAGTTTGAAGATTTTCCCAGATTGCGGAGGCTCCCTGCCCAAGCCCCACGCAAAGAGTCGTCAGGCCGTAAGATGCCTCGGGATGTTCGGCAAACAGGTGCATGAGGTGCATCACGAGCCGGGGACCTGAAGCCGCCAGCGGATGACCGTAAGCGATGGCGCCCCCCAGCGTATTGAGCCTTTCGTCATCAGGAATGCGAAGCCCGAACTCGCGCATGAAAACCAGGCACTGCACGGCAAAGGCCTCGTTGAGTTCGACGAAGGACATGTCGTCCATGGAGAGCCCGGTGCGCCGGAACACCTTGTGCGTGGCGGGGACGGGCCCGACCCCCATGATTTCGGGTTCGACACCCGCAAAGGCGTAGCCCACCAGCCGCATCCGGGGCTTCAGTCCCAGCTCTCGGGCCTTGTCCACGCTCATGAGCAAAAGGCCGCAGGCGCCGTCATTGAGTCCCGAGGAATTCCCCGCCGTGACCCTCCCCTGGTTTCGAAACGGCGTCTTAAGTTCCCGGAGCCCTTCCAGGGTGGTTTCAGGCCGCGGCTGCTCATCCCGGTCCGCCACCATCCAGCCTTCACGGGTGTAGACGGTCATGGGGACGATCATTTTCCGGATCTTGCCCTCCCGGTAGGCCCGCGCAGTTTTCATCTGAGAATGCAGCGCATACGCATCGGCCATCTCCCTCGTGATTTCCGGAAACTGGTCGTGGAGGTTTTCCGCGGTTTTTCCCATGACCAGCGCATCGGGAGAAACGAGCCGTTCCGCTAGAAAACGAGGGTTAGGATCGGCCGTGGCTCCCATGGGGTGGTGTCCCATGTGTTCCACGCCTCCGGCGATGGCGATCTCGCAGGCACCGAGCGCAATTTCTGACGCGGCGCACGTGATGGCCGTGAGCCCCCCGGCGCACATGCGATCCACGGAAAATCCGGAACAGCTCGGCGAGAGCCCCGCCAGGATGGCGGTGGTGCGCCCCAGGGTCAGACCCTGGTCCCCTTCCTGGGTTGTGGCACCCCAGATGTTTTCCTCCACCATGTCGGGCTGGACCTCCGGATTGCGGCGCAGGAGTTCCCGGATCACCTTCACCACCAGGTCGTCGGCTCGAGTGAGCCAGAAGCAACCTTTTTCCCCGGCCCGTCCAAAGGCCGTCCTGATCCCTTCCACAACCACCACATCTCTCGCGTTCATGAGAGGTTCCTCCTCCTTGTCGCGTGTTCCCGGTTGTTGTTCAAAACCTCCTGAGCCCTGCAAAACGAAAAACGCAGACCCATGAGCGGTCCTCCGCAAGGCAACCTCCGCCCTTCACACGTCTCCTGTTCGGATCGGGTTCGGGTGAGCGCAAATCCATGTCCGGGGATTTCCAGAGCAGACCGGTCATTGCTCAGGCTGAGCGACCCGTTTTCCGGACTCCGTCGTCGCCTTTCCAATTCCTTCGAGAAAGAGGCCGAGCAATGGTTCTGCCAGGGAGGTCAAGGGATAGTGCTTCCCTGCAAGCACCCAGGTGGACACGGCTTCATCCAGCGCTCCGAAAATGAACCGTTTCACCAGGAACCGGGGAAGATTTTCTTTGAAGACGCCCTCATCCTGGCCCCGTTCCACCACGTCCTCAATGAGGTCGAGGTACTCACGCAATCGTGCTTTGTTGTGCTCGCGCATGAAGCGGCTGCTTTGGCGGAGTTCCACCTGGAACACTGCGGCCAGTTCGGGGTAGGCTTCCAGTTCCGAGAGGTGAATGGTCACCAGGCTCAGCAGCTGTGAGGGGGCGTCATGGCATTGGCGAATGGCTTCACGGCACTTGGTGATGAGTTCCTGCATTTTGACTTCGAAGATGGAGATGAGGAGGTCGTCCTTGTTTTTGAAATAGAGGTAGATGGTCCCGTCGGCGACCCCGGCTTCCCGAGCGATTTCAGAGACTTTGGACTGGTAGAATCCTTTGTGGGCGAAGACTTTGATGGCTGCATCCAGAATTTTCTGGTGTTTGTCGCTATTTTTGGCTCTCATGGGCATGATCCTGGTATAGACAAGGAAGCGGGATATCCCTGGGGGGGTTGGTTCGGGAGTCCGGCCTTGAATGAACGACCATTCAACTTTTTCTAGCCTTCCTGCCCGGACCTGTCAAGGGCGATCTCCAAGCACACCGCCCTCACCAACGAGGCGATCTCCATCGCACGGAATGCCCCGTCCTTTCGGGCCCAGCGTCAAACCTTCCACGACCTCTATGGAGTGATTCCCATGCAGATCACATGTTTTGGAGCGTCCCAGTGCGTCACCGGTTCCTGCTTCCTCGTGGACAACGGGAAAAAATATCTCATCGACTGCGGCCTCTTCCAGGGCGCCAGACACCTGGAAGCCATGAATCGCCAGGAATGGGGCTTCAATCCCGCACGGGTGGAGGCCCTTTTTCTGACGCACGCCCACATCGACCACAGCGGCAGGATTCCCAAACTGGTTCGGGATGGATTCCGCGGAAAGATCTACGCTTCACAGCCCACCGTCGAACTGAGCAGGATCATGCTGCTCGATTCCGCACACATTCAAGAAATGCAGGCGGAATGGGAAAATCGGAAAAACCGCCGCAGTGGCCGAAAGGAAGTCCAGCCCCTCTACACGGTCGAAGACGCCGACGCGTGCTTTCAGCTCTTTGAACCCGTTTCGCAGGATTCCAAGATCCGGGTCGACGAGGGTCTTGAGGTCCGTTTCCGAAATGCAGGGCACATCCTGGGCTCGTCCATCCTCGAACTGTGGGCCGGCAATGGAGCCACCCCCCATAAAGTGGTCTTTTCAGGCGACATCGGGAAGAAAGATCAGCTCATTGTCAAGGACCCCCATTCCATCTTCATGGCAGACACGCTCTTCATCGAATCCACCTACGGCAACCGCAATCACAAACCCTTTGAGGAGAGCAAAAAGGAGCTCCTCGAGGCCATCCACTACAGCCACCAGCACAGGGAGAAGGTGATCATTCCGGCCTTTGCCGTGGAGAGGACCCAGGAAATTCTTTACATCATCGGCGAGTTTTTCAGAGAAGGCCTCATTCCGGATATGCCCGTCTATCTGGACAGTCCTCTGGCCATCGCAGCCACCGAAATTTTCCGCAAAATGCGGTCCTACTACGATGAGGATGCGGCAGCCATCGTGGCGGGCGGCGAAGACCCCTTCCATTTTCCCCAGCTGGTCCTCACCCGATCCGCGGCGGAATCCATGGCCATCAATGAAGCTCGAGGACCGGCCATCGTGGTGGCCGGCAACGGCATGTGCACTGCCGGACGCATCATGCATCACCTCAAGCACAACATCTGGCGCCAGGGAGCATCCCTGGTCATCGTGGGATTCCAGGCGGAGGGCACGCTGGGGCGCAGGATCGTGGACGGGGCTCAAACGGTGAAAATTTTCGGCGAACCCTACACGGTCAAGGCCAGACTCTTCACCATCGGCGGTTTTTCAGCCCATGCAGACCAGTCGGACCTTCTGGAATGGCTGGGGAAATTTGAAAACCCTCTGCTGCGAGTCTTCGCGATCCACGGGGAACCGGGTGTGAGCAAGGGTTTTGCACGGCTCGTGCACGAGACTTTCGGGTTCATCGCCGAAGCCCCCGCCATTGGGGACATCATTCCCCTCACACCCTTCCGGCGCGAAGCGCTCAAGGAGGAGATGGAGGAGCTCAAATGGCAGCGGCAGCTCATGCGGCTGGTGCAAAAGGCTGAGGAGGTCCGGTCTCTCTGGGAATCCAGCCCGCAGGCATTCACAACGAAGATTCTCAAACAACTGGAGGACGAAATGGCACGAACGGAAAAGCAGCTGGAACAGGTCCTCCAGCAGGCCAGGAAGCGCCGATGACACTGAGGAGGGGCGCGCAGGAACGGGATCGGGCCGCGTCAAGCGAGGGGGCGAGCGACGCCGCAGACATTTGACGGGATCCCGGCACACACTGCGGCCGGGTCCGGAATCCATGTGACCTCGCATTCCCGACTCGACACGCCGCCACCGAGAGGGTTCAGTTCGGCGGCGTGCCGGTCCGTGCCAAAGCTGGTACTCCCGGGCGCAAGTCCTAAACCACTTGCGGGTTTCCAGGCAAGAGCCTGAAAACCCGCCGAGCTGGGCAATCATTTCTGCCCGGATGTACTAGTCGATGGGTTCAAGGTAGACGCTGATCGCTTTATGGGCCCCCTCCGGGGCGGCGAGCAGGTGATCGGTGATGCGCTGACTTTCGAGGTAATCGCTGAGATGGAACTCGGTGCCGTCCAGCTTGCAGATTTTGCCTCCCGCGGCGCCCAGAATGATTTGGGCGGCGGCGAGGTCCTGGTAGGAAACGTGGGCCAGGAGAGCTCCCTCGGCCCGCCCGCGGGCGACGTAGCAGAGGTGGGCTCCGGTGGATCCGAGGTTGCGGATTTTTCCGGGGAATGTGGACTTGTAGTGATCGTGAAACCTGGAAAAAGTCAGGAGGACACTCTCATTGTCCATGTTTCCCGTGGAAGGAATGGAAATTTCCTGATCCTGCCAGAAGGCTTTTTCCCCCGCCCGGGCGAAGAAAAGGTCGCCGGTCACGGGCATGTAAAAGACCCCCAGAACGGGCCAGAAATTTTCCAGCAACGCCAGTGAAATCCCCCAGATGGGGATTCCCGCCTGGAAATTGGCGACTCCGTCCAGCGCGTCATAGATCCAGAGGTACCGCTTCTCGCCGTGGACGTATTCTTCCTGGGGCGCCGCGTCTCCGAAAATGCCGTGTTCAGGAAAATTGGATTTGAGCTCGGACCTGAAGAAATCGACCAGTTTGAGTTCGGCTTCCGTGACCAGTTTTTCGTCGAATTTGACCTCCGGATTGCCCTTGCCGTAGTAGGGGAGAGCGATCTCTCCGGCCTTGCGGATGGTCCTCCTGGCAAAGTCACTCAGCTCCTCGATGCCCGGACTCACAGCGTGCACCATTGCGCCTCCTTGTAAAGATGCGTGTGGGAAAAGCCCCTTGAAACCGAATTCTCTTCAGGCTTTGCAGCCTGAAGGAGGTCGGATTCGAACCCGTGTGTGCGACCTTCTGTTCATTGAATTCATGTTATCAGAGCCGGACGAAGCGACCCAAGGAAAAATTTCAGGAAGGCGGCCGATTGCATCCACGCTGGACCCATTGCGACCTGTTGGAAGGTGGTCCAGGCTGAGAAAGACGACCTGAAAAGTTGTCTTGACAACTTGACCTGTTTGAGGCACTCTCTCCTCCACAAGCTCAGGGCACCAAACTCCACCCTCGAGAGGCAGCATGAAGCTCAACCCCCAGTCCCCCATCCCCCTCTATCGCCAGCTGGCCGACCTTCTCATGGCCCGCATTCGCTCCGGGGAATACGCACCCGGTCACCCCATTCCTTCGGAGCACAACCTGGCTCAGGAATACGGCATCGGTCGGCCCACAGCCCGTCAGGCCACGGACTGGCTGGTGCGCCGGCGCCTTCTCGTCCGGAAACGGGGGTCGGGAACCTTTGTGCGAAGCGACCCGCCCGAGATCGACCTCTTTTCCCTGGCAGGAACCCTCTCGGCCTTCCACAAAAAAAACATCTCCGTCTCGTCTCGAATCCTGGCACCCACCAAACTGGTCAAGGTTGCACGAGACCCGGAGAATCCTTTTGCGGGAAAGCGCGCCTTCTTCCTGTCACGCCTCAGCTGCGTGGGCGAAAAGCCCGTGCTCCTCGAGGACATCTACCTCCACCCGGAGGTGTTCGCAGGTTTCGACACCATCGACCTCGAAAACCGCTCCCTGTCGCAAATCGTGGAAGAGGTCTATTACCTGCGCCCAAAAGGGGGAAAGCAGAATTTTCGCATCGGCACCCTGAATGGCGCCCGCGGACGTCACCTGGAGGTCACATCCGCCACGCCCATTCTCATCGTCAAGCGGTTCCTGGATTTTCCCTCAGCAGCCGGCGCGGTGTATTCGGAACTGTTCTGCAGAACCGACCAGTTCGTTTTTTCTCAGACCATTGGAGGCTTTTCAGATGAATGAACGAGGATACTATCAGGGCTTTGGGGGCGCATTCATTCCCGAAGTCCTCAACGCAACCTTTGACGAACTGGAGGCGGCGTTTCGAAATGCCCGCAGGGACCCGGCTTTCTGGCAGGAGTACGAAAGCCTCATGGCCACCTACTCCTGCCGTCCCACGCCGCTCACGTTTGCAGAAAATCTGACGGGCCACCTCGGAGGTGCCCGGATCTACGTGAAGCGCGAGGACCTCAACCACACCGGGGCGCACAAAGCCAACAACGTCATGGGCCAGGGACTCCTGGTGAAGCGCATGGGGAAGACGCGGGTCATCGCCGAAACGGGGGCCGGCCAGCACGGCGTCGCCACTGCGACCATGGCTGCCAAGTTCGGTTTCGACTGCACCATTTACATGGGGGAAGTGGATGTGGAGCGTCAGAGGCCCAACGTCTTCTGGATGGAGCGGCTGGGGGCTCAGGTGGTTCCCGTGAAGGAGGGCACCCGCATCCTCAAGGACGCCATCAATGAGGCCTTCCGGGACTGGGTCACCAACATGGACACCACGCATTACGTTTTGGGAACTGCGTGCGGCCCCCATCCTTTTCCCCAGATGGTTTCCTATTTTCAGTCCATCGTGGGCCGGGAAGCACGGCGTCAGATGCTGGAGCGCGAAGGGCGTCTTCCCACAAGGGTCTACGCCTGCGTCGGGGGAGGATCCAACGCCCTCGGCATTTTCAGCGGATTCATGGACGACGACGTGGAACTGGTCGGGGTCGAAGCGGGAGGGAAAGGCCTGGATTCAGGCCATCACGCATCACGACTCTGCTCCTCGGATGCCAGCATCGGCGTGGCCCAGGGCTACAAGACCTATTTCCTTCAGGACAGTGACGGCCAGATGCGAGAAACCCACAGTGTGGCCGCAGGCCTGGATTATGTGGGTGTCTCCCCCATCCTGTCGGCGCTCAAACACAGCGGGCGCGTACGATTCGAAGCGGCCACGGACAGGGAGGTCGTGGAAGCTCTGGCTCTGACGGTGCGCAAAGAGGGGCTCATCCCGGCGCTGGAATCCGCCCACGCCTTTGTGCAGGCGTTCAAGGAAGCCCCTCGGCTCTCCCGGGACGACATCCTCCTCATCAACCAGTCCGGACGGGGCGACAAGGACATTTTCACCATCGCCGACGCCTTCGGCGACCCCAAATGGCAGCAGTTCATCCTGGACAAAGCGGAGAAATACCGTGCTTGAAACGTATTTGAGAGAGCGGCTCGAAACCCGCAAAATTCTGCTCATGACGCACATCGTCCTGGGTTATCCCAGTCTGGAGGACTCCTACCGCATCGTAAAGGCCATGGTGGAAGCAGGGGTCGATGTGATGGAACTCCAGATCCCCTTCTCCGAACCCATCGCCGACGGGCCCGTCATCCTTCGGGCCAACCAGGAAGCCCTGGCCGGAGGCGTGAAAGTGGGGGAGTGTCTCGAATTCGCTCGAACGGTGTGCGCGGAATTTCCCATTCCCTTTCTCTTCATGACCTACTACAACATCCTCTTCAAATACGGAGTCGAGGCCTTCGCCAAGGCCATGGCCTCAGCGGGCGTTCAGGGGGCTATCATTCCGGATCTGCCCCCCGAGGAGGGAAAGGATTACCTGGAGGCCATGAACCATCAGGGCCTGGCACCCATTTTCATCTTTTCACCCAACACGGGCCAGGACCGCATGCGCATGCTGGCCTCCCTTGGAAAAGGTTTCATCTACTGCGTGGCCCGGACCGGCGTCACAGGCGCTGAAACGAATTTTTCCGAGGAACTGGAAGCTTACCTGAAGCGTTGCCGGACCGCCACTCCTCTGCCTCTCGCTTTGGGATTCGGAGTGAAAGACCGTGCGGACATCGATTTTCTGACAGGACGGGCGGACATCGCCGTCATTGGGACGCAGACCATCCGGTTGATCGAGGAAAAGGGCGTGGATGCGGTGGGAGATTTCATCCGCGGCCTGCGGCAGGGGGTGTGAAAAAATTGAGGGGAATCATCACGCTTCTGTCCGATTTCGGTGTGACGGACGGTTATGTGGCGAGCATGAAGGGCACCATTTTGAAGATTTGTCCGGCCGCGCGACTCGTGGACATCACCCATGAGGTGCCGCCTCAGGACATTCAGACAGGGGCTTTCATCCTGGCCACTGCCTGCCATCATTTCCCCGAGGGGACCGCTCACCTCGCGGTGGTGGATCCGGGAGTGGGGACGTCGCGCCGCCCGCTGCTCGCGGAGGCCGACGGGCACTATTTCGTCGGTCCCGACAATGGGCTCTTTTCCTGGATCTTCAAGAGCGCAGCTTCCTGGCGGGCCTGGGAACCCGATCGGCCTGAATTTTGGCGCCGTGAGATCAGCCACACGTTTCACGGGCGCGACATCTTTGCGCCGCTTGCGGCGCACCTGGCCGCAGGCGCCCCGCCCGATTCCCTGGGCAGCCCCTGCGATCCCCTGCTGAGGACGTGGTTCGATGTGCTCAAACAACAGGACGGCTCCACAACTGGACAGGTCATCCACGTGGATCACTTTGGCAATGCCATCACCAGCATCTCCCCCAAAGACCTCGGTGAAGGAGTTTGCCTGGACGACCTGCGGGTGGATGTGCCGTTGCGGCCCTCTTTGCGCGTCGTCAGGACCTATGGAGAGGCGGCTTTCGGGGAAGCGGCGGTGCTTGTGGGAAGCCACGGGTTTTTTGAAATCGCCGTGAATGGAGCAAGTGCCGCGCGGGGGCTGGGCCTTGAGCGGGGGACCCCGGTCCAGGTGAGGACGTTGAAAAGTCGGTTGGAGCCCCCTTCCTAGAACAGGGTCGCCTTCGAGAACGGATCTCCGCGCCGACCCCCTTTGCATTTGCATTTGCATTTGCTCCGAGGGACAACTCCGAGTGCTGCCGGGATTCGCGTCAGCCGGCGGATTGCCGCGGACTCCAGCACCCCGCGGCTTATGGTTCTTCAATCATGGCCCCACCTTCATCTTTTCGTTGCATCGCCATCAAATGCCGCTGAAAAACCGCAAGCGACCGCAAGACGGAGCCTTGCTTTACATTTGGTGGACGTATGATTAGCTTGCGCTCATTGGCAAGTGACCAGATTCGTTGAAGGAGGACGATGATGAACTGCGAAAATCTGGAATCCTATAATGGAAATCTTCTGAAGGGAACGGAGTTTGCCCCGGGTAGCTTTGAAAATCCATCACAGGGCGGGGGTGGTGTGCCCAATCAGACGCCTTCTCCTCTTCCTGCACGGCAGCAAGATAAAGAACCCCTGAGCAAGGAACGTGAAGCCGAACTGGAAGCCTGGATGTCTGAGGTCAAAAGCTTCATCCGGAGCATCGACATCAACAATCTGTAAAACCGCTTGGAAAAGTTTGAAATGTGGGCCCCCCACCCTCTGAGGCGGCACGAGAACGACCCCTTGACGTGAAGACGACGACAGGGGTTTTTCTTTTGGTTGGGAAGCGAGCCGGGTCGTTCCGAGGGAAAAACCTTGTTGCACCGACGACGGTATGATAGAAACACTCACTCTTTTTCATGAGGAATCCAAAGGAGTGAAAATGGACACCGTTTCCGTGGTGCTGCTCGGCATCATTCAAGGACTGACGGAGTTTCTCCCCGTCAGCAGTTCGGGGCATCTGGTCATCGGCCAGGAACTCTTGGGGTGGAATGAGCCCGGTATCTTTTTCGATGTGGCCCTTCACATCGGCACGCTCATCGCCGTGTGCATCGTATTTCGGCACGATATTTGGCAGCTTGCGCTGGGCGCACTGCGGCTTCCCCTCAACGGCGGGCTCAAGGATGCCCGAAAACTCGGACTCGAGGAGCGCATGTTCCTTTTCGTCGCCGCGGGGACCATTCCCGTCGTCCTGGTGGGCCTTTTCGCCCGAAAGTACGTTCTGGATCTGTTCGGCTCCATCACGGTGGTTTGTCTCAATCTCCTCGTGACCGGGACTTTTCTGTGGGCCACCCGCTATGCGTCGTCGGCCCATCCCAAGCATCTGGATCGGATGGGGATCAGGGACGCTCTCGTCATAGGCCTGGCCCAGAGCTTCGCGGTGATGCCGGGAATTTCCCGATCGGGGGCCACCATTTCCGCCGGGCTCTACATGGGGCTGGACCGCGAATTGGCGGGACGATTCTCCTTCCTTCTCTTTACTCCCGCGGTGATTGGGGCCATCATCCTGGAATCCGCCCACATGAACCTGAGCGAAATCCAGGTCGGTTCGACGCTTTTGGGAATGTTCACGGGAGCGGTAGTGGGCTACGTCGCCCTTCGCATCCTGCTCAAGGTCGTGCACAGAGGAAACCTTCATGTGTTTGCGCCCTATTGCTGGCTCGTGGGAGCCGTCGGTCTCACCATGAGCCTGCTGCTGTGATCTCATGCCTCGATCCGAAAGCCTGAAATCGCAGCACTCCCGTCGACAGAGTCAAATCCGCTTTCAGGTCGCTGCAAATCGAGTCCGGAGCACTTCCCAACGGCCGTTTTCCCTCGGTGGGGCCACTTCAAGGACCGTAACGATGAGGTAGTCATGGTGGAACAACTGCACGAACTGGTCAACTGGGTCATGGCCTGGGCCTACACTCCCTACGGAGCCGCCGCGCTGGGGGCCCTGGCTTTTGCCGAATCCTCTTTCTTCCCGATTCCTCCCGATGTGCTGCTCATCGCCCTCTCCCTCATCAATCCCCAGCACGCGTTTCTCTATGCGGCCCTGTGCAGCATCGCCTCAGTCCTGGGGGGCCTGTTCGGCTACGGACTCGGAAAATGGGGCGGCAGGCCGCTCGTGGAAAGAATGGTCTCCGAGGATAAAATCCGCTTCGTTCAATCCCGCTACCAAAAATACGATGTGTGGGCGGTGGCCATCGCAGGCTTCACCCCTATCCCCTACAAGGTTTTCACGGTGACGGCAGGGGTTTTCCTCCTGGATGTCAAACGCTTTGCCCTGGCATCTCTTCTGGGAAGGTCCGGAAGATTTTTCATTGTTGCCGGGCTGCTGTACTTTTTTGGGGAACCCATCACGGTCTTCATTCAAAAATATTTCAATCTCCTCTCAGTGGCCTTTGTGGTGCTGCTGCTCGGGGGCTTTTACATCATGCACCACTGGTCGCGCAGGAGCATGGCCGAAGCCCCCGAGCCGCAGGTGGCCAAAGTGCCTTCCCAGGGAAGAGACCTGCCCCAATGAAGAAACGGTCTTTCATGGCGATCCTGTCCGCACTGTGGCTCCTGGCCGTTGCTCCCAAATGTTTTGCGGCCCCGGCGCAGGACCAGCCCGTGGACGGCGACTGGCTCATCTACCATCTCGGCTCGGAACCCGCGACCCTCAACCTGATCACCTCCACGGACGCCTATGCCTCCAACATCAACGACTACATCTACGAATCCCTCCTGAAGCGGGACGAAAAAACGCTCGAACTCGTGCCCGTCCTCGCCGATTCCTGGGACATTTCCGAGGATCGCCTCACCTACACCTTTCACTTGAAAAAAAACATCCTCTGGCAGGACGGCACTCCCTTCACCGCCCGCGACATCCAGTTTTCCTTTGAACGGATCAACGATCCCCGAGTGGATGCAGCCCACCTGAGGAACTACTACCGGGACATCGAAGCCCTCGATGTTCTGGATGATCACACCGTGCGGTACCGTTATCGCATACCCTATTTTCGAGCGCTCGAATTCTGTGGAGGCATCCCCATCCTTCCCGCCCACCTGTTCAAGGACACGGACAATTTCAACCAGCACCCGGTGGGAAGAAATCCCATGGGCACAGGCCCCTACCGGCTGCTGCGGTGGGACACGGGAAAAGAGATCGTTCTGGAGAGGCACGAGGACTACTGGGGGACCAAACCGCATTTGAAGCGGATCGTCTTCAAAATCATCACCGATTCCACCGTCGCCCTCCAGGTTTTGAAAAAAGGCGGGCTGGACGTGATGGGCCTGCGTCCCATTCAGTGGGTGAGGCAGACTCAGAACAGAAGGTTTGAGGAAAACTACGTCAAGCTCAAGTATTATCTCCCCAGCTACAGTTACATCGGCTGGAACATGAGGAGGCCCCACTTTTCCGACCCGAAAGTCCGCCGGGCCATGACCCTGCTCCTGGATCGCGAAGCCATTCTGGATCGGATCCTTTTTGGGCTGGGCACCGTCGTGTCGGGAACCTTCTTTGTGAAAAGTCCCGAATACAACCCAAACATCCGGCCGCATCCCTATGACCCTCAGGAAGCGGTGCGCCTCCTCAGAGAAGCGGGGTGGGAGGACCGGGATGGGGACGGCATTCTGGACCGGGACGGTGTCCCTTTTGTTTTTGAGTTTCTCATCTCATCCGGCTCCAAGTTTGCGGAACAGATCGCCACAATCCTTCAGGAAAACCTCAGGCAGGTGGGCATCCGCATGACCATCCGAAAGCTGGAATGGGCTGTGTTCGTGCAGCGGATCCAGGAGCACAATTTCGATGCCTGCACCATGGGATGGAGCCTGGGATGGGTGTCCGACCCCTTCCAGCTCTGGCACTCCTCTCAAGCGGAAAAAGGCTCCAATTTCGTCGGGTTCCGCAACGAGGAGGCGGACGCGCTCATCGAAAAAGCCCGTCAGGAATTCGACCCGGAAAAGCGCTTTGAACTCTATCACCGCTTTCACGAGATCCTGCACGAAGAACAGCCCTACACATTTCTTTTCACGACGCAGGCTCTGGTGGCCGTTTCCCGGCGGTTCCAAAACGTGAATGTCTACCCCATGGGACTGGCTCCCCGTGAGTGGTGGGTGCCGCTCGAAGCTCAAAAGTACGGAAGAGGTGCACGATGACTTCCTCTCCGGCGCAACATCCCGGAAACGGTGTGCCGACCGTTCATGGATCATCCGCCGAAGGGGGGATGCCATCAGAATCAGGCATGAGGCAAAAGTTTATGGATCACTACCAGCGTTCCTCCCGAAACGGTTTTGCGGCCTATGTTCTGGACCGGGTTTCGCACAGGCGCAAAGACGAGAATTGGCTGCAGCGGCAGCTCGAGTCCGAAGCGTCGCTGTTTCTTCCCGTCTGGCAGTCCAGGAACCTGGTGCAGGAGGGAGAAACGATTGCTCCCGCCTTCCTGCAGGCTCATCAGCTCAATGGCTGTCTCGATAAGGCCCGCGGCCTTGTTTTCCTGGGCCGCAAAGGGCCTCGCAATTATTTTGCCGTGCATCTGCCCAATGACGAAACGTGCCGTCAGGAAGCTGAAGCCTGGGGGGTTTTCAGGAATCTCAGAAACGTCTCGGCAGCACTCGGCCACGAGGAGGGGACACTGCTGGCCTACGCGCGGGCCATCTGTCACTGGCATGAGAGAAACGGGTACTGCAGTGTCTGCGGAAGCCCCACTGAAAGCGGACAGGCCGGCCATGTGCGAGTGTGCACCAGCGAGAAGTGCGGCCAAATGCACTTTCCCCGAACCGATCCCGCCATCATCGTCCTAGTGCATTCGGGCGACCATTGTCTTCTGGGGCGGCAGGCCGGCTGGCCTGCGCACATGTATTCGACGCTGGCCGGATTCGTGGAACCGGGAGAGACTCTGGAAAATGCGGTCATGCGTGAGGTTTCCGAAGAAACGGGGGTGCAGGTCCGCGAGATCTGTTATCACTCCTCTCAACCCTGGCCTTTTCCTTCCTCGCTCATGCTGGGTTTTACGGCTGAGGGCATCAAAGCCCCCGTGGTTCCCAGGGACCAGGAGTTGGAGGACGCACGCTGGTTCAGTCGGCAGGAGATGATTTCTCTGCTCGAGACGCAGAAGCTCCGGCTCCCTTCGGCTCATTCCATCGCGTTCAGGCTCATGGAAGACTGGTTCAACGCCCACGGCGACAGACCTCTCAGGGACTGGCTGTCTTGAATCCCCTTTGGGTGGTTGCCGGCTGCACAAACGGAGCTGCGGGCGGTTCTTCCCGGTGGTGAAAATGGGAATTGACTGCAGGAAAGGCAAAAGATCATGAAGACTTACCTCATCAAGAGGCTTTTGCAGATCATCCCCACCCTGCTCGGCATCACCCTCATCACCTTTCTCATCATTCAGCTCGCTCCCGGGAATCCGGCAACCCTCAGAATTCAAATGGCGACTCAGGGACAGATGGGGGATTCAGCTCTGTCCGAACAAATCGTTGAGGAGACCAAGAAGCTTTACGGCCTGGACAAACCCCTGCCTGTCCAGTACGCCCTCTGGGTCAAGCGCGTTTTCACCTTCGATTTCGGCACTTCGTACAAAGACCACCGACGGGTCTGGGACAAGATCCTGGAACGGCTCCCCGTCACCATCCAGCTGAACGTCATTTCCATTTTCCTGGTCTATCTCATTGCCATACCCTGCGGAGTCTTTTCCGCAACCCACCAGGGTTCAACGGCCGATCGACTGCTCACGCTCTTCTTCTTCTTTCTCTACTCGCTCCCGTCGTTCTGGGTGGCCGTGCTGCTCATCATGCTCCTGGGGGGCGGTGACTTCTGGGACGTTTTCCCGGTTTACGGCATTTCATCCATCGGCGCGGAAAACCTGAGCCTTCTGCCCTGGCTCCTTGACCGCGTGTGGCACCTGGTCCTCCCGGTTCTGTGCCTCACCTACGGGGGGCTTGCCTACCTTTCACGTTTGACCCGTTCCAACATGCTGGAGGTCATTCGCGAGGATTATGTGAGAACCGCGCGGGCCAAGGGCCTGGATGAGCGCGTGGTCATTTTCAAACATGCCTTTCGAAACGCGTTGCTTCCCATCGTCACCCTGCTGGCGTTCCTGCTCCCCTCCATGTTCGGCGGAAGCATCATCATCGAGAGCATCTTTTCCATTCCCGGAATGGGCCAGCTGGGGTTCGAGGCGGTCCTGAGCCGCGACTATCCGGTCATCATGGCCATCACGACCATCTCGGCCCTCCTGACTCTGGTGGGGCTTCTCATTTCGGACATCCTCTACGCTCTGCTGGATCCCAGGATTCAGCTGGACTGAGGCAACGACAGAAGGCTGAGCAACGAGGCGAGGTGCAATCCATGGACAGGCTTGGGCACCCTGTAAGAAGTCAGCAGCAAGACGCACGACGGAGCCTGGCAGCATGAATTCCGGCTCCGTTCCCAACAGCTACTGGCAAAACGTCTGGCATCATTTCAGGAAGAAGCGTCTCTCCGTCATGGGCCTCTGGGTCACGGCGGCCCTCATCCTGGTCGCCATCTTTGCGCCCCTTCTCGCCAACGACCGGCCCATTCTTTTTCTTCACGAAGGGAAATGGCACTGGCCGGTCTTTTCCGGAGTGGATCAGATCGGTTCCCAAACCTGGCAGGAATTGAAAAAGGAGCGGCCGTTTGTGGTCCAGCGAGACCCCTCGGGGGGCTTCTTCGCCCTGTGGCCGATCGTGCCCTATTCCCCCACCGAATACAACCTTCTCGAAAGCCTGGAACCGCCCGGCACCGCCCACTGGTTCGGCACCGACGACAGCGGGCGGGATGTGCTCAGCCGCATGATCTACGGGGCACGCATCTCCCTCTCCGTGGGGTTCGTGGCCGTGGGCATTGCCCTGATCATCGGCATCCTGCTGGGTTCAGCGGCGGGTTACTTCGGTGGATGGATCGACCACACCATCAGCAGGACCATTGAGATCCTCCTCACCATCCCAACGTTTTTTCTCATCATCGCCATCATCGCGTTTCTACCCCCGAGCATCTACAACATCATGGTGGTGATCGGCCTGACCGGCTGGACCGGGGTCGCGCGGTTCGTGAGGGCCGAGTTCTTCAAGCTCAAACGGCTGGATTTCGTCATGGCCTCCCGGGCGCTGGGGGCGTCCCATCTGCGGCTCATCTTTGTGCACATGCTGCCCAATGCCATGGCTCCGGTGCTGGTCTCGGCCGTATTCGGCATCGCGGGCGCGATTCTCACTGAATCCAGCCTGAGTTTTCTAGGTTTCGGCGTGCCGCCGCCGACACCCAGCTGGGGCGATATCCTCTCCCAGAGCCGGGACTACATCGAATTTGCCTGGTGGCTCACCATTTTCCCCGGTGCAGCCATCTTTTTGAGCATCACCTCCTACAATCTCGTGGGGGAAGGGCTGCGCGACGCCATGGACCCGAAGCTGTTCGAATGAAATACCCCGCGTTTCCGCACCTACTCTCAGGCAGGACCGGACCATTTTTCTCCGCCTGCAGACTTGACGTTTCGAGATGAGCATGCTTCACCCGCTTTCAGAAGAAAAACCCATCGTGTTCACCGTGAGTGAACTGAACGCCCAAATCAAGGAGGTGCTCGAGTCCAGCTACCCCATGGTTTGGGTCAGGGGGGAGATTTCCAACCTTCGAGTCCCCTCTTCCGGACACTGCTACTTCACCCTAAAGGACGACCGGAGCCAGCTCAAGGCCGTCCTTTTTCGGGGTCAGCAGCGGCACATGCGCTTCACCCCTGAAGCGGGTCTCCAGGTGCTTTGCCAGGGTCGCCTCAGTGTGTACGAGCCGAGGGGCGAATACCAGCTCATCGTGGACGTCATGGAACCGCAGGGCTTCGGCGCTCTCCAGCTGGCTTTCGAACAGCTCAAAAAGAAACTGGAAAAGGAGGGACTCTTCGATCCCTCGCGCAAACGCCCGCTGCCCGAGTGTCCCACACACATCGCCCTCGTCACGTCTCCCACAGGGGCAGCCCTTCAAGACATTTTGAGAGTCTTTCAGCGAAGCCCTTATGCACTCTCCGTGACCCTCCTTCCCACGCGCGTTCAGGGGCAGGAGGCGGCCGGTGAGATTGCCGCCGCGATTCATGCGGCAAGCCGGCTGACAGCGCAGCATGCCTGGGATGTTCTGATCGTCGGGCGCGGCGGCGGCAGCATCGAGGATCTGTGGCCCTTCAATGAAGAAGTGGTGGCCCGTGCCATGGCGGCCTCGGAAATTCCCACCATTTCGGCGGTGGGGCACGAGATCGATTTCACGATTTCAGACCTGGTGGCGGATCTGAGGGTTCCGACCCCTACGGCTGCCGCGGAGTGGGTCGTGACCCGGCTGGACCGTTTCGAGCGCCGTCTGCAGCTGGCTCAGGAGCAGCTCGTGCGCGTGCTGGCTCAAAAGCTCGAAGCGCAAAGGCAGCTTCTCAAGCTCGCTCAGAGCCGCCTCGTCGACCCGAGGAAACGCCTTGCGGATCTCAGGCTTTTTGTGGACGATCGAATGGAGCGGCTCTCCCTTGCCATGGAAGGCCGCCTGGAGAGGAACCGCACCCGGTTGTTCCATCACATGGAGCGGTTGCAGCGGGTTCATCCCGTCGGGACCATCGAACGCTGTCGGGCTTCGGTGGCCCAACTGTTCAGGGAAATGAATCTGTACCAGCAGAAATTGCTGAATGGATGTCGATTGCGACTGCAGGAAAACTCGGCCAAACTGGACGCGTTGAGCCCTCTCTCCGTTTTGGGGCGGGGCTATTCCATCTCCTACCGGCTGCGGGACGGCCTCGTGCTGCGGGACTCGGGGCAGGTGCAGGAGGGGGAGGAAGTCCTGGTTCAGCTGGCCAGAGGGCGATTGCATTGCGGGGTCAAGAAAATTGTAGAATGAAGGCCTCGGAGATTGGACATCTTGCAGAGCCGGTCTGAGTGCATCCCGGAAAAGAGCCGGGACATCCAACCCGCCTCCGCTTCGATTCACTCCGAACGTTTCTGAAGAACTCGAGGATCACGATGGCGAAGAAAAAAAGTGAGGCGTTTGAAGAGGCACTGAAAAAACTCCAGGCAATCGTGGAAAAACTGGAACGGGGAGACCTGCCGCTGGAGGATGCCATGGCCTCGTTCACGGAAGGAGTGCGTCTGGCGCAGTTCTGTCACCAGAAACTTGAAGAGGCTGAAAACAGGATCCAGATGCTCCTCAAGGATGAAGAGGGCAACTGGACGGCGGCCCCGCTCGAGAAGCGTTCGGAGGAGACAGCTCTGGAGGAAGGGGAAGATCCGTCCTGATGCCTGCAGGGGATTGCGCGGAAACACCTGGGAGAAGCCTCCCCAGGGAGGTTCTGCCCGGCCGCTTCACCCCTGCCCGGCAGGAAGGGGCGGTTCCGCCGTTTTGGAGGGAAGCGATCCCGGGCGATGCGGAGGTTTGTTCCCGGAGGGTCTGCCGGGAGGCGACGGCAGGGGACAAAGCGATCCTGCGGCGGTTAGAGGCGAACAAGGAAATGATGGTTTTAACAATTGGAGACTTGTTTTTTGCTGGGCTACAATTATAAGATATTTTTCCATAGGATGGATTGACGGATATGGCTGATTTCGATTTGAAGAAGTACTTATCGGAACGCAAGAGACTCGTTGACGACGCGTTGGAACGAGTTTTGCCAGCCTCTTCAGGCCTGGAAAAAAGCGTCGTGGAGGCGGCGCGCTACAGCCTTTTCGCGGGAGGAAAGAGGCTTCGTCCCATTTTGTGCCTGGCTGCCGCGGAGGTGGTCGGTGGGGACCTGAACGTGGCCATGCCGGCGGCCTGTGCACTGGAAATGATTCACACCTATTCGCTCATCCACGACGACCTTCCGGCCATGGACAACGATGATTTTCGCAGGGGCAAGCCCACCTGCCACAAAGCCTTCGGCGAGGCCGTCGCGATCCTGGCGGGAGACGCCCTTCTCACAGAAGCCTTTGACGTAGCAGCCTCGCAGCTGGTAGCGGGAGGTGTCCCCGCCGAACGCGTCGTCCGGATCATCGGCATCCTGGCGCGAGCCTCGGGCTATCGCGGCATGGTGGGAGGCCAGACCATCGACCTGGAATGTGAGAACCGGGATGTGGACCTCGCCACCGTCGAATACATGCACGTGCGAAAGACCGGCGCACTTTTGACGGCCTCCCTGGAAGCGGGGGCAGTCCTCGGCGGAGGGAGTCCACAAGACGTCGCAGCCCTGAAACATTTTGGTCTCCATTTCGGACTTGCATTTCAGATCACCGACGACATTCTCGATGTAGAGGGGGATGCGGCGGCCATGGGCAAAACGCCCGGCTCCGATCAAGCCAGAAACAAAAGGACCTACCCGGCCCTGCTCGGTCTTTCTCAATCCAAAGAAGCCGCCTTACAGAATGTGGAAGCAGCGGTCGACGCACTGAAGTCTTTCAACGAAAAAGCAGAGCCCTTGAGGGCCGTCGCACGATATCTCCTTGTCCGCCGCGCCTGAAAATTGCACCAGCCGGAATGGGACCCGGGCAGTCGGTTCGCTTGGAGAGTTGACGCATTCATCAGGAGCACCGGGCCTCACCGATGTCGAGGAGTTGTGAAACTTTGAAAGAATCGATTGAAATGAAACTGCTTTCGCGAATTGAAAACCCTGCTCAGCTCAAAGATTTGACACTGGCACAACTGCAGGAGCTGGCCGAAGAAATCCGCCGCCTGATCATCTGCACCGTTGCACACAATGGCGGCCACCTGGCTCCAAACCTCGGTGTTGTGGAATTGACCCTGGCGCTCCATCACATTTTCGATGCTCCGAATGACCGGATCATCTGGGATGTGGGGCATCAATCCTACACGCACAAACTTCTCACGGGGCGCCGCTCCCGGTTCCACACTCTCAGGCAGTACGAGGGCATCAGCGGCTTTCCCAAACGTTCCGAGAGCAAATTCGACGCCTTCGGAACAGGCCACTCGGGAACCTCCATCTCAGCAGCCCTGGGCATGACGGTGGCGAGCGATCTGAAGAAAAGCCCCCACCGGGCCATCGCGGTCATCGGAGACGGCAGCATGACGGGAGGCATGGCCTTCGAAGCCCTCAATCATGCGGGCGACCTCGGCAAGAATCTCATCGTGGTGCTCAACGACAACGAAATGTCCATTTCTCCCAATGTGGGAGCCCTGTCCTCTTTTCTGAGCAGGAAACTCTCCAACAAGACCCTGCTGTATCTCAAGAGGGAGATCGAGAACATCATCAAGTCCATTCCAGGGCTTGGCCCCAACATTCTTCAAGTCCTGAAAAAGAGCGAGGATTCCCTCGTGTCCTTTTTCACCCCGGGAATGCTTTTCCAGGCGCTCGACTTTCACTACATCGGTCCCATCAAGGGCCACCGTCTTGACCGTCTCATTGAATCGCTGGGCAAGGCCCGCGAAATCGAAGGCCCCGTGCTGGTCCATGTCATGACCCAGAAAGGAAAAGGGTACAGTCCTGCAGAATGCGATCCCACCAGCTTTCACGGCATCGGATCCTTCGACATCGCCACGGGCAAAAGCGTTTCGAAAGGGAAAGCGTCCCCGCCCTCCTACACCCAGGTTTTCGGAAAAACGCTCACGAAGCTCGCCGGTGAGGATCCCAAGGTCATCGGCATCACAGCCGCGATGGTGCAGGGGACAGGGCTCGAACAGTTCTCCAGGAGCTTTCCCGAAAGATTCTTCGATGTGGGGATCGCCGAGCAGCATGCGGTGACGTTTGCCGCGGGTCTGGCCGCCGAGGGATTCAAGCCGGTGGTGGCCGTCTACTCCACCTTCCTGCAGCGCGCCTATGATCAGATTGTCCACGATGTGTGCCTGCAGAACCTGCCCGTCGTGTTTGCCATGGATCGTGCCGGTCTTGTGGGGGAGGACGGACCGACGCATCACGGGGTGTTTGATCTTTCTTTTCTGCGTCACATTCCCAACATGGTGCTCATGGCGCCCAAAGATGAGAATGAATTTCAGCACATGCTCTACACAGCCCTGAACCACGCGGGGCCCATCGCCATCCGCTATCCCCGCGGTGTCGGCGTGGGAGTGGCCATGGACAAGGTTTTCAGGGAAATCCCCATGGGTTCGGCAGAAGTGCTGCGCGAGGGAAAGGACGTGACCCTCATGGCGGTGGGACCCACGGTGTTCGCCGCCTTAGAGGCCGCCGATTCCCTGGAAAAGCAGGGCATTCAGGCGACAGTCCTGAACGCTCGCTTCATCAAACCGCTGGACAGCTCCCTCCTCCTCCATTGGGCCCGCAAGACCAAGCGGGTCGTGACCATTGAAGAAAACGCGCTTCAGGGGGGATTTGGGAGTGCGGTGCTGGAACTTTTCGAGGAATCGGGATATTTCCCCAAGTCCTTTAAAAGACTTGGCATTCCTGATAAATTCATCCCTCACGGCGACCAGTGCACCCTGCGAAAGCTGTGCGGCATCGATCCCCTGAGCATCGAGCAGGCCGCTTTGTGCAGTCTCGGGATCCCCCATGGCAAAGTGCTCCACGCGATTGGATAAACTGCTCGTGGAAAGGGGCCTCACCCCCAGCAGGGAGCGGGCCCAGGGAGTCATCCTGAGCGGACGGGTCCTCGTGGATGGCAGGCGCATCACCAAGTCCGGCCAGCTGGTGCCGCCCGAGTGCAGCATTGAACTCACGGGGGAGGACCTTCCTTTTGTCAGCCGGGGAGGTCTCAAACTGGATCATGCCATCCGGACGTTTCAGCTGGAGGTGACGGGGCTGACGGCGCTGGATGTGGGGGCTTCCACGGGAGGCTTCACAGACTGTCTGCTGCAGCACGGAGCCAGGAGAGTCTACGCCGTGGACGTGGGCTATGGGCAACTGGCGTGGGCTCTCAGGCAGGATCCGCGCGTGGTGGTGCTCGAACGCCAAAATATACGCACCCTTGCGCCGGAACTCATTCCGGAGCCGGTGCAACTGGCCACCATGGACACTTCGTTCATCTCACTCAAACTGGTCATTCCCGCCGTTTTACGCTTCCTGGACCGGCGCGCCGTACTGGTGGCGCTCATCAAGCCTCAGTTCGAAGCCGGCAGAAACGCAGTGGGCAAGGGAGGGGTCGTGCGCGACCCGCAGGTGCACCAGGAGGTTTGCCGGACCGTGGAGCGCTTCTGCGTGGAACAGGGGCTGGAGACCATGGGGATCACGCCGTCTCCCCTCCTCGGTCCCAAGGGCAATCGAGAATTTCTGCTGGCCGCCCGTTTCTCCCGATGACCCGCCCCGGACCCGCGAATCCACTTTCATGAAGCTTCATCTCCTCTTTGTGGGCAAAACCGGTTTTGCTGAACTGGACCAGGCGATCGAAAGGTATCTGGCCCGCATCCGCCGTTATGTTCCCACGGAGATCCACACCGTCAGGCCGGAGCGAATCACCGGCAAGTCGGATGCCGAAGCGGTGAGGGAGAAAGAAGGGGAGAGAATTCTGAAGGTCTATGACCCGCGGGAAACACTGGTGGCTTGGGATGCGGGGGGCAGGCCTCTGAGCTCTGAAAAATTTGCAGAATTTTGGGATCACCTGTTTCTGCAGGGCCGGTCGGGCGTGTGGATGGTCGTGGGAGGGCCACTGGGGCTCTCTTCGGCAGTCCTGGGAAGCGCCCAGGCGGTTCTGTCTCTGTCGCCCATGACCTTTCCCCATGACCTGGCCCGCCTCATGCTGGTGGAACAGGTTTACCGCGCTTTAAGCATCTTGAGGGGAGAGCCTTACCACAAGTGAAGTCGCCGGTTTGAACCTTAACCATCCTGCAGGCGAGGGAGGCGAAGGGGTGGGGTCACCGTCCCTGCCCCCAAATCGCCGTAACCCGCTCATTCGTCCTGGGGCAGGTCAGTTCACTGCCACCACTTCTGAAATTTCGGGGACTTCCTGTTTGATGATCCGTTCGATGCCCGCTTTCAAGGTCATCTGGCTCATGGGGCAACCGCGGCAGGCTCCCGTCAACTTGACTTTCACCACGTCTCCCTCGACGGCCACCAATTCGACATTGCCCCCATCGCGCTGCAGCATGGGGCGGACCTTCGCCAGAGCCTTCTCCACTTTTTCCTGCATAACAACTATCCTTCCCGTTTGAAGTTTTCGACTTGTATAACCCTTTGCCCCCTCAAAATCAATGAAAACGGATGGGGTCTTGCTGACCACCAGGGGCCCTCGTTGAACTCCATCCACCTTCTTGTGCGAACGATGCCCCATCGATCGGTGTTGCAGACCGCGTGCAGGCAGGAGCAGCGGGTCCGGTTCCTTTCCTGGTTTTTCAAGGCGTAACATGAATGGTTTTAAGTGGTTAAAGCGAATCGGAATTGATTTTTTTTGGATTTTTCGCTAAGGTGCCAATCAGTTCACTTTCAGCAAACCGCAGGCGGCCCTCAAGGGAAGGGGAATACATCATGGAAGGCTACCGGTTGGTGCCCCGTTTCACACATGAGCAACTGGAATTGCGATTGGCCGAATTGGCTTCGGACATCAACCGGGATTATGCGGGCAAGGACCTCCTCGTGATTGGAATCCTCAAGGGTGCCTTCATGTTTCTTGCAGATCTCACCCGCAAACTCTCTGTGCCGGTGGAAGTGGACTTCGTGCGGCTGTCGAGTTACGGGAGTGAGACGGAATCCAGCGGAAAGATCCGCATCACCAAGGATGTGGAACTCTCCGTGAGGGGGCGAAACATCCTCGTCATCGAAGACATCGTCGACACGGGACTCACCCTGCAGTGGTATCTGCACCACCTTGAAACCCTCCACCCCGAATCGGTGCGTGTTTGCGCACTCGTTGACAAATATGAGCGCCGCCGGGTTCATGTCCCTCTGGACTATGTGGGAGTCCGCATTGAAAAGGGTTTTCTCGTGGGGTATGGTCTTGATTACTCCGAAAAGCACCGGAATCTGCCCGAAATTTTTGAAATCCAGTTCGATCGATGAAATGAACACGCGCCGATGCGCTGCCGACCTGGCCTACGCTCGGCACCCCGAAATTTTTTCCGTAACCCGATATCCGCTGGAACCTCACATGGGGCAACGGTGGAGAAGGATCGCTTCATGATCGTTTCCTGTGAATCCTGCAACTCGAAATTTAAACTGGATCCGTCTCGGCTCAAGAAAGCGAAGTCAAAAGTTCGCTGTTCCCGGTGCGGGCACGTCTTCATGGTGTCCAGGGAGGAGGCCCCTCCCTCTGAAGCTTTCGACCTTCTGACATCCAGAGAGACGGAGGACGAGTTCGACGAGGGTGCGCTGGGACAAACCCGGGAGACTCCCCCGCCCTTCACGGCGGCCAACATCCCATTGAGGCCTCCCAAGAAAAGCAGGGCGCGGGTCTTTTTGCTTGGGTTCCTGCTTTTGGCCCTGCTGGGAAGCGTGGCCTTCTGGTACCTCTCCACCCAGACGCCCCGCGAGATCACTGGAAAATCCGAGCCGGCCGCGACCAAAGGGGACGCGGTCCAACCCCTGGTGACCATTTTGGAGTCGACCCAGGCCTATTTCGCTGAGAACCTGGCGGGAGGCCAGATTTTTATCGTTGAGGGAGAGGCCGTCAACGAATCCAGCAAGCCTGTGAGCTTCGTGCTCCTGGAGGGAAAGCTTTACACAACCCGCAACACGGTCGCCTTGTCCCAGAGATGTTATGCGGGCAACGTCATCAGCAAGGCCGACCTGACCAACCTCCCCATCACGGAAATCCAGAACCGGATGATGAATCGGGAGGGAACCGAACTCAGCAATGTGCACATAGCCCCGGGAGGCCGAGTGCCCTTCATGCTCGTCTTTCACAACCTCCCGGAACTGAACACACTCAGCGACTACAGCATTGAAGTCCTGAGCGCCAAGCTCGATTGAGGTCCGGGTCGGCCTGCATGTGAGGCCCGCCTGTGGATGTCCACGCGAGTCGGAGTGGACCACGTTTCCCCTCACAGGCCGATCTTCACAACCTATTGAACTAACAATAGGAATTGACAGATTCTCCTTTTTTGGGTAAGTTGCTTTTCTTTGAACGATTCCACCGACGATCCTGCACCCAGCCGGCACAAGCCGCCAATCTCAGGATCGAGGGAGCCTTTTTTCAAACACACGAGGACCCGTGGTGTCTGCCGGAGGGGTCCTGCCGTTCAAATGGGCTGTCACGGCAGAGCCGGCCGGGGGTCTTCAGGACCAAATCCCCCGGGATTTTTTCCCGGGCAGTGAGGGGTTTTATGCTGGATTTGAAGTTCGTCCGAGACAATGCTGAAATCGTCAGCCAAATGCTGCGCAATCGACAGATGGAGATGGATCTCAAGCCTTTTATCCAGCTGGATGAAAAGCGGCGAACCATTCTGCGTGAGGTGGAGGAGTTGAAGCATCGGCGAAATGTTGCATCCGACGAAATTTCCCAGCTCAAACGAGAGAAGAAGGATGCGGGCGACCGCATCGACGAGATGAAAGAGGTCTCCCAGAAAATCAAAATCCTGGATCAGGAACTGAGTTCTATCGAGGAGAGTTTTCGAGAGTTTCTGCTTCTCATTCCCAATGTCCCTCACCATTCGGTGCCGGTGGGAAAGGACGAGAAGGACAACCCGGTGGTCCGGACTTGGGGTGAACGTCCTCAATTCTCCTTTGCACCCAGACCCCATTGGGAGGTCGGGGAAAGTCTCGGGATTCTGGATTTCGAGCGTGCCGCCCGCATGACCGGAGCCAGGTTCGCCGTCTACTGGGGCATGGGTGCCGCCCTGGAGAGGGCCATCATCAGCCTCATGCTGGACGTGCACACCCGAAGGCACGGATACACGGAGATTTTGCCCCCCGTCATCGTGAACAGCACAAGCCTCGTGGGGACGGGACAACTCCCCAAGTTCAAGGAAGACCTCTTCAAACTCGAGGGACTGGATTACTACCTCATTCCCACGGCCGAGGTCCCCGTCACCAATATCCATGCGGGAGAGGTTCTGGACGAAGAGCAACTGCCCAGACGCTACACGGCCTACACCCCCTGCTTCAGGTCTGAGGCCGGATCTTACGGAAAAGACACCCGCGGTCTCATCCGGCAGCATCAGTTCAATAAAGTGGAACTGGTTAAAATCACCACACCCGAGACGTCCTACGATGAACTGGAATCCCTCCTAGAAAATGCGGAAACCATCCTCCGGGAACTGGGGCTCGCCTATCGGGTGGTGAGTCTGTGCACGGGTGACATGGGTTTTTCAGCGTCCAAGACTTATGACATCGAAGTGTGGCTCCCGGGACAGGACACCTATCGCGAGATTTCTTCATGCAGCAACTTTGAAGATTTTCAGGCCAGACGGGCAAATATCCGCTTTCGGCGAAAGGGTCAGACTAAAACGGAACTGGCCCACACCCTGAATGGCTCGGGGCTCGCCGTGGGTCGCACGTTGGTCGCCATCCTCGAAAACTACCAGCAGGAAGATGGGAGCGTCGTCATTCCTGACGCCCTGCGTCCCTACCTCCAGGGTGCAGAAAAAATAACCCCTCAGATTCCCTGAGAATTTTCGAAATTTGCGAGGAGCATGGAAATATGACGAAGAGTCAATTGATTGAGGCGCTGGCCAAAGCGGAGGGGATCACGCTCAAAGCAGCGGAAACGGCGGTCAATGTCACCTTCCAGAGCATGGAAGATGCCCTGATACGCTGTGACCGGCTGGAGATTCGTGGTTTTGGAAGTTTCAAAGTCAAAAAGTACGACGGGTACAAAGGGAGAAACCCCAAAACCGGCGAACTCATCGAGGTGGATTCCAAGAAGTTGCCCTTTTTCAAGGTGGGCAAAGAACTCAAGGAGAGAGTCAACGGGGCGCCCTCTCAAAAAGCCGGGCAGTGAAGCGAACTTCAGACGCAGGGTGGTGCACGTTGGAGAGCCGTCGAGCCGGGGATCAAAAGGGTTCCCGGTGCTGGGGAATTGTCACTGCCTCACAAGAAGAAAGTAAAGGTTCAGCCCCGCCAGCAGGGCGCTTCCACCGATGAATTTGAGGATCTCGGACAATTCCATGGCTTCGCCCTCCGGGGGAAGTGTGCTCTGGAGGAGCACCACAAAAGCCACGAGGGAGCAAACCAGGACGAGCATTGTGAACTGTTTCTTCCAGATCATGATGACGAGAAGGGAAAGCGTCACCACCCAGACGATGGGATTGGCCAACAGCGAACTCCAGTCCAGCTCCCGCAGCAGTTCCATCAGTCGTGCTGCATCGTATTCAGCCAGAAATGAAAGGAACGCGTCCCAAAGCTCCAACAAGGCACCCACTGCCAGTTATCCCCTCATCCCCTGACAATCTCAAACCGGCTGAATTCGCCCTGAAACTCTTCCTCCCGCACCTCCACGTGATCCACGCGACTGTGAGGGCTGCCCTCCTGACGGCACCAGGCGAT
Organism: uncultured Syntrophobacteraceae bacterium; assembly: GCA_964654275.1. Lineage (GTDB taxonomy): Bacteria > Desulfobacterota > Syntrophobacteria > Syntrophobacterales > Syntrophobacteraceae > SLCH01. The sequence continues at coordinate 31,803 of CAZZHS010000018.1, forward strand.
CATTCTATCCACGGCTTCCTCATCCCCTTCAAATACGGCTTCCACCCTTCCATCCCGAAGGTTCCTGACCCAGCCGTTCACTCCCAGACCGAGCGCGGCATCCCGGGTGAACGCCCGGAAAAAGACTCCCTGCACCCTCCCCTCGATCCAAACGTGAACCCGTTTTTTCCCCATGCTCACCTCACCTCCGGGGAGGCACTTCGCTTTGCTCCCCAGATGATTGTTCTGCGGGGGTCATGGTCTCCTTCCCACCGGAAGTCAACCGTCCGACCCGGCCAAACACCAGTGCCCACCACCGGCCTGCGCGGATGACGTCCCCAAAACCCAATGCTTCCATTGGCATCAGCCGACGAAGACGGTCAGGAAATCCGTCTGAGAAACTCTTCCTCGCTCAGGACCGCAATGCCCAATTTATGAGCCTTTTGAAGTTTGGAACCCGCTTTCTCACCCGCGACCACCACATCCGTGTTTGCACTCACACTTTCGGTCACTTTGGCCCCGCGTTGAGTCACTTTCTGCGCTGCCTCCTGACGGGTCTGTGATGTCAGAGTCCCCGTAAACACCACTGTCTTTCCCCTCCAGAAGGCGTCGTCCAACTTCTCCTCCCGAAGCGGCTCCTTGATCTGGATGCCTGCCGAGAGGAGCTCGTCGATGAGACGCTGGTTCGCCTCATTTTCAAAGTAGCGCAGGACCGCTTCCGACACAGTGGGACCAATGCCGGAGACCGACGTGAGCTGTTCCCGGGACGCATGGCGAATGGCGTCGAGACTTCCAAAATGCTGAGCCAGGATTTGCGCCAGGTGACTGCCCACATGGTGGATGCCCAGAGAGTACAAAAAGCGTTCCAGATTGGTTCTGCGGCTCTTGTCAATGGCCCGGATCAGATTCTCCGCCGATTTTTTCCCAAATCCTTCGAGCCCTTCCACCTGGCCGACCTGGAGCCGATACAGATCCGCCACGGAGCGAATCAGCCCTTTGTCCACAAAACTGGAGATGATCTTTCTGCCCAGACCCTCGATGTTCATTCCATCACGACTGGCAAAATGCCAGATGGCCGCCTTGATCTGGGCAGGACAGTTTCGATTGAGACAGCGGTGCACCGCTTCACCGGGCAGCCGCACCACGGGACCCGAGCACGAAGGACAATGTTGCGGCATGCGAAATGGGATTTCCTCACCGGTGCGCAGGGCTTCTAAAACCTCCACCACTTCCGGAATCACGTCGCCCGCCCGGCGAACCTTCACCTGGTCTCCCACGCGAAGCCCCTTGCGCTCCACTTCATCCTGATTGTGAAGCGTGGCCCGCTGGACGGTCACCCCACCCACTGCGACGGGTTCCAGTACCGCCACCGGGGTCAGGACACCGGTGCGCCCGACCTGAACCCGGATGTCTGCAATGCGGGTCTGAGCCTCCTGGGGCATGAACTTGCAGGCGAGCGCCCAACGAGGGCTTCTGGACTTCTCTCCCAGGGCTCGTTGCCAGTCCAGGCGGTTAACCTTGATGACCACCCCGTCGATTTCATACGGTAGATCGTCTCGGCTTCGCTGCATTTCCTCGTAATAACGGACGGCCTCATCGACGTCGGCACACAGGCGGGACCTGGGATTCACGGGCAACCCCCATTGACGGAGCTGTTCGAGAAGCTCCCACTGGGACTGGAACTCGTGTCCCTCCAGTGAGCCGACGCCATAAAAGTAGGCTTTCAGAGGCCGGCCGGCCGTGATGGACGAATCCAGCTGCCGCAAGGATCCGGCGGCCGCGTTGCGCGGATTGGCGAAAACGGGCTCCCCCAGATCCTCCCGGCTCTCGTTCAGACGATGGAAATCCTCTTTGTCCATGTACACTTCGCCGCGCACAGCCAGCACCTTCGGCACCCGCACGCCGCCCGCTTTCTCGAAAAGCCGCCACGGCACGGCCCGGATGGTTCGGACATTGGGGGTCACATCCTCTCCCACATAGCCGTCACCGCGAGTTCCCGCCCCCGTCAGAAGCCCGTCATGATAGATCACCTCAACCGCCAGACCGTCCATTTTCGGTTCAGCCAGGTAGGCCACGGGTCCCGACACTCCCAGGAATTTCTTGACCCTTTGATCGAAAGCCCTGACTTCGCCCTCCGTCATGGCATTGCCGAGGCTCAACATGGGAACTTCATGGGGGAAGGGCAAAAATTTGTCGAGCGGAGGAAAGCCCACCCGCTGGGTCGGGGAATCGGGGGTGATCAGTTCGGGGTGGGCCTCTTCAAGACGAACCAGCTTCCGAAAAAGTTCATCGTAGGCGGCATCGCTGATCCGGGGCGCGTCCAGGGCATAGTAAAGGTAATCGTGGTGCCGGATCTCCTCCCGCAGCGACTCCAGTTCCTTTTCCAGCTCGATCTTGTTCATTGCGGCACCAGTGCGTTCGCCCTAAACCTTCGATGCATCTGGAATGAAGCCTTTCCAGACCTCTCCCACAATCCACCGCCGGGTTTCCCTGAATTTTGGATTACGAAACCCGTGGACCCATTTGAGTGAACCGAGCTCATCGGAAACGACCAGCACCTGTGCGAGCTGGATTTTTCGATAGCATGCGAGTGTGAAAAGAGCGGACGTCTCCATGTCCACGCCGAGCACCCCCTCGCCCTGGTATCGGAGAACCTTGCCGCGGGTTTCCCGAAACGGGGCGTCCGTCGTCCAGACCCGGCCCTTGTGTATTTTGCGCCCGCTGTTGCCGAGCAGGGTTTCCAGATGCTGCACGAGTTCCCGGGAGGGGCCGGGATCGGGAGGGACGCCGGGATAGTGCGCGGAAGTGCCCTCCTCGGACACGCTTCCCACCGGCAGGATCACGTCCCCGATGTTCACCTGAGGCTGCAGAGAACCGCACCATCCCAGCGCCAGCACCTGCCGCACACCCAGGGCGATGAGTCGCTCCAGAATGAGGATGGTTTGGGGCGCGCCGATCATGGGGCCAACCACGGAAAAAGGCATCCCCTCATGGTTACCCAGATGCACGCGGGACAAATAGAGTTCCCGCACAGGGGAGAGGGTGTCGGGGAACGCCGAGATCAGGAGTACCAGATCCTGGGGCGTGAAAACCAGGAGGGCATGTGGTGGCAGGGGGTCCTCGAGCCGCCCCTTTCTGGGCTCGATCACAACGCTGTCTTCCGGGACCATCATGGCGACCACGCTATCCAGCCAGGTGACTGAACCAGGGAAAGTCGGGAAGGATTCCGTCACGCAGAGAATGCGCCCTGCAGGCGGAATCCTTCGCGATTCACTTCACGGAATCTCTGAGCTTGTTCCCCACTTTGAAGCGCACCACCCTGGATGCGGGAATGGTGATCACCTCACCGGTCCGAGGGTTTCGTCCTTCCCGTTGTGCTCGCTCCGCCACGTCAAAGGTCCCGAAACCCACGAGGGTGACCTTGTCCCCTGAAGCGAGTGCATCGGCGACGGCAGCGATGAGACTGTTCAAAGCCTTTTCCGCCGTGCCCTTGGTGATGCCCGCATCATCCGCCATCCTGGAAACCAACTCGGCTTTTGTCATATGATCCTCCTTTTTTTGACGCCCTCTTCAGGCTGCCGTTCGCCTGCTCGGGAAACTCCAAAGCATGCGCCGGACCGCCGGGCATGATGATCCGCCATGTGCAGGTCAAGACCTCTGCGAGGGCTGGTCAACGGACTCGCAGCCCCCCGGGTACAGCTCCTTACTGTAAGGTATCCGGTTCGACACTCGCCATGCCGACAGATGTTGTGCCGGCATCCGGTTCTCTTCTGTTGTGGATTCCGGCTGAGAGGCTGCCGGAATGACGACTCGGGTGATGGACACTCTCCTGTGCTGAGTTGTCCTCATTGGGCACCGGTCGCGTCTGTTGCCCCAAAGCCTCTATGGAAAGGCAATTACACTAACCTCAGGGTGCATAGCAAGCACTAATTGGGCTTTCAGGAGCCCTCGCGCACCCGGAGGCACCGAAGGAACCAGGGCCGCGCGGTGGAGAGGGGAGACGCTGTTCCGCCGCAGCGGCCTCAAAACGCTTCAGCCGGCTATTGATTTTCACTTTGACGACATCGTGAGGGGTGTGTTAGTACCCGTATCTTAATGAAAGCCGCAAACTCTTACAGAATCAAGCAGAACAAGGCGATCAGAACCCGCGGGAGCGGCAGAAGGCTTCTGGGAAAGGCCTTTTGTGTCCTCATCTCCATGGCCGCCATTGGTCTCGGGTGGCGCTCCCTTCTCTCATCCCCCGATGCCCACCTTGCCAGGGAAAAACTGCCCGACATCGTTTTCGAATACCCCGACCGCTTCAGCATGCGAGCGGAATACCTGGAGCGGTTCGCCGTCCGCCGCCACGTGATTCGGCAGGGAGAGACGATCCATGGTGTGCTGGAAAAATTCAAGATCCCCCTGGATTGCGTCTATGAATGGCAAAACGCCTGTGCCGATTCCTGCCGGCTCGATGAAATTTACCCGGGCGACGAACTGACGGTGCGCATCAATCTTCAGGACCAGACCCCCGTGAAATTCATTTACGCACCGGTGAACGGCAACACCCTGATTTTTCGCCGAGTCGGAGAGGGCTGGAGATGCCACGAGGAGCGTGCCGCCACCTACACCCTGGTGGAATCGATACGGGGGACCATCACCGGCAATCTTTACGACTCCAGCATTCAGGCGGGTGTCCCCGCTCATTTGATCCTGGACTTGGCAGACCTCTTCGCCTATGACATCGATTTCAACACAGACCTGAGAGACGGCGATATGTTCGCCGTGCAGTTCCAGCAGGAGGTCCGCGAGGGCAAGCGCATCCAGTCCGGTCCCATTTTGGCCGCAGAAATGGTGGTTTCCGGCAAAACCTTCCAGGCCTTTTTCCATGAGTCTTCCGCAGGCAGGGGCGACTATTTCGACGCAGACGGGGACTCTCTTCGCAAGCTGTTTCTCAAGGCCCCGTTGAGCTATCGCCGCATCAGCTCCACCTTCACCCACCGGAGGTTCCACCCGGTCCTGAAAATCTATCGGCCCCATTTCGGCATCGATTACGCCGCCCCTGAAGGGACTCCCGTCAGCGCGCTCGGGAGCGGCACCGTCACGTTCAAGGGGTGGAAGGGGGGGTATGGCAATTTTGTGGAAATCCGGCACAATGCGACGTATAAAACGACCTACGGCCATCTTTCCCAATTTACCGGGGGGTTGAAAAAGGGGAGCAGGGTCGAGCAGGGCCAGGTGATCGGTTATGTGGGAGCAACCGGCGTGGCCACCGGGCCTCACCTGGACTTCAGGTTCTACAAAAATGGGACTCCCATCGATTTTCTCAAAACCGAATTTCCTCATGCCCAGTCCATCCCCAAGTCCCAACTGGCTCAATTTCACAGGACCCGGGACGAGAGGCTCGCCGCACTGCGCAATGAGACGGGACCGGCCTCCAGAAAAGTGGTGAAAACAGCTTCGAATGAATGACGCCCCCCCGTCGCTCTGGGCCGAAGTGGCCGTTTTCAGTGCGCTCCAGAAGACACTTCATTATCGCGTCCCCCCCGATCTCGCAGGCACCCTGACGCCGGGAATGCGGATCCTTGTGCCTCTAGGGCGGCGGCAGACGATGGGTTTGGTGCTCTCCATTTCAAGCGAACCTCCCTCACTTCCCGAAACTGTCAAACCCCGCTCCATTTTGGCCGCTTTGGATTCGTTTCCGGTAGTCCCGCAGGATTTGATCCATCTCTGCGAATGGACCTCCCGCTATTACTTCTACCCCCTCGGCGAAGTTCTGCAGACATGCCTCCCGGCAGGACTGGCCCACCCCCCGGAGCCTGCATTTCGAGCCCTGGACGAAGAAACCGCCGATTCGTCAAGCCTGGAAGCGGATGAACTGCTGGTTCACATCCGCCGCAACCCCGAGGTCACCCTCAAGGAGCTTGAGGCCCTCTTCCCCTCCCTGAAGAACATCCGGGCCCGCCTGCGGCGTCTTGAAGACCAGCGGGTCATCGAACGGATTCACAGATGGGCGGACAGCGTCCCCGGGTCCAGAATGACCAGGAGCATCGAACTGCTGCACCGCCCGGAAAAGGTCGCTCCGCGGCACAAGAACCTGCTGCAGCTCCTGGAGGCCCTTGAAAAGGAGGGAGGAACGGTTTCACTGAGCTCGCTGCGCCGGAAGGTTTCCAACCTGGACTACTGGGTTCGAAAACTCAGCGCCGAGGGCTGCATCCGGATTTTTTCCCGCCAGGAGATTCGGGAATCTCACACCGCTCAGACCCTGCCCGCGGAAGCGGAGCTGACGCTGACCCCGGAGCAACAGGAAGCTCTGGAGCGGGTGCAGCCTTCCCTGCATGCAGAGGGGTTCAAGCCCTTTCTCCTCTTTGGAGTGACGGGAAGCGGCAAGACGGAAGTCTATCTGCGGCTCGTGGAGCACACCATCGGGGCGGGGCGAAGTGCGTTGGTGCTTGTGCCGGAGATCGCCTTGAGCACGCAGCTGGAAGCCCTTTTCCGTCGCAGGTTCGGAACCGGCCTGGCTGTCTGGCACAGCGGCCTTCCGCCTTCCACGCGTTACGACATGTGGCAGGAAATTGTGCACGGCCGGCGCCGGGTCGTACTGGGCGTTCGTTCCGCCGTCTTCACCCCCCTGGCCCGTCTGGGGCTCATCATCGTGGACGAGGAACATGATTCCGCCTACAAACAGGAGGACCGCCTGCGCTACAATGCCCGGGATGTGGCCCTCGTGCGCGCGAATTTCCTGAAAATCCCCATCGTTCTGGGGTCGGCGACCCCCTCTCTGCAGACCTTTCTTCACGGGGCCACCGGCCGCTATGCCACCCTGCGGCTGGAGGAGCGCATCCACGACCGGCCGCCGCCCACCATCGAGACGGTGGACATGCGACGAGAGCGGGGCCGGCATCGCATCCTCTCCCGGCGTCTTCAGGAGGCCTTGCGGGAGACAACGGCGGCCGGGGAACAGGCGCTTTTGTTTCTCAACCGGAGGGGTTTCGCCACGTTTCTGCTCTGCAACGCGTGCGGCCACGTGGTGCAGTGCAGCGGCTGCAGTGTGAGCATGACCTACCACCAGCAGGCCAATCACCTGCTGTGCCACTACTGCGGTGAGACGCGTCCGGTCCCGGACAAATGCCCCCAGTGCGGCCTGGCGCCTCCCCTTCCCTTTGGGTTTGGAACCGAACGCGTCGAGGAAGAGTTGCGGCAGATCCTCCCCGGCGTGTCCACCGTTCGCATGGACCGGGACACCGTGACGCACCCGGGCCAGATCGTCCAGTGCCTCAACCGCATGCGCCGGGAGGAGGCCCAAATCCTCATCGGGACCCAGATGGTGGCCAAGGGGCATGATTTTCCCAACATCACCCTGGCGGGTGTCGTCAATGCGGACACGTCCCTGCAGCTGGCGGATTTCAGAGCGGGGGAGACGACGGTGCAGCTGCTCATCCAGGTGGCGGGCCGCGCGGGGCGGGGTATCAAGCCGGGCCGGGTTATTCTGCAGACGTACAATCCGACGCACTACACCCTCGAAGCCGTCCGCCGCATGGACTATGACGATTTCTGCCTCAAGGAACTGGAATCACGGGAAAGGCTCCAATACCCGCCCTACACGCGGCTCCTGAAGCTGCTGGTCACCTCCACGGACCAGGAAAGAACCCGGGAAGGCGCCCTTGAGCTGGCGGCACTCTGCAGAGAAGTGGCCCGGGAGTTTCGCAGTGCAGGAAGACACGTGGCGGTGCTGGGGCCATCCCCCGCACCTCTGACCAAGCTCAAGAACCGATATCGCTGGCACATTTTCGTGAAGGCCTGGACATCCCAGGATCTGCAGATCTTCACGGAAACCGTTCTGAAAGAGAGCAGCCGAAATCCTCGGATGCGCCGCGTCCAGCTGTCCATCGATCGGGATCCTCTGGTGAGCCTGTGAAAAACCTCCGCTTCCCGCAGCGTGGAGCGCCCCTCGATCTCCAATGAGTCCGAGATGACAGACATTTTGCTCGTGCAGCCGCCCATCGAAGATTTCTACCTCACCGCCAAGCGGACGGTTCCCTACGGTCTGGCTTCCATCGCGGCCTCGCTCCTGGCCGAGGGTTTCACGGTGGAAATTCTGGACGGACTGGCCACCGACAGGACCCGCCCCATTCCGTTGCCCGGGGAAATGGACCACTTGAAGGATTACTACGGAAGGCCCGATCGGTCGCCTTTCGGCCTCTTCCATCAATACCGCCGTTACGGCTACAGCTACGAACACATCGCCGAATGCGTGCGAAAGTCCGGTGCGTGGCTCGTCGGCATCTCATCGCTCTTCACGGCCTACAGCGATTGCGCCCTTCGATGCGCGCGGGCCGTCAAGGAACGTCACCCCCGGTGCATCATCGTCGTTGGTGGTCATCATCCCACGGAATTGCCGGAGGAGGTCATGAAATGCGAAGCCGTGGACTACGTACTGCGCGGTGAGGGCGAGAAGTCCATGGTCCTCCTGGCAAAAGCTCTTCGCGATGAAAAATCGCCGTGCGAGGTTCCCGGAATCGTTTATCGCGATTCAGCGGGCAGTGTTCGAGTGTCCCCGCCGGAGGTGAACCGGGATCTCGACGCGATCCCCCTTCCGGCTCACCAGCTATTGGACGCCAGGCACTACCGAAGAGGGAAAAAAGGCACGTTGACCCTCGTGGGCAGTCGAGGATGTCCGTTTGAGTGCACCTACTGTTCCACGAGCCGGACGTCGTGCATCCCCTACCGCAGGCGAAGCCTCCAGCGGGTTTTTGAGGAGGTGGAAACAGCCCTTCAATGCGGCGAAATCGGTTTCATCGACTTTGAGGATGAAAACATCTCCCTCGACAGGCAGTGGTTCCTCGGCCTCTTGGCGTATATATCCCGGAGGTTTGAGAGAGGCAGCGTGGAATTGAGAGCCATGAACGGCCTGTATCCCCCGACGCTGGATGCGGAGGTGGTGAAGGCGATGAAGGAAGCGGGCTTCAGGACGCTCAACCTCTCCCTGGGAACCACGTGCCTGGAGCAGCTGAAACGGTTCAAGCGGCGCGATGTGTCCGAATCCTTTGACCGGGCGTGCCGGCTGGCGGAAAAACATGGGATGGAGGGAGTGGGCTACATCCTGGTGGGAGCTCCCGGGCAGACGGCGGAGGATTCGTTGAAGGACCTGCTGTTTCTGGCCGAAAGGCCCGTTCTGGCGGGTGTTTCCCTCTATTATCCGGCTCCGGGCAGCCGGGATTTTGAAACGTGCCGCCGTCTCGGCCTCCTCCCACGGAATTTTTCCCTCATGCGCTCGACGGCAGCGCCCATTTCCCACACGACTACCCGGGACGAAGCCGTCACCCTGCTGCGGCTGGGCAGGGTGCTGAACTTCATCAAATCCCTGTTGAAGCAGGGCTGGAAGCTTCATGATATTTACAACATGAAAGAGGATCTTCCCGCCGCCCTGGACCGGACGTTCATCGGCGTGGTGCTCCTGAAAAGCTTCCTGAGAGACGGCCTTCTTCGGGGCATGACACCCGATGGAGACATCTACGTGCATAAACAAAGCGAATCCCTGTCGAGACATTTTGCCGAGGCGATCTGGAAGCTTCGTTTGCAATAATTTTAGAAACCGGAGCCACCAAGAACTCGAGGCTCCTGCAGCCAGGGAACCCGCACGGCAGTGCTCAGAAAGACGGCCGAAAATTCCCGCGGTTTGGAGCCCTGATTTCCCGGTGTTTGATCCGTCCGGGCTTGCAGGCACCCCACAAAGGGCCCGACGGGGGAGGCTCAAAAAGCAAATGCCGGACAGGCCATCCGCTGGAGATCTCCCTGCCCGCAACCGGCGGTCTCAGCAGTGTTCAGGGCACTTTTCCCTTGAATTGGAAGAGAAATCGTTATAGAAAAGCGACTCTACAGAACACCAGTCGCTGGCGTAGCTCAACGGCAGAGCAGCTGATTTGTAATCAGCAGGTTGCGGGTTCAAATCCCATCGCCAGCTCCAGGAAAATCAAGGGGTTAGCTGAACACCGGCTAGCCCCTTTGCGTTTTATGTACGCAGTACGTACGCGAATGACAATTTTGCTCGGTACATAAGCGCCTCAATGAAAGTCCCCAAACTCCCCCTGTGTTAACGTAGTTGTCGCCTGGATGGTTTTTCGCACTGAGCTGTTCCCCCAAGGTGCCTGAAGCCATAAAAAAACTCCATGATCCATCTCCAGGAGGGGGCAAAAGGATGACGTGTGAAATACTCTCAGTCCCTGAGGTCCATCATGATCCAGAAGATGACGGGTCCGCGAGGCTTGTCGGCCAATGCGCCGGCCCACGAGGTGAGGATTCCTCAAACCATCCTCTCGCACCGACTTCGAGATGCTGGTTGGAACGCCCCACTTCCCCAAGACGGGCAATCCAACAGAAAAAGGAGCGATCATGACGGCCCAAAGACCGGCGGACTGGACCCCGGAAGAAAAATTCAACCTGGTGCTGGAGGCCGCCTGCGTCTCTGAAGCCGAACTGGGTGCGCTTCTTCGCCGCAAAGGGATTCACGAGGCCCATCTGCGTGAGCGGGCAGGGACTCGGAAGTTTTTTCCTGCGGCATGACGCGCCTTCCTTGTGCGCTCCCGATGAGGGTCCAGGAAGACCGGGCAGGGATTTCCCGGCTTTCGGCTCCGATGATCAGTCGTAACCTATCCCTGGAAGCTGGTGAGGTCATCGGTACACTTCGCGCCGGTGACCAATGTGCAAGACAAAAACAGTTTCCGCCGCCGGATCGACTCGGAAAATGACGCGCAGATCCCCCACACGAAGCCGCCAGTGATCCGGGCCCACGCCCTTGAGCTTCTTCACGTCTCCGCCTGGGGGTTCCTCTTGTAGACCGGTGAGAGCTTCCAGAAGTCTCGAACATGTTTTTGGGTCGAATCTCAAAAGGTCTTTTTTGGCCCTTCTGGTGATTTCAACCCTCACAACCCCATCTCCCGGCGAAGATCCTCGAGGGATTGTGTCCTGCCGTGAGCAATGTCGTCTTCGGATTCGGTCAGGGCATTCATTGCCTCTTCGCTCAAGATCTCTTCATCGCCGAGAGCCTCCAGGTACTCAATCACGGCTTCACGGACATAATCGGCCTTGCTCCGGCCCGTCTTCCTTGAAAGACGTTCCAACCTTGCTTCAATGTCCTTGGGCAGTTCAACGGCTAGCATGGTTTCTCCTGTTCTCTCCCCTGCAAGGGGAGAAGGGTGTTCGTTTTTCGGCCCTTCAGAAGCTTCCCGCTCTCCTGTGCAGCGCGCTTCACGGCAGCCGGTGCCAGGGGGCATATCTTTGAGCGGTCCCCATGTCCTAGTGGGTCAGGAGTTCCCGCACAATGGCCAGGTCAACGCCGTTGGACACGAGGGTTGATGCGAAATGGTGCCGTAGTCCGTGAAAACGGAAGTCCTCGGGCAGTTCTGCCGCTTTCCTGATACGCTGCCATGGTCCTCTGAAATCTATGCGCTCTCCGCCGCTCCTCCCTGGAAAAACAAGTTCACTTCGGATTTCCAGCTCCCGCAGGGCCGAAAGGGCTTCATCACGTAGGGGGATGGTGGCGGTCTTCCCCCCTTTTGGTTCCCGCAGGGTGACAAACCCGCGTTCGAAGTCCAGGTCATCCCACCTCAACTTAAGGATGTCCCCGCGCCGCAGTCCTGAGAACATGGCAAATTTGACGAATACGGCACTTTCCCTGCAAGGCCGGTCTCCAAGTACCGAAAAAAGTCTTTCCACTTCTTCATCGCTCAGAAACTCGGTTTTCTGGTTGTCCCTACGCGGCATGGTCACTTTGGAAACGGGGTTGGTACCCTGGAACATGCCCGTTTGATTGCCACGTTGAATAGCCGCCGCAACAGCACAAGCGGGTGCTTGATCGTGGCCGGTTTGTAGGGCCTCCCGTGATGGTTGAGTCCTATCTTGAACTCCGTTTTCATCTTTCAATCTCAAAGGGCATGATCATTTCAAAGGCCGTTTCCGCGAACCTGGGTTGAATGTGCTTGCCATAGTGGTAATCGTCATCGCGCCACGTCTTCTTGTGTTCCCTGGCCGAGGGCAGGTACCTCTCCCAGACGTGGTTGAAGGTAATGAAATTATTCGGCTTGTGCGCGGTGATGTCGAATTCCTTCCGCAGCATGTCGGTTTTCGGGGAGCTCTCGATCTCCCCTGCCGGCGCCAAACTGTGTGTGAAACGGATTATCCTCCGGCCTTTCACGGAAACGTCGATGCGATACCTGCGGTCATTCTTGGCGAAGGGTTCCCCGCAGCTCCGGCACTGCTTCGAGGCGGTGGCTGAGTAGCTCTTGCCCTTCAGCCGGAAAAGCTGAATCGCCATGGCACCCTCCCCGTAAATCGTGATTGGCGGTGCGCGCACAGTGTACGCGAAATGCGAAAAACATGTAAAACTCGTCCTATGCCCTACACTGACGGTCACCCAAAAGTCATTGAATTGTCGAAGAATATATTAACCAGGAAAAATGAGGAAAAGCTATTGAAACTGATTTCTGATCAGCAGCCTGCCGCTTCAAATCCCATCGCCAATTCCTTGAAAATCAATGGGTTATGAGACTGAGCTCGTAATCCCTTTTGCTTTTGTGGGGATATTGGTGTGGGACTTCTGTCTCACATATGGGGGACCAATTCACGGAAGAAAAAGGGGCGCGGTCAAATCCAGCGGGATAATGGGGAGTTTCCATTTGGAGATCCAGACAATAACCCCATCCAATTCTCACCATGGAGAATCTCGAAAGAATGACTCATGAAGAGTTTGTATCCCTTGATCCCGGGGAGGGACGATGAGATGCAGGGCCTTCTTCCTCAAACGGTATGATCCTCGGCAGGTCAATATTTCAAAACATCAGGCAAATGCAAAGGCCGGCGATCAGCCGAGATGTTTGCCTCCGCCCACGAGGACCATTCCTCTTTAAAGAGCTCGGCGGCTTGGTATTGCTCCTGGCTGAGCCTCAGTGGAACGGGAGGCGCCTCTTCCGGATTCGGGAGAGGACGGGTGATCACCAGGGTCACCCTTTCTTTTCGATTCACACGCAGGTAAGCCCCATACCCTATCACCCATGCGTTTTGAATCTCCCCTGCAAAGACCGCCCAATCCAGGGGCGTTTTTCTTGACCTTTGCCCCCGATGGTAGAGGAAAAAAGGCTCGACCACAGGATATTCCATTTCCTCAAACGCGCCCCGGAAGGCTTCCTGAAACAGGAGCTTCATGTGCGTGTCATCGCGTTCAAAAGAGAAAGTCCGAGTGATGGTCGGGCCTGATGGCGCGGTTGAAACGGATAGCAGAGCAAACCCTGGCGGGACCCTGATTTCCTGACCAAAACCGGTCACCTTGCCTTGCGCATAAAATGCCGGCGGGGAGGCTTGACCCACTCCCTGCCCCTCATCCCCCCGAGGCAGATCGGACCATCCCCTGGAGTAAAGGCAGGCGTTCAGGGTGTTGATCCGGGTGGCCGGATCTTCCCGTTCGCCCGTCAGAGAGGCTTGCCTGGCAAACTCCTTTGCAATCACTTCGCACTCTTGCAGGTCACGGGGCAGGTCCGCCTGCGGGCGGCTCGGATGGTGCCATTGGGCCCTGGGCGAACAGCCGACCGAAAGACCCACGCACAATCCAGCAAAAAGCAACAGGGCCGAAAGCACCCGCATTCCCTCAGGATATCTCATTGCTTTGATGTTCCAAGAAATTTCATCATGGATGGATCCTCATGTCCTCGAGATACCGCCTGGTGTGAGCCGGTGTTGACCAGGGGTCCATGGGGTAGAGAGAACTTGGCTGGCGCACCGTCTGGCCCGTATCCCTTATATGATTGGTCATCGTGTATCGAAGATGCCCGGGCACGTCCGACTTTCTGAATAGCGCCAGCGGGATACTGATGTAAACACCCGCCTGCTGGTGACCCCGGTTTTCGCTGGACTGGAAAACACTTGTGTCGGTCAGTGTATACCAACCCCCGATGGTGAAGTACTTGAAGGATCTTCGCAGCTCGAACCGGACTCCGGGATCTCCCCCCAGAAAGCGCCCGGCCTTGAGCCCTCCTTCCAGTCCCTGGCTTGGCCACAGCTGACCGTAAAGATTGAGGAAAGCGGTGTAGTACCAGTCCTCGTGATCTTCTCGAAGCGCAAAATTGTCCTCGGTGTCCCGCTTTCGGACGGCCTGGCTTTCCACGCCGATGCCGAACAAGCCGTCCCGGAAGTATCGAAAGGCCTCCACCCCGACACCGAGGTAGGCCGATTCGAACATGCCGCCGCTTGCCCGGCCCGTGACATTCCAGGGCAGGTTCACATACTGGTCGAGGGCCAGCATGCTCAATCTCGGTTCGGACTCCCTTTCGTACATGGCAATGTCCGTGGCCGTCGGACTGGGCTCAAGGGGTTCGAAAGCCAGTTCATCCCATTCATTGAAAAGGGTCAGGTCGAACTGCCCGCTGAGCCGGGCGCCCGTCCAGAGGTTCAAGTCGGCCCGGGTTTCCAGAACGCCCTTGTGTTTGAGATAGCCGTTCCGGTCGTTCAAGAACGACCGAACCCTTGGATTTATTTCGAAGTGGACCCGCTTGTCTTTAACGTCGGCGCTCCCGATTTCCATGTTCCCGGAGACGAATTCTTGCCAGTGTTTGTCAGCGTACAGCTCCAGACTGGAAAAAGTCAGAAAGTTGTCCTTGTCCGTTCGGCTCTCCCGAAAAGCTCGCAGATCGGCCCGGGAGGTCCGCAGGCTCTGGACGACCCTGCCGTGTTCTTTCAAGTTGAGATACAGGGTCGAAATGCGCTCGGGGAGAAGCTGGTCCGCAGTCAGCCCCATTCGCCCCAAAGCCCTGGCATCCGACAAGTGCACCGAATTGAATGCCTCGATCCACACGGACTCATTGGCGACCCTGACCGATACTTGTTCGAAACCCTCTGCCTTGATCTTTTCGCCCAGAAGCTGAGCCAGTTCGTCCTTGTTCGCTTCGTGAGCCAGTCGGCGTTCCCTCTCTCCGGCTTCCTGCAGGCGGACCTTTTTCCAGACGAGCAGGCCCTCGGGGTTGAGGGGCAGTTCCGCGCTGACGCCGGCCGCCACGGAATCTCCACCCATCAGGGCGAACTGGGTGTGAATGTACGGGGTCAGCCGATACTTAAAACCGATGTTGAGGGGAAGGTCCCGTCCTTTTTCGAGGGTGTTGCCCGCTGGGTCTCTCATTCCCAACAGATTGGAATAATCAATGGGCGAATATTCGGCAGTGAGAGTGAAGTCGGAAGTGACGTGGTATTCAAGGCCTGCAAAGGGCTCGGTGTCACGAAAAAGGCTCGAGGTCAGAAAGGAAAAAGCCGGGTTTGAGTCCCCGGCCATGGACGCATCCGGAAGATACTCCCCCGCAAGGATCCCCTGGCCGAGCCCTACGGTGAGGTCGAAGGGTCCGATCATTTTGGACAACGCCATGTAGCGCGAACTGAAATACCCCGAGCCCGTGACGTCGAAGGCGCCGATGGCCAACTGGGGCCGAAATGAATCCTCTTTGAAGAGAACCAGCCGGGCCCCCACCACGCGGTCCTTGAGACTGCCCCCACCCTCACCGGGAAAACGCTCGACACTCGTGACATCCGTGAACTGACCGTGAATCTCCAGCCGATCCCAAAGACCCAGGGCACCGCCATAATAACGCCACGGGTCGTCGTAGCCGTACTTGAGCCGGATGCTCCAGTCCGGCAGCACGCGAGCATTGGGCATGTGCCAGAGTCCCGTGTAGGATTGCAGCGAGGCAAGGGGCCTGGAGGCATCTGGCGCACCCAAAACCTGTGCGGGCCACACACAGGAAAGGGCAAACAGGATGGACAGGAAAATAAAAAGCATTGGATCCGATCGGATGCGTGTGGGGTGTGTTGGGAACGTGAACCATGCCGTTTCATTCACGCCGCCGGATTGCAGCGGCGAGGATGAAACATGCAAGAAAGACTTCGGGGGCCGTTCCGTCAGAGGATCGCGATGACGACACCCGCCGAGGTCATGATCTTGAAAAGAATATCGGTGATGTCCCTCACTTTTCTCATGTGGGGAACCCTTTCTAGGTCTTCGGGCACCACGACCTGGTCGCCGGGCATCAGGACCAGGGAATTGAAGCCGCCCCCAAACCTTCCGGACTGGGCGGCCGAGACCACCTCTCCATTGGCCCTGAGGACGTAGATATGTTTCCTGTCAGCCGTTTTAGTGGGTCCGCCGGCCTTTGCCAGGTAGTAGGCCGGTGTTTTGTTGGCTTCATACAGGTAAGAACTGGGGGAGAACACACTTCCGTTGACGGCCACAAAGTTGGGACGCTTGGGGATGTGCAAAGTATCTCCATTCTCCAGTTCGAAATCGTAAACCGACCCTTTGAAAGCGTCCAGATCAGCCAGAACGATGGCCACCCGGCCTTCAGGCTCTATGGCCCGCAAGCGGTTGATGAGATTGCGCATCGTGGCCATGCCGACTTCGGCGGCGGCAGCGTCTTCTTTCAGGCCGGCCTGGGCCTGCTCGTAAAGAACGGTCTGGGAACGGAGTTCGAGTTCGTTGATCAGATCTTCATGGGCCTGTTTCTGCATCCTCCGGCTTTCAGCGCTTGTGTATTTGGCTCCGAAATAATACGCATCGGGGGTCATGCCTCCGGCCCTCTGGATGAGGTCGGACAACCGTTCATTCTGACTGATCCGGTAAGTTCCCGGGAAGCGGACTTCACCGCTGATGGTGACGGTCCGTTTCAGTTCTGCGTCCTTCACTTTGGGGACAAAGATGTAATCGTAGGGCTGCAGCAAAAAGTCCCCGTCGATCTGCAGGTCCAGCGTGCTGTGCCGCGTCACCACCTCGTTGCGCTCAAAGATGTTTCGGCTCAGTTCGATGCGATCCGTCCGCGCGCCGAAGAGGGTATCCCCCGCCAGGGCCATGATATCGGCCAGCGTCTGCCCGGGAAAGTAGGTGAACGTCCCCGGGTTCATGACGGCCCCGGCCACCGTCACATCCTCCTTGAATTCCAGCTCCGTCCTCGCCAGGATCTCGATGCGGTCTTCCGGGAGAAGGGGCAGGTTATAGGTTCCGTCAAAAACACTCTGCAGCGGAAATCTGCTGACGGTAAACTGGATCTGCTCCCGGTCGTAGCGATGCAGCAGGGCGTGATCCGTCACCGCGCCCGGCTTGAGGATGTCCGGGGATATCAGGACATCTCTCAGGGTGAGACCCGGCCGATACTCAAGAGTCCCGGGATTCGTGACCGCCCCGCTGAGCGTGACGGTCTCCTGGATGCCCAGCCCGCCCATGGACAGAATCTCGATTCGGTCGTAGGGTTTGAGAGCCTGGTTGTAGCGTCCCTGAAAGACCTCGCTCAGAGGAAATTTGGACATGGAATATCGGGCCGTTTTGGGATCATACCGATGCAGGATGGCATGGTCCGTCACAGCGCCCGGTTGCAGTATGTCCGGCGATTTCAGAACGTCTCTCAAGGAGAGTCCCGGCTGATACCTGAAAACGTCGGGCATCCGGACATGCCCCATCAGCCGGATCACGCTGGGCATGTTCGACAGGACGAACTGCACTTCGAGAAGATCCCCATCCTCAATCCTGGTCACCTGCCAGTTTCGCTCCCGCTTGGTGTCGATGTCCTTGATGACAAATTCTCGATTGTTCGTGTAGCGGCGCAGGTGGATCCGACCAGCAAAGCCCTGGGGAAGAATGCCGCCGGCCAGGTCGATCAGTTGTCCGACGGTCTGTTCGTCTTTGAGCTCGTAGATCCCTTCTTCCGCAAAGGCCCCCGTGATCGCAGCGGTTGGGCCGATCCTGGGCACAAAAATCACGTCACGGTTCTGAAGACGGATATCGGCCTCGCGGTCTCCCTTGAGCAGCAACTGGTAGAGGTCGATTTCCCCATGCAGGACGCCGTCTCGATACAGGGCAATGGACCTCAACGATCCGGACCTGCGGACAGGCCCACCCTGAAGCAGGGCATCGAGAACGGTTGAAAATGCGGGCACCAGATGGAGACCCGGCTTGTCAACCGCACCGACCACATAGATTTCCAGGCTGCGCAACTCGACGAGAGAGACATGCAGGTTGATTCCCTGGATGTATTTTTCGGCTTCCCTCCGGATCAGCGCTTCCAGCTGACCGAACGGCACCCCTGCCACAGGAAGAACCCCGATGTTGGGCACATCGATATTTCCGCTCCGGTCGACTTCACCGGAAAACTCAGTGTCGAGATTCGATCCCCATACCCTGATCCGAATCCGGTCGCCGGGGCCCAAAACATAATCCTCGGAGGGCACTGCCAGTCGTGAAGGCTTTGGGATCGTCTGCTCGAAAATCTCGTAGCCGAACTGTCTCAGGTTGGCACTGAGTGCTGAGGCATAGCCCGTTCGATACTGGATTTCTATCCTGGAAAACTGTTCGGGCCGCTGCAAAGCTGTCCGATCACGATCTTCCTCGAGCCTCGGAAGGAATTCCTCTGCTCTTCTTTCCGGAAGTTCCCGAAAACGCTCAAGTTGAGGAGCACCCTCAACATCGGTTCTGCCTGGCTCAATCCGCTCGGAAATTTTCTGTTGGATGTGCGGTGGAAGATCCTGGAGGCTTTCAGCTTTCCGGTACTCCTCGGGAAGCTGCTGGCGAATGTGCGGCGGGAGATCCTCGATGCTTTTAGGCGTGACAAACTTGGAATCCGGGGTCGTGGTGGCCGCCGGAAACCTCGGCACTTGGGCAAGAAGGCAATCGGCCCAGAGAATCGAGAGAAACACCAGGATTGTGGAAGCGATTTTTGGCATCTAGAAACTCTTGTACGGTTCGAAGTTAGGTATTCCTGAAAAAAGCAGGGAGAGGACAAGGCCGGAAAATAGAAAATTTCACGGCCGATGACAAGCGATTTTCGGTTCCTACCCAATTGAATATCCGTTCACCCAATGTTGCGTCCCGATAACATTCCGTCATTCTTAGTTGAAACCACAGGAGTAGAGGCAGACAGATCAAAAACAGACGCTTTGCCGGGCCCGGCACAGGGAGCGGCGTCACCTCCGAAAACGCTCCGTAAGCATGTTTTGGGCATTTGCCCATCAAAAAACGCACGACCCGGATAAATGGACATGCGTTTTCGCGCTGTTTAAAATGACCGTCATCTGTTGAACTCAGGGACCATAAGGCAGTTGCTTTCCATCACCGGTAAGAACCGCAGCGGCAACACCGAGTACCAGAGCTCCCGCAGTCAGAGCACGGGCTCCCGCAGCAAAGTTGATTCCCGGTGCGACCGCACTGGATGCTGCCGCTTCAGCAGCGACTCGGGCAGCATTGTCCGGAGTTGCAGCACCGGCCGTCTCGATGGCAGCGCCACTGACGGGAAGCCTGCCGGCCTCGGTGCCGGATTGTGCCCATGCCGTGGAGGTACCAGTCACAAAGAAACACAGCGTGAGCCCGGCAACCAGGCAAGCTTGAGCACAGCAACAGCAGTATCCGGCAACCACCTTTTTGAGTGGTTTGAAGAATAAAAGCATCACTTCGGGCAACCTCCAACTTGATGGCTTGAGTGGGCTGGACAAAACGGAGTTTCTTGCGAAACCGATTTTAAGAGACATTGGTGGACCACAGATCCATGAGACGTCTCAAGAAACAGCTATCACTTGCTACGCCATGCCGCCCTTCGATACCTCAGGGCGAACGTAGAGTTGGAGAGGTTGTAGCTTCTTAAATCACTAAAAAATGACTGTTTCTTGTCGGTCACCTTGCCACGCCAAAGCGGGGCTTACTTCGCTCAGGGTGAGCGGTCTCCAAACTCCTTCGACTTTTTCAACACAGGTTTTTGAAAGTCCAACGGCTGCCGGCTGGGCCATAGTTTTAAAGGAACCACACCCATCGGCATTACCTCCCCGTGGCGAAAGGGAACCCTTACATTTCTCTTGCGCTCTCAGCTTTGAAATTGTTATACGCCGGGAACAGCGGAACATTTGCCATTCCGTCATTGGAAAATACACGCAAATCCGCCGCCCTGCACTTCACGGACCCTTGCTCTGCTCTGAACTGCACACGCCGGGCGCCGGATGACCTTGAGGATCGAACCAACACGAGGGAGCCCATGCAGGCAGAATATCCGGATTCGGCAAGCGCGCAAACCAAGGGACAGTTGATCTGCGCCCCGCCGAATCCCGCCGTCAACCAGGAAGAAGATGAAATCGATCTCCTGGAACTTTGGAACATCATCTGGCAGGGCAAGTGGTTCATTATGGGATTCACCTTCCTGGCCACTTTGGCTGCCGTTTTGTACAGCCTATTCGTGCTCCCGGTCATCTACAGATCCGAGGCGGTGCTGCTGCCGACTGAGCAGCAGGGCACCGGCAGCCCCCTCTCCGGCCTGGTGGGCAGTCTTCTGCCCCTTAACCTGGCCGGTGGGTCCAGCAAAAGCAACCAAATTCTCGCCTTCTTGAACAGCCGGGACCTGCAGCAGCGCCTCATCGAAAAATACAACCTTCTGGCGCACTATAATCCCGACCTGTGGGACGCGGAAAATCAGCGCTGGCTCACCGAGGACCCGTCAGAAAAGCCTTCAGTGGTCAAGGCCATCCAAACCGGCCTGATAAGCGGTGTCTTCTCAGTGAGTCAGAACCGCGACACGTCTCTGATCAGCATCGCCTGGGAAGATGAAGACCCAGCCTTCGCGGCTTCCATGGTGGAACGGGTGATCGCCGAACTGCGACATTTTCTGGACAACGAGTATGAGACCGACGCCAAGCGCGAGCGTGAGTTCATCGAGAAACAGCTGGCCGGCGCCACCGAGATCCTGGAGCACTGGGAGCAGCAGGTTCCCACCCACGAACTGACCTTGGCCCGCATCCTGCGCGAACGAGCCACTGCGCAGGCGATCTACACCGAATTGCGCAAGCAGCTGGAGCTCGCCAAAATCAGCGAGGCCAAGGAAGTGATCAGCTTCAAGGTCCTGGATCAGCCCTGGGTGCCGGAACTCAAGTACAAGCCCAAAAGAGCGCTCATCTGCGCCGCCACCCTGGTGGCCTCCGGGTTTCTGTCAGTCTTCCTCGTGCTCGGTGCCCACGCCGTGAAAAACATTCGTGGCCGCCAGGCTGGAAAAGCCGCCCTCTGAGCTGCACCGGCAGTGTCTCTCGTGTCGTGGATTTTTCCGAGAGGGGAACCGATCCCGCTCCCCCCCTGCTAAAACCCGTATTCTGCTTGAAAAAAGAAGGTGTTGATGGTTCTATCGTTTCCGGAAACGCTGTTGAGGTTGTCGATCAGGCCGTAGGCATAGGCGGCTCTGAGGTTTAAAGACTTCATGACGTCCAGGTGGGTGCTGATATAGACTTCATTCTTTTTTTCCTGAACGTCGGCCGAGCGGTTGTGTTCCTTCATGCTGTAGCCCAGCGAAACCCTGCCGTTCACTTCGGGGATCAGGTAGGACCCCTCCACAAAAAGACCGGTGGAATCGGTTCCCACATGATGGCCGATGATTCTCCCTTCATACGTGTATCCGGATCGATAGATGGTATTGTTGTACCACAGGTAGGGCTTGCTGCTGTAGTAGGTGTTCACATATTCCGCTCGGAGTTCGACTCTCTCAAAATCAAGGATCCTGGGGAGGTAGATCCCGAACAGGTAGGCCCAGTTGCTGGGCCATCCCCCGGCCTCATCCTCACCCGCCCCGTCAAAATAGAGTTGGAAGGGCTGCACTTTGAGTGGAACGGTCAGCTTCGCATCGAAGCCGGCCCTTTGATCACCCCCTTTGGCGGGGTCGTCCTCATTGCGTCCCCAGAAACTATCCCACCATGTCGAAAAACCCTCGGGTCTCCCTTCCCCTCCCAGCAAGGCGGTCCGCTGCAGCGCGACCTCAAAATAGGGAATCGGCTTGAAGTTCAGCCGCATGCCCCAAAGGTAGGGCTCCGGAACAACCCGATCTTCCTCCAGTCGAGTCACAAACGCCGTGAATTTGAACAACCCCAAATGTTTCAGGATCCAGGGCAGATAGATCGGTGAAGTGTTCGTGAATTTTGCCATGGGAAACGGTTGCGCATTGTTGGACAGCAGGATGGAACCGAAATAACCAGGCCCCCACCACTGGGAATCGGTCCCCACCTGGAGTTCCCATCCCTTGACCGCCAGCACGCCATAGATTTTTTCCATCAGCACGTCCAGGTCACTGTCCGAATACCTGACTTCGGGCTTCAGATAATAGGAGAACCACCCCAGTTCACCCCTCGAACGGAACTCCATCCTGGAATTCATGCCGTCCTGGTACTCGTAGCCGTCGTTGTTGTACGAAAGATCTGTTTCCGAACTGTTTGCCTTGATATTGGGCGACTGGCTGACCGATGAGACTTTGTCCGTGTGAATGAGAGAAAGCCTGGTGCTGTCCAGCAGCTTGATATACTTGCCCCCTTCCAGGTCGGCCCTGAACTTCTCTTTCAGGATCTCCACATACCGTTGGATGAAGGCACTTCGTCCCTGCGCGTTTTTCTCCGCCTCCAAGATCAGCCGGACCACTTCCTTCCGACTCAGGGGCTTTGTCGTGAGAATGCCGCTCTGAATGACCCCCTCCGCCTCCAGCCGGCTCAAAATGACATAGACCTCTTCCCCCACTTCCACAGACGTGGATGCCACGGCCACAGTGGCTCCGGAAAAAGCGGCGACGGCGATGAACAGGCTGAGGGCGGAAATGAAACCGAAGCATCTACTTTTCAGCATACTCTTGTCCGTTCTTGAGGGTGATTTAAGATGTGCTCATGATCGAAACCGTGGGTATGACCTGATGGAACCAGCTTCTTATGCCACAGGGCCACTCAGGCCCCCTGTTTCTGCATTCTTGATGTCCTGAGGGACACAGGCGGGTGAGGTGAAATAGCGAGAAGAACTCGCTTTTTCAGGGGCTTAGGCTAGCATTGATCCCGGAGGCTGTCAAGTTCGTTTGTCGGGGTCACAGGGCGGGATGAGAGTTGAGACGCGAGCACCGGTCCATCACCTCACCTGCGTTCATGCTCACGTCCTGGGGGCCGGTTCAAGAACGTTCCGCGCGCGCCATGACCTCGCGAACCGCATCGGCCACCTGTTTCATGTGCTTTTCCGTGAGGGTGGGGTGGACCATGAACATGAGGCTCGTTTCCCCCAACTCCCGCGCCACGGGCAATCTCTCTTCAGGGCGAAGTCCTCCGTCGAATGCCTTCTCCAGGTACACCTCACTGCAGCCGCCGTGCAGACAGGGGATCCCCATGTCGTTGAGAACCTGTACAATTCGGTCCCGGCTCCATCCAGGCTTCAGTTCCTCCGGTCGCACGAATGCATAAAACTTGTACCATGCGTGATCGATCTCTTGTCCTGGAATCGGCACCCGCAGACCGCGGCAGTGCGAGAACGCGTTCACCAGCACCTGTGCATTTTCCCGGCGACGTTGCAGCCAGTGATCGAGCTTCCCCAGCTGAATCCGACCCAGGGCGGACTGCATTTCCGTGAGCCGCAGGTTGGTCCCGAAGGACTCGTGAAGCCACCGAAAACCGGCGGGATGTTCCCTGTTGTACACGGCATCCCAGGATTTGCCGTGATCCTTGTAGGACCACATGCGGTGCCAGAAATCGTGATCGTCGGTGATGACCATTCCCCCTTCCCCCCCCGTGGAAATGATCTTGTCCGTGCAGAAGGAAAAAGCCCCCACATGCCCCATGGAACCCACGTGCCGGCCCTTGTATCGCGCGCCGTGGGCCTGAGCGCAGTCTTCGATCACAAAAAGATCATGATCGCGTGCCAGATCCAGGATTCCGTCCATTTCGCAGGGCCAGCCGGCCAGGTGCACGGTGACTACGGCACGGGTGCGCGGCGTGAGCACAGCGCGCACCGTGTCGGGGGTGATGTTGCCCGAATCGCGGTCCACATCGGCGAAAACGGGCCTCGCACCCGCGTTCACGATGCAGGATGCGGAAGCCAGGAAGGTTCTGGGTGTGACAACCACCTCATCCCCCGGTCCTATGCCGAGGGCGTACAGAGCCAGGTCCAGGGCCACGGTCCCGTTGGCCACAGCCACCGCATGGGAGACGCCGTGGTACCGGGCGAACTCCTGCTCGAACTTGCGGCCCTCCTGCCCGGACCAGTAGTTGACCCTACCGGACTCAAGGACTTTGGTGACCGCGGCAATTTCATCGGCTGCGTAAATCGGCCAGGGGGGAAACTGCTGATTTTCCATGATTAGCATGTGAGATCTCTGTCTGAGCATTTTTTCACTTCGGTCTGGCGGGAACTCCCAAAACGGTGGTGCCCTTCTTCACATCTCTGTTCACAAAACTGTGGGCTCCGACCACAGCGTCTTCGCCGATGGTCACTCCGGGCATGATGGTGCAATGACTTCCAATCCGGCAGTTCTTACGCAGGACCACCGGCCCGGTTTTGCCGTCGATGGTCGAAACGGAGTAGACGGAACAATGGGAACCGATCTGGACGTGATCCTCAATGGTCACGCCGTACTTGGCGTTGATGTAGGTGAAAGCGCCGATATCGGTCCTGTAGCCCAGTTTCAGATTGTCTTTGTGCTGCACCATCCAGTTGTACCGGGTCAATTTGCCCTCCTCGATGACCGGATAGCGCCAGCCGGCAAAACGATCAGCGGATGCCGTCGTTTCTTCCCTCTTCTCCCCACTCCCGGCGTTTTCACTCACAGACCCAACCGGTGGAATTTCTCCCCATACTCCCGATTCTATTGATTTTGTGACGCAGGCACCAGCCCGGATGACCACATCGTCCCCGACGTGCAGCGGACCGGCCTCCGTTCCGCCGGTGATGACCGTGCCGGCACCCACATACACCCGACGACCCAAATGGACCCATCCGCAGACATGGACTCCTGCAGCAAGGGTAGTGTGATCCCCCACGATCACATCGTGACCGATGGTGCAACCCGGCCGGATGTGAACCTGCTTCCCGAGCCGAATATTGGTGGTCAGGGTGCAGCCTGGAAAAACGACGGTCCCCTCCCCCATCTCGATCCACCTGGAACGCACCGCCAGGGGATGGACAAGGGTCTCAAAAGCACAGCCCGCCGCTGCAGCATTGTTCATGGTTCTTTCGCGGACTTGAGGATCCTCACAGCCTGCGACTAGAGAAAGGCCCGGATGGCGGTGCAGGGCCTCTTCGAGACCCATAATCGGGATCCCGTTCAAATGCTTCCCGTGCCGGGAAGGATCGTCATCGATGAAGCACACGATCCGGTAAGGCGGATGAGTGTTGACGCAGGATTCCGCGAGCCAGGCCACCTCCCGGGCAAATCCGCTGCTCCCATAAATGCCGATTTGTTTCATTCGCTGCCCTCAAATCACTCAGTACACGCCCACAAACTAAAGTCTTCAATAAATGCAACTGACATCAAATGCAACTGACATCAAATGCAACTGACATCGCTCACCGCTGATTTCCCCATGCTGCACTCGAGTCACTCGGTTCACACCCGTAAAAAAAGCCTTCAAAAAACGCGGCTAACGTCACTCACCGCTGATTCCCCCCAGCTGCACTCGAATCACTCGGTTCACGCCCACAAACTAAAGTCTTCAATAAATGCAAATGCTATCACTCTCCGGTGATTCCCCCCTCGAGGGGGGGCAGGGGGGGTGTTTAATTCGCTTGCAAGCACCGACACCCCCCCGACCCACCCTGAAGGGGAGATTGAAATCGATCAACCGACACTTGACCGTGTCCCGCGGTCCTCAGGCGACGACGGGCCCGGAACAATCAGAGTTTGTTCGCCACCTCCGAGAGGCCGTCCCCCGGCAAGCTCTCAAGGCCCCGTGGACAACTACTTCTCTCGGTCAGTGCCTCTGGTGAACCCATGAATTCTGTCATCGTTTCAGTTCCACCCCCGGAGATGCCCTCCCGACGGAACACCTTGACCATTGTCATCCAAAGGATTTTCAGATCCAATCCGAGACTCCGGTTGTCCACGTACCAGACGTCGAGCCTGAACTTGTCTTCCCAGGAAAGCGCATTGCGCCCGTTGACCTGGGCCCATCCGGTGACTCCGGGTCGGACCTCGTTGCGACGCGCCTGCTGGGGAGTGTAGCGCTCGAGGTACTGCATCAGCAAAGGTCTCGGGCCCACCAGGCTCATCTCCCCCCGGATCACATTCCAAAGCTCGGGCAGTTCGTCCAGGGAGGTGGACCGCAGGAAACGTCCCATCCGGGTCAGGCGCTCGCTGTCCGGCAACAACTTTCCATCGGAACTCCGTGCATCCGTCATCGTCCTGAATTTGTAGAGGGTGAAAGGCTCGCCATGGAGACCCGGCCGGATCTGTTTGAAAAGCACGGGGCTGCCCAGTTTCACCCTCACGAGCACGGCTATGACGACCAGGATCGGCGCGATGAGCAGAAGCCCCGGAATGGTCAACGCCAGGTCGAACAGTCGCTTGCCGCGGGAGGAGCCAAGTTTGCTCATGGGCGATTCTGCTCCGGACAACAAGTCTCAGCGGGCATTTTAAATTCCTCGGATCTTTCCATGAAACTGAGGTGTCATGGGGAATGTGAGCAGGTCGGGCTAGGCGATCGCCGCATCCCGTTTGATGGGGACTTTCAGAGCGCTGTCAATTTCTTGCGATGGAGTCATTGTGCCTGAACGTTCCTGAAAAAACGGGGATGCGCCCCGGGTGACGCACAAGTCGTACAGTTCGTTTTTTGAGATGACAAAGGTGTTTGGAAAGCGGGGGGTTCGAGGAAGATGAACGTTCCCGTGGTTCTTCCCCGCCTTTGCCGGATACGGACCCGGGGTTACGGTGACAGCACATGGGCAGATGTGCCTAATCGGCTTCCACGATGGCCTTCACGATTCGCGGTGCCGTTTTTCCATCCCAGAGTTCCGGCCGTGCAGGTGCTCGCCCCCTTTGGAGCATATCTTGACATGTTTTTCTGATGCGCGCAACATCATTGCCTGCGAGGACGCTCGCGCCCCCATGCTCCCGGAGCGTTACCGGGCGCTCGGTATTCCATCGCATGGTCAGGCAGGGGGTTCCCAACACACAGCATTCCTCCTGGAGGCCGCCGCTGTCGGTGAGGACCATGGCAGCATCCATGTTGAGACGAAGCAACTCATGGTAGCCCAGCGGTTTGAGTGCGACCACATTTCTTGCAGACATGACTTTTCCCCAGAAGCCGAACTCTTTGAGTCGATTTTCGGTGCGGGGATGAACGGCCCAGAGAAGCATCAGTTCCCCTGCCAGTTCGTCCGTGAGGAAGTTCACGATGTCTGAAAGAATCTCAGGGTTGTCCACATTCGAAGGCCGATGGAGGGTCAAGAGGGCAAAACGAGAAGAACCGTCACGGGTGAATTTGCCCCGATGGCCGTCGATGCGGTTGTTGCTGACGATATCCTCCATCCTCAAGGAGGCAGCCTTGTGACGTTGCGCCTCCAGCGTGTCGATCATGATGTTGCCGACAAATTTGATTTTGTTCGGGTCCACGCCTTCCCGCAGCAGATTGTCGCCGGACAACCTGTCCGGCGTGAAGAGGAGATCCGACAAGCGGTCTGTGACCAGCCGGTTGATCTCTTCAGGCATGCTCATATCACCGGACCGGAGGCCTGCTTCGATGTGCGCCAGCCGTACGTGCTCCTTTTTGGCCGTGATGGAGCATGCGCAGGTGGCGTTCACATCCCCGACCACGATCACCCAATCGGGTTTTTCCTGGCGAACGACTTTTTCAAAAGCGATCATGGTGAGCCCCACCTGCTCCGCGTGGCTGCCCGACCCGATGCCCAGGTTGATGTCGGCTTCGGGAATGTCCAGAGCCTCGAAAAAGGCTTTGGACATGTTGTCGTCGTAGTGCTGGCCGGTGTGAACGAGCAGGTGATCAATTGCTAAGTTTCCATTCTTGTTATGGTTTTTGATGGCCTGGATGAAAGGAGCAATTTTCATAAAATTGGGCCGAGCGCCCACGACGGATACGATTTTGATTCTTTCCAAATCTGCCTCCGGCTTGATCTGTATTCCTCAACTTTCATTCGCAGCAAGTTCTATCTCAACGTCCAGCCCTATGCAATCAAACACGCGCGGATGGACACAGAAAATTTCAGCAATGGCTCATTCTTTGATGTTTTGACGTCCAACCTCTTCAATCCAATCTACAAATTCCGTCGCCAAACGCTCGCGAGCGAAGGATGCCTCAGCCAGTCGGCGTGCATTTTTAGCGCATTCTTTGAGCAATTCGGGCTCATCAGCAAATTTACAGAGGGCATCAGCAAAGGCCTCGGGATTTCGTGGAGGAACGGCCAGGCCGCAGTGATGCTCAGTGATGATGTCGGCCAGCCAGCCCGGATAGTTGTTCACAACAGCCAGGCCCGTCGCGATGTAATCAAAAAATTTGTTGGGGGAGGTACCGTAGTAAAACGCAGGCACGTCGTCCAGGATCATCATGCCCACATCCGTGTGCCGCAGCACTCTGGCCAGGTCCGTCTTAGGGATGGGGTCGAAGAACCGGCAGTTGTCAAGCCTCTCCTGCTCGGCCCGCTGCCGTAAGGCCGGCTTCAATTTACCGTCCCCGATGAACAAGAGATGGATGTCGTCTCGGCCTCTTGATTTGAGCACTGAAGCGGCATCCAATACCGCGTGCAGCCCATTGGCCAGGCCATGGGCACCGGTGAAAACGCACCGCAGCCCGGACCGGGGGATGTCCAAGGGCAAGTCCTCCCCTTCCTCACCATCCGCAGCAGGCCGGAACAAATCCAGATCGCACCCGTTGGGAATCATGGCAATCATCTTGCCGGGAGCAGAGCGTCTCGCCATGCCATCGCGAATTCCGGGCGAAAGGGCCACCCCCGCATCCATGGCCCAGTATGACAGCTTCTCCAGCATCGACATCCCCAGGAGAACCAGTGGATTGGTAACCACGCCCATGGCGCGTGGCAACTCCGGCCAAAGGTCCCGCACCTCGAACATGAACTTTCTGCCCGGTTTCAAGACCCGCATGACAATTCCGGGGATTACTGCCGTGAGGGGCGTGGAAGTGGCAAACAACAGATCGTAGTCGGCTTTCCAAGCGATCGCACACGATTTCAACGCAAATTTGATGAAAGTTATGGCCCTTTTGGGCAAGCTGTCGTAGTTGGAATACTCGAGACAGATTTCCACAACCTCTATGCCATCCACAGTTCCTCGGCGAAGGCCGTGGCGGGGCGTGCCATGGAGGCCGGTCCTCGCCATGGCCCCGGAACCGCAAACCATGGTCACCCGATGCCCGCGTCCAACGAGACGCCGGGCCATCTCATAGGAACGAGTTCCGGTCGAGCCCAGAGGTGTCGAGAAATGTTGGTGGAAGTACAGGATGTTCAAACCAAAATCTCCGTGGTCAATTCTTGGCAATCGGGTCCCACTTCAACTTCAAGAACAGGGATGGGAGTTCGCTCCTGATAGTACAGAGATTCCCATCCCTGATTGATTCGAACCGCAGTTGGCCGGACATCGGTGGTGATTCTCAACGTTGCGGCCGGACTCGAGCAGACTAGATTGTTCAGCCTCCAGTCCAAGTCCGGTGCCAACCGCCAGCGCAACACGGCCTTGTCCTTGAAGCCGCCGACCTGGTCCAGCACAGTAAAAGTCCGTTCTCGACGCTGCACCGTTCGCTCGTGACGGCAACCCCACCGGTCCACGAAGGCAGCTCTGACCTTTGGGTTTTGGTCATCCACAGCCACATCCAGCCTTGCCCAGTTTCCATAAAGAAAACGGCTCAGCCGGGGCATCTGGTCATGGTCGTCGAACTGGATGGCGTTGTGACCGGCAACGGATGAGAAATACTCCTGCCAAGGATGCTCGCAATTGTAGCTGTAAGTTCCCCCATCACGCAAGACATTGAGGCCGTTGCGCCAAAGATCCACGTGCAAAAGGTCGCACTGGATCGGACGATGGCGGAAGCATTCGGGGCACCGAAAAAGGAGAGCCGTTGGACCGTTGCGAAAGACCGCATAGCCGCCATGGCGGAAGTACTGCAAATGGGAAACCTGCTTTTGGAACTCGGGTGCTTGAGATTCCATATTGACAGGAGAACCCAAGAACTCCGCCAGTCCGTCCCATTTCCCTCCAGGCAACCAGGCCTTATGGTCGATCACCGAACCTGTGGCCTGGATGGTGGGGCGAAAATCAAGGTAGTCGCAGAGCGTGACAGGAAACACCAAAGCACCATCATTGGCGCCGAGGTTAGGGCAGCGCCCTGTGGAGGGGTCGCAAAGCGCATGGAGCCAGAGCCCGGCCTTTCGCACCCTCTCCAGCAGTTGACTGGAAAGGTCGATGCCATTGGCTCGGCCCAGTTGAATGGCCCAAAGATACACATGAATCATGACCCGGTGATAATTGACCGAATGCTGAGAAAAGGAACCATCGTCGTAGATCAAATCCAGGGCTTGCTCCTCGAGCAGTTTTTTGCCCCTGGCAATCCAATGCTCCTTTTCAAAGAAAATGCCCGCGGTGAACAAGCCGGCCGCTTCTGAGATGCCGTGATTGTTCTTCTGGCTCAGAGCGTAATCGATGTGCGCTTCGATCCGCCGGGCGGACTGAAACACGATCTCGGCCAGGAGGGTCTTTCGCTCAAAGGTGGTAGCCGCACTGCCCTGCAGAGCATAATAGGCAGTGACCAAGGCAAACATGCGGATGGCGATTTCCTGTCCGCACTTCCAATGCACCCCCTTATTGGGCGGACTGTGCGCGGCCCAGTCTTCCAGCAGACGCCAGAAAACCTCCGCTGCCTCCTGGTCCCCTCTCGCATTGGCCGTGGCTACAAGAGGATACGCCCAACCGAAGCGTGAAAGCTCCCAAACTCCCTTGATATCACCGGCAGCAAAATCGCTGATCTTCGACCAATGGGCAGAACTCAATCCGCCTGGGACAGGGTTTTTATCGGCAACAAATGGATTGGCAAACCAATCCGGTGCTAGTCCGAGTTTTATTTGGTGGCGTGAAAAATAGAGATGACATCCGGATAAAATCTCACGGGCCCTGCCGGACAAGTCGCTTTGCCACTGCATGGCCCAGAATCTGCCGACCACGACAGGGGCATTTCTCGTCCACTCCGTACACGGCGTCTTTCGCTTCCAATATCCAATCTTTGACCGCAACGCCTGCCGCAAACGGAAAAAGGCCCACTCGGGGCCGAGCAAACGCAAAATTTGCGAGCAACGGGAAATGTTTCGAAATATCCTCATCAAAATATCGAATCTTACCAGAGAAAAGATCTTTTTCTCAAACTTTTCGGAGGCATCCGTTCACCCGTTCACTCTGAGAATAATTCAGCCACATCCACTATCCTGCCTTCCTTCGCAGAAGTCACCGCAGCAAAGCTGGCAAGAGTGACATTTAACAACTGAGCAAAGGGGATAAGAGGATCGCCTCCTTCGATCACTCGGTTCACGAAAGCATCGAACTGCACGCCATGCCCTTTATCCTGCGATCTCGTCTTGAATTTCTTCAAGTTTCGGAATCCGTAGGCATCAGTTCTACGAAAATTCACCATGCGCAGCACTCTGCCTTCGGAAAAAATTTCCAGGGTCTCTTTGGGATACTCTCTGGATCCATTCCCGAAATAGTTGACCGTTCCGACGGAACCGTCTGCAAAGCGCAGGATGATGCACATCTTGTCTTCTTTCACCGCAACGCCCTTTTCCATTTGAAAAGCTACAACGGACACCACCGGGCTGTCAGCCACATATGAGAGCAAATCAATGAAGTGGCATGCTTCGCCAATGATCCGCCCACCGCCGACTGCCGGATCCTGGACCCAGCTGCTGGGTGGAATGATCCCCGCGTTGCAGGTGAAGTTCATCGCCAGGGGTTCGCCGCGACCAACCAGCGCTTCTTTGATTTTCTTGACATGCGAAGAAAATCGTCGATTGAAACCGACCATCAATTGAAGTGAACGCCTTTGCTCCTCCGCTGGCGAGTAAGAGGCTGAGCGATCAATCTCGTCTATGTCATTTGTCTCTCGGTGCATTGATTTGGTGTATTGTGCTTCAATGGCCTTCAGTTCGTCAAGGGTAAGGCACAACGGCTTCTCCACGAAGACATGCTTTCCCGCCTGCAGGGCCCTGCAAACCAGGCGCGCGTGGGAATCGTGCCCAGTGGTGATAAAGACGGTGTTCACTTCAAAATCGTTCCAAATGGCATCGCTGTCTGTGGTGGCGTTTTCAAAACCGTATTTTTGTGCAATATGCCGGGCTGCAGCCCCATTGGTTCGGGCGGAAACGTATTTGCACCGGGCTTTGGTCTTCGCGAGGGCAGGCGCCATGGTCATCTTGGCAAAATTTCCCGCCCCGATCATTGCAGCCACGCAGGAGGACTCTGGTCTGGAAGGATTTTGAAGGAGAGCGACGGTTCGGCCCATTTCAGGCGCACCGGAGTATTCCAGAATCACTCCCAGGGTTGCTGCATCGGAGGAAATTCTGGAATACGCGGCTTCTGCTTCTTCAAAGGGGATTCGGTCCGTGATGAGGGAGGAAACATCCAGCCGTCCCGTGGCCATGGTTCCAAGCACAGCTTCAAAGTTTCTCTGTTCGGTCCAGCGCACATACGCCAAGGGATAGTCCTGCCCTTTTTGTTCGTACACTTCATCATATCGCCCCGGTCCATAGGAGCACGAAACCTGAAAAGACAGTTCCTTTTCATAAAAGTCAGCCCGCTGCAGACTCAGGCCCACGACCCCTACAAGAACGATCCGTCCACGTTTTCGACACATCTGAGCGGCTTGGTGCACGATTTCATCGGTTTTTGCACTGGCCGTGATGATCACCCCATCGACACCTGCACCTTCAGTCCAAGAGTGAGCAACCGTCACCGCGTCGCACTGAGCAGAGTTGCAGGCTCTGACCCCAAATCTTTCGGCCATTCGGAGACGCGTATCGTTGATATCAACTGCAAGTGCTTCACAGCCATTGGCCATCAAAAGCTGTACTGTGAGTAAACCGATAATTCCTGCACCGTAAACGACAAATTTTTCTCCAAGGGTCGGCTGAGCCAAGCGCAATCCCTGAAGCCCGATGGCCCCCAGCACAGTGAAGGTGGCATCTTCAGCAGAGACAACGTCGGGCACCTTGGCACAAAGGTTCTGTGGTACACAAACAACTTCCGCATGCGGCCCATTGGAAACCACAAGGTCTCCCACTCTAAAGCTGGTCACTTCCTTCCCAACCTCAATCACTTCACCGACATTGCAATACCCGAGAGGGAGAGGCTCATCCAGTCGTTTGGAGACCGTTTCCAGGGTCGGCATCAAGCCGTCAGTCCTGATCTTGTCCAGAACCTGCCGCACTTTGTCCGGCTGAGATCTGACCTTTGCCAACAGTCCCCCTTTTGAAAACTCCACCAGCATGCGCTCTGTGCCTGCAGAGATGAGAGATCTCCTGGTCTGAATTTTGATCAACCTCCCGGAGCAGGAGGGTGCAGGAAGCTCAACTATCTTGGTTTCCCCTGAGCGAAGATTTTGGAGGATTTGCTTCATTATATCGTTTCTCCTTCCCCTGTTAAGTACTGCTGTTTCATACATACGATGACGTATTATGTTGCAGAATAAAGTCCATCTTGGCATAGTCCCTCCAAAGGAGAAGGATATGCCCAGAAGGAGTCCATATAGCATTGTGCTGAGTGACGATGAAAAGACGAAGCTGGAGAGCATGGCACAGAAATATACGGCACCGTATTTTTCTGTTGTTCGCGCCAAGATTGTTCTCTTGGCTGCAGAGGGGCTCTCCAATGATCAGATCGCTGCCAGAGTCGATATGCCTCGGCAAATCGTAAGTAAATGGCGCAAGAGGTTCTTTGAGCAGCGTCTGGATGGGCTGACGGATTGTGCCAGATCCGGGCGACCCGCCCGGTTTTCCCCCCAGAATCGTGGTGGCGGTTAAGGCTCTGGCCTGCGAGCTTCCCTCCCGGCTGGGCGTTCCTCTCTCTCGGTTCAGCTGGGAAGACCTCAAACGGTTGGTTGTCGAACAGGGCCTTGTTGCCAGCATCAGCGGGAT
The DNA here is from genome assembly GCA_964654275.1 of uncultured Syntrophobacteraceae bacterium. Taxonomy (GTDB): domain Bacteria; phylum Desulfobacterota; class Syntrophobacteria; order Syntrophobacterales; family Syntrophobacteraceae; genus SLCH01. The sequence goes on from CAZZHS010000018.1 coordinate 65,683, forward strand.
CACCATCTGGGGTTGTCACCGGTGACCTGAAAGTTCTCTGGAACGGGCGGCCTGGAAATGTTTGTTCTTCTTCCTTGGTCTTCTTCCAAA